>CALIMJ010000052.1 GCA_938028835.1 uncultured bacterium | reverse complement strand
CCGCCGGGCAGCACCCGCCCCCGGCCCGTTTGACTTCCGCAGCCCCTTCGAGGAGCTGTTCGAGGCCTTTTTCGGCGGGCCCGCGCCGCGTCAGGAGCGCGGGCCGGAGCGCGGTGCGGACCTCCGGTACGACCTGGAGGTCAGGTCCTTGCGCACGCGGCAGCTGGCGGAGTCCGGGATCGCCATCGCGCTCGGCGCCGCCCTGGGCCTGCTGAAGGTGTACCAGTTGCCCCAGGGAGGTTCCATCACCGCGGGCAGCATGGTGCCGGTGTTCTACCTGAGCCTGCGGTGGGGAGCGCGCACGGGGATCGCGGCCGGCGTGCTGCTGGGGCTGGTGAACTTCGCGCTGGAGCCGGTCTTCGTCCACCCCGTGCAGTTCCTGCTGGACTACCCGGTGGCGTTTGGCGCCCTGGGCCTGGCGGGCTTTTTCCCGCGGCTGCCCTGGCTGGGGGTGGTGGCGGGCGGGGCGGGTCGGTTCCTGTCCCACTTCCTCAGCGGGGTGGTGTTCTTCGCGCAGTACGCGCCGCGGGGGACCAGCCCGTGGGTGTACTCCGCGGCGTACAACGGCTCCTACATGCTGCCGGAGGTGGTGGTCAGCGTGGTGCTGACCCTGCTCGTCCTGCGCGCCCTCCCGATGCCCCCGGAACGGTCGGGCTGACACCTGCGCGGCAGCGCGGCCGCAGCGAGCTGCACCCCGGATTCAGGGTGACTTTGCCCGCGCGGCTCCTCCCGGCTACCATGCCTTCCGTGAGGCCCAAGGAGGTGTACGCGGCCATCGTGGCCGGCGGAGGCGGTCGGCTGCCGCGTCGCTACCGTACCGCCAGCCTCGTGGTGTGCGCGGACGGTGGCGTGGCCCGGGCCTACCACGCCGGCTGGAGGCCGCACGTGGTGGTGGGGGACTGGGACTCCCTCGATTTCGGCCTGGTGAACTGGCTGGAGCAAATGGGGGCCGAGCGCATCCGCTACCCGGAGGCCAAGGACAAGACGGACAGCGAGCTGGCGGTGGACGTGGTGGCGGAACGGGGCTTCCGCACCGCCTACCTCCTGGGCGGGCTGGGCAAGCGGGTGGATCACGAGCTCGCCAACCTGCTCCTGCCCCGGTACGCGGCGGATCGCGGGGTGGACCTGCGGGTGGTGGCCGGAGGGACTCTGGTGCAGCTCGTGCGGGGCCGGGTGGAGCTGGACGCCCGTGTGGGCGACTGGGTCTCCCTGTTCTCCCTGCGGCCGCACAGCTCGGGAATCCACACGGGCGGCCTGCGGTTTCCCCTGGTGGACGGCACCCTGATCCTCGGCAGCACCCTCGGGGTCAGCAACGAGGTCACGGAGGAGCCTGCCTGGGTGGCGGTGTCGGAAGGGGAGCTGCTGGCCGTCCGCGTGAGGAGGCCGCGCCCGCGCGTCTGAGGAGGTGAAGCCCGTGGAAACCCTGGTCCGCGCCATGGGGTCGGAGGGCGTGCTGGCCTTCGCGTGCGTCAGCACCCGGCTGGTGGAGGAGGCCCGCCGGCGGCACGGGGCGGCGCCCACCGCGGCGGCGGCTCTGGGGCGCGCCCTCACGGCCTCGAGCCTGCTGAGCGCCACCCTGGAAGGGCAGCAAAAGGTGACCCTGCGCATCCTGGGGGACGGCCCCCTGGGCGGTATCGTCACGGACACCACCGCGTCCGGCGACGTGCGCGGCTACGTGCAGAACCCCGCCGTACACCTGCCGCTTTCCAACCGGCGCAAGCTCGACGTGGGCGCCGCGGTGGGGCGCGGGACGCTGCACGTGACCAAGGACCTGGGGTTGCGGTGGCCGTACCACGGCAGCGCGCCCCTGGTCTCCGGCGAGATCGCCGAGGACCTGGCGTACTACCTGGCGCAGTCCGAGCAGGTACCCTCGGCGGTGTCCCTGGGCGTCCTGGTGGAGCCGGACGGACGGGTGTCCGCGGCGGGGGGGTTCATCGTGCAGGTGATGCCGGACGCCGACCCCGGAGCCCGGGACTACCTGGAGGCGCACGTGCGGGCTCTTCCGCCGGTGACCCAGCTGGTCCAGCAGGGAGCCTCGTCCGCGGACCTGGCCCGGGCTGCCCTCGGCCGCCTGGGGGCGCACATTCTGGAGGAACGGCCCGTGCGGTACCGGTGTACCTGTTCCCGCGAGCGGGTGGAGGGGGTACTGGCGCTGCTGGGCGCCGAGGAGGTGGAGTCCCTCCTGGCAGAAGGCCGCGCGGAGGTGCGGTGCCGGTTCTGCGGGGAGGTGTACGTCCTGGGCCGCCAAGCCCTTCAGGAGCTGCTCTGGCGCCTTCGGGGTAGCCGGCCGCCCGTGGCCTGACCGTTCGGAGTGAGTCCCGGGTCCTACCAAGGAGTTTCAGACTGTGGAGCGGGGCTTCCGCTGCCTCAAGGACGTGCTGGCCCTCCGTCCCATCTACCACCGGACCGAGCCGTGGGTCCGGGCCCACCTGTTCGTGGTGGACGGGCACCAGACCCGGCTCGTTACCAAGCCCACCCCCCACGCCCAGGCCGTCCTCAA
>CALIMJ010000051.1 GCA_938028835.1 uncultured bacterium | reverse complement strand
GGTGCGGTCGCGGCAGGCCTCGCGCGGCCTCGGGGCGGCGCGTCTGCGGTACGAGCTGCGGCGCAAGGGCGTGGCGCGGGAGCTCGCGGAGGAGGCGCTCCGGGAGGCCGGAGCCGAAGAGGAGGCCCTGGCTGTGGAGGTCGCCCGACGCCGGCTTGCGCGCTATGCCCGGCAGCCATCTGAAGTCGCTGAGCGCCGGCTGGCCGGCTACCTGGCGCGGCGCGGGTTCGGCCCTGCCGCGGTGTCCCGAGCCCTCGAGGCGGTGGGCCTGCGAGGGAACCCGGCCGCAGAGGAGGGGACGCGGTGAGGTCGGGCCGGTCGGGCGACAGCCCTCTGCTGCAGCTGCCCTTGGCTCTGGATGAGCCGGCGCCGCCGCCCGCCGCGGAGCGCATCCTCGAGGGTCTCAACCCGGAGCAGCGCCGCGCCGTGGAGTGGGGGGAGGGCCCGCTGCTCATCATCGCCGGCGCCGGGACAGGGAAGACCTCCGTGGTCACCCGCCGCATCGCGTACCTCATCGCCACCAAACGGGCTAGGCCGCAGGAGATCCTCGCCCTCACCTTCACGGACAAAGCCGCGGGGGAGATGGAAGAGCGGGTGGACGTGCTGGTCCCGTACGGCTACACGGAGGTGTGGATCTCCACGTTCCACGCGTTCGGGGACCGGGTGCTGCGGGAACACGCGCTCCTGTTGGGATTGCCCCCGGACTTCCGGGTGCTGAACCGCGCGGAACAGGTCCTGTTCCTCCGGGAGCACCTGTTCGAGCTGCCCCTGCGGCGGTACCGCCCGCTCGCCGACCCCACGCGCCACCTCCAGGCGTTGGTGCAGCTGTTCAGCCGGGCCAAGGACGAGGACGTCTCCCCCGAGGACTACCGGCGCTACGCGGAGTCCTTGGCCGCTTCCGTCACAGACCCGGAGGCCCAGGCCGAGGCGGATCGCCAGCTGGAGCTCGCAGAGACGTACGCCGCGTACCAGCAACACCTGGCGGAGCATGGGCTGCTGGACTTCGGGGACCTGATCACCCGCACCCTGCAGCTCTTCCGGGAGCACCCGCAGGTCCTGCGGCGGTACCAGGAGCGGTTCCGGTACGTGCTGGTGGACGAGTTCCAGGACACCAACTACGCGCAGTTCGAGTTGGTCAAGCTCCTGGGGGCGGCCCACCGCAACGTGACCGCGGTGGGCGACGACGACCAGGCCATCTACAAATGGCGCGGCGCGGCCCTCAGCAACCTCCTGAACTTCACCCGGACCTACCCGGACGCGGAGCGCATCGTGCTGGTGCGCAACTACCGGAGCAGCCAGGCCATCCTGGACGCGGCCTACCGTCTGATCCGGCACAACGATCCGGACCGGCTCGAGGTGCGGGAGCGGGTGGACAAGCGGCTGGTAGCGGACTCCCCGGACGGGCCGGAGCCGCAGCACCTGCACTTCGACTCCCTCACCACGGAGGCCGACGCGGTGGCCCGCACCATCGCGGAGCGGGTGGAACAGGGCGTGTGGCGCTATCGGGACGTGGCCATCCTGGTCCGGTCCAACGCGGACGCGGAGCCGTTCCTGCGGGCCCTCAACCTGCGCGGGATCCCTCACCAGTTCACGGGGACGAGGGGGCTGTATGACCGGGAGGAGATCCGCCTGGTGCTCAGCTTCCTGCGGGCCCTCGCCAACCCGCGGGACAACCTCAGCCTGTACTTCCTCGCCACCTCGCCCCTGTACCTGGCCAGTCCCACGGACGTGTCCCGCTGCCTGGCCGCGGCGCAGGCCCGCAACCGCTCCCTGGACGACGTAGTCCGCCGACTGGTGGATCCCGTGGGGGAGGGCGGCGAGTTCGCGGACCTGCGGGCGGAGCTCCGGCCGGAGAGCCTCGCGGCCCTGGCCAAGCTGACAGACGACCTGGACGCCATGCGGCGGCTGGCTGTCGAACAGCCCACGGGGCGGGTGCTGTACGTCTACCTGGTGGAGCGCACGGGCTACGTGCAGCGCCTGGCGACCTCCGGGGACCCCACCGACGAGGCGCGGATCCGCAACCTGGCCCGGTTCTTCGACCTGGTAGCCCGCGCGGCGCCCCTGCTCCGGTACGACCGGGCGGTGGAGTTCGTCCGCTACGTGGACGAACTCATCGCCGCGGGCGACGACCCACCCGTGGAGGAGCTGGACCCGGAAGCGGACGCGGTTCAGGTGATGACGGTCCACAAGGCGAAGGGGCTGGAGTTCCCGGTGGTCTTCATCGGCTCGTGCGTCACCCACAAGTTCCCTGTCCAGGATCGCTCGGACCCCATCGAGCTGCCCGAAGCCCTGATCCGGGACGAGCTGCCCGCGGGCGACCACCACCTCCAGGAGGAGCGCCGGCTGTTCTACGTGGCCATGACTCGGGCCAGGCGGGAGCTGTACTTCACCAGCGCCCGAGACTACGGGGGGCCTCGGCCTCGAAAGGTGAGCCGGTTCGTCCTGGAGGCCTTGGATCGGCCGGCCCTGCAGGGCGGCGCCTTCCGCGCCTCCGCCCTGGAGCAGATCCACCGCCACGCGCCCGCCTCCCCGTCGGAGCTCCTGGCAGGGATCCTCCCTCCGGACGCTGTGATCAGCGTCTCGTTCCGCCAGCTGGACGACTACGAGACGTGTCCCCTCAAGTACAAGTACACGCACGTGTTGCGGGTGCCGGTGACCCGGGATCACCGGGTCGCCTATGGTACCGCGATCCACGAGGCCCTCCGCGAGTACCACCGCCGCCGCGCCCGCCGCCAGCCGGTGACCCTGGAGGACCTGGTGGCCTACTTCGAGCGGGTGTGGGTCAACGAGGGGTTCCTGAGCCCCGAGCACGAGGAGCGCCGCATGCAGGAGGGGCGGGAGGTGCTCCGGCGGTTCTTCGAGTTCCAGGAGGCGTGGGGCCACGTGCCCACCATGGTGGAAGCGCCCTTCTCCTTTTTCCGCAACAACACCCGCGTGCGCGGCCGGTGGGACCGGGTGGACGTCCGGGACGGGCAGGTCTGCATCGTGGACTTCAAGACCTCGGAGGTGCGGGAGGAGGCGAAGGCGGACGACCGCGCACGCGACAGCCTGCAGCTGCGTCTGTACGCCCTGGCCTACCGCGAGGTGCACGGGCGGCTGCCGGACCGGATGGAGCTGCACTTCCTGAACCCCGAGGGGGTGGTGGTGGGGTCCGTCCGTCCGGAACCGGCGTGGGTGCGAGAAGCTGAGGAGGTCATCGACCGGGTGGCGGAGGGGATCCGCCGGCAGGAGTTTGTGGCCACTCCCGACTGGTACCGGGCGTGCCGGTACTGCGCGTTTGCATCCATCTGCCCGTACACCGCGCGTGGGGACTGAAGGACCTGCCAGGATGTTGGGGATGGGAGCTGTGCGGGCGGTGTTCCTGGACGCGGGCCACACCCTGCTGGAGGGCAGGCCGTCGTGGTTCGACGTGTGGGCGGAGGGCCTGGGGGAGTTCGACGTCACCCTCGACCGGGAGGCCCTCCAGCGGGCGTACGCCCGCGCCAGCGACGCCCTCAGCGGCGTCCCGCCGGACCAGTTCACCGAGCAGACCTGGCGTCAGTTCCTCCGCGAAATGGTGTCCCATCTGGAAGTTCCTGGCTACGAGGACGAGATCGCGGAGCGGATGCACCAGGTGCTGGCCCGGACCCGGCCGGAGTACGTCCCGTATCCGGAGGCGCCCGCGGTGCTGGAAGAGCTGCGCCGCAGGGGGTTCCGGCTGGCGGTGGTGAGCAACTGGGAGCCGGACCTCCCGGAAGTCCTGGAGCGCGCGGGCCTGCGCGGCTACTTCGATGCGGTGGTGGCGTCTGCCCTTGTGGGGGCGGCGAAACCGGACCCCCGGATTTTCCACGTGGCCCTGGACGCAGTACGCGTCCGTCCCGCGGAGGCGGTGCACGTCGGGGACTCCTACGAGGCGGACGTGCGGGGAGCGCGCGCCGCTGGGCTGCACCCGGTCCTCATCGACCGGGACCGGGTATTCCAGGAAGTGGACTGCGACCGTATCTACGACCTCCGGGAGCTCCTCCCGCTGTTGGACCGGCTGGAAACACGGTGATCCGGATCCTGCACTTGGCCGACGTTCACCTGGGGGCGCGGTTCAGCGGCCTCGGGGGTAAGGGCGTGGAGCAGCGCGAGCAGCTGCGCCGGACCTTTATGCGGTGCGTGGACCTGGCGCTGGAGCGGCGCTGCCAGGTGGTTCTGATCGCGGGGGATCTGTTCGACACGCCCCACCCTCCCCGGTCCGTTGCCTCCTTTGCTGCCGACCAGCTCCGCAAGCTGGTCCAGGCGGGCGTGCGGGTGTTCGTGGTGGCGGGAAACCACGACGCGGCGCCTGACGGGGTCTGGAAGCGAACAGACTTCCTGGGCCGCGCGGGCGACGTGGTGGTGTTCGGCGAGCAGCCGGAGGCCGTGCAGCTCGACTTCGGGCTGGTGGTGGTGGGCCGCTCCGCCACTCCTGGCCAGAACCCCCTGGAGAACTGGCCCAGGCCCCGGGGGCCCACCGTAGGGGTGGCGCACGGTCCGGTGTACCGCTCCGGACAGGTGGAGGATCCCGCGGCCATCCGGCCGGACCAGATCCGGGCGGTCGGTCTGGACTACCTGGCCTTGGGAGACTGGCACTCGGCGCAGGAGGTGCACCCGGCTCCGTACGTGAGTTGGTACGCCGGCGCGCCGGAATTCTTGAGCCTGGACCAGCCGGGGTTCGGCCACGTTCTGCTTGTGACCGTGGAGGTGCCAGGCAGGGTTGCCGTGGACCGCGTCCGGGTCGCGAGGCGCCGGTACCAGCGGTTGGTGGTGTCCGTGGAAGGCCTGGACGAGGAGGCCCTGCGGGCTCGGCTGGAGGAGCTAGCGGACCCTGACCTGGTGCTGGACCTGACCCTTCAGGGTCTCCGGGAGGCGGACCAAGTGCTCCCCCTCCACGCGCTGCAGCAGGACTACGCCGACCGGTTCTTCCGGTTGGTCCTGCGCGACCTGTCCCACCCAAGGCTGGACGACGAGGCCCTGCAGAGGTTCGAGCCGGCCACGGTCCTGGGGCAGTTCGTCCGGAGGATGCAGAGCCGCCTGCAGTCGTCTGGTCCGGAGGAGCGGCCGTACCTGGAGGAAGCGCTGCAGCTTGGGGTTGCGGCCCTGCAGGGGCGTGGAGTGTACGGGTGAAGCTGCTGGAGCTGAGGGTCGAGAACTTCCGCCAGCACCGCAGCGCCTGCTTCCGCTTCGCTGCGGGCTTCAACGCGGTGGTGGGGCCTAATGAGGCCGGCAAGTCCGCGCTCCGCGACGCCCTCCGGATGGCGCTGTTCGCGAACCCCGCGTCCGACCGCCACGACGAAGCCGTGCGGCCCTGGGGAGGGGCCGGCGCCCCGGTCCTGCAGCTGGTCTTCGAGGTCCCGCAGGGCCGGTTCGAGCTGGTCAAGGACTTCGGCGCGGGCCGGGTGGTGCTGAAGGGACAGGGCAGGACCTGGGAACGGCCCCGGGAGGTGCAGCAGGCCATCGGCCGGGCCCTAGGGTTCCAGTCGGAGAAGACCTTCCTGGCCACCGCCCACGTCCGCCAGGCCGAGCTGCATCGCATCGGCGAGCGCGACGTGGCGGCGCAACTCGGCCGTATCGTGGCGGGGGCAGACGAGGACGCCTCCCGGGCCCTGCAGGCGCTGCAGAGAGCTCTGGAGGATCTGGAGCGGGGCCTAGTGCGGCCCGCTTCCAACCCCGGCCGCCTGTCCCGCGCTCAGCAGCGGCTCCGGGACCTCCAGGAGCAGGTGGAGGATCTCCAACGGGCCGTTCAGGAGGCTCGCGCCACCGCCGTAGAGGCCGCCAGGGTCCGGCAGCGTCTAGCGGAGCTGGAAGCGGAGCTGCAGGACCGCAACGAGCTCCTGGACCTGAACCGCAAGGTCCAGCAAGCACGGGAGCGCTCGGACTGGCTCCGGAAGGAGGTCAGCTGGCGACGCGAGGTACTGGAGCAGCTAGAGGCTCTGGAAGACCGCGTCCGCCGGTACCGCGAGGAGCTGGAGAGGCTTCCGCCGGCCGAAGACGGGATCGTGGAAGCGATCCGCGACTCCCTGAGACGCGCGGAGGAGCTGGAGGCGAGGGCCGCGGGGCTTGACCGCAGCGCGGTGGAGCTGCCCGAGGTCCGCCCTCCGGCCCGGTGGGTGTGGGTTGTGGCCGGGGCCGCGGCGGTCGCGGCCGCGTGGCCAGGCCTGCCGGACGCATTGCGGGCCGTGCTGCTGGCTGCTGCGGTGGCCGCGGCCTTCGGCGGGTGGAGGAGCTGGCGAAGGGCAGAAACCGCGCGCCGGGTGAGGGGAGAGGCGGAGGCGCAGAACCGGGAGCGGTCGCGCCTCGCCGGGGAGCTCCGGGCCCAGGCGCGGGAGCTGCGCGCGCAGGCCAACGAGCAGCTGGCCGCCACGCAGGCCCGGTCCGTAGAGGAGGTGGAGGGCCGGGTCAGCCGGCGCCGGCAGCTGGAACAAGCCCTGCAGTCCAGCCAGGAGCGGATCCAGGGCCTTCTGGGGGGCCGGGACCCGCAGAAGCTGAGGGAGGAGCTGCAGACCCTGTCCGTGGACCTGCACGCCCAGCTGCAGTTTCTGGACGACGAGGCGACCCGGGCCAAGGTACTGCTGCCACTGGAACTGCAGCGCTTGGAAGGCGAGACCCAGCGCCTAGGGGACGAGCAACAGCGGCTGCAACGCGAGCTCCAGCGCCTGGAGGTGCAGCTGGAGTCGGCACCCGACGAGGAGGACCTGCTGCGGGCTGAGGAGGAGCTGGCCGCCTGCCGCGCGGAGCTGGACCGGCTCGAACGCCGGCGCCAAGCGCTGCGGGCCGCGGTGGAAGTGCTGCAGGAGGCGAAGGCCGCGGTGGAGATCCCAGCCCGCCAAGCGGTGGAGGAGAAGGCAGGACAATCCCTGGCGCGCCTCACCGGAGGACGCTACACCCGGGTCCGGGTCCCCCACGACACGGACAGGCTGCGGGTGGAGGTGTGGTCAGAGGAGGCGGGCCGCTGGCTGTCGCCCGAAGAGCCGCAGCTGAGCCGCGGGACCGTGGACCTGGTCTACCTGGCCGCGCGGGTGGCCCTGGTGGACGTGCTGGCGCCGGGGGTGCGGCCGCCGCTGTTCCTGGACGACCCGTTCGTGACCTTCGACCCCGAGCGCCGACAGCGCGCCCTGGACTGGTTGCGGGAGCTGTCCTGTGAGCGGCAGGTGTTCCTGTTCACCTGGGATGAGGCCGTGGCGCGCCACGCGGACGCGGTGGTGCGGCTGCCGCCGCCCAGGCCCGAGCCGGGTGGCCCCCCCGGAGACCCCAGCGGGCTGCTAGACTGGTCTTGAAACCACCCGTGGAGGAGGCGCCGTGACCGAGCCCACCACCGCCGAGCGTAGAGTCCGGATCGAGCGGGACACCCTCGGCCCCATGGAGGTGCCCGCCGACGCCCTGTACGGAGCCAGCACCCAGCGGGCGGTGCTGAACTTTCCCATCAGCGACCTTCGGTTTCCCCGGGTTTTCATCCGCGCCCTGGGTTTGATCAAGCGCTACGCCGCTGAGGTGAACGCGGAACTGGGGCTGTTGGATCACACCCTGGCGGACGCCATCGTGCGGGCGGCCCAGGAAGTCGCTGACGGGGTGTGGGACCGCGAGTTCGTGGTGGACGTGTTCCAGACCGGATCCGGGACGTCCACCAACATGAACGCCAACGAGGTGATCGCCAACCGGGCGGCGGAACTCCTGGGCGAGGCCAGGGGTTCCAGGCGGGTCCACCCCAACGACCACGTCAACCTGGGTCAGAGCAGCAACGACGTCATCCCGTCCGCCATCCAGCTGGCAGCGCTCTTGGAGATCCGGGAGCAGCTGCGCCCGGCCTTGGAGGAGCTGCGGGACACCTTCCGACGGAAGGCGGAAGAGTTCCTGCCGGTGGTGAAGACGGGCCGTACCCACCTGATGGACGCTACCCCCATCCGGCTGGGCCAGGAGTTCACAGGGTACGCAGGGCACGTGGAAGCCGCCCTGGACAATCTCTCCGTGGCGGAGGACCGCCTACGGGAGCTCCCCCTGGGCGGCACCGCGGTGGGCACCGGGACGGGCCGGCACCCGGAGTTCGCGGAGCGGGTGTGCGCGAAGCTCACCGCGGCCCTGGGGTTCCCCGTGCGGGAGACCCCCAACCACTTCCGCGCCCAGGCGTGCCTGGACCCGGTGGTGTTCACCAGCGGCGTCCTGCGTACCTACGCCACCGCCCTGATGAAGGTGGCCAACGACATCCGCTGGATGGGCTCTGGCCCCCACGCGGGCCTGGCGGAGCTGGAGCTCCCCGCGGTGCAGCCCGGGTCGTCCATCATGCCGGGCAAAGTAAACCCCGTGATCCCGGAGTCCGTGATTCAGGTGTGCGCGCAGGTCCAGGGCAACGACCTCGTGGTGGCCCTGGGCAACCAGTGGGGCAACTTCGAGTTGAACACCATGATGCCCGTGATGGGCTACAACCTCCTCCAGTCCATCCGGCTGCTGGCCAACGCCTCCCGCAACTTCGCCCGGCAGTGCGTGGCGGGCCTGCGGGCCACGTCGCGAGGCCCGGAGACGGTGGAGCGCGGCCTGATGCTGGCCACCGCCCTGGCTCCGGTGATCGGTTACGACGCGGCCGCAGAGGTGGCCAAGGAGGCGGCCCGGACCGGACGGACGATCCGGGAGGTGGCCCGCGAACGCACCGGGCTGTCGGAGGAGGATCTCGGGCGGATCCTGGATCCCTCCCGGATGACGGAGCCTGGCTTTACGGGCGGGGGCGCGGGCGGTTAGGGTACTGGGGTAAGGGACAGAGCGGGCGCAGGGCCGTGGGACCGGGCCCTGTGCTGAGGTGAGTCGGTGGGCGGGACCGTGGAGCTGCACCAGCTGGAGGCGTTCGTGGCGGTGGCCACCTTCCGGAGTTTCCACCGCGCCGCGGAGGCCCTGTTCCTGTCCCAGCCTGCCGTGAGCGCCCGGATCCAGTCGTTGGAGCGCGCCCTGGGCAAGCGGCTGTTCGAGCGGGACGGACGCACCGTACGTCTCACGGAGGCCGGGGAGGCGCTGCTGCCCTACGCGGAACGGGCCATCCAGGCGGTCGTGGAGGGCCAGCACGCGGTTCAGCAGACCTCAGGCCCGTCCGCGGGACCGCTGACCCTGGCGGCGGTTCCTTCCCTCTGCACCTACCTCCTGCCCGAAGCCCTCAAGCGGTTCCGTCAGGAGTGCGAGGACTGCAAGGTGCTGATCCGCACTGGCCACTCCCGCGACGTCCTGCAGATGGTCCTCAACGAGGAGGCGGAGATCGGGCTGGCCCGGTCCCTCAGCCACCCTCAGGTGGAGACCATCCACCTGGCCCGGGATCCCTTCGTCCTGGTCGTCTACCCGCGCCACCCGTTCGCGAAAGCGGGTCGGGTGACCCTGGAGGAGGTCGCCAGCCAGCCCCTGATCTTCTACGACCGCGGGTCCAGCGACTGGACGCTCCTCAACGCCACCTTCCGCCGGCAGGGCTTGATCCCCAACGTGGTCCTGGAGCTGGACACCATCGAGGCCACCAAGAAGATGGTGGAGCGCGGCGTGGGGATCTCCCTGCTGCCCAAGATCGCGGTCCGGCGGGAGGTGACGGAGGGCAGTCTGGTCCCCGTGCGGCTGGTGGGGGCGGAGATGCCCCAGCGGTTCGTGGACCTGGTGTACCTGCGGGGGCGCGGGCTCAACGAGTGGGCCCGGCGTTTCGTGCAGACGCTGCGGGCGACCTTGAGCGGGGGGCAAGTGGTGGTTGATCAACGGGCTGCATCGAACGCCCGTTGACAGCCTCGGGCTTGCCTCCTAGGATCGTGCACAAGCCCGAAGACCAGGGACGTGTAGGCTGTCCGGCTTCGACCCAAGAGAGCCGCGGGCGGGTGTGAGCGCGGCGTTGGAGGGGCAGCTGAGTTCCCCTGCGAGGGGCGGTCCGAACGGCAGCAGGCCCAGTAGGCGCCGACGGGGTTCCGGCTCCCGTTGCCCAGGCCGGCGGAATCGGACGCGAGTCCCGTTCCGAGAGGGCCCCGCCTCATCCAGTGCGGCGGGGAAGTCGGGTGGTACCGCGCGAGGTGTTTTGGCCTCCCGTCCCGCGGGGACGGGAGGCAATTTTTTTGGGGCCCTTCCGGGTCCGGAGGAGGGAAAGCGGTGATCGTGGTGCTGCAATCCCACTG
>CALIMJ010000050.1 GCA_938028835.1 uncultured bacterium | reverse complement strand
GGAGCGTGCTGGGAAGAGTGTAGGGTGTAGGGGAGCGGATGACCGACCGTTCCAGGTGGGCCCTCCTGTCCGCGGCGGCGCTGGTGGTGGCCGTGTGGGCGCTGGTGGGCGGACGCAGCCTGTGGTTCGACGAGCTGTTCGGGCTGCACGCCGCCCTGCGGCCGTGGGACGACTTCGTGCGGTTTGTCCGCGACCACGACGCGCACCCTCCCGCGTACTACCTGTTACTCCGGGCTTGGACACGGGTGTTCGGTACCTCCGAACTTGCCATAAGGGGCCTCTCGGCGGTGCTGGCGGTAGCTGCCGTTGCGGCCCTCCGCGCCACGGCGCGCCAGCGTTTGGGGGAGGCGCCCGCCGCGATGGCGGCGCTGGCGCTGGCGGCGTCCCCCCTGTTCCTGCAGGCCGCCACGGAGGCCACCCGCTACGCCCTGCTGACCCTGCTGTACTCCGCCGCGGCCTGGGACGCCGCCTCGGCTGTGGAAAGGGACGCCAGGTTCCCGTGGAGGCTCGCGGCCCTGGGCGCGCTGCTGCTGTACACCCACTACCTCGGGGCGGTGCTGGTGGCGTCGCTAGTAGTGTTCGCCTGGTGGGAGGGGGGACGACGAGGGCTCCGGACCGTTGCGGCGGCCTTCTCCGTCTCGGGCGTGCTCTTCGCACCGTGGCTTCCGGTCCTCTGGCACCACCTCTCCCAGGGCCGGTTCGACCCGCCGTGGAGGCCTGCACTTCCCACGACGCTGCCGCTGCAGCTCCTCCACGTGGTGGGGTTCGGCGGGCGGGTGGCGGGCACCGCCAGCTACTTCTCGGTCTCGCAGGCTCCGCTCTGGGTGGAATTGGTACTAGCCGTCCCGGTGGCCGTAGTGGTGGGTCTGGGCATGCGGACGCTGTGGAGCAGGTCCCCTGGGTTGGCCCGGCTCGTGGCCTGCTGTGCGGGCCTGCCTGCGGCCGCGCTCCTGGGCGTTTCCCTGGTCCGGCAGAGCATGGTGGCCTACCCCCGGTACTTCGTGTTCGCGCTCCCCTTCCTGGCGGTGGCGGTGGGGTCCCTTGCGGGCGGTGTGAGTGCCCGAGCCGTGAGAGTCTTGGCGGCGTGCTGTGGAGCCGCCCTGGTGGCACTCTCGATGGGGTCTGTGGGGCTGTGGGGCTCGAACCTCACGGAGCGAATGGGCGACCGGCGGGCGCTAGCAGCACAGCTGCGGGCGAGACTACAGGTAGGGGACGTGGTGCTGGTGTACCCGCGCTGGGAGTCCGCAGGCGTCGACTACTATATGCCGGAGCTGCGGGACCGCTACGTGGCCCTGCGGTCGGAGTGGACCGACCAGGGGCTACGGGAGTTGCGCGAGCAGGTCCGGGTTTCGGCGGCGGCGGAGCGGGTCTGGGTCGTGCAGGGGTTCCCGGTCCCGCCCGCAGCGTTCGAGGCGGTCTACCGCCAGCTGGCCGCCACCCACCGGGTTGCTTACTTCGGGGAGTTCGACGGCGTGCGCCTCACCCTATTCGTCCGGAGAACCGCCCGCTGACGGTCACCGGCGGAGCAGGTTGCGCAGGAGGAAGGCCACGTTGGCGGGCCGCTCCGCCAGCCGCCGCATGAAGTATCGATACCAGTCCGGCCCGTAAGGAGTCGCCACCAGGACCCGGTAGCCGCGCGCCAGCAGGTTCTCCTGGAGCCGCGGCCGGACCCCGTACAGCATCTGGAACTGGAAGGCGTCCGGCGGGATCCCGTGGCGTCGGGTGAACTCCACCGTGTGCGCGTGCATGCGCTCGTCGTGGGTCGCCACCGCCACCGTCGCCCCGCCCAGGAACGCCACCTCAAGCAACCTGCGGTAGTTGCGGTCCACGTCCGCCTTGCGCGGAAACGCCACACTCGGAGGCTCCAGGTACGCGCCTTTCACGATGCGGACGTGGGGCCGGAGGGGAAGCAGCTGCCGCAGGTCCTCCTCGCTGCGGTACAAATAGCTCTGCAGGACCACCCCGACATTGTCGTAGCCTTCCGACCGGAGGCGGCGGTAGGTGCGCAGGGTGGCGTCTACCCGCCAGGACTCCTCCATGTCGATCCGGACGAACCGGCCCTGCTCCGCGGCGCGGGCCACCAGCGTCCGCAGGGAGCGGTAGGAAACTTCCTCGCCCACATCGAGGCCCAGCTGGCTGAGCTTCACCGAAAGATACGTCCACAGCCCCTGCCGCTGCAGGCGCTCCAGTACCTCCTGGTAGGCCTCCACCGTCCTGCGGACCGCTGCCTCCTCGGTCACCCGTTCCCCGAGGAGGGTGGTGTTGGTGAGGAAGCCCCGGTCCTGCAGGGACCGGAGGACCGCCACACAGTCGTCTAGGGTCTCCCCTGCCACGAACCGACTCGCGCCCAGGCGCAGGCCGTGGCGGCGCACGAAGCCCGCCACCCGGGGGTCGTCAGTGGCGCGGAGGATCAGGGCCCGGGACGCCGCCTGGAGGTCCACCACTTCGATGCTACCCGTGTGGGACACGAGGTGCCATACGCGCCTGAGAAAGGTGCCCGGGACCAGGCGTCTGACACTCACCCCACAGACGGCGGGGCTTGGCGGCTCAGGGGACCGGTGCCAGGTGCGGGCGCCAGGTGCTGGCTCCACGATCTCGACTTGCGTAGCAGGCACCGGTTCCTGGTACCGGTTCCTGGTACCGGCAACAGGTGCGCGCTCCAGGACCGAAGGCTGCCTCCCCGCCTGGCTCGCCACGTTATGTCAACTCCGGTACCAGGAACCGGTTCCAGGTACGGGTACCAGGTGCCGTGTCAACTCCGGTACCAGGAACCGGTTCCAGGAACCGGTTCCTGGTACGGGAATCCTGTGGCACCGAAGATGCTCCAGCGGTGCGGTGATGCAGGTTCTCCGGGAGACAAAGGCGGAGCTGAAGCGGTTGGTGTCCACGCCCGGCAACGGCAAGCAAGTGCCCTTGGGGGCGCTGCTGCTGGAGCGCGGCCTGATCACCCCCGAGCAGCTGGACGCCGCCCTGGCCGAGCAGCGGCGGACGGGGGAACTGCTGGGCCGCATCTTGGTGGAGCGGGGCTACCTGTCCAAGCAGGCCCTGGGAGAGGCCCTGGCCGCACAGAAGGGGCACAGCTACCTGAACCTCACCGAAGTGCCGCTGGACGAAGGCCTAGTCCGGAGCCTCCCGGAGTGGGTGGTGGCCCAGCACCGGGTGGTGCCGGTGGCCAGGGTCGACGACGAGGTCTTCCTCGGTATGGTGGACCCCACCGACGTGGAGGCCCTGGACGTGGCCGCTTCGCACCTGGGCGGTAGGGTGCGCCCGGTTTTCATCACGGAGGCCGACTTCGACTGGGCCTACAGCCGGTTCTTCGGGGCCAGGCACCGGGCAGCCCGCACCCTCGAGGCTCTACCGCAGGACTCGGGTAGCCCGGCCTCCCCGGCGACCGTGGCGGTGGTGGAGGCGGCTGAGGACGCGCCGGCGGTCCAGCTGCTGAACTCCCTTCTGGGGGATGCCATCCGAGCGGGAGCCACCGACGTGCACCTGGAGCCCGAGTCGGAGGACGTGGGCGTCCGGTTCCGGGTGGACGGGATCCTCCAGGACCGGCTGCGGGTGCCGCACCCGGTGGCCGCCAGCCTGATCTCACGGGTGAAGGTCTTAGCCGGGATGGACATCGGCGAGCGGGTCCGCCCACAGGACGGCCGGCTGGCGCTGGACTTCGGCGGGCGGGAGTACGACGTGCGGGTGGCCACGGTGGGGTCCGCGTTCGGCGAGCGGATGACCCTGCGGCTGCTCAACACCCGTCAGGTCCTGTTGGGGTTCGACCGGTTGGGGCTGGAGGCCGACCAGCGTCGGGTTCTGGAACGGCTGCTGCGGCGTCCCCACGGTATGGTGCTGGTCACGGGCCCGACCGGCAGTGGCAAGACCACCACCCTGTACGCGGCCCTCCACCACGTGAACGACCGGTCCCGCAACATCATGACGGTGGAAGACCCCGTGGAGTACCGGCTTCCGGGCATCACCCAGATCCCGGTGCGCGAGAAGATGGGGATCACCTTCGAGGTGGGGCTGCGGAGCATCCTCCGGCACGACCCCGACGTAATCATGGTAGGCGAGATCCGGGACCGCGCCACCGCGTCCATGGCGGTGCACGCGGCGCTCACCGGCCACCTGGTCCTCACGACCCTGCACACCAACGACGCCGCAAGCGCCCTGGTCCGCTTGGTGGACCTGGGCGTGGAACCGTACCTGCTGGCTTCCGCGGTGGTGGCGGCGGTCGGGCAGCGGCTGGTCCGGGTCCTGTGCCGCCGGTGCCGGCAGGCGCAGCCTGCAGACGCGGAGACGCGGGAGCTGCTGGGGATCCAGGGCCCCCTGGTGGTGTACCGGCCGGCCGGGTGCGCGGAGTGCGGGGGGACCGGGTACAGGGGGCGGACGGGCGTGTTCGAGATCCTCGAGGTGGACGCGAGGATCCAGGACCTGGTGCTGCGCCGCAGTCCGGCGAGCATGCTGGCGGAGGCGGCCCGCGCCGCAGGTGCGGCCAGCCTGCGGGACGCGGCGGCGCACAAGGTCCTGGAGGGCGTTACCAGCGTGGAGGAGTTCCGCAGGGTCCTGGCGGTGGAGGACTAGGTGGCCGTGCCGGTGTTCGACTACGTGGCGCGGGACGCGGCGGGCGGCGTGGTGCGGGGTACCGCCCAGGCACAGGACGTCCGGGAGCTCGCGACGCTGCTGCGGAGGCAGGGGCTGTTCCTCACCTCCCTGGAAGCACGGCGGGACGGAGCCGGGCCACTGGACCGGGTGAGCCTGGGACTGGCGGACTTGGGCGAGTTCACCCACCACATGGCCACGCTGCTGGGGGCGGGGCTCACCGTCTCCGCGGCCCTGCGGGCGGTGGAGGAGCACGCGGACTCCGACAATCTGAGGCGCTTCTCCCGGGCCCTGCGGGACGAGGTGGAGAAGGGCAGCCGGATTTCTGCCGCGCTGGGTCGGGTGGGGGTCGGGCTCCCGCCGGTGTTCGTCGGGATCGTGGAGAGTGGGGAGGCCACGGGGCAGTTGGACGTGGCCTTCGGGCGGCTGAGCGCGTACCTGGAACGCGAGCTGGAGTTCAGGCGGAAGATTCGGGAGGCACTGGCGTATCCTGCGGTGGTCCTCGGCGCGGCCGTGCTGGTGGTGGCGGTGTTCCTGACTTATGTGGTGCCCGCATTCGAACGTGTCTACAGCGCTGCGGG
>CALIMJ010000049.1 GCA_938028835.1 uncultured bacterium | reverse complement strand
CCGCCACCAGAGGCTTCCCACGCATGGTTGCTCACCCCTCTCCGGTTGGTGTGGACTTCTCGCCGCGAACCCGAGCCTGCGACAACTCCCAGGCCAGAGCTACCGCTTCCACGGCATCGCGCGCCCGCACGATGGGGTCGCCCGGTAGCCCCGGTCGGGAAAGCTCCCAGGTCCCCAGCCCGACCACCGGGACGCCCAGCTTCAGCGCGTAGGCGATCTCCGACAGCGTCCCGTAGCTTCCGCCCACCGCCACCAGGGCGTCGGAGGTGCGCACCACGATCACGTTGCGCGCCTCCCCGAGCCCCGTCACCACGGGTACGCTCACGTAGGGGTTGGCCTCCTCCGCCCGCGTGCCGGGCAGGATCCCCACCACCACGCCGCCCGCCTCCGCAGCCCCGCGGGCGGCTGCCTCCATCACCCCTCCGAGCCCCCCGCACACCAGCACCGCGCCCCGGCGGGCGATCTCACGGCCGACCTCCTCGGCCAGCCGGCGCATCTCCGGCCGGGCGTCCTGCTCGCCGATCACCCCGATGTGCAACCGCCTACTCACGGTACACCTCGTAGCAGGCGTCCACGGGCAGGCCGGCGTCCACGAAGGTCACGCCCTCCACCAGCAACAGGGGCGTGCCAGGAGGAACCTCCAGCAGTCGCGCTTCGGGGGCCCTCGCTCTCACCGGCCGGTACGCTCGCTCGCAACGCGTGAACCGGTAGCCGTAGTGCTCCTCCACGAGCCGGTACAGGGAGTCGGACGCCAGGTCCAGCCCGTCCAGCCTTGGGCAGACGCGGACGGGAATGCACGACACGTGGTACGCGACCGGGTGCCCACCCACGAGCCGGAGCCGCCGGATCCGGTACACGAGCTCCCCGGGGGCGAGCGCCAGGGCCCTGCGCACCGCCTCCGAGGGCCGCTCCCGTCGCACGCTCAGGAGGCGGTTCTGCACTTCCACCCCGTGGGCCCGCATCTCCTCGGTGAAGGACAGCACGGTCCAGAAACGGCGCAGCGCTCTGGGCCGGCTGGCAAAGGTGCCCACGCCGTGCCGGCGCTGGACCAGGCCTTCTGCGGCCAGCGCGGCGATGGCCTGCCGCACCGTCATCCGGCTGCACCCGAACCGACGGGCCAGCTCCCCCTCGGAAGGCAGCCGTGCGCCTTCAGGGAACTGCCCCTGGCGGATCCACCGCTCCACGGCCCGGCGGACCGCCAGGTATCTCGGGCGGGCTGTCTGGACGTCTAGACGTCCCATGGGGGCACGATAGCGCGTGGGGACCTGCCGGTCAAGGGAAACTCCGTGGTCGGGGCGGCCGGATTCGAACCGGCGACCTTCGGCTCCCAAAGCCGATGCGCTTCCGCTGCGCCACACCCCGCGCCTCCACTGTACGGAGGCGCTCCCGGACCGTCAACCGCCAGGAGAACCCGAGACTCGCCTCGAACACACCAGTGAGGACGCGGTGGACACGCAGTTCGAACGGCTCAGCGACGAGATCCTGAGGGCAGCGTTCGAGTTCTACCCGACCTGGGCGGCGCGGCTCGGACTGCACGCGTACGACGGCCGCCTGGGCTCCTTCAGCCTCGCGGCCCTGGACGGACGGCTGCGGACAGTCCGGCAGCACGAGCGGGCCCTGCGGCAGTTCCCTCCCGACGCCCTCTCCCCCCGGCAGGCGGTGGACCGGGAACTGCTGCTGGCCTTCCTCGAACGCGAACGGTTCGACCTGGAGGACCTGCAAAGCTTCCAGCGGAACCCGCTGGCGTACGCGGACGCCCTGGACGTCACCCTGTACCTGAAGCGGGACTACGCGCCCGTGGAGCAGCGGATCGGGGCGCTGACGGAGCACCTTCGCCAGCTCCCGTCGCTCCTGACAGAGGCGCGCAGGAACCTGGAGCCCCGGTGTCCCCGGCCCTCCGTGACCACCGCGCTGGAGATGTTCATAGGGGGCCTGAACTTCCTCCGGGACCAGCTCCCGGCCGCCGTGCAGGGCGTCTCCTCGCGGACCCAGGCCCGGCTGCAGGACGCCCAGAGCGTCGCAGTGGAGGCGGTGGCGGCGTTCGTGGAGTTCCTGAGGGACGAGCTGTTGCCCCGCGCCACCGACGAGTTCGCCCTGGGTCCGGACCTGTACCGCCGCATGCTGTGGGCGGGCGAGCGGATCGACGTGCGCCTGGAGTCCCTCCGTAGGCAGGCCGAGGGGGAGCTGGAACGGCTGCGGGCGGAGCTGGAGGAGGCGACCCGTCGCGTGGACCCGCACCGGCCGCCCGGGGACGTCGTCCGCAGCCTGCACCGGGAGCATCCCGCGGAGGGGGAGCTGGTTGGCTGCGTGCGGTCCATCCTCGCGGAGCTGCGCGAGTTCCTCCGCCGCAACCCCGTGGTCACGGTGCCGGAGCCGTCTGACTGCCGCGTGGAACCCACGCCGCCGTTTTTGCGCTGGGCCTTCGCGCTGATGGACACCGCGGGCCCCTTCGAGGAGCAGGCGGTGGCGTCCTTCTACTACGTGACGCTCCCGGACCCCGCCTGGTCTCCGGAGGAAAAGGAAGCCTGGCTGTCCCGCTTCGACCTGCACACCCTCCGGAACACCAGCGTGCACGAGGCGTACCCGGGCCACCACGTGCACTTCCTGCGGCTGCGCCAGGTGCCCTCCCAGGTCGGCAAGGCCGTCACGTCCTACGCCTTCGTAGAGGGGTGGGCCCACTACTGCGAGGAGATGATGCTGGAATCCGGGTACGGGAACGGAGACCCCAAGCTCCGGGTCGCGCAGCTGGTGGACGCCTTGGTCCGCGCGGTGCGCTTCCGGGCTTCCCTCGGGCTCCACACCGAGGGCTGGAACCTGGAGCAGGCCGCGCGCCGGTTCGTGGAAGACGCTTACCTGGAACCCCTGCCGGCCCGCAAGGAGGCCGAGCGTGGCAGCTTCGACCCCGGATACCTCTCCTACACCCTCGGCAAGCAGCTCCTCAAGGATCTGCGGGCGGAGTGGGAGCGCCGGCTCGGGAACGCGTTCCGGCTGCGAGACTTCCACGACCGGCTGCTGGACCTGGGCGCCCCGCCCGTCCCTGTTGCCCGCGAGGTGCTGCTGGGTGACGCCGGGCCACGGGTGCCGTGAGGGGATCTTAGGATTCGGACCCCGGCCCCTGCTGTTGGGCCTTCCGGGCCGCAGCCCGGGCCTTCGCTTCCTCGATGAGCCGCTGTCGCTCCGCCGCTTTGGGGTCTGTGGCTCCGGAAGCCTGCCGCGGAGCCGCCGCGGCGGGCGCGGGTGCTTCTTCCGAGGGTGCCGCCTCGCCTTTCGCCTTCGCTTCCTTCGCCAGCTCGGTGGTGCGCTGCATGGCGGTGGTGTCGCCCAGCCACTCCAGGCGCAAAAACGCCTCCACGCGCCGGCGCGCCTCCTCCAGGGACTGGGGGTTTCCGGCCCGAGCTTCCTCCGCCAGGGTGCGGTCCAGGCGGTAGCTCACCAGGCGCTGGCCGTCGGTCACGTGGACCAAGGGGTGCCCTTTGGAGTCCTGGTAAACCAGGACGCGCGCCTCGATCCCCAGGCGCTGCGCCATGGGAGCCACCTCGTCGTACACCCACTGCAGGAAGGGTGGGAGCTGGCGGTTGGCACCGGGGTCCAGTGTGGCCGCCACGCTCCGGCCTGCCAACGGGTCCTCGAAGCGCGGTTTCGGCCGCGCCCGGCGCTGCTCGGCCTTCCGGAGCTGCTCTGCGATCTCCTCGCGCACGTCCAGGGCCGCCACCAGGAAGGAGGCCGCGTAGATGAGGAACACGGCGAAGGTCAGCGCCCAGTACGTCCAGAAAGGGTTGTTGAAGAACACGTTGGACACAGCAACCCTCCCGACCGTCCTGGTGTCAGTGTACCAGCGGCTTCAAGGGTCGCGCCGCTCCCGCAGCCGGGTCAGGAGGAACTCCCGCGCCTTGCGCACGGCCTGGCCGCGGTGGCTGATGAGGTCCTTTTCCTGCGGGCTGAGCTCCGCCACGGTCCGGTCCAGCTCCGGCAGGTAGAAGATGGGGTCGTACCCGAACCCCCCGGTGCCACGGGGCTCCAGGGCGATGGCCCCCTCGCAGGTCCCATCAAAGGTGTACACGCGGCCGTCGGGAAAGGCCACCGCCACCACGGCCCGGTACCTTGCGGTGCGGTTCTCGGGCGGCACCCCTTGCAGGCGTCGCAGGATCTCCCGGTTCCGGTCCTCGTCCGTGGCGTCGTTTCCCAGGAACCGGGCAGACCGCGCGCCCGGCTGGCCCTCCAAGTAGTCCACCTCCAGACCCGAGTCGTCCGCCAGGGCGACCTCGTTGAGCCAGCGGGCCACCGCCAGGGCCTTGGAGCGGGCGTTGGCCTCGTAGCTCTCCCCCTCCTCCGGTAGCGGGGGGACTTGCGGGTAGTCGCGGAGGGTCCGGACCTCCAGGGGCAGGTCCGCCAGCATGCGCTGCAGCTCCGCGCTCTTGGCCTCGTTGCGGGTGGCGAGGACGATGCGCTTCACGAGCCCTGTAGGGTCCGCTTCTGCAGCTCGATGAGCTGTCGGATCCCCGCCTCACCCAGCGCCAGCAGCTGGTGGAGTTCCTCGCGGGTGAAAGGGCGCCCCTCCGCGGTCCCCTGGATCTCCACCAGCTCGCCCGCGTCCGTCATCACGAGGTTCATGTCCACGTCGGCGCGGGCGTCCTCCTCGTAGGCCAGGTCCAGCATGGGGACCCCACCCACGATCCCCACGCTGGTGGCGGCCACGAAGTTGCGCACGGGCCACCCTGAGAGCGCCTGGGTCCTGTGCAGCAGGCTCAGCGCGTCCACCAGGGCCACGAAGGCGCCCGTCACCGCCGCGGTGCGCGTTCCCCCGTCCGCCTGCAGGACGTCGCAGTCCAGCCACACGGTGCGTTCGCCCAGCTTCTTCAGGTCCACCGCGGCCCGCAAGGATCTGCCGACGAGCCGCTGGATCTCCGCGGCCCGGCCGCCCGGCTTGCCGGTGGGGTCCCTGGGGATGCGCTCGCGGGAGGACCGGGGCAGCATCCCGTACTCGGCGGTGATCCAGCCCTGGCCCGAGCCCCGCAGCCAGGCGGGGACCCGCTCCTCGATCGTGGCCGCGCAGACCACCCGGGTGTCCCCCAGCTCGATGAGCACGGAGCCCTCCGCGTACTTCAGGTAGCCCCGCACCATCCGGCACGGCCGCAGCTCGTGCGGTGCACGGCCGTCGGCCCGTCGGACCCCGGCGCTTTCAGACCTCGTAGGCTCCTCCCTCCTCCACGGCCTCCACCGGACCGCCGAACGCCTTCTGCGCGGCCGCCACGGACTCCTGGGGGTCGGTGGTGGGGAAGAAGTGGGTGAGCAGGAGCCGCCGGACCCCCGCCTCCTGCGCCAGGGCTCCCGCCAGGGAGCCCGTGAGGTGACCCGCGGCGTCCGCGCGATCCCGGTAGGCCTCGGACAGCGTGGCCTCGGCCAGCAACACCTCCGCCCCCCGGCTCAGCTCCCGCACCGCGTCCGAGGGCGCGGTGTCCGCCGTGTACACCAGCGCGGCACCCTGCGACTCCAGCCGCACCGCGTAGGTCTCCACGGGGTGCCGGGTCCGGCAGAACTGCACCCGCAGCCCGTCCAGCTCCACGGGCTCGGCCTCCGCGATGGCGTAGAAGTCGAATTCCTCGAGCGGCTCGCCCACCACGTGCGCGAGGTAGTCGGGGGCCTGCGCGGGACCCAGCACCGGGACCCGGCCGGGCCACCCAGCCGGCCGCCGGCCCCACCTGAGGGCCACCCGCAGGGCCGGGAGGTCCGCCACGTGGTCCGGGTGCAGGTGCGACAGCAAAACCACGTCTAGGTCGTACGGATCCAGCCGGAGGAGCAGCCGGGACAGCGCGCCGTGCCCCAGGTCCACGAGCACGCGACGGCCTGCGGCCTCCACCAGGTAGCCCGAGCACGCTTCGCCCGGACGCGGGTAGCCCCCGCACCGTCCCAACACCCAGACCCGCATGGGCACCTCCTTCGGCCCGCTGCTACGGCTGCAGCGCGGGGACGTGGCGGACGAAGCGCACCACGCCCCGAGCGATGGCCTCCCCCACCCGCTGGCGGAAGGCGGCCGTACGCAGCAGCGCCTCGTCCTCCAGATTGGTAAGGTAACCGACCTCCACCAGCACCGCGGGCACGGGGCTGTCGCGCAGGACCTTGAAGTTGGCGGTCCGGATCCCACGGTCCGGGATCCCCAACCGGCCCAGCTCCTCCTGGATCCACGTGGCCAGCTGCACGCTGTTCGGTTTGAGATAGTACGTCTCCACGCCCCGGATCACCCCGCGGGTGGTGGCGTTGGCGTGCACACTGACGAACACGGTGGCCCCCGCCCGCAGGGCGATGGGAACCCGGTCCGCGAGGTCCACGAACACGTCTGCCTCACGGGTCATGACCGTACGGACACCCTGGCCCCGAAGGACGTCCCGCAGCCGCAGGCCGATGTCCAGGACCACGTCCTTCTCCACCAAACCCGTGGCCCCGATGGCCCCGGGGTCCTTGCCCCCGTGGCCGGGGTCGATGGCCACCACGTGGCCGCTCCGAGGCGCGGGGACCGGCAGTTCGTCCACCACCACCACCAGCCGGCTCCCTCCGTCTTCCAGCTGCACCTCGTAGCGGGTCCGGGCCCGCCACTGGACCACCACGCGGGCGACGTCCGGGTCCGTCTGGAACTGAGCCGCCCGCACCACTTCCACGGGGCCTCCCACCGCCAGCTCCTGCTTTACGGGCACGAAGACCCCGGGGATGTCCAGGACCAACCGGTCCGGCTCCGGCAGCTCTTTGGCCTGGAAGTCCAGGGGACGGTCCGCCTGCACCACCACCCGCACGCGACCCACCTGCCGCTCCACGCTCACCCCCAGGATGCGGGGCACGTCCGGTGTACTCTGCGGTGCGGGAGAGCCGACAGGGGAGACGCTCTGGGGCTCAGGAGAGGCAGCGGCCGGTTCCGGGCTCGCGCCCGCAGGCGGAAACCCAGGAGGAGCCGTCGGCGGCCCCGTGGCCGCAGCCACCTGCACCCTGGGCCGCAGCCACAACACCACGTCGGGCGCCGCTGAAGCCACCTCCACGTCCAGGGGCGCATCCAGGTCCAGGACCATCCGGGTCACGTACGGCTTGACCTGGAACTGTGCCACCCGCATGCGCCGCACGCCGGACTCCCCGAGGCTCACCTCGCGGGTCTCGATGCGGGAGGCGGCGTTCACGAGGTCCACCACGAGGCGGTCGGGCTGGGACAGCACCGCCGTGCGGACCTCCACCGGCCCCGTGGCCTCCACCTGCAACCGCAGGCCGCCCGGTGCCCGGTCCAGCACCAGCCGGAGCACCTGACTGGCCACGTGCAGGGTCCCTTCCAGCGGCTCCCACTTCACCCAGGCGCCCAGGGCCCGGAACAGGAACTCCGCGGGAACCAGCAGCCTGCCGCCTGCAAGCTCCGGAGCCACGGGCAGCACCCGGGTCTCGCCGTCCACCAGCGCCACGCGATCGCCCGCCCGAAAGACCACCCGTGTGCCCCGAGGGCCGACCACCTGCGCTGTCCGGGTCACGGGATCCCAGCGGCTACCCGCGCCGTAGGGTTCCACCAGCCCCTCGAGAGGAGCCAGCAACACGCCGGCCCGGAACACCGGCGAGGTCTCCAGGCTCGGGGTGCGGCCGTTCACTACCACCGTGGGCGCCGCGGGCTGCGCTACCGCGGGCAGGCTCAGGCAGAACACAGCCAGGCCGACCCACAGGGCTGGCCGGCTCGGGGGTCGGCCGGGTCGGGCGGTCCGTCGGGCCATGGCTGCGTCCGCGCTCCCTCGCGTGCCCTCCTCGGGCAGGGCTCCGTACGATCGTCGTGGGCCCGGGTCGGTTTTCGAGCTCGCTGGTTAGGTTCCTGCCCCGGGCTCCTGCACGGAGCCCGGGGCAACCGCCGTGCCAGCAACCGCTGCTGTCAGCCCCTCCTGTGGCGCCGACCCAGGAGATTCTCCAGGAACTCCTCGTGCCGCACCTCGTCCGCCAGCAGCTCCGTGGCCAGCTGGTAGGTCACCGGGTCTTTGCCGAAGGTGAGCTTGGCCAGGCGGTTGTACGCCTCGATGGCGTTGCGTTCCGCCCGGATCTGGTCCTCCACCATCCCATCCGCGTCACTCCAGTCCGCCCGCGGAGCGGTCCACGGCCCGTTGGCGCCAGCCTCCCAGTCCCTGGGGTGCACCACCGGATCCCCTCCCAGCTCCAGGATCCGCCGGGCCAGCTTGCCCGCGTGTCCGAGCTCGTCCTTGGCCTCCTCCTCGAAGTGCTCCACCAGCTCCTCACCGTGCCAGCCCTCCGCCACCTGCGCGGTGATCCAGTAGGAATAGAAGGCGAGCAGCTCGTCCAAGTAGGCCCTGCGCAGCTCGCGCACCAGCTCGTCCACGTTCAGGTCCACGATGCTCCTGCCCTTCTCACCCATGTCGCTTCCTCCCTTCGTGGGGTTTCGAGTCCGTCCGGAGGCGTCGCCCGTCCGCGGTCCGGCCGCCGCACCGTGCGCAGGTGCCTTGTACCACGACACCCCGGTCCGCCCGGAATCTCCTCCGCCTCGCCAGCCGGCTTACGGACGCGAGGAGCTGGGGGTCCTGGACGTCCTCGATCCGACCGCAACGGACGCACTCGAGATTCACGTGCGGCCCGCCCGGGTCGAACCGGGTGACCCCGTCTGCGGTTGGCAGGGCGGTGACGAGCCCGACCTGGACCAAAAGGTCCAGGGTCTTGTACACGGTGGCACGGCTGACCATGGGGTGGCTGGCCCGTACCCGACGGTACAGCCGATCCGCGGTAGGGTGCCCCCCCACCTCGCAGAGGGCTGCCCACACGGTCCAGCGCTGCGGGGTGAGGCGGAACCCGGCCCGGGCCAGGCGGCGTCGCAGGGCGGCGAACTCATTCTGGAGACTCATTCTCAGGTAGTATGCTATACAGAAGCCTGTGGGCGCAACCATCCGTCGCCGGACCCCACCCCTAGAACGGCTGACGCCCCGGGAGCGGGCGGTGGTGCAGGCGTACGCCACGCCCTGCCGGGTGCAGCGGTGGCTGCGCCAGCTGCCCTACAACTGGGAGAACCGCGGCCCGACCCTGCGGTCGTTCCGGGGCGTGGTGCGGGCGGGCCAGGCCCACTGTCTGGAAGCGGTGCTGGCCGCGGCCGCGGTTCTAGACCAGCACGGGTACCCTCCCTGGGTCCTGGACCTGGAGTCGGAGGACGGGCTGGACCACGTGGTGTTCGTGTTCCGGAGGAACGGCCGCTGGGGCGCGGTGGCCAAGTCGCGGGACGCGGGGCTGCACGGGCGCCGGCCGGTCTTCCGCACGCTCCGGGACCTCGTTTACAGCTACGTGGACCCCTACGTGGACGGCTCCGGCCG
>CALIMJ010000048.1 GCA_938028835.1 uncultured bacterium | reverse complement strand
CGGTCGCGGACCTGACGGCGTACAGCCGGGAGTTCGGGGCGTTCATCAACGCGGCGACGAAGTCGCTGCCGACGGAGGCCGTGCAGCAGCTGGTGCTGGAGCACATCCTCACCCTCAAGGCCGTCATCGACGCGCAGAAGGCCGGGAACCAGCTGGCGGTCTACAAGGGGCTGCGGCGGGCGCTCGGGCATATGGCCATGATCGCCGACCCTCTGGCCGAGGCGATCGTGAAGCAGTTCCCCGACCGTTTCCGGTAGCCCCACCTAGCGGACCAGGGCGGGCGGCGGGGCCATTGCTTCCCGCCTCCGCCGCCCGCCCGTCGGCGGGCAGGCGTATCCCGCCTCGAGGGACCCGGGGTGCCTCCTCGGAGAGCTGGCTAGTCCGACCGCGGTTCCACACCCCCTCGAGGGAGGCGACGCGGTGGCCGCTCTGCCAGGCAGGCCCCGTGGCCCCAGACCCCGCCTTCTAGCCAGGCCCAGGAGTCCGGTTCCACGGGGCGTCGCGGGTCCGGATCCCCGCTGGGCGCCTCACGTCCTGCAGGCCACTTAGATCCGTGGGGAGAGGCGGAACCTGGCGCTGGCCAGTACCGCCGGAGGCAGGGCCTGGTGGGCGGTGGACGCGACCGGTGAGGAGCTAGGCCACGGAACCATGAGCCGACCCCGAGCCGGAGCCCTGCCCGCCGCGGTTGATGCCCGGCGGCGGGCGTGGTAGCCTTCTTCTGTAAAGGGAGGAGACTTTACAGGAGATGGCCACGGACCGCCTGCTGGCCGACCGGTTCACCGTCATCCGGCTGTTCGACGCGTACGCGCGCCTGCTGACCCCGCGGCAGCAGCAGCTGGTGGCCCTGTACTTCCACGACGACCTGTCCCTTTCGGAGATCGCGGAACGCCTGGGCGTCACCCGGCAGGCCATCCACGACAGCCTGCGCCGGTCCCTGGCGGAGCTGGTCCGGTACGAGCAGCTGCTGGGGCTGGTGCAGCGGGCGCGGGGCGAGGACCGGCGCCGGCAGCTGCTGCTGCGGGAGCTGGACGGCCTGGAGGGAGAGATCCGGAGGACGGTCAGCGGGAGGGTGGCTCAGCGGCTCCTGGCGAGGGTCCGGGCCCTGCGGGAGCTGCTGTGACTCCCCGGCAGACGGCCCACTACTTCAGCCAGGCCCCTCAGGCACCCTCCCGGCCCCGGGTGGTGGAGCTGGCGTTCCGCGGCCGGCGGTTCCAGTTCCTCACCGACCGGGGAGTGTTCTCCTACCGCGGGGTGGACCGGGGCACCCGCCTGCTGCTGGAGGCCCTGGAGGTGCGCCCCGAGGACGAGGTGCTGGACCTGGGCTGCGGGTACGGGGTGGTGGGGATCGTGGCGGCGAGCCTGGCCGTGCGGGGCCGCGCGGTCCTGGTGGACATCAACCCGCGGGCGGTGGAGCTGGCGCGGGAGAACGCCCGGCGCTGCGGGGTCCTCAACGTGGAGGTGCTGCAGGGGGACCTGTACGGGCCGGTGGCGGGCCGTACCTTCGACGTCATCGCCACCAACCCGCCCATCCGGGCCGGCCGGGCGGTGGTGCGGGCCATGGTGGAGGGCGCTCCTGCGCACCTGAAGCCCGGTGGCTCCTTCTACCTGGTAGCCCGGACCGCGCAGGGCGCGAAAACCCTGGGCCGGCTGGTGGCGGAGGTCTTCGGGCAGGCGGAAGAGGTGGAGCGGGGCGGGGGCTACCGGGTGTACCGGGGAACGCGGAGGGCAGACAGTGTTTGAGGCCCTGCAGGAGCGGCTCGCGGCTGTGTTCCGCCGCCTGAGCGGGCGCGGGGTGCTGCGGCCCGAGGACGTGGACGCGGCGGTCCGGGAGGTGCGCCTGGCCCTGCTGGAGGCGGACGTGCACGTGCAGGTGGTGCGGGACTTCATCGCCCGGGTCCGCGAGGCCGCGGTGGGACGGGAAGTGTGGAAGAGCCTCACCCCGGCCCAGCAGGTGGTCCAGGTGGTGTACGAGGAGCTGGTCCGCCTGCTGGGGGGGGAGCACCGGGAGCTGGTGCCCGCCCCCAGACCCCCCACCGTGCTGCTCCTGTGCGGGCTGCACGGCACCGGCAAGACCACCCAGGCGGCGAAGCTGGCCCTGTACCTGCGCAGGCGTGGCCGGCGGCCCCTGCTGGTGGCCGCCGACCTGCAGCGCCCCGCGGCGGTCCGCCAGCTCCAGGTGGTGGGCGAGCGGGCGGGGGTCCCGGTGTTCGCCGCAGACCTCACGGACCCCGCAGAGGTGGCGCGGTCCGCGGTGGACCACGCGCGTTCCGCGGGCTACGACTTCGTCGTGGTGGACACCGCCGGTCGGGTGCACGTGGACGACGACCTCCTGCAGGAGCTGCGCCGGGTCCGGGAGGCTGCGGGCGCCCACTACGTCCTCCTGGTGGTGGACGCCATGACCGGCCAGGAGGCGGTGCGGGTGGCACAGCGGTTCCACGAGGCGCTCACCCTCGACGGGGTGATCCTCACCAAGCTGGACGGGGACGCCCGGGGTGGGGCCGCGCTCTCGGTGGTGGCCGCGGTGGGCCGGCCGGTGATGTTCGTGGGGACCGGGGAGAAGCTGGAGGCCCTGGAGCCCTTCCACCCGGACCGCATGGCCTCCCGGATCCTGGGCATGGGCGACGTCCTGACCCTGGTGGAGCGCGCCCGGGAGGTGGTGGATGCCGAGCGCGCCGCGGAGCTGGAGCGCAAGCTGCGCCGGGCGGAGTTCACTTTGGAGGACTTCCGGGAGCAGCTCCGGCAGGTGCGGCGCATGGGGCCTCTCGACAGCCTCCTGGAGCTGATCCCGGGCCTGGCGGCCCTGCGGGGCCGGCGGCCGGAGGCGGAGGCGCAGGAGCGTGAGCTCAAGCGTATGGAGGCCATCCTGGACTCCATGACCCCCCAGGAGCGCCGGGACCCGTCCATCCTGAACGCCAGCCGCAAGCGGCGGATCGCCCGCGGCAGCGGGACCACGGTGCAGGACGTCAACCGCCTCCTCAAGCAATTCGAGGAGGCCAAGCGGATGATGCGGGAGCTGGAGCGCATGGGACGCCGGGGCAAGCGGCTCCCGTGGCCACCGGTTTGAACACCACGCACGGAGGAGGGAGACGATGGCGGTGAAGATCCGACTGATGCGCATGGGGCAGAAGCACCAGCCCGTGTACCGGGTGGTGGTGGCGGACTCCCGGGCCCCCCGGGACGGGCGGTCCATCGAGATCCTGGGGCACTACAACCCACGCACGGAGCCGTCCACCATCCACATCGACGCGGAGCGGGCCATCGCGTGGCTGGACCGTGGCGCGCGACCGTCAGACAGCGCGCGGGTGCTGCTGCAGAAGACGGGGATCCTGCAGGAGTGGCAGCGGCGCCGGGCTAGCCGCCGGACGCAGGAGTAGGCCATGCGGGAGCTGGTGGAGTACGTCCTGCGAGGGATCGTGGCGCGGCCCGAGCTGGTCCAGGTGGAGGAGGCGCAGGACGACCGGGGCACGGTGCTGCGGGTGCGGGTGGCGCCGGAGGACGTAGGCAAGGTCATCGGCCGCGGCGGCCGCATGGCGAGGGCCCTGCGGGCCCTGGTGCGGGCCGCGGGGGTGCGGGGCGGCCGGGTGGTGCTGCTGGAGATCGAGGACGGGCGACCCAGGCCGGAAGCCCGGTAGGAGGAGGCGATGACGAGGATCACGCTGCTGCGTCCGGTGGTGGTGAAAGCCATCGTGACGGAGACCTTCAAGGAGCTGTACGTGCGGGAGCTGGAGGAGGCGCTGCGCCGGGTGGAGGACCTGCTGGGCCAGGTGGAGACGCAGATCCGCCGCATGGAGCTGGAACGCCAGGTCACCCCGCACACCCGGGCCGTGCGCCAGCAGCTCGAGCTGGAGCGGCAGCGGCACGAGGCCCTCCGGGCGGAGCTGCAGGAGCGGCTGCGGGAGGCCCAGACGCTGGAGCTGAACACGGAGTTCCCCCAGCTCACCGTGGACGCCCAGGTGGAGGTACAGGTGGGCGACAACCTGTTCCAGAAGCTCGGGCGTACGGAGATCGTGGTCAAGGACGGCATCGTGATGGAGATCCGCGGGGGATGAGGGCGAGGCGGGACCGGTTGCGGGTGGCGTGGGTCGGGCGGCCGCACGGGCTGCGGGGCGAGGTGCGCCTCGTTCCCGACACCGACTTCCCCGATCGGCTGCTGGGCCTGCGGACCGTGTGGCTGGTGGGCCCGTGGGGTACGGAGGAGCGCCGGGTGCAGTCGGTGCGCCGTGCCGCGGACGCCTTCCTCCTGAAGCTGGAGGGAGTGGACGACCGGACCGCCGCGGAGCGGCTGCGGGGTGCGGAGGTGTGCGTGCCCCGCGAGGAGGCGGCCCCTCTTCCCGAGGGCACGTACTACGTGGCGGACTTGGTCGGTTGCCAGGTGGTCACGGAGGACGGGCAGACCCTGGGGATGCTGGAGGAGGTCCTGCGGGGGCCCGCCCACGACGTGTACGTGGTGCGGGCCGGGCGGCGTGAGGTCCTGCTGCCCGCGGTGCGCGAGGTGGTCCGGGAGGTTCGGGCGGACCAGCGCCGCATCACCGTGCGCCTGCTGCCGGGCCTGGTGGAGGCCTAGGTGCCGGACCGTCCGAAGCTGCGGGTGGACATCGTGACCATCTTCCCCGAGGCCTTCGGGCCCCTGCAGCTGAGCGTGCTGGGGCGGGCCCAGCGGGCCGGACTGCTGCTGGTCCGGGTGTGGAACCTGAGGGACTTCACCACGGACCGGCACCGGACCACGGACGACTACCCCTACGGAGGCGGGCCCGGGATGGTGATGAAGGCGGAACCCTTCTTCGCCGCGGCCCGGGCCATCGCCCAGGAGGCCGGAGGGCTCGGCCGCGTGATCCTCACCTCGCCGCAGGGCCGGCCCTTCACGCAGCGCCTGGCGTACGAGCTGAGCCGCGCGGGCCACCTGGTGATCCTGTGTGGGCACTACGAGGGCGTGGACGAACGGGTGGCGGTGGGGCTGAAGGCTGAGGAGATCTCCATCGGCGACTACGTGCTGACGGGCGGGGAGCTGGCTGCCATGGTCATCGTGGACGCCACCGCGCGGCTGGTGCCCGGGGTGGTGGGCGACGAGGCGTCGGTGCGGGAGGACTCCTTCACCCGGGGCCTCCTGGACTACCCCCACTACACCCGGCCCGCGGAGGTGGAGGGGCTGCAAGTCCCGCAGGTGCTCCTGTCGGGCAACCACCAGGCCATCGCCCGGTGGCGGCGCAAGGAGGCGATCCGCCGCACCCTGCGGCGGCGGCCCGACCTGCTGCAGGGCGCACAGCTGGACGAAGAGGACCGAGCGCTGCTGGAGGAGGTGCTGCGGGAGGAACGGGAGGGCGGCGGCGGTGGTGTATAATCCATGTTTGTGGTCCGCGGTCCGGGCCCCGGCACGTGCGCTGCGGCGGCACGCGGGCAGTGGAGACGAGGTCGGCGAGGGGACGTCATGGACAAGATCGCGCTGGTAGAGCAGGAGCAACTCAAGCGGGACCTGCCGGAGTTCGGCCCGGGTGACACCGTGCGGGTGCACTTCAAGGTGGTGGAGGGCGGCAGGGAGCGGGTGCAGGCGTTTGAGGGCGTGGTGGTGGCCCGGCGGGGCGGCGGGCTGCGGGAGACGGTAACGGTACGGCGGATCTCCCACGGCGTGGGGGTGGAGCGGATCTTCCCCCTGCACTCCCCGCGGCTGGAGCGCATCGAGGTGGTCCGCCGGGGCCAGGTGCGGCGCGCCAAGCTGTACTACCTGCGGGAGAAGGTCGGGAAGGAGACGCGCATCAAGGAGCGTCGGTAGCGGCACCGCGGCAGCCCCGGGTGGGTTGGCGAGCACCGTGATCGTTCGGAATCGAGGGCCGCAGCTTTCGACCGCCACAGGGGGCGGTGGACGGGCCGGCTGTGCCGCTGCGGCGTTGGGGAAGAGATGAGAGGGGCCGCGTTTCCGCTATCTTGGTCGGAGCCCAGCATCCCCGTGGTCATCCTCGCGGTGGCGGCGGGGCTGCTGGCCGCCCGCACGGTGATCCGCCGCGCGTACCTGTTCTCCCCCGCGGTGCGCCGCATGGTCCTGGAGACCGTGGACGCGGCGCTGTTCGCGGTGGTCCTAGCCTTCGTCATCATCACCTTCGTGGTCCAGGCCTTCTACATCCCCTCGGGCTCCATGGAGCCCACCCTACGGGTGGGCGACCGGATCCTGGTGGCGAAGTTCTACTACCGCCTGGCGCCCATCCAGCGGGGCGACGTGATCGTGTTCCGCTACCCCCTGAACCCCGGCAAGGACTTCGTGAAGCGCGTGGTGGGCCTGCCCGGGGACACCGTGCAGCTCCGGTCCGGGGTGGTGGTGGTGAACGGCACCGCACGCCCGGACCTGACCCCCAGCCAGGGGGACGGCAGCTGTCCGCAGAACTACGGGCCGAAGAAGGTGGACGCGGGGCACCTGTTCGTGATGGGGGACAACCGGTGCAACAGCGAGGACAGCCGCTTCTTCGGGCTCGTGCCGGTGCGCAACGTGGTGGGAAAGGCGGTAGTGGTGTACTGGCCTCCGCACCGGGTCGGCCTGGTGCACTAGCCTCCCTGTACAGCGTCGAGCGCAGCCTCCGGCGAGCCGGCTACCGCTACGTGGCCGGCGTGGACGAGGCGGGAAGGGGGCCCCTGGCGGGCCCCGTGGTGGCCGCAGCGGTGGTCCTGGACGGGCGCTCGCGCATCCCCGGGCTGCAGGACGGCAAGCGCCTTTCGCCCCGCCAAAGGGAGGAGGTGGCGGAGGCGATCCGCCGCAAGGCGGTGAGCTGGGCGGTAGCGCAGGCCACCGTGGAGGAGGTGGACCGGCTGAACGTGCTGCACGCCTCGCGCCTGGCCATGCGGCGCGCGGTGGAGCAACTTTCCGTCCGGCCTTCCGTGATCCTGGTGGACGGGGGATGGGGACTGGTCACGGACCTCCCGCAGCGGGTGGTGGTGGGGGGAGACGGCACGGTGGCCTGCATCGCGGCCGCCTCCGTGCTGGCCAAGGTGGAGCGGGACCGCATCATGGTGGAGCTGGACCGCGCCTACCCGGGTTACGGCTTCGCGGACCACAAGGGCTACGCGTGCCCCGCGCACCTGGAGGCGTTGCGGCGCCTGGGCCCCAGCCCGGTCCACCGCCGCTCCTTCGCGCCCGTGCGGGCCCTCGGGCTGGACCTGTGGCCGGATTCTCAGAACCCCTAGACACCCCGCCACTTAGAGGCCCGGGTGCTGCGAAAACCCGGCTTTGCTGCGTTCCCTCTTACGGGATGCTCCGGTGGGTGGAGATCCTGCGGCGGCGGACGGACCGGTCAAACCCGGACCGGGAGGTCCCCGACCCCCGGCGGTCGGCAGGCGTCCGGGCCGAGGAGGCGGCGGCCCGAGCCCTGGAGCGGCTGGGCTACCGGGTGCGGGCGCGTAACGTGCGCTTCCGGTTCGGCGAGCTGGACCTGGTGTGCGAACACCGCGGGGTTCTGGTGTTCGTGGAGGTGAAAGCCCGCGCGAGGCCGGAACACGGCCACCCCCTGGAGGCCATCACCGCCCACAAGCAGCGCCAGCTGGTGCGGCTGGCCGAGGCGTACCTCCAGGCCCTTCGCCAGCGTCCGCCCCCGCCGTGCCGGTTCGACGCGGTGGCGGTGGACCTGGGTCCGGACGGGCGGCCGGTCCGGGTGGAGGTGGTCCCGGACGCCTTCCGGTCAGCCCCCGAGCCCGGGAGGCGCAGGCGCCCTATCCCTGGCCGCTCAGCGCCGCGCCGGTGAAGCTCGCCAGCTCCGCGAAGAGGCTGTCCGCGTGGGCCTCGCGCAGCTCGTGGGGCAGTTCCAGGTGGGCCCGTATGCGCTGGCGCAGGGCCTCCGCCCGGCGGGAGTCGGCACGGGCCAGCTCGTCCAGGAGGGCTTCGTGCGCAGCCTTCTGGACCATCACCTCCAGCCCGTCGAGCACCTGGCGGTGTGGGGTACCCTCCCAGATGGGGAGGATCAGCGCCTCCCGGATCAGCCGTTCCACGCCGTGCTCGGCCAGCACGCCTGCGCCCCCGTACACGTCCACGGCCCACCGGGCCGACTGGAAGGCCACCTCCGCCGTCCAGAACTTCGCCAGGTGGGTGACCAGGCGGAAGGTGTGGTAGCGGGGCGAGTACGGTGGTACTTCCCGCCACACCTGCTCCAGCAGCCGGACCGCGTACCACGCGAGGGCGAACGCCGCCCGCACCCGCTCCAGGTTCGCCTGGAACTGGGTGCGCAGCAGCGGGTGCTCGAGCACGGGCCGGCCGAAGGCCACCCGGCAGCGTCCGAACTCCACCGCCTCCGCCAGGGCCCTCTGCGCCAAGGCTACGCTACCCACCGCGTTGGCCACCCGGGAGACGTTGAGGACCTCCAGCACGTGGTACACGCCGTCCTCCGGGCGGCCCAGGAGGTAAGCCTCGCTGTCTGGCAGCTCCACCTCTCCGGTGGGTACCGACCGCGTGCCGACCTTGTCCTTGAGCCGCCGGACCCGGTAGTTGAGCCGGCCGTCTGAGCTCCAGCGGGGTACCAGGAACAGGTTCAGCCCCCGGACCGTCCTGGGCGCGCCCGGGCGTCGCGCCGCCACCAGGGCCAGCTCCGCGCCCACGTTGCTGGCGAAGAACTTTTCCCCCTGCAACCGCCACCGGTCCCCTGCGGGTTGCGCGGTGGTCTGCACGGCAGCTCCCAGGTCCGAACCGCCTGCGGACTCCGTCATCCACGTGGCGCCCTGCCAGACACCGTCGTCCCTGCGCAGCAGAAGCGGCAGGAAACGCTCCCGCACCGCCGGTTCCGCGTACTTGTACACGGCCAGGGCCGTGGCGAGGGAGACGGTGTACGGGCAGTAGGCCCCGGGGTCGAAGAAGCTGGTGACGTACCCGATCCGGAAGGTGGCCTCGAGTCCCTCCCCTTCCAGCGCGTGCCACACCGCGCCCGCGCGGTAGCCCCGCACCAGCAGGGCGCGGTGTTCCGGCGGGTACAGGACCTCGTCCGTGCGCTCCCCGAACCGGTCGAACATCCGCAGCCACGGAGTCCCCATGCGGTCGACCGCCTCGGAGACCGCGCGGCCCGCTGACGCCCACCACCGCTCGAGCTGCAGCAGCTCGTCCGGCACCGACACCCCGTGGGCTGCGAGCCAGCGGGTGGGCGAGGGAACGGCCTCCGGGTCCACGGACCACCTCCGGGGAGTTCTGCCACCATGGTACGCCGCCGCGGCCCGGGCGGGCGGTTTGACATAGGCGGCGGCGGTCAGTATGGTGACGTCGAGGCGAGGAAGAGGACGGGCCGCACCGTCCGGCCGCTGCAGAGAGGGAGGCGTGCTGGGAACTCCCGCGGGCCTCGGTGTGGGTACCCCCTCCGAGCCGCGGGCTGAACTCACAGTAGGCCCGCCGGGTGCGCCCGAAAGCGCGCGAGAGGGCCCGCCGGGTGGCGGGAACCTGGGTGGAACCGCGGGTGCGCCCCGTCCCAGGACGGGGCGCGTTGTCTTTTCGGAGGTGGTGTTGGTGGAGGGGTCGCACACAGTCCGGGTGCGCTTTCCCGACGGCTCGCAGGTGGAGGTCCCCGCGGGGACTCCCCTCGCGGACGTGGCGCGCCTGCGGGGAGAGGAGGGCGTTCTGGCCGCCGTGGTGGACGGGCAGGCCCGGGACCTCAGCGCGCGGGTCGAGCGCGACGCGGAGGTGCGGTTCCTGCGTTTCGAGGACCCCGAGGGCCGCGAGATCTACTGGCACTCCTCCGCCCATCTGCTGGCGCAGGCGGTGAAGGAGCTGTTCCCGCAGGCCAAGCTGGCCATCGGGCCCCCCATTGAGGACGGCTTCTACTACGACATCGACGTGGGCCGGCCTCTCGAGCCGGAGGACCTGCAGCGTATCGAGGACCGGATGCGGGAGCTGGCGGCGCGGGACCTGGTCATCGAACGCGTGGAGCTCCCCCGGGCGGAAGCGGTGCGCCTGTACCAGGAGATGGGGGAGCGGTACAAGCTCGAGCTGCTGGAGGGGATCCCGGACGAGCGGGTCTCCTTCTACCGGCAGGACGGCTTCCTGGATATGTGCCGGGGCCCCCACATCCCCCGCACGGGCCTGATCCGGGCCATCAAGGTTTTGGGCTGCAGCGGGGCGTACTGGCGGGGCGACGAGCGGCGGGAGATGCTGCAGCGGGTGTACGGGATCACCTTCCCCGAGGCCGCGCAGCTGGAGGCCTACCTGCACCGGCTGGAGGAGGCGAAGCGGCGCGACCACCGGCGGCTGGGACGGGAGCTGGAGCTGTTCAGCATCGAGGACAGCATCGGCCCCGGGCTGGTTCTGTGGCACCCGCGGGGCGCGGTGGTCCGCCGGTGCATCGAGGAGTTTCTGCGGGCGGAGCTGGACCGCCGCGGCTACGAGTGGGTGTACACTCCCCACGTGGCCCGGGAGGGGCTGTGGGAGCGCAGCGGGCACCTCAGCTGGTACCGGGACAACATGTTCAGCGGGATCGAGGTGGAGGGGCAGCGCTACCTGGTGAAGCCCATGAACTGCCCCTTCCACGTGGCCATCTACGCCAGCCGCACCCGCAGTTACCGAGAGCTCCCCGTGCGGCTGGCGGAGTTCGGGACCGTGTACCGGTACGAGCGGTCCGGGGTCCTGCACGGGCTGCTGCGGGTGCGGATGATCACCCAGGACGACGCCCACATCTTCTGCCGGCCAGATCAGATCGAGGAGGAGATCCTCAGCCTTCTGGAGCTGGCGTTTGCCGTCCACCGCGCCTTCGGCTTCGAGGCGTACGAGGTGATGCTGTCCGTGCGGGACCCCGCTCAGCCGGGCAAGTACGCGGGGGATCCGGAGGTGTGGGAGCGGGCGGAGGCGGCTCTGGAGGCAGCCCTGCGGCGCCACGGGGCGGCGTACACCCGCGCGCCGGGCGAGGCGAACTTCTACGGTCCCAAGATCGACGTGTACTTGCACGACGCCCTGGGCCGGAAGTGGCAGCTCACCACGGTGCAGCTGGACTTCGTGCTCCCCGAGCGCTTCGACCTGACCTACGTGGGCGAGGACAACCGCCCGCACCGGCCCGTCATGATCCACCGGGCGCTTTTGGGCTCCCTGGAGCGGTTTCTGGGCATCCTCATCGAGCACCACGCGGGGGCCTTCCCCCTGTGGCTGGCCCCGGAACAGGTCCGGGTCCTCCCCGTGGCGGACCGCCACGCGGCCTACGCCCAGCGGGTGCGGGACCGGTTGCGGGAGGCAGGCCTGCGGGCGGAGGTGGATCCCCGCAGCGAGAAGGTGGGCAAGAAGATCCGCGACGCGCAGGTGAGCAAGGTCCCCTACATGCTGGTGGTGGGCGACCGCGAGGAGCAGACTGGGTCCGTGGCGGTCCGCCACCGCAGCCGCGGGGAGCTCGGCAACGTTTCCCTGGAGGAGTTCCTGCTCCGGGCCCTGGACGAGGTCCGCCAGCGGCGGTAGACGGGCCCGGGACCGCGTCAAAAAACCCGGCCGGGCGCGTTCACTCTTCGGAGGTTCGGTCCGGGGGTGGACGTGCGCCGGCCGCTGATGTGGGTTTCCGTAGCCTTCCTCGCGGGTGCCGCGGCGGGGGTACACGGTCTGCTCCCCCTCCAGGCCGCCCTGGGGGTTTCCGCGGCGCTTGTGCCCGTGTGCGTGTGGGCCGCGGGCCGGGCCCGGTCCGTGGCCGCAGTCCTGCTGGTCTGCGCTGCGGCTGCGGGGGCCGCTGCAGGCGCGCGGGCCCGCACGCCCCCTGGGCCGGAGGAGCTGGCGGGCAGGGCCGGCGAGGCGGTGGAGGTGGAAGGACTGGCCACCACCGCCGGCAGGCGCTTCGTGCTGGACACTGCGCGCGTGCTGCGGCCAGCAGGTGTCCGGCCCAGCCGCGTGCAGGTGCGCGGCCGCACCCCGGTGGACGCCGGAGACCTGGTGAGGGTCCGCGGGAGGGTGCTGCCGATTCCCGCGCCCACAAACCCGGAGCAGCCCGACCCCGCGCGGTGGCTCTACCGTCAGGACGCCCGGGCTGTGCTGGTGGCGGAGCGGGTGGAGGTGCTGGAGCGCGGCCGGGGGCCCGCGTGGCTGCGGTGGGCGTCATCGGTGCGCGAGGCGTTGCGCCATGTCTACCAGGGGGCTCTGGGCCGTCCCCTGGGCGCCGTGCTGGCCGGGGTCGTGCTGGGGATCCCCGTACCCGACCGGGACCTGCAGGACGCGTTCCGGGCCAGCGGGCTGGTTCACCTGCTGGTGGCCTCCGGAGCGCAGCTGTCCACCGTGGCGGCCGCGGCCTACCTGACCCTGCGCCGGTTCCGCCGGCCGGTGCGGGCTGTCGGAGCCCTGGCCGCGGTCCTGGCCTTCGCCTGGGTGGCCGGGTGGGAGCCATCCATGGCGCGGGCAGCGCTGATGGCCGGTGTGGTGGTGGCCGCGGGGTTGCTCAAGCGGGAGGTGGATCCCAATACCCTGCTGGCCTTCGCGGCCGCGGCGCTGGTCGCCGTGCGGCCGCTGTGGCTGCTGGATGTGGGATTCCAGCTGTCTTTCGCGGCCACCGCCGGGCTGGTGCTGCTGGCCCGGCCCCTGGAGAGGGCCTTCGGGACCGCACCGCAGCTGGTACGGGAGGGCGTGGCGGCCGCCGTCTCCTGCCAGCTGTTCGTGGCCCCCTTGGTGGTGTGGCACTTCGGCCAGCTGCAGCCGTGGGCGGTGGTGGCCAACGTGCTGGCCGTACCGGCGTCTGCGTTCGTGGTGCCCGCGGGGCTTGTGGGCGGCCTAGTGGGGCTTGTCTGGCTTCCGCTCGCGCTGCCCGTGTTGTGGCTGGCGGGGGTGGCGTGTGCGTACCTGGTCTGGCTGGCCCGCACGGTTTCTGCCTTGCCCGCTGCCACCGCGCACGCCCCAGACCCGACGGGCAGCGCGCTGGTGCTGGCGTGGTGTGCCCTGCTGGGGGTGGCCGCATGGCGCGGGCGGGTCCGACCCGGGCGGGCAGTGGTGGCCGCGGCCCTGGCGGTCGCGGTGGCGGTGTGGGTCCGGGCTCTCCCGCCGCCGCCCTTCGCCGAAGTGGTGTTCCTGGACGTCGGTCAGGGCGACGCCATCGTGATCCGCGCCCCGCAGGGGCACCGGGTGGTGGTGGACGGCGGGCCGGAGGCGGAGCCGATCACCAGCTTTCTGGCGAAGAGTGGCGGTCGGGTGGACGTGGCGGTGCTGAGCCACCCGCACGCGGACCACGTGGCCGGCCTCGCACACGCCTTGCGGCGGTTCGGGGCTGGCGCGGTGCTGGACGGTGGCTACCCGCACCCTTCTCCCGCCTACGCGGGGTTCCTGGAGACGGTGCGCGACCGGGGGATCCCCTACCACCTGGCGCGTCGGGGCGTGCGGGTGAGCCTGGGGGAGCTGGACCTGCGGGTGCTGTGGCCGGTGCAGACCCTCTGGGAGGGGCCGTCCGCGGTGAACGAGAACTCCGTAGTGGTGTTGCTGCGCTACCGGCAGGTCCGGTTCCTCTTTCCGGGGGATGTGGAAGCGGGGGCGGAGGGCGCGTTGGTGGCTTCCGGGGAAGCTCTGCAGGCGGAGGTGCTGAAAATCCCGCATCAGGGCAGCCGCACCAGCAGCACCGACCCGTTCCTGAGGGCGGTCTCCCCGAGGGTGGCGGTGCTCTCCGTGGGC
>CALIMJ010000047.1 GCA_938028835.1 uncultured bacterium | reverse complement strand
TCCCCGTGGGGAGCGCTCCTGGTGAACGGACAGCCTGCCGTGGTCGCCAGCCTGAACAAGTTCGCCGGCTGGGCCGGCCTCGGCTGGCTCCGCAGTCAGGCCGACTACGAGCAACGCGTCCGGGAGGCCAAGGGGGCCGGGTTCAACACCCTGTGGGTCCGGGACATCCCGTCCCAGTTCTGGAACACCTGGTCCATGTGGTCCACGGCCAGCGCCTACGAGCTCCAGGGCAGCCGGGAGGTCTTCAACCCTGACCGCGTCGCCCGTATCGCCCGAGACCCCGCCATGCTCCTCTGGTTCCTGCACAGCGAGTTCCACGGGATGACGAGCAGCTACTCGGACTGGGCGATCACCAAGAACCAGGTCAAGAGCATCGACCCCAACCACGTGGTTGGAGACCTGGTGATGTACCAGGCCGGGTACCCGTCCGACACCACCAACCCCTACGTGGTGATGGACTACCCCATGCCGGAGTTCACCATCTCCGAGTTCGCCCCCTACACCCAGATCCTCCACATCGTGAACGAAGCCCAGTACGCCCAGCGCATCCGGTCCCGCGGCGCCCGATTCGTCAACGCCGCGTCCGTAACCGTGGTCAGCGAGTTCGCCACGTACATCAACGGGGGGCGACCCACCGTCCCGTCCCGGGAAGAGATCTTCCGAGTGTTCCTCCTGCTCGCGGCCCTGAACTACCGCGCTTTCGACGTCCTCTGGGGTGCGAACCAGGTGATCTACAGCAACGAGCAGGAGCGTCAGCAGCTGTTCCAGAACCTGGAACAGCTCCGGCCCGCCATCGACCGGGCGTGGTCCGACACCCTGGACGCCTTCCGCCTCCTGATGGGTCCCCTGTACCCCGTCGTGGCGGAGCCCACCGACTTCACGCAGGTCCTCGATGCGACTCCCCGGTTCCAGCTGCAGTTCGACCGGTACGTCGGCGTCTACGCGGTCCGGAAGTCTGCGGAAGGGGCCACGTACGTGGTCGCGGTGAATCCGCAAGACAGCTCCCTCTCGGTGTCCATCCCTGTCTCGGGGAGCAGCGCCACGGAACTCGTCACCGGCCAGACCGTCTCCGTGACCGCGGGGCGGATCTCCGCCACCCTCCCGGCCCGTGCGGCCCGCGTCTACGTCGTCCGGTAGGCCCTACCGGTCGCAGCGCGCACCCAGGGTCGGGGCCCGGCTCAGACGTGAGCGGTAGACGGCCTCGAGGGAAGCCACCATGGCCTCTGCGGACAGGGACTCCGCCACCCGCGCCCGCGCCGCGTTCCTCATTCGCGCTACGGTGGCGCGATCGCCGGCCAGGGAGCGAATCGCCGCCGCGAGGGCTGCAGGATCTCCCGGCGGCACCAACCGTCCCGTCTCCCCCTCGGAGACCAGGTCCGGCACCCCACCAACCCGGGTCGCCACCACCGGCACCCCCGCAGCCTGCGCCTCCACCAGGACGCGCCCCATCCCCTCGTTGCGGGAGGGCAGTACGAGGAGATCGAACAGCGGCAGGAGGTCCGGTACGTCCCGCCGGAGGCCCAGGAAGTGCACCCGTTCCTGTAGCCCGAGCTGCCCGGCAAGCTTTTGGCACGCTGCCCGCTGCGGGCCGTCACCTACCAGGACGAGGTGGACGGGTGGTGTCCGGTCCACGAGTTGCGCGGTAGCGGTGATGGCATCCTCGATCCCCTTGACCGGGACCAACCGCGCCACACATCCCACCACGAAGGACCGGTCCGGCACCCCCAGGTCGCTCCGGCGCAGGGCCGTCGGTTTCCGGTACCGTTCGATCTCCACCCCGCTGGGGATCACGCACCACTGCTCCGCACGACCCACCTTCTCGGCAAGGTGCTCGCGCCTTTCGGACTCCGTGAGCGCCACGAGGACGTCCGTCCACCGCCCCAGCACGCGTTCCACCCACACGAACAGTCGGCTCCGCAACTTTCCACCGTACCCGTGGTAGACGTGCCCGTGCGGGGTGTGCACCCGGAGAGGCACCCGCGCGAGACGGGCGGCCACGCGACCCAGGACACCCGCCTTCGAGGTGTGCGTGTGAACCACGTCGTAGCCCCGCCGCATGAGCCGGTAGAGGTCCCACAGCGCCCGCAGGTCCGCAAGAGGCCGGATCTCCCGGACCAGGGTGGGAATGGCGTGAAACACGATCCCCTCCGGCACCGGCAGGGCTCCCTCCGGGCCCGTCTCCGGTCCGGCAGCCAGCTCCACCTCGTAGCCGCGGGCCTGGAGCTCGCGCACCGTCAGGAGGGTGTTCTCCTGAGCCCCTCCCACCACAAGCCGTGTGATCACGTGCAGGACGCGAAGGGGCCTCGGCGGGGTCCAACCGCAAATCTGCCACAGCTGCAGCACGGCCTGGCGGGCGTCCTGTCCGGCACGCCGCCGCCCTTCCTCCCCCATCCTCCGAGCCTGCTCGGGGTCGCGGAGGAGCCGCCTCAGGGCACCGGCCAGGGCATCGGTATCGTCCGGCGGCACGAGGAACCCCGTCCTGCCGTGCTCCACCGCCTCGGGAATGCCGCCGGTGGCGGCACCCACCACCGGGAGCCCCGCCGCCCCGGCCTCCAAGAACACCATCCCGAACCCTTCCACTCCGTCCCGTTCCGCCAGCCTGCGGCTGGGGAGCACGAAGGCGTCCGCCGCTGCGTAGTAGTCCGGCAGCACGTCGTCTGGCACAAACCCTGCGAAGCGTACCCGGTCCGCAATCCCCAGCTCGCGCGCCAGGCCCTCCACGCTAGCCCGTTGCGGACCTTCGCCGACCAGCACAGCTGCCACGGGCTCTCCCTCCTGGACGAGCCGCGCCACCGCGTGGAGGACCAGGTCGTGTGCCTTGCGGGCCACCAGACGCCCCACGCTCAACACCACGAAGTACTCGTCGAGGCCCAGGAGCCTGCGCAGCCGCTGCCGGGCCTCGGCTGGCGCGTGGTACCGCCGGGGGTCCACTGTGGGGGGCACGTTCACCGTACGCGGCAGGTGGAACCCCAGCTCCACGAAGTGCCTCCGGGTGAACTCGCTGTTCACCGCCACAGCCGCGGCGCCACGCAACCAGCGTCGGAACACGGCCCGGGCCACGCGCCACCTCAGCAGGCCAGGCGACTCCCCGCCGTGCAGGTAGACCGCGTACGGGAGGCTGAACAGCCAGCGTAGCAGGACCCCAAGGGGGAGCTGGTACAGGTGACCGAGGTGCACCGCGCAGAAATCTCCACGCCGCACCAGCCGGGCTGCGTGCCACGCGAGGAGGGCACACTGGACGAGGCGCGGGAGGGGTCGTGGGTTGGTGGGGATGCTCCTCCGGTGGACCCGTACGGGCAACGCCGCATCCACACGCTCCCAGCCGGGAAGCCGGGGTGCCAGGACCTCCAGAGAGCCCTCCGGCGCCTGCTGGCACAGGCGCTCGTAGTAACGGGAACACCCGCCCGGCATAGGCGGGAAGTCGTTGGTCACGAGGAGCACCTTCTTCACGTGGAAGCCTCCAGGTACCGGAACTTGCCTGCCGCGCCCCGGGGCAGCCGTTCCACCACCTCCACCCGCGTGTCCAGTCCCAACCGGTCCATGGCCGCACGCAGCGCTTCCAAACCCGTACGGTCCGTCCCCTCCGCTCGCAGCGTCCAGGTGCTGCGAAGCGTCAGCACGAAGCGGGCCGGGAGCGGGGCCGCTACTGCAGCCAGCTCCGTACACGCTTCGAAAGCCCGCCGGGCGGGCGACAGTCGGCTCGGAAGCCCCACCCGCGGGAGGACGCGGCCGCAGGTACAGCCGCCTGCTTCTCCGGAAACGGGCTCGTCGAGGGGGTAGCGGAGAAGTGGCACCGGTCGGCGTACGAGGGACGTGGCCAGCGTTGCCGTTGGCTTCACCTCCAGCCACACCTGCTCCGCTACCAGGTGCAGGGATCCTCGAGGACACTCCAACGCCACCGCGCCGATCTCGGTGCACCCGAACTCCTCCATCACCGGCGCCCCGAACGCCTTCTGAATGGCCCGCCGCTGGAAGCCGAACAGGGGTTCGCCCGTGGCCACCACCACCCTGGGCGGCCACCGCCACTCCGGAGCGTGGGACGCCAGCTCGTGCAGCGCGGACGGGTAGCCGTAGACGTACGCGAACCGGTCGCGCGCCAGCAGCGTGCGGGCCGCCTCCACCCAGCTGCGTCCGTCGTCCACGAAAATCCTCCGGGCGCCCAGCGCCCGGTCCTTGGCGCGCAGGAACAGCAGGCGTGCCGGCCCTCCCTGCGCTCCCAGGAGCACCAGACCTGGCTCTCCCGGCTCCACACCCCACCAGCCCAGCGCCCGCCAGAACGCGGCGAGCAGCTGGCCGTAAGCTGTCCTCCCTACCGGAACCTCGGCCGTCTGTCCCGAGGACCCGCTGGTGTTCCGACGCAACGTCCCAGTCGCCCGACTCAGGTCCAGTTTCCGGGTAGGATCCACAGACCCCAGCACTTCCTCGGGGGGTACACCCGCGGCCGCGTAGCCTCCCTGTCGCAGCACGGTCCGGAGGCGTTCGCGCCGTAGCTCCTCCAGCAGCGCGGGGGAACTCTCCGCTTCGCGCAGGAGGTCCAGCTCTGCCCAGAAACCCGCGCCGAGCAGCAGGGAAAAGCTGGCTGCCCTCACCCGTCCTGCTCCGGGCCGTGCACCCAGCCGCTGGCGTACCCCGCCAGGTAGCTGACCTGCGCCGCAAGTGCGAGCCACTGGAAGGTGGCAGCCCGCCCGGCCAGTTGCACCACGTGCCGGACGGCTCGGTACGCGGCGCCCCGACGGGACTGAAACTGCCCTACGTGGCCGTCCGGGTTCTCCAGGGCCAGGTCCGGAGCCTTGCGGACCGCTCGAGCGCTCTGTCGCCCGTTCCGGTAGTACGTGCGGCACAGGTCCGGGAGATTGGCCGGCATCGGGTGGTAGAACCAGGCGTCGGGGACCACCACGGTGCGCCAACCCGCCCGCCGGAGCCGGTGACGGAACTCGGGGTCCACGCCCCTCGGGATGTCCTCACGGAAGCCTCCGAGCTGCCAGAACAGGTCGCGGCGGATCGCGCAGCACGCGGTCACCACCATGTCGCTGTCCGTGGGCACCAACACCACGGGCGAAGTACTGCGGGGGATCTGCCGGGCCGCGGCTCGCTGGAACCACGTGGATGTCGCCGGCAGCAGCTGAGCCGGTCCCACCATCCCGGCCCGGTCCACCGTGTGCAGGCAGCGGACCATGGTCTCCAGCACGCGTTCGTTCCCCAATCGCACGTCGTCGTCCAGGAACACCAGGACGTCGCCCCGGGCCCGGCGGGCGCCCTCGTTACGTGCCCGGCCACTGGGGCGGACGTCGCGCACCACGTGCACCTCGACGGGTCGGAGGGTCTGCCGCTCCAGGTCCCCGAGCAGGTCACGGAGGTTCCCCTCGCGCTCCGGCCTGCCGGAGGGGATGACCGCGCTGATCACCACCGCACCTCGAGCCGGTCGAGGTCCACCACGACAGCGCTCCCACCCACCCACACCACCAGCCCGTCTGGGGAGGCCTCGCAGGAAGTTTCAACGTCACCGACGACCAGGGCGGTCACCGCGGTGGTGGCGTGTGCCAGAGGGTAGCGGATCACGTACGCGAGACCGTTGCTGGTGAAGGCCTCCTCGACCTCGGGAGCTGCCGACACGCCGTACAGCAACCGGAACTCGCCCTGCAGGCCCCGACAGTCGAAGCGCAGTCGACCCTCGCCCGGCACAGGGGGTGCCGCGAGCCGCACCGTGGCCCACACGGCCTCCGCTTCGCCGCGGAACCGGTCGGCACAGACCAGACAGCCCGCGTCGCGGAACCACACCAGGGCCCTGCGAACCTCCGCTCCGCGAAGCACCCCCTGCCGGTACGCCGCGGGTGGACGGACACCCAGGCGCCGGGCCGCCAGGCGGGCGCCGCGCATGGCGAGCCCGAGCCAGGTCCTCCGCTCCGCCGTCCGAGCGGCCTGGTGCGCGGTGGTCTTCCACAGGTGCACCGGCAGCCCGCGGCCCACGAACGCCACACCCCTGGGCGAGGGGAAGGCGCGGACTTCCCCGTACCGCCGGACAGCCCACGGAACGCCTGCCGCTTCCACCACCGGCAGGAAGCCCACCCACCGCGGCTGGGTGGGGTCGGACATCTCGTGAGGCGGCGGCGGGACCAGCGTGCGGCCCTCGTGTTTCCACGCCAGCACCTGCAGGCCGGTGTAGCGCGCGTCCGAAAAGAGGTACGAGCCGGGGTGGAACTGGCCCCGGGTGGAAAACGCGGCGAAGCGGTCGCCGTCCCGTTCCACCCACAGCCCGGCCTCCTCCGCGTTCCACCGCAGGGGTGCCACCAGGTGCTGGACGGGAGGTCCGTCCGGCGTCTGCACGAGAAGGAAGGCGGCGAAGGCTGCGTAGTCCAGCCGGTCCACGTAGTCGTCCCAGCCCAGCCGCTCGCGCTCGAAGGGCGTCGGGTAGGTCCGGGAGGTGCCATCCGCCCGCACCAGGTCCCCCAGGAAGCGCGCCACCCGCGAGGCCGCCGCCGCCACCGGCGCTGCCTCCTCCCCACCCACTACCCCTTGCTCCAGAGCGCTACGCAGGGCGTACAGGGCCGCCGCGTACCCGTACAGGGAGTTGCAGCTGCGCCCGAAGTACAGGCTCTCCCCGTCCGGCGCACACAGCTGCGCGAGGGCGACGACGCCACGGCGCAAGGCCTCTCGGACCTCAGCGTCTGGAGCCTCTGAGAGGAACCTGGCCAGCATGGCGCAGAACTTCGCGTGGTAGGTAAGGGGCGTGCACCGGTCGCCGGCGGATCCAGGGGGCGGGTAGTCCGCGAACAGTCCTGAGCCGTCCTGCAGCGGTAGCACCTCGCGGTGCATGCAGCGCCGGGCGGCTTCCACGTCCGCGGCACGCCCCAGGGCCAGGCCTCGCTGCAGGAGGCAGACGGCCCGCATGGCGTGCCAGTTGTTGGTGGCGCGACCGGTGAGGGAGGCAAAGGGCATGCGGAGGAAGTAGCTGGTGAGCCGCCCTCGTAGCTCGTCGGGTAACGTACGCACCCGGACACGGTACACGGCGAGCAACCCCAGGTGGTTCAGTTCGGGGGCGTCCCGCACCCGTGCCGGAAGGCCCAGCAAGTAGCGCACCGCACGTTCCGCCGGTTCCTGGAGGTCCTCCTCGCCGGATATCGCACAGGCGCCCGCGAACAGGGAGACCGCGTAGTGGGAAGGCGCGAGGGGCTGCCCGGTCACGGGCTCGCACAGGTTCCCCGCGCTGTCCTGGCAGTCCGCGAGACGCCGCAACAGCCTCACTGCCTGGGTCCGCGCATCGAGGACGTCAGCTGCTAGGGCCGCCACTCCGCCACCCTCCCCTGACCGGCGCTGCGTGCCTCTCGCCGCGAGCACACGCCCGCGCACACGGCCCGAACCTTATGAGCCCCGCGCTCCCAGCTGTGAACCCCGGCGAACCGCCGCCCCGCCTCACCCATACGCGCCCGCAACTGCGGGTCCAGCAACAGGGTGCGGAGCGAGCGGGCCGCGGCCTCTCTGTCATCCTCCGGTACCAGGTAGCCTGTCACCCCGTGCCGGATCGCCTCCACCGCGCCTCCCGAGGCGCCTCCCACCACCGGCCGGCCACACGCTCCGGCTTCCAGGAACACCATCCCGAACCCCTCCACGTCGCCGTGCGGGGTGGTACGGTTCAGCATCACGAACACGTCGCAGGCGGAGTACAGAAAGGGGAGCTGGGTCTCCGGGATCACGCCCAGGAACCGCACGTGGGCCTCTACCCCCGCGTCCCGGGCAAGGTCCCGCAGGCGGCGGCGTTCCTCCTCCGTTCCCTCCCCCGCGATCCAGTACACCACCGGTCCGTGCCGCAACAGGTCCGGCAGCAACCGGATCACCGTGTCCTGGCCCTTCCGCGGGATCAGGCGCCCCACCGTGAGCAGGACCGCCCCGTCGCGGACCCCGTGCTGGGCCCTGAGCCCCGCTCCGTCCCCGGGTTGGAACCTCGCCAGGTCCACTCCCGGCCGCACCAGGCGGATCCTGGTGCGGGGAACCCCGAACCGGCGTGCCTGCTGGCCGGTGAACCGGCTGTTCACGAACACCGCCTCCGCCCGTGCCAGCACCGTCCGTATCGCCCAGCCGGCCAGGCGCTTCGGCCCCAGGGTGGTGAGCTCCTCGCCGTGCACGTACGTCACGTACGGTACACCGGTGAGCCTATGCACCACGTACACGGCCAGGCCGACCGGGAACAGCTGCCCCGCGTGCAGCACGTCCACCCCCTCCCGCAGGGTGATCCACAGGCTGACCAGGAGGTGGGCGAGCCACTCCACGGCCATCCGGACCTTGGGGAGGGGCGGAAAGGGAGTCCGGACGATCCGGAAGGACTGCCGCCGGTCGAACACGCGCGCTTCCGGGTGCTGTCGCGCCACCACCGTCCACCGCACGTCGGCCATGCGGCGCACCAGCTCGTAGTAGTAGACCGCGGTGCCGCCCGGGTGCGGGGCGAAGTACTCGGTGACGAGTAACATGCGCACGGTCAGCCCCCGCGCACCGCCGCGGGCACGCGGTCCACGTACTCCCGCGCCCAGATCTCGAGACCCAGCAGGGCGTACAGCCGGTGTCCGTGGTCGGCCCGCCCGGAACGGTGCGCCTCCAGCAGTCGTTCTACGGCCTCCGGCCGCAGCCAGCCGCGCTGCCGGGCCCGGGCGTCCAGCAGGAGGTCCCGGGCCGCCGGGTGAAGCGGACCCCGCAGCCACGGCCCTACAGGGACGCTGAAGCCCTGTTTGCGCTTCCGGAGCAGGTCCTGAGGCAGGAGGTCCCGCACGGCGAGGCGCAGCAGGTACTTGGAGGTCAGCCCCCGGAGCTTCCACTGCGGCGGTACGGCCGCCAGGAACTCCACCAGCTCATGGTCCAGCAGCGGCACCCGGGCCTCTAGGGACCACGCCATGGTCACGCGGTCCACCTTTACAAGACAGTCCTCCGGGCAGTAGAAGTGGGTGTCCGCGTACAGCATCCGGCTCCGGAAGTCTGACTCCGGCAGCGCCTCCAGCCACCTCCGCAACGGGGCCAGACTGTCGTGCCCGTCCAACGCGGCCCCGAAGTCGCCAGAGTACAGTTCCCGCCGGTGCTGGCCGTCGAAGAGGGTCATGCGCCGCAGGTAGCCGTCTGCAGGGTCGAGGGCCACGTCCGCAAGGAAGCCGGCCACGCGCTGTCGCCAGGGCCCGGCGGGCAGCAGCCGGGCCAGCTCCGGCGCGTGGGCGCGCAGGGCGAAGGGGAGTCGGTGGAACGGCCGGACCATCTGGTGGCGGCGCTGCCACTCGTACCCGCAGAACCCCTCGTCCCCGCCGTCGCCGGTCAGAACCACCGTCACGTGCTGGCGGGCCAGCTCCGCTACCAGGTACGTGGGAATGGCCGAGGAGTCGCCGAAGGGCTCGTCGAAGTGGGCCAGTAGCTCCGGCAGCCGCCGGGCCACCTGGGGTTCCACCACCAGCTCCCGGTGGTCCGTCCCGTAGCGGCGCGCCACCTGCCGGGCGTAGGGCAGCTCATCGAACCGCGCCTCGCGGAACCCGATGGAGAACGTCCGGACCGGCTGAGCGCCCGCCAGGCTCATCAGGGCCACCACCGTGCTGCTGTCCAGCCCCCCGCTGAGGAACGCCCCCACGGGAACGTCGCTCACCAGGTGCGACCGGACCGCGTCCTGCAGCCGTTCCCGCAGCTCGGCCACGCACTCCCGGAGAGGCCCTGAAGGCCTTTCTGCCGGGACGAAGTCCCAGTATCGTCGCACCCGCAGGCCCGCGCGGTCCAGGACCAGCACGTGCCCCGGGGGGAGTTTGCACACCCCCCGGAAAGCCGTCCAGGGAGCCGGTACGTAGCCGTAGGTGAAGTACAGATCTACAGCTTCCGGTTCCACCTGGCGCGGGAGGTCCGGCAGTTCCAGGAGGGACTTGAGTTCGGACGCGAAGGCGAGGCGGTCGCCGCTCTGCCAGTAGTACAGGGGCTTGATGCCGAGGCGGTCCCGGGCCAGAAGGAGCCGCTGCTGGCGCTCGTCCCACAGGGCGAAGGCGAACATCCCCCGCAGCCTCGTGACCACGTCCACCCCGAAGGCCTCGTAGCCGTGCACCACCACCTCCGTGTCCGATCGCGTCCGGAAGCGGTGGCCTCTCGCTTCCAGCTCGCCGCGCAGCTCGCGGAAGTTGTACACCTCGCCGTTGTACACCAGCCAGATGGACCCGTCTTCGTTGCCCATGGGCTGTGAGCCGCCCGCAGGGTCAATCACCCGTAGTCGGCACATGGCCAGGGCTGCGTGCGTCCCCTCGTAGTACCCCTCCTCGTCCGGGCCCCGGTGCCGCAGGGCGTGGTTCATCCGCCGCAGCACCGCCGCGTCCACCGGCCGGTCGACGTCGAGATCTGCAACCCCGCAGATGCCGCACATGGCGTCCTCACACCACACACAGGACGCGGTGGCGCAAAGACCCCACCACGGTCCCTGCTGTGAACAGGGGGAACTCCACCAGGTGGAGGGCCGTCACGCCTGCGAGCTCCCAGGCAGAGAGCGGAACCGCACGCCGCCGCGCCAGGCTCCGCACCCGCCAGCCCAGGCGTACCACATAAGCGCCCAAGAGCGCGGCCACCCAGGGCTCGAGGACGGACGCAGCCACAAGCGCTGCGAGGACCCGGTCCGGGGTAGCCAGGTTGACCCAGCCCGGCCGGCGGAACCATCGCAGGTGCACGCTGCGGTTCCAGGGCAACGTCACCCAAAGCCCGGGTTCCGCGTGCTTGCGGAACCACCCGGGTAGGCCGGTTCCGTACTCGAACAGCCTTCGAGCCGCCTGGCCAAAAGAGTTACGTTGGACGTGCGCCACCACCGCCCGGGGCTCGTACCGGATCCGGAACCCCGCACGTACAAGCCGCCAACACAGCGCCACGTCCACACCGCCCCGCAACCCCTCGTCGAAGGGGCCCACTCGTTCAAACGCCTCCCGCCGCACGCACAAGTTAGCCGTGTAGAAGGTGGGGGGAGGGAAGTTCAGACCGCATACCACCCGCCCATCCGCGGATGCAGGGAAAGCGCAGACGGTCAGGTACTTCTCCACGAGCCGCACGGGCCGGTAACCCGTCACCTCCCCGGCCACCGCGTGACAGGGCGGGTCTCTCTCCACCGCCTCCAGGGCCCTCGCGAGCCAGTCCTCGTGGGGCACGCAGTCTGCATCCGTGAACGCGAGCACGTCCCCCTTGGCCTCCGCCACCCCACGATTCCGTGCGACAGCCTCTCCGGGTCGCGGCTCGTAGACCACCCGCAGCCCGGGCAGCCGCTCGCGAAAGCGCCGGGCGACGTCCCCTGTGGCGTCCGTGGAGCCGTTGTCCACCAACACCACCTCGTCCGCCGGCCGCACCTGCCGGACGAGTGCCTCCAGGCAGTCCGGCAGCGTGTGGGCCGCGTTACGTGCGGGGATCACCACCGACACCCGCATCAACGGGAGCCCCCGTCCGGCTCAAGGAGGGCTGCCACGGACCTGCCGCTTTCCCCGGCCCGCTCCCGCCACGACCCCCTGACGCGACGTCCCGCGAATCCCACCCCGTAGCCGGCCGCGTAAGCCAGCCCGCGGACCGCGTCCAGCACGGGCGCCGCGAACCTGCTCCTTTTTTCGACCCGCACCAGTCGCGCCACCACCCGAAAGGGGGCGAGTCCAGCCGCTCCGAGCGCCCGAGCGCTGTGGATCACGCACCCGCGCGCCGCTTCCCCTCGTCCGACGAGCAGCAGGTCCACCCGCGCCCGGCCCGCACCGTATCCGAACCACTGCGCGTACAGCTCACGGACCGTCCTCGGGTGCCCGTGGTACACGACCGCCGTCGGGCGGCCGAGGAGCCGGTACCGTCCGTCCCGCGCCACCCTCCACGTCATCTCGAGGTCCGAAGCACCCCTGAGCTCCGGTACGAAGCCGCCCAGACGCTCGAACACCTCCCGTCGGTAGGCTACGTTCGCGGTTACGAACACCGGCCACGGACGCATCTGCTGGAGTCGATCCAGGCGGAACACCCGGACATCCTCCTCCAGGTAGCGCGCCACCCAGGAATCCCCCATCCCCAGCACCTCTCCGCCACAGACGCCCAGCTCCGGATCCTCGAACGCGGCTACGAGCGCAGACAGCCATCCCCTCAGCGCGATGCAGTCCGCGTCCGTGAAGGCCACCAACTCCCCGCGGGCGTGGACCACACCCAGATTCCGTGCTGCCGCGCCGCCCCGATACGGCTGCCGGAGCACCGTAACCCCGAACCTCTCCGCGACCTCCGCCGTCCGGTCCGTGGATCCGTCGTCCACCACGATCACCTCGTACGCGTCCCGCGGGTAGTCCTGCGCCAGCAGGGCCCGCAGGCACGCACCGATCCGCGGCTCCTCATTCCGCGCCGGTACCACCACCGACACCCGCAACGCTCCCTCCCTACCGTCCCTACGCCGTTACTTCAGCCGCCACGCTGAGTCGCGACCGGTACCACTCCACCGTCCGGCGTAAGCCTTGCCAGAAGGGGGTCGTAGGCACGTACCCGAAGTAGTGCGCGGCCGGAGCGGGGTCGCCGACTGTCCGCGACCGGGGCGGCTCTCCCCTCCGCATGGGTAAGTGAACGATGGGGACCGCAGGGTTGACGAGCTGGCGGATGCACTCCGCCACCTCGTTCACGCGCATCGCTTGCCCCGTGGCCGCCTCCACCTGTCCGTGGACCGGCTGCGGGGCCAGCGCCGCCCTTCCTAGGATCTCCGCCACGTCCTCCACGTACACCAGGTCCACCTCCTGCTCGCCGTCTCCGTACACGGGGAGTGGTTCTCCCCGCAGCGCGGCGCAGATGAGGGTGGGGACGAGCTTCTTGGTCTCGTCGGCCTTCTGCCGGGGTCCATACGCATTCATGGCGCGCACCACGGTCACCGGGATGCCGAACTCCCGGTCGTACATGAGCCCGAAGCGGACCGCCGCCTGCTTCGTGATGGTGTACGGGTTGTCCCAGTCGTTGCCCACGTTGATGAGCACCACCCGCACCCGCTGCCGCTTCGCCGCCTCCAGGACCCGCAGGGCACCGATAAGGTTGTTCTCCACCGTGTCCACCGGGGAGTCCACGGTAAAATCCGTCCCCAGCACGCCGGCCAGGTGGACGACCACCCGGCAACCCTGCATGGCCTCGGCCACCGCCTCGGGGTCGCGCACGTCAGCCCGATGATGCACGGGGTCCACCGCCAGCCCCTCAGGCTGCACGAGGTCCAGCACCACGGGCTCCACCAAGTGTCGGGCCAACCACTCCACCAGGTAGCCCCCGATGAACCCAGACCCTCCCGTCACGAGCACGCGCATCGGCCGCCTCCTCCGTAGCGATTCAGAAGCAGATGACCCGGTAACGCGCCGAAGCCAGCAGGCTTCCCACGTTGACCGCGGCAAACTCACCCACGTGCAAGGCGGCCCAGGCAGCCACCTCCCACCCGGACCGCGGGTTCACGCCCCGCTGGCGACCGGCCCGCGCCACCTTCAGCCCCAACCGCACCAGGTACGCTGCCAGCGGCGCGAGAAACCACGGCGCCCACAGGCTCACGGCCGCGAGGCTCAGGCACACCTTCTCGGGAGACGTGAGGTTCAGGCAGCCCGTGGGCCCGCCCCGGCACACCCACTGACGGCGGCCCACGAGCGCGTAAAGGACCCCCTCGCAGTGCTTCCGCAGCACCTTCGGGCGAGACGCGCCGTACTGGTAGAAGCGCGCCAGCATCGCCCACAGCCGTGATCGGTGGACATGCCCCACCCGCGCCGCGGGCGTGTACGCGATCCTCCAGCCCGCCCGCAGGATCCGGCAGCAGACGTCCAGATCGTCGGCGGGCGGCATGGCCTCGTCGAACCCGCCGATCGCACGCAGGACCTGTGTCCGCACGGACAGGTTCGCCGTATAGAACGCCACCGTGGGGAACTCGTACCCCTCAGTTATCTGGGCCTCCCGGGGCGTGGGGAATGCCGCCACAGACAGGTAACGCTCCACCACATTCCGGGGCGCATGCCCCACCACTGCCCCGGCCACCGCGCCGACCCGGTCGTCCCCATATCCCTCAAGGAGCCGTTCCAGCCAGGTGGGCTCCGGCACGCAGTCCGCGTCCGTAAAGGCCACCACTTCCGCCTCCCCACCGCGCAGGGCCGCGTTGCGCGCGGCCGCCTGGCCGCGACGCAGCTCCCGCAGCACCCGCAGACGCGGCTCCTCCCTGGAGCGCTCCAGAAGCCACTCGTAAGTCCCGTCCGTAGACCCGTTGTCCACCACCCACACTGCCTGAGGCACCAGGGTCTGCTGGAGCAGGGCGTCGATACACGCGGGGAGGGTTCGCAGCCCGTTGTACACGGGCACGATCACCTCCACCCCTACCGGGTTCGGCACACAGCACCTCCCTGCAGCTCGGTGTGCACGGGGAGCGGGATCACACGGATCCCAGAAGTCCGACCCGACCGTGACTGCGCGCCCCAGACGGGCGTCACCCACCCGCCGCCGCTTTCTCCCTCAGCACCCTTCGTCGTCGGCCCCCTCACAGACACACCACCTTCCGCCGCAGGGACTCCACAAAAGCCTGCCCGTTGAACGCTGCGGATTCCAGGATCTGCAAGGCGACCATCAACGGGACCTCGGAGGCGCGCGGAGGGGGACCTCCGCTTCTGCCCGCGGCCCGCCAGATCCGAGCCCCCAGATAGGCGACGTACGCGGGCAGCACAAGCCACGCCCACCCCCACCGCAGGCCGGCGGTGAAGAGCGCCAGCACCACCTTCTCCGGGGACGTCAGCTGGAGGCTGGCTGTGACGGGCCCGCGCCTCACCACCCGGCGGCCCAGGGCGGACAGAAAGATCTGTCCGCGGAAGTGCCGACGCAGGATCGCAGGGCGTCCCCGCGCGTACCTCGTGGCGAGCCTCAGCAGGTCACCCACGCTTCGTTCCTGGTGCAGGTGCTGCACCACGGCGCCGGTGGTGTATCGCAGCCACCAGCCCGCCCGGAGCAGGCGCAGGCCCAGGTCCCAGTCCTGCGCCACGTAGAACGACTCGTCAAACAACCCGACTTCCTGCAGGGCCTGAGCGCGCACGCAGGCGTTACCCCCAGCGATCCCCTCGTCCAGCGCGACAGAGCAAGCCACGCGATCCCTCGTTCCGGGATCCACGGCGCTCATCGCCAGGTAGCGGCCCACCACGCTATCCGGGGCGAAGGGTCGGATGCGGCCCGTCACCGCACCGATCCGATCGTGCGCGAAGCCCTGACCTAACCGCTCGAGCCAGTCCTCCTCGGCCACGCAGTCCGCGTCCGTAAACGCCACGAATGCCGGGCGGAGCTCATGCAGGGCTGCCCGCACACCTGCGTTCCGCGCCGCCCCCGGCCCGCGTCGGACCTCCCGCAAGATCCGCACACGCGCGTCCGCCTCCGACAGCCCCTTCGCCCACTCGTATGTACCGTCTGTGGATCCGTTGTCCACCACGTACACAGCCCGTGCCGGTTGTGACTGGCGCAACAGCGCCCCCAAACAGCGGGGTAGCGTGGGGCGGCCGTTGTAGACGGGCACCACCACCACGGTGTCGCTCACGATGCTTCCACCCTCAAACCCCTGCCCTCCAGGAGGGCGCGGGGCTGTCGGGGCCAGAGCCCGAACCCGACCGTAGCAGCCAGATACGCGCCGCTCCCCAGCAGCACGGAGACCCATGGTCCCAGGAGGGTCGACCCGGCCGCCACGACCCCCATGCAAACGGTGGCGACCGCGGCCCGCAGGGCGAAAGCCGGCTGTAGCTGCAATCCCAAACGGGCGCGTACCACCAGGTAGGCCATCGCCAGGACCGCGGCCTCGGCGGCCAACGTGGCCCAGGCGGCGCCCAGAATGCCCCATCGCGGAATCCACCACAGATTGAGCAGGACGTTCACAACCGCCCCCGCGACCAGGAGCCCCAGGTGCGCGCCCTGCTGTCCGCCGGCCACCAGCAGCTGCCGGCAGGTGCGCGCGGCGAACATGGGGACGGCAGCCCACAGGAGGACCCGCAGGGGCTCCGCGGCCGCCTCGAACCCGGGTCCGTACACCACACGGACGACGGAGGAGGCGAGGAACGTGCCCCCCATGGCGAGGGGCAGCGCCACCAGGGTGAGGTAGTCGAAGGCGCGCTGGAACACTACCTGGACCGTGCCCCGATCCTCCTGAACCCTCGCCAGGACGGGAAACACCGCGGCGTTCACCACGTAGGGGAGCGCCAGCACCAGATTGAGGAACTTGTAGGCCGCGCTATACAGGCCCACGGCCTCGTAGCCAGCAAGGCGCGCCAGCAACACACCGTCCACGCGTCCGTAGACGAGCGCCACCACAGACGCCAGGCCCAGGGGGGCCGACTGGGCTAACAGGCCTCGCGCCAGCTGGCGGTCGAAGTGGAACACCGGCCTCGCCCGCGCGCGCATCAACCACAGGGTCAAACCGAGGGGTACGCTCTGAGCTGCTGCCGTCACCGCCACGAGGACGAGCAAAGGGGCCCCTGCCCACGCGAACCCCACCAACAGTGCCAACTCCGCCACCCGCGAGGCGACCACGATGGCTTCCCGGAGCGGGTACTCCAGCCGCGCCGCCAGCACGGACCACAGGGGGACGTAGACGGCCGACAGCAGGAGGGGCAACACCGCCAGCACCGTACCCCAGGCCACCTGACGGTCGGGCTCGCCCCACTGGGTGGCGCCCACACACACCCCCACCGCCGCAGCGGAGAACAGCAGCCGGAGCAGGATGGCGTTCCCGAGCAGCCGGTCCGCGCCGCCGCGGCCCCGGCTCAACTCCCGCGTCAGGATGTCGTCCAGTCCGAAGGAAGCCAGGCCCTGGAACAGGGTGGCGTAGAGGAACACGAGGGAGTAGCGCCCGTAGTCCGCCACCCCGAGGGTCCGAGCCAGGACCATGGAGGAGACCATGGCGGTCGCCGTGGCCGCCACGTTTCCCGCCAGAAGCGCGCCGACTCCCACCAGGATCCTTCGGACGAGACCGGCCCGGGGAAGGGGGTCCGGGGCGGACGCGCTCCTCACGCCTGTCGCTCCTGCGCTCCGGCCTCCCGCGACGCCACGTACAGCCCCGCCACCACGCCGGCGGTGAGCCAGAACACGCCTGCGGACCGGATGGCGGTCAGGTTGGTCGCGGTGATCCCCTGGACCATGGCGCCCACGTATCCTCCCAGGAACCCCCAGCCGAAGGCGCGCATCCAGGCCTCCGGAGCCCGCCGGGCCACCTCCGCGCCCACCCGCCACAGCCCCACCAGCACCAGGACGTACAGCGCCAGCCCCACCACGCCGCCGTAGTACAGTTCCTTGATCAGTTCGTTGTCGATCCACCCCAGGGGCAGAGATCCCATCCCGTACCCCACCAGCGGTTGAGACACCATCTGGCCGACCACCATGTGCCAGGCACCGAGACGCGCCGCCCACGACTGAGTGGTCCGCTCCGGCGCTCCGAACACCACCGCAACGCTGGACGCCCGCTCGTGCACCTCCGCCGGCAGAACCGCGGAGGCGAAGAGCACCAGGAGGGCCAGCGCCACCAGGAGCGCCCGACTCCGCCGCAGACCCAGGAAGGCCAGCGCAGCCACCATCCCCACGTACGCGCCGCGCGAGTACGTGTAGAGGAGGGGTACCGCGGCCACCAGGGCCACGGCCAGCAGCGCGACCCGCTGCGGCCAGGGCCGCAACGTGACCGCCATCCCCAGACAGACGCTGGTGAGGAAGACCAGCACCGCGGCGAACGTCGCCCGCTCTCCCGGCCGGACGCCGGACACGATGAACTCCGGCCCGAAGGTCATCCGCTGGTGCAGCCCCACCAGGGCCGTCACCGCGAAGCCCGCCAGCAGCGCCGCCACCATCCACCGGCCCCCATGCCGGTCCCGCGCCACCTGAAGGGCAAGGAAGAACAGGAGCAGGTACTGGATCCGCTTGAAGAGGAAGAAAAACCCCAGGGGCGGCTGCGGGATCGTGCCCCGGAGGATGCCCAGGGAAGTGGACACCAGCCCGGACAGCAGAAGCACCAGGACCAGCCCGCTGACGGGCGTCCGCGCCCACGCTTCCCGGGTGCCCGCCACGTGCACCACCCAGCCGAGGAGCACCACGGGCAGGAGCACGTCTTCCACCCGCGCGCGGACGACCCCGGCCCCGAACTCGGGTGAGAGCAGGACCGCGAAGGGGAGCATCCACACCCCCAGCCGGTAGTCCACCATCACCGCCGCGGTCAGGACCGCCCCGCCCAGGACAGCCACCGGCAGGACCCCGTCCATCCCGCCCGCCCGGTACGCCCATCCGGCCGCCCCCACCAGGGCCAGCACGCAGAGCACGAAGGCGAGCCGCAGGCTGGTCCCGAGGCGGGGCGCCACACCCGTCGCGGTCACCGTCCCAGCGCCCATCCGTTCCCTCCCTTCAGAGCGTCATGACGTTCCCGTTGCGCAGGCCGCGCAGGGCGTTGCGGGTGTCCACCACCAGCCGCGCACAACCCGCAATCCACGGGTAGTCGTAGGACCGGTGGTTCGTGACGATCACCACGCAGTCCGCGGACCGCAAGACCTCGTCCGTGAGTTCCACGGTCCGAAGGCGCGTCCCGGGGTTGGGCAGGGTGACCTCCGCCACGTATGGGTCGTGGAAGCTGACTTCCGCGCCCCGTTTCCGCAGCAGGGCCATCACCTTGAGGGCGGGAGACTCCCGCACGTCCGGCACGTCCGGCTTGTAGGTGGCGCCCAGGACCAGCACCCGGGCACCCTGGATGCTCTTGCCGTGGCGGCTGAGCGCCCCCACGACCTTGGAGCAGGTGTAGTAGGGCATGCTGTCGTTCACCTGGGCCGCCACCTCGATGAACCTCACGTGGAAGTCGTACTCCCGTGCCTTGGCCGCCAGGTAGTAGGGGTCCACGGGGATGCAGTGGCCACCCACACCCGGCCCCGGGTAGAAGGGCATGAACCCGTAGGGCTTGGTGGCCGCGGCGTCGATGATCTCCCACACGTCCAGCTCCATGCGGTCGCAGAGCAGCGCGAGCTCGTTGACGAGGGCGATGTTCACGTTCCGGAACACGTTCTCGTAGCACTTCACCATCTCCGCCACCGTGGGGCTGCTCACGGGTATCGCGCGGTCCACGACGTGTTCGTAGAGCTGGCACGCCAGTTGCGTGCACGTGGGGGTGTGGCCGCCCACGACCTTGGGAACCTCCCGGAAGTGCGACGGGTTTCCGGGGTCGAGGCGTTCCGGCGCGAAGGCCACGAACACCTCCTCGCCCACCACGAACCCCGCCTCCTGGAGGCGGGGGAGCACCACCTCCTCCGTGGTCCCGGGGTAGGTGGTGCTCTCCAGGATGACCAGCTGCCCGCGCCGCAGGGACCGGGCAATGCTGTCCACGGCCTGGTGGACGAACGACAGGTCCGGCTGTTTCGTGGCCGTGAGCGGCGTCGGGACGCAGATCACCAGGACGTCGCACTCCCGCATGCGTCCCTCGTCGACGGTGGCTCGCAGCTTTCCGTTTTGCACCAGAGGGGCCAGCACCCCGTCCGGGACGTCGCACACGTGGGACCGGCCCGCGTTCACGGCCTCCGCGCGGGCCTCGTCCACCTCGAACCCGATCACGGGAAACCCGGCCCGGGCGAACTCCACCGCGGTCGGTAACCCCACGTACCCCAACCCCACCACCCCCACGCGCGCCGTGCGCGCCTCCAGCGTGGCGCTGAGGCGCTCTGCGGGGCTCAGACCGGTCCGGACGATTTCCTGCATCACCCCTCCCCCTCAGCTCTCAGACGTTCCCCTGTTCCCGCTCAGAGGCGTGCTACCGGACCGAGGGACGTGAACACGCTGCGGGCCCAGTGCCACCACGGCGCGTCCACGTACCAGCCGACGGCCAGTCCTGCACCGAGAAGGAGGACCACGGCAGCCGAGATCCCCGCCACCTGGGTGGCCAGGCGCGGACGGGCCACGTACCGGGCGTACAGGGCGTACGTCTCGTCGTCGGGGCTGGACACGCGGTTGACCACGAGGCCCAGCAGCCTGGCCCGGGCCCGCACCAGCTGGTCCCGCACCCGCTGACCGTCCGCCCCGATGGCCTGACCGGCTCCCACCACCAGCACGGTGCCGTCCGCGTGGGGTGCCATGGCCAGGGCCTCCGGGTACGGCAGGGCCGCGGGCCCGTCCAGCACCACCATCTCCGCCTGCTGCGCCCAAGCCGCCAGCAGTGCCGGCAGTCTCGCGTGCAGCCGGCCGGAGGGGTCCTCCGGTGCAGGTCCGGAGCGGACCAGAAAGAGTCCGGGCACATCGCCCTGCTGCAGAGCGTCCAGGGGGTTCCCTCTTCCGGCCAGGAGATCTCCCAGACTCACCTGCTCCTCCCAGTTATCCGCAGGCAGGCTGGGGTGCCGGAAGTTGGCGTCCACCAGGACCGTGGACACTCCCGCCCGGGCGTACGCCGCCGCCAGGTTCCGGGCCACCGTGGAGGTCCCGCTGCCGGGACGCACGCCCACCAGCAGGAGGCTCTTCAGCTCTCCCGCGGCGTTCAGCAGGTTGTTCCGCAGGGCGGCGTAGGCGTCCAGCACCGGGGGGTTGTGGGCAGGAATCGTCCCCAGGGCGGGGATCCCCACCACCCGCTCCGCGTCCTGGGTGGTCCGCACGGTGGTGTCCACGTAATCGCGGAAGAACGCGGCACCGACGGCCAGCGCGAACCCCAGCAGCAGCCCGATGCCCAGCCGCGTAGCGCGATCCGACGGGATCGCGGCTCCGGACGCGGTGGCGGTGTCGAGGATCCTGGGGCTGGTGGTGGCCAGGACCTCCTGCTCTTTGACCTGCGCGGCGTTCAGCTGGTCCTGGAGAGCTACCACCATCCGCTCCGCGGACTGGACCTCCCGGGTCAGGCGGGCCAGCTCCGCCTCGTTCCGGGACAGGGAGGGCAGGCGCGCCCGCATGCTCTGCAGGCTGGCCTCGATGCCCTGGATCCGGGCGCTCACCGAGGCCCGCTGGACCAACAGGTCCACGCGGCTGCCGAGCAGCCGGTCATAGACAGGATTGGCCCCCACGGTCTCGGACGTGAGGACCTTCCGCAGCTCTCCCGCGAGCATCCGCTCCAGCTGCGCGATGCGGGTTCGCAGGGCGATCACGTTCGGGTGCTCCTCCGTGTGCACCGCCAGCTCCGCGTTGAGGGCGATCTGCAGGCTGACGAGCTCGCCCTCGATACGCTGCGCGGCCGGGTTCTCCCGTACCACCCGCTCCGACCGGGTGCGCTGCTCCCGGCTGAGCAGAGCGTCGGTGGCCGCCAGCCGGGCCTCCACGTCCGCCCGTTCCGCGAGTGCCGCGTCCCGCGCGGACTCCAGGGCCAGGGTGCGGTCCAGGGCCGCGGCCACCGTGGGGCTCAGGGCGGCGCCGCTCCGGGCGCGGAACCGGGCCAGGGCGGCCTCCGCCTGGTCCAGACGCGCCTGCGCGCGCCGCAGCTCGCCCTGTACGAACTCCCGCTGCCGCGTGGCTCCCTGGCGGATCAGCCCCTCGTACACCCGCAGCCCCGTCACGACGAAGGTGTTGGCCAGCTTCTCCGCTCTCTCCGGCGCATCCGCGATGCCCATGACCCGCACGAGCCCGGCGTCCCGGTCCTCCTTCACCACGATGCGGCCGTGGAGGGCGGCGGGCGTGGTCCCGAGCCCCTTCGCGGTCTCCGCCAGGACCGTCCGGCTGTTCAGGACGGACAGCACCGCGGTAGGGCTATCGGCCTTGACGGACGCGGTAGCCGCGTAACCCGCGGGCGGCGGCTGGTACCCGTAGATCACCGCGCCCACCGTCAGCAGCAGGACTGCCAGGAACATCCACTTCCGACGACGCAGGACCCGGTAGTACTGCCAGAATTCCATAGCCCCCTCCTCCCTCCGCTACCAGCGGATGAACGGGATGGTGAAGATGAAGCTGAGCCCGCGCAGCACGCTCTCCCAGTCGGGCGTGCGGGTCTCGGGGACAAAGACCACGTCCCCCGGCTGCAGCACGGGGTTCTGCGAGGCGTCCGCGCTCCGCAAGAACCGCAGCAGGTCGAAGGTCTGCACCCGGTCGCGGGGTGCTACCTCCTGCCGGATCACGCCCACGGACTCTAGGGCCGCCCGCCGGTCCGGCCCGCCTGCTAGGCTGATGGCCTCGTGCAGCCGGGCCCCTTCGCCCATCTCGTAGGCCCCGGGGCGCGCCACGAACCCGAGGACGAACACCCGGCGCAGGGGCGACTCCGGCACCACTACCACGTCTCCCGCCTCGAGGGCTGGCGCCTCCCGCGCTTCACCGCGGAGCAGGACCCGCTCCAGATCCACGGGGACGGTCTGGTTCTGCCGCAGCAGCTGCGACTTGCGCAGATCCGCCCGCGGGGTCACTCCTCCCGCGGAGGCGATGGCCTGCACCACCGTCCAGCCCCGCTGGATCTCATAGGCACCTGGCCGCGCCACCTGTCCCACCAGGTACACGAAGGGCCGCCCCCGGGCGTCCCGGACAGAGACCGTCACCTGCGGCTGCCGGATGTATCGGGACAGCCCCTGGGTGATGCGGCCTGACAGTTCCGAGGGTTTCAGCCCCGCCACCACCAGCTCGCCCAGCATGGGGTAGCTGATCCGTCCGTCCGGGCGGACCGTCAACGTGACCGTCAGCGTGGGCTCCCCGAGCACCACGATGTCCAGCACGTCCCCGGGCCCGAGGGTGTACTCCTCGGGCGGCTGCGCCGCGGCTCCGGAGGTGAGCAGCACGAGCACGCCCACCACCAGGGGCCACCACCGAGAGACCCTGGCTGTCTGCATCGCGACCCCTCCCTTCATGGCTGTCCTACCCCGGAAGACATCCGGTCGTCCCCGCCGCTCAACACGCAGTACTCCTCCGACTGCCCGGTGGCAGGGTCGTAGACCAGGTAGATCCCTACCACCCTCCACACGCGGTCGGCGTAGCGGACGCGGTCTCCCACCACCACCGGCTCACCTCCGCCGGTAGGATCTACCTTGCGACAGTCCGCCACCCGTACGTTGATCTGCTCCATGGCACGCCCCAGCCGTCAAAATCGAAAGGCCTCCTGCGTCCGCAGGAGGCCTCCCGTTTCTTTTTCGGGTCAGCCTTTCTTCAGATCCGCCCTCGCCGGGGCGGCCGCACTTCAGCTACTCGTATCGCACCTTCTCCGTCTTCTCCACCTGGACGACCTTCCCGTCCTGCACCTTGATGAGGATGTGCCCGAACCGCATGCTTTCCGCCGCCTCCCGCACCGTGGCCAGAAGCCGGTCAGTCTCGGAGCCCCGGTTCGGTCTGTCCCTGGACCCGAGCTCCGGACGGACGCCGGTCATCGCTCACCTCCTCGCTCGACGTGCTCTGTTCATAGCAGCCGCCGTGAGTGCCGGAAAGCCACCGATCGCCCCCAATCGGACTGTCGGCTGGCTACTCCCGGTCCTCCCGGTCGCACACCCGCACCCTGCCCTCTGACCCCCCGGGGGACGGTGACCCGGCCACCCCTCCGTGGCCGATCGGCTATGCGGCCATGTCCTCTCGCTGCGGGCGCTCGCCTTGCGGGCGACGTGCACCGCACGCGCTTTCAGCGCATGTACCCTTTGCGGATGGCGTAGGCTGCGGCCTCCGCCCGGTCCCGCACGGAGATCTTGCGGAAGATGTTCCGCAGCCGGCTCTTGACGGTGCTCTCGGAGATGAACAGCTTCCTGGCGATCTCCTTGTTGGTGGCACCCTTGGCCACCTCCACCAGGATCTCGATCTCCCGTTCCGTGAGGCCGTCCCCGTACAACCGGCCCCCCTCGGGGGCCTGCGCCATGAGGGACAGCCGGTCCAGCACGCGGCGGGCGATGCGGGGGTGGACCATGGTCTGGCCCCGCATGATGGAGTGGATGGCCCGCACCAGGTTGTCCGGCGTGATGTCCTTCAGGATGTACCCGGTGGCGCCGGCGCGGATGGCCTCGAACACCGTCTCGTCCCGGTCGTCCGAGGTCAGGATCAGGATCTCCGTCTGGGGGTGGTCCCGCTTGACCGCCTTGCACACCTCCAGCCCGCTCATCCCCGGCAGGTTCACCTCCAGGATGACCAGGTCCGGCTGTTTCTCCGCGCACGCCCGCAGGCAAGACAGGCCGTCCTCGTAGACCCCCACCAGCTCCACGTCCGCCGCGCTCTCCAGCACCGCCCGCAGCCCCACCTGCACGATGGGATGCGGATCCACCGCCAACACCCTTATGGCTGGCGACTCCGCCATCACAGGCCCCCTGTGCTTGACGTTAAACCCGGAGCGCCCAGCCATCAACGAGCCGGGCTGCCGCACCAGCTTCCGAGGAACGCTCGAGCAACTTCCTTGCCACCCTGAGGCCGACTGCCATCACTCCCACAGCCTGCGGGGGACATCCGAGGTGAGGATGTTGCAGCCCTCGGCGACTACTACCACCACCTCCTCCACGCAGACCCCACCCTGCTCCGGCAGGTAGACGGCCGGCTCCACACACAGCACCATCCCTTCCCGCAGGACCTCGAGGCTGTCGGGTACCAGGAGAGGACCCTCCACGGTTTCCAGGCCGATCCCGTGTCCGAGAAACCGGGAGGCGTGCGGGCCGAGCCCTCGCTCCTCGAAGGCCAGCAGGGCCGCCTGGACCACCTGCGCCACCGGCACGCCCGGGCGGATCGCCCGCAGGCAGGCGGCCAGCGCCCTCAACACGGCGTCGAACAGCTCCCTCTGCCACGGCAGGGCGTCGAACCCCACCAGGGTCGTGCGCCCCACGTCGAAGGCGTAGCCGCCGCGCGCCCCCACCGCGTCCAGCAGCACTAGGTCGCTCTTCTGCAGCGCCCGGTCCGTGGCCGGCGGCCACCGGGTGGGCCAGGCGCTCCACGGCCCTGAGTGCACCCGTACGTAGCGGACGAAGTCCGCCCCTGCCCGCAGCCCGGCGGCGGCTCCTTGGGCTGCCACCTCCAGCTCGCGCGTCCCAACTAGACACGCCCCGGCACACGCGAGGAGTGCTTCCCGGGCGCACCCGCACGCCCCTCGCAGCAGCTCCACCTCTGCGGGGCTCTTGACCCTGCGCAGCTCCCGCACCACCGAGTCCGCGGCCACCAGCTGTACATGCGCCTCTTCGAGCGCACGGCCCCCCTCCCACGGCAGCACGTCGGAGCCCACGCACCCCACCGGGCCGGAAGTACCCCGCAACAGGCGTGCGGCCTCCGCCCACACGTCCGAGGCCACCACCACCTCGGAGGCCACGACCAGGTCCTCACGGTACGCGGGAGTGTCCACCACGAGCGCGCAACGCCGGTCGTCCAGCACCACGGCTGCGTGCCCGATCCCCCGCAGCTTCTCCCCGCCCTCCGCGGTCGGGAAGGGTGGGAAGTGGCCTGTCAGGTACGCCACGTCACCGGGCCGGGCGTAGAAGGGCCCGCTCACGCACAGGAGCGCGGCCAGGCCCCTCTCGCCCATGCGCCGTCGCGCGGCTTCCTGGCGCTGTTCGTACTCCTTCCGGGGGATCCCCAAAGCCTAGCTGTCCACCTCGAGGGTTTCCGCCACCGCCCGCAACGCCTCGTCCAGCACCGCGCAGGCGCGCTCTATGTGCTGCCGTTCCACGATGAGGGGAGGGGCCAGCCGCACCACCTCAGGACGGTTGAGGGAGAAGAAGAAGATGACCCCGCGCGCGATGGCCTCCGCGGAGGCCAGCAGCGCCACGTCCGGGTCGGTGAACTCCACGCCCACTAGCAGCCCCTTGCCCCGCACGTCCCGCACCCAGCGGGGGTGACGGGCGGCCACCTCGCGCAGCCCGGCCAGCAGCACCTCACCCATACGGGCCGCGCGTTCGGGCAGGTTCTCCTCCACCAGCACCCTCAGGGTGGCCACACCCGCAGCACAGGCCGACGGGTTGCCGCCAAAGGTGGAGGAGTGCAGGTACGGGTCCTGGGAGAACGCCTCCCACAGGTGCGGCCGCGCCACGAAAGCCCCGATGGGCATGACCCCGCCGCCCAGCGCCTTGGCCAGGGTCAGGACGTCGGGGACCACGTCCCAGTGCTCGCACGCGAACAGGCGGCCCGTCCGCCCAAGGCCGGTCTGCACCTCATCCAGGATCAGGAGTGCTCCCGCGCGGTCACAGATCTCCCGGACCCTGGGCAGGTAGTCGTAGGGGGGCACCCGTACGCCGCCCTCCCCTTGGATGGGCTCCACGATCACCGCGGCCACCTGCTCGTCCACCGCCTCTGCCAGGGCGTCCGCGTCGCCGAAGGGCACGTGGCGGAAGCCCGGTACCAGGGGCTCGAAGGGCCTGCGGTACTTGTCCCGGCCCGTGGCGGACAGGGCGCCGAAGGTCTTACCGTGGAACGCGCCCTCCGTGGCCACGAAGTGCGGGCGGCCGGTGGCTATCCGGGCCAGCTTCAGCGCGCCCTCCACCGCCTCAGCCCCGCTGTTGCAGAAGAACGAGTACCGTAGGTCTCCTGGGGTGAGTTCCGCCAGCAGGGCGGCCAGCTCCGCCTCGGGCCGCCGGGGCATGGCCCGCACGGACATGGGCATGCGGTGGATCTGCTCCACCACCGCCTGCACCACCCTCGGGTGCCGGTGGCCGAGGGCGAACACCGCCGGTCCTCCGGAGAAGTCCAGGTACTCCCGGCCGTGTACGTCCCGCACCACCACCCCTTCGGCCTCCCACTCCACGGTCTCCACCCCGCCGAACCGGTACAGCTTCACCAGTCCGGGGTTTACGAACTCCGCGTACTTCCGCAGGGTGTCCTCCACCAGCTCCTGGGGGTTCGGGACCAAGGCTACCCTCCAGACGCCGTGCGGGCGGCGAGGGCCTGCTGTGCCCGCCGCAGGATCTCCCGGGTCTCCTTGTAGCGCACCCTCCGCAGCGCCTCCTCCAGGGGCACCCACTCCACGCCCACAAAGCCCTCCTCGCGCTGCGGGGAAGGTTCCTCGCCGCCCTGCCACTCCAGCAGGTAGTAGTGCACCGTCTTGTCGTAGAAAGTCCGGTCCGGCCGCCAGTAGAACCGGTACCGCTCCTCCCCCAGGTCTGCCACGCGCTTCAGGTTCCGGAGCCCCGTTTCCTCCATGACCTCGCGCAGGGCCACCTGCTCGTCCGTCTCGCCGGCCTCGGTGGTCCCCTTGGGGAGCATCCACCGACCGTTCTCGTGGCGCAGGAGCAGGATCTCCGGCCCAGCCGACCCCCGTCGGTACACCACGCCGCCGGCGCTGAAGGCCCGTTTCACCCTGTGGGGTTGCTGCCGCGCCATTGCGAGCACCTGTCCGCGTCCGCGTGCCGGGCCTCGGCCGACCTGCGTCTGCGGAAATCGTCCCTCGGCGGACTAGGCCCCCAGGACCTCGTGGACCAGCTCCGCCACCCGCCTGCCGTCTGCGCGGCCCTGGGCCCTGGCCATCACCCAGCCCACCACACGCCCCGCGTCCCTGGAGCTCGAAGCGCCCGTCTCCTGCACGCCTCGGCGGACCAGGGCCCGCAGCTCCTCGTCCGAGAGTGGCTGGGGCAGGTACTCCATCAGGACCGCCATCTCCAGCTCCTCGCGCCGGGCCGCCTCCTCCCGGCCGCCGCGGCGGTAGGCCTCGATGGCCTCGCGACGGCGCTTCACTTCCCGGCGCAGGACCTCCTGGACCTCCGCATCCGACAGCGGCCTGCCGCGCTCGATCTCGGCGTTGTGGACCGCGGCACGGGCCAGCCGCAGGGTGGACACCCGCACCTCGTCCCGGTTCTTCAGCGCCTGCCGCAGGTCCTCCGCCAGCCGGTCCGCCAGAGCCATCCAGCCCTCCAAACGAACCGGGCTCCGAACCCTTCGGAGCCCGGCCCTGTCGCCTCGCCTTCCTCGCCGTCAGCGGGCCTTGCGCGCCCGCTTGGCCGCCTTCCGCCTGCGTCGGTCGCTGGGCTTCTCGTAGTGCTCGTGCCGCTTGGCCTCCACGAGGATCCCGGAGCGCTGGACCTGGCGCTTGAACCGGCGGAGGGCGCTGTCCAGCGACTCGTCCTTGCCCACCCGGACGGTAGCCACGTTCACACCTCCTTCCGGCACAGCGCGCGCTGCGTTGATGGTAGGATTGTAGCACAGCCTGCCGGCCTCCCCAAACCCGCGCCCCGCCACGTTCCAATCAGGGGAAGCCCGGGAGAGGAGTGCGGGGAATCGTGATCCCCTTCCACACGCCCGAGAGTGCCGCATTCCGGGCCGCGGCCGAAGGGCCAGGGCCGGTGCGTCCGGTAGGCCACTCGGCCGCCTACCGGGCGTACGCGGCGGCGTGGGGCCTGGTGGGTCTGTTCCAGCTACAGGTGGGCTTGCCGGAAGCGCTCGCCGCACCGCCCCGCCTGCTGGTCCTTCTCCTAGCCCTGTCCGCGGCGGGCAACCTGATCGTGGTGCGGTTTCCCGGAGAGGTGATGTTCACCATGCAGGGGCCGGTGGCCCTGGCGGGCGTGTGGATGGCCGGCTGGCCTGTGGCGCTGCCCGTCAACCTGGTTTCCGGGGCGATCCTCGTGGCCACCCACCGTGCCAGCGCCTGGCGGGGGGTGCTCTACTTCGGCAACGCCACCACGGGGATGCACGTGGCAGACCGGATCTTCCGCTCCCTGGCAGCCGGCCCCCTGGCGCTTGCGGCCTCGCCCACGGAGGTCGCTGCCCTCCTGGTAGCCGGAGCCGCTTTCGGCCTGCTCACTGGAGCTGTGGTCTCGCTAGGCAGGTTCCTCGACACCGGCGACCGGGCGCACCTGAAGCCCGCGCGGTGGGCCCACCTCGGGCTGGTCTCCCTGGTCCTGTACGTCCCCCTCTCGTTCCTGATGGTCACTGCCCTGCGCGTGGGGTCCGGCGGCAGTCTGCTGGCGGTCAGCGTGTGGGTGCTGGCCAGCCTGGCGGTGAAGGGGTTGGCCGACACCCAGGAGGCCAACCGCCGGCTGCAGACCGCGCTGAAGTCCCTGCAAGAGCTGGCGGTCACCGACCCCCTGACGGGGCTGTACAACCGCCGTCGGTTCGACGAGGCGCTGGCGTGGGAGTGCCAGAGGGCCGCGCGGTCCCGGTGTCCTTTGTCGCTGCTGCTGGCAGACGTGCGGGGCCTCAAGCGCACCAACGACCGACTGGGCCACCAGGCGGGCGACGCCGTGCTCCGGGCGGTGGCCGACGCCGTCCGTCGGACGGTACGGGCCACGGACCTCGGCTTCCGCATCGGCGGGGACGAGTTCGCAGTCCTCTTGCCGGACACCGACTCCGGCGGCGCGGCCTTGGTGGCACAGGCAGTGGTGCAGGAGGTCGAACGCACGCGGGTCTGGTGGGAGGGCAACGAGCTAGTCGCGCGGGTGACCGTGGGCACCGCCACGTGCTCGGACGACGGCACCACCCCCGGGCAGGTCACCCTGGCCGCGGACCTCGCCATGTACCGAGCGCGGGCGGCTGGCCGTCCCGTGGGCCAGGCCAGCGGTCCGCTGGCCCCGCCCGCCCCTGCCCCGTAGACGGCCCTTCAGTCCCACCGCCGTTCGTCCACAAGGACCCGATCCACCTGCCCCAGCGCGCCGGGAGGCAGGACCTCCACCTCGGCCCGCAGGGTGGTGAGCGCCTGCACGGACTCCGCGAACCGCCGGGCGAGATCAGGGTCCTGCGGGTCTGCCTCCACCCTCGCCAGCAGCTCGTCGCGGTCTGCGATGCGGCGCACCACGAACTGGAAGCGCTGCACCTCCGGGTGCCTCGCCGCCGCCTCCCGCAGCTGTCCCGGGTGCACGAACACGCCGCGCACCTTTACCGCCTCCGCCACCCGGCCGAGGATCCCCGCCAGGCGCGGCGCCGTCCGCCCACACGGGCAGGGCTCTTCCACCAGAACGGACACGTCGCCCGTGGCCAGCCGCAACAGCGGGTAGGTGGGGTCCAACAGGGTGACCACCACCTCGCCAGGCTGCCCCGGCGGCACCGGCTGATGGGTGTGCGGATCCAGGAGCTCCACCAGGCACCGGTCCAGCAGGTGCATCCCGTCCTTGCGCGGACACTCGTACGCCACCAGACCCACGTCCGCGGTGCCGTACGCCTGCTGCGTACGGACCCCTCGGGCCTCGAACCTCGCCCTCAACGACGCCGGAAGCGGCTCCGCGGTCACCAGGGCCACCTGGAAGTGCGCGGGCAGTCCCAGCTCGTCCATGCGCTGCAGGAGGGTGGCGAGGAAGCTCGGGGTCCCCGTGTAGCCTGTGGCCCGCAGCTGCGAAGCCGCCCGTGCCTGGATCTCCGTGTTGCCCACCCCTCCCGGGATGACGACCACACCCAGGACGCCAAACCCGCCCTCCATCATCCACGCGGCGGGGGTCAGGTGGTAGGAGAAGGTGTTGAGGACCACATCGCCCGCCCGGAAGCCCGCCGCGTGCAGCGCCAGCGCACAGCCCCAGTAGTCGGGGCCCGGCCCCTCCGGGTCGAAGATGGGGCCCGGGGACACGAACAGCCTGCGGACCCGTTCCCACCACACCCAGCCGCCCAGCGGCCACCGCTCCGCCTGCACGCGCGGCAGGTCCTCCTTGCGGAGCAGGGGCACCCGCCGGAGCTTGTCTAGGTTCACCTCCCCGTCCAGCAGCCCCGCCTGCTGAGCTCTCTCCCGCGCTGCCACCGCACCCGTTTGGGACAGCACCTCGCGCAGCTTCTCCAGCTGGCGCGCGAGCCGCCGCTCCGGAGGCAGCGCCTCTTCGGGAGCGAACAGACGGTCGGTCCGGTCCACCACGGCGAAGGCCACTCGGTCCTGAGGGTTGGACGCGCGGCCCGCCCGTCCCTGCTCCTCCGTCACCCGTTGCCCCGCATTCCGCGGCGCCCTACGATAGGGTCTGTTGTGTAGGACCGCCGGAGGAGGTTGTTTATGTGGAGCGTGCCAAGAGCCGTGACCGTGGCTACGGGTGCGGGCGAGGGGTCCACGGAGGTCAACGCCTTCGACCGGGCCCTGCTGGACGCGGGGATTGCCAACCTGAACTTCCTGCGGGTCACCAGCATCCTCCCCGCGGGCGCCCGTCTGGTACCCATGCGTCGGGTGCCGGAGGGTACCCTGATGCCCGCGGTGTACGCGCGCATCACGAGCCACATCCCGGGGGAGCGCATCGCGGCCGCGGTGGCCGTGGGGTTCAGCGAGGACAGCTACGGGGTCATCATGGAGTACTCGCACAAGGGGACCGCGGAGAACGCGGAGCAGATCGTCCGGCGCATGGTGCGCGAGGCGTTCGACGTTCGGGGCCTGCGGCTCCGGGAGGTAGTGGTGGGCGTCCGGGAGCACGTGGTGGAGCGCATCGGCTGCGCGGTGGCCGCAGTACTCCTGTGGCCAGACTGAGCTCAGCTCCTCGGCGGTACACACCGGACGGGCGTAGGAGGCAGAGGGATGACCGACTGGCTGTGGGACCACGGTGGTGAGGGATTCGCCCAGGCCTACCGGGTGGACGAGGTGCTGCTGGACCTCCAGTCTCCCTACCAGCGGATCCGGATCATCCGGACCCCCCTGTTCGGCCGCATGCTGATCCTGGACGACGCGGTGCAGACGTCCGAGGCGGACGAGTTCTGCTACCACGAGATGCTGGCCCACCCACCGCTGCTCACCCACCCGGACCCTCGCCGGGTCCTGATCATCGGGGGCGGAGACGGCGGGCTCCTGGAGGAAGTCCTCAAGCACCCTGTGGACCGGGTGGTGATGGTGGAGATCGATCGCATGGTGGTGGACGCCACCCTGCGCCACATTCCGGAGATTCCCGGCCGCGCCTTCGACGACCCTCGGGTGGAGCTGAGGATCGAGGACGGCTTCGCGTACGTCCGGAACTGCCCGGAGCGGTTCGACGTGGCCCTGGTGGACTCCACGGACCCCCAGGGACCCTCGGTCCCACTCTTCGGCGAGGCCTTTTACGGTGACCTGCACCGCGTGCTGGGCGAGGAGGGTGTTCTGGCGGTCCAGAGCGGTTCTCCCCTGTACCAGGCCGAACTCATCACCCAGGTCCGGCACAACCTGCGGCGGCACTTCCCCGTGGTGCGGACCTTGCTGGCGTACGTGCCCAGCTACCCGGGCGTGCTGTGGACCTTCACCCTGGCGTCCAAGCGCTTCGACCCCGCACAGCTGCCACCCGACGAGGTGGACCGCCGGGTGGCCGACTTCGGGCTCCGCTACTACACGGGCGCGCAGCACCAGGCGGCCTTGAACCCGCCGCCGTTTTTGAAGCACGTGCTGGAGGGGCAGCCTGGGGCAAACCCGTGACGACGGCCTTCCTGGGTGCAGGGGTTCGGGGTCCGGCCAGGGTCGCTCTGATCGGGGTCCCCTACGACCGCACGCAGTCCTACCGTCCGGGAGCCGCGGCCGGGCCCCGCGCAATCCGCGAGGCCTCGTGGAGCCTGGAGACGTACAGCCCCGCCCTGGACATGGACCTGCTTGAGGCGGGAGTGCGTGACCTCGGAGACCTGGAGGTAGCCGACCTGGACCCAGCCGCCATGGTCCAGCGGGTTCAGGAGGCGGTCGCTGGACTCGACCGAGACGTCGTCCCGGTGCTCCTCGGTGGGGACCACACGGTCACCGTGGGTGCGGTGCGGGCTCTGTCGGCTCGTCTCCCGGAGCTGCGGGCGGTGGTGTTGGACGCGCACCTGGACCTGCGAGACCGGTACGAGGGGAGCCCCTGGTCGCACGCCTGCACGGTCCGGAGGCTGTGGGAAGCCCTCGGTGACGGGCGGGTCGTGCTGCTGGGCGTGCGCTCCGGCGTGAGGGAAGAGTGGGAGTTCGCCTGGCGCCACTGCCGGTGGGTGGGCGAGCCCCTGGCCCTCCCGGAAGCGGTGCACGCGGAGCTACGGGGGTGCCCGGTCTACCTGAGCGTGGACTTGGACGTCGCCGACCCCGCGTACGCCTCGGGGGTCGGGAACCCCGAGCCGGGCGGCCCCGCCCTGTCGGAGGTCCTGCAGGCCCTGTACCTGCTCCGGGACCTTTCCGTAGTGGGCATGGACCTGGTGGAGGCGGCTCCCGGCCTGGACCCATCGGGCGCGACCGCGGTGGCCGCGGCGAAGCTGGTCCGGGAGATGGTGCTGGCGTTTTGCGGCTCAGCGCCCCCCGGGTGAGGCAGCCGGCGCGCCGGCCAAAACGCGCTCGAACCGCTCCATCTCGTCCACCAGGGACGGTACCCCCGCGCCCGCCACCGGCTGTGCGGACCGGTCGGCCGGCTGACCTGCCAGCAGCACGCGCACCTGCCGGAAGGTGAACCCGCGGTCCCGCAACTCCGCCACACGGTCCGGGCTGACGCCCAGCGCCTGCGCCAGCTCCGAGACCCGACGCGCCTCCAGGGACGGGTCCGGCTCCGCAGAGGTGACGAACTGCCGGAGCACCCCAAGCGGCGCGTCTGCCACCACCGCAAAGCTGATCCCCCGGCGGTCCCACACCAGCAGCCGCAACAGCCCGGCGGCGTAAGACCGCACCACCGTGCCCCCCACGCGGAGCACCTCGCCGCCCGGAGGGTTCCCCAGCCGCCCCGTGGGGACCTGGAACAGCGACACGGTGCTGACGCCGTCCGAGTACTGCAGCAGCGCCGCCCTGGTGCTGCCCAAGGCCGCAACCCCGCCTCCGCGGTAGCGGAAACCCTCAGGCAGGTCCGCCGGCGCGGCCAGGGGAAACCCTACGGCCCGGGCCAGCTCACTGAACCGCCGGGCCGCCAGCGGCGGCGCAGCTAGCTCCACCAGACGGGCACCCCGGGGTCTAGGGATCCGGAACAGTTCTTCCGGCACGGGGCCGAAACTGATCCGGATGACCGTGCTGGTGTAGTAGACGCCGCGTTCGGCATCCCAGGCCTCGGACTTGAGCACCAAGCCCGTGGAACGGTCCACCCACAGCCGCCGGGTCGGGCCGCCCGAGGCAGGCAGCACCGCCAGCAGGTACGTGGCGCGACCCGCCACCACGTCGGTGCCCAGGAGCCGCAGGGTGGTGTTCTCCGGAAGCGGCACCACCTTCCCCGGCACCGCCCCCGCCAGCGAGGGGCCGCGCACCAGCAGGTGCAGGGACGGTTCGTAGTGCCAGGAGGAAAGCCCGTCGTCCACCAGCAGCCGACCCGCCAGCCTCCGCGGGGCCAGGAACTCCATCCGGTAGGTCGCCGGCCGACGGTGCCACACCGCCACCCGCAACGTCTCCGCGCCTTCCACCCGCGGGACCGTGAGCACCTGCAGGGCCTCGTAGTCGGTTCGCAGGGGAGCCTCAGCGGCCTGCCGCAGGACCGCAAGGGGCGTGGTGGCTGGCTCGGACGCAGACGCGCCCAGCAGCACCGACGCGGCCGCCAGCAGCGCTAGGGCCCTCACCGTTCCTCCTCAGCCGGTCGCTCCCCTAGCAGGTCGAGGGTGGCGTCCGTGAGGACCACACCCAGGTAGGTGCGGTCCACCAGCGGGTCGGTCGTCGTGTGCGCCACGTGCTGCCACGTGTACCCGTGGACCCCGGGTTCTGAGGCGCGGAGCCGATCGAGCCCGCCCCGGACCACCGGGAACAGGCCCACCGCCGCAGCCGCCACCAGCGCGGCCACCCACAAAGCCCGCCGGACCCGTGCCGGCTTCAGGCCGCTGGCGCGATCCAGAGCCGCACGGAGGATCCGGCCCTCCAGGTCCGGCGGCGCCGGGCGCGGCGGCAGCCTGCGCAGGAGGTTGCGCAGCCGGACCAGCTCACGGTACTCCGCCTGCGCCTCCGGGTCCTGCCGCAGCCACTCTTCCACCTGCTGCCGCTCCTCCGCGGTGACCTCGCCGTCCACGTAGGCGCTCAACAGGCGCTCCCACGCCCGGTTCACAGTACTCCCTCCCGCAGCACCGGGCCGAGCCTGTCCTTCAAGAAGCGTCGCGCCCGGTGCAGTCTCGACTTCACGGTGCCCAGGGGCAACCGAAGGATCTGCGCGATCTCCTCGTAGGCGAAGCCCTCCACGTCGCACAGCAGCACCACCGCGCGCAGCTCCGGACTGAGCTCGCCCAGAGCCCGCTGGATCTGTGCGTCCAGGACCGGGTCCACCACCAGGGCCTCCGGGTCTCCGGAGGGGTCCGGGACCGCCCGCTCCACCTCTCCCCCCGAACGGGTGGCAGCCGGTTGGTCCAGGGATTCCACCCTCACACCCCGGCGCCGTCGAAGGGAGTCGATGAAGAGGTTGGTGACGATCCGGTACAGCCAGCCGTCCAGGGGCACATCCGGCCGGATCCGATCCAGGGACCGGAACACCCGCAGGAAAGCTTCCTGGGTCAGGTCCTGGGCGTCCGCGTCGTTGCCCGTCATCCGGTACGCCAGGTTGAACACCTGACGGCTGTACCGCCGGACGATCTGCTCGAACCGCTCGACGTCCCGCCCGGCCTCAGCCGAACGCGCGTCCGGAGGAGTCAAAAGGGCTTCCCTCGCGATCCCCACGCCCGTGCTTACGCTCCAAGCGGTCCGTGGGGTTCCACCGCCTCTTCCGTGTTCCACCGACTCCCTCCCGGTTCCTGGCTGAACGGACCCGTCCCGCGAGTCCGACTTTACGGCACCTGCAGGTAGGGTCTGAGCTTGTCGAGGGTCTTGCGGCCGATGCCCTTGACCCGCAAGAGGTCTTCCGGACGCGTGTACTGCCCGTTGCGGGCGCGGTCCTCCACGATGCGCCGGGCCAGCACCGGCCCGATCCCGGGAAGTCGCTCCAGCTCCTCCGCGGTGGCCAGGTTCACCGAAACCGCCACCCTCCCGGGGGAGGCCGCAGGCCGCCAGGTGGGAAGTGGCTCGGGCGAACTCGCGACCACCACCGGAGGCAGGCCCGGGCGGACCCACGGCACGACCAGGGCCACCACCACCGCCCCGCACGCCACGGCCAGGACCAGGGCCTCGTTGCGCGTGAACATCTTCCCGTGTGAGTAAACGCGGCAGCGGGCCCGGTTTGCACCCTCTCGAAAGGCGGACTGCGACTACCCCTTGGCCTCTGCGGGCACGGGCTCGGAGACGATGTTCACCACCTTGCCGGGCACGTACACCACGTCCTTCACCACCCGGCCGTTCAGGTGCTGGCGGACCCGCTCGCTGGCCAGGGCCAGGGCCCGGGCTTCCGCCTCGGGCAGGTCCTCGGGTACGGTCACCCGGTCCCGCACCCGGCCGTCCACCTGCACCACCAGGGTCACCTCAGGGGTGCGCGCCAGCTCCGGGTCGTAAGTGGGCCAGGCCTGCGTGTGCACGCTGTAGGCCCCCCCCAGCCGCTCCCACAGCTCCTCCGCCAGGTGCGGGGCCACCGGGGCCAGCATCAGGACCAGCGAACGCACCGCCTCCTCCCACGCGGGACTGCCCGCCAGACGGTCGCGGACGCGGTACAGGTGGTTGGTGAGCTCCATCAGGGCCGCCAGGGCGGTGTTGAACCCGAAACGCTCGAAGTCCTCCGTCACCTTCCGGATGGTCCGGTGCGTGCGGCGCCGCAGCTCCAGCACCTGGTCGTCGGGCCAGGGCCCCGCCCGGCTTTCTGCCGGTCCGGCCACCAGGTCCCACACCCGCCGCAAAAACCGCGCCACCCCCTCGATGTCCCGGCTGCTCCACGGCCCCCCTTCCTCCCACGGCCGCATGAACATCAGGTAGGCACGCACCACGTCCGCCCCGTACCGCGCCACCTGCTCGTCGGGGTCCACCACGTTGCCCCGCGACTTGCTCATCTTCTCCCCGTCCTCGCCCAAAATCACCCCCTGGTTGAAGAGACGCAGCATGGGCTCCCGGAAGGGCAGCAGGCCTAGGTCCGCCAGGGCCTTGGTGAAAAACCGCGTGTACAGCAGGTGCATCACCGCGTGCTCCGCCCCACCCGTGTACTGGTCCACCGGGCACCAGTAAGCCACCTGCTCCGGGTCGAAGGGCGCCCGGTCCTCGTGGGGCGACAGGTACCGGTACTGGTACCAGGAGGAGTCCACGAAGGTGTCCATGGTGTCCGTCTCCCGCTCCGCGGGGCCCTGGCACCGCGGGCAGCGGGTCCGTCGGAAGCCCTCGTGGTATTTCAGGGGAGACTCGCCCGTGGGCATGAAGTCCACGTCCTCCGGCAGCAGCACGGGAAGGTCCTCGTACGGCACCGGCACCGTCCCGCACCCCTCGCAGTACACGATGGGGATCGGCGTCCCCCAGTAGCGCTGGCGGCTGATGAGCCAGTCCCGCAGCCGGTAGTTCACCGCCCGCCGGCCCCGCCCCGTCTCCTCCAGCCACGCGATGACCTTCGGGATGCCCTCCGGCACCGGGGTGCCGTCAAACGGACCCGAGTTCACCATCCGGCCCGGCCCCTCGTACGCGGCCGCCAGAGGCTCCCCTAGCGGCTCCCCCGGCGGCTGGATCACCACCGGCACCGGCAGCCCGTACTTGCGGGCGAACTCGAAGTCCCGCTGGTCGTGGGCTGGTACGCCCATGATGGCGCCGGTGCCGTAGCCCATCAGCACGTAGTCCGCGATCCAGACGGGGATCCGCTGGTCGTTCACCGGGTTGGTGGCGTAGCTGCCCAGGAAGACCCCGGTCTTTTCCCGCTCCGTGCTCATCCGCTCGATCTCGCTCTGGCGGCGGGCCTGGTAGATGTACGCCTCCACCTCCGCCCGCCGGTCCGCCGCGGTGAGGACCGGCACCAAAGGGTGCTCGGGCGCCAGCACCATGAAGGTCGCACCCCAGAGCGTGTCCGGCCGCGTGGTGAACACCACCAGGGGGTGCTGGGAGCCGTCCGGCGCGTGGGCGGTGAACGTCACCTCCGCCCCCTCGCTGCGGCCGATCCAGTTCCGCTGCATGGTGACGATCCGCTCCGGCCAGTCGATCCCGGAAAAGTCCAGCAGCTCGTCTGCGTACTTCGTGATGCGGAAGAACCACTGCTCCAGGTCCTTCTTGACCACCGGGGTGTCGCACCGCTCGCACCGACGGTCTGAACCCACCACCTGCTCCCGCGCCAGCGTCGTGTTGCAGTTCGGGCACCAGTCCACCGGCGCCAGGGCCCGGTACGCCAGACCCGCCTCGTAGAACTTCAGGAAGAACCACTGGTTCCACCGGTAGTACTCCGGCTCGCACGTGACGATCTCCCGGGACCAGTCGAACATGGCCCCCATGGACCGCAGCTGCCGGCGCATCCGCTCGATGTTCCCCAACGTCCACACCTTCGGGTGGATCCCGTGCTTGATGGCCGCGTTCTCCGCCGGCAGCCCGAAGGCGTCAAACCCGATGGGGAACAGCACGTTGTACCCCCGCATCCGCCGGTAGCGGGCCGCCGCGTCGCTGGGCGCCATGGCGTACCAGTGGCCGATGTGCAGGTCCCCGCTGGGATACGGGTACATGGTGAGGAAGTAGAACTTGGGCCGGTCACTCCGGTCTGGGGTCCGGTACAGGCCGTCCTGTTCCCACCGGGCCTGCCACTTCGCCTCCAGGGCCCTCGGGTCGTAGCGTTGGATCATCTTCCCGCCCCCCTCAGTCCCCCGGCGACGGCGCTGCCTCCGAGCGCCGGCCGGACCGCACGGGCGTGAGCCACCCGTGGCGGTCCGGCACCCGCCCGGAGATCACGTCGTAGAAGGCCTTCTGGACCTTCTCCGTCACGGGCCCGCGTCGGCCCACACCTACCGGGATCCTGTCCACGCTCCGAACCGGCGTGATCTCCGCCGCGGTACCCGTCAGGAAGATCTCGTCCGCCAGGTACAGCATCTCCCGTGGCAGGGACACCTCCCGCACCTCGTAGCCGAGCTCCCGCAGGAGCGTGATGGCCACCTGCCGTGTGACCCCGGGCAGGATGGAGTGGGCCAGGGAGGGTGTGTACACCACCTCGTCCCGCACCACGAACACGTTCTCCCCGCTTCCCTCGCTCACGTGGCCCTCCACGTCCAGGGCGATGGCCTCCGCGAACCCCCCGTCCCGCGCCTCCATGGTCATCAGCTGGGAGTTGATGTAGTTGCCCGCGATCTTGGCCATGGCGGGGTGGGTGGAGGGCGCCATGCGCCGCCAGGTGGACACCACCACGTCCACCCCCTGTTCCAGCGCCTCGGGTCCCAGGTAGGCCCCCCACTCCAGGGTCAGGATGGCGACCTCCGCCGGTGCCTTCCGGGGGTCCAGCCCGAACGCGCCTGCCCCCCGGTAGACCAGGGGGCGGATGTAGCACGCGCGGTGCTCGTTGTAGCCCACCGTCTCCAGGATGGCCTGGGAGATCTGCTCGGGGCTGTAGGGGACCTCCATGCGGAAGATCCTGCAGGAGTCGAACAGGCGGCGGACGTGGGCTCCCAGGCAGAAGACCGCGGGGCCCTGCGGGGTGTCATAGGCCCGGATCCCCTCGAACACGCTGCTCCCGTAGTGCAGGGCGTGGGCGGCCACGTGGACCGTGGCCTGCTCCCACGGCACCAGCTTGCCGTTGTGCCACACGTACCGCCCCGGTGTCATGCGTCCCTCCCCAGCGGCCCAGCGGCCGATTAGACTTCCTCCTCAAAGCGCCGAGCCTCCGCCCCCCCAAGGGACGGAGGCTCACCTCCGCGGTACCACCCTCGTTGGCAAGTTTGGTGGAGCCAAGGGGACTCGAACCCCTGACCTCGTGCATGCCATGCACGCGCTCTCCCAGCTGAGCTATGGCCCCAGACCTGCCCTCTCGAAGCCCTTCACGCGGGCTGACGGCGCCGGCTACCCCGCGCCGCGGATCGCCGACGCGGCTCCCGGGCGAGTTCTGCCGAGCTCCGCCTCCCCGATCCCACCGCCCGGGGTCTCTGACCCGCTCGAGCCCGGCATACTGCTCCCGGTCCTCGCCACCTCCATCCGCTACCCAAGTATACGGAGCCCCCGC
>CALIMJ010000046.1 GCA_938028835.1 uncultured bacterium | reverse complement strand
CCTGCAGCCCGAACAGGTCCCGCAGCTGCAGGTACAGGTCCTGCTCGATGGCCCCCTTGGCCTCCAGCAACCGGTCCAGGGTCCGGTACCACCGTTGCAGCTGCCGGTGCGCCACCTGCACCCGGCCCCGCCTCTCCCACTAGGGCCGCCAGAGCCGGGTGTACCAGCCGGTGCGCTACCAACACAAACGCCCGCTCCGCCACCTCCTCCCCGCAGTGCCGCCGGACGATCTCCGACAACCCCAGGCTGTCCCACAGGCGTCGGGCCACCACCCCCGGTCCGTAGGTCAGCGCTTCCCGCACCTCCGCCTCTTGCAGCGCGCCTACGGGCTCGGTCAGATACGGCCGCAGCAAGGCCAGCAGCCGTGCCGCGTGCCAGGCCAGGAGGTCTGCCCGTCCCAGGTTGGCCACCACCTGTTGCCGGACGCGCCGCCCTTCCCGGTACCCTTCCACCAGTAGAGGTACTCCACGGGGCCTTGGGCTGACTGGCGGACCACCTTCCGGAGGAACATTCCACAACCGCTGATACGACATCAGCACACCGGTTCCTGCAAGCTCTCAGGGAAACCCTGCGAAATAGTTTCACAACAAAAAATCCGCCGCAAGCTAGCCCCGAGGCAAAAAATCCAGGCCTGATGCGGGTTTCAGCTCAAAGGCCCCCTCCCCCAAGGGCCCCGAAAGCCGCGAATTTGTTAAACATGGGCTAGGGGAGGAGCTGCTAAGCCTGCCGCAGCTGCTGCGGGAGCTGGCTGACGAAGTGCGCCGGCTGACGGAGGCCCACCGGAGGGCCGAGGAGCGCCTGGCGCGGCTGGAGGAGGCGCAGATCCGGTCGGAGGAGCGCCTGGCGCGGCTGGAGGAAGCTCAGATCCGGTCGGAGGAACGGCTGGCGCGGCTGGAGGAAGCTCAGATCCGGTCGGAGGAACGGCTGGCACGGCTGGAGGAGGCTCAGATCCGGTCGGAGGAGCGGCTGGCGCGGCTGGAGGAAGCTGTCCTCGAGCTGGCCCGGGCTCAGCGGACCATGCAGGACGACTTCGGGCGGCGGTTGGAGCTGTTCCAGCGGAACCAGGACCGTTTTGCTCAGGTGGTGGGTGCGACCGCGGAGGCGCGGATGGTACCGACGGTCAAGAGGTGGCTGGAGTCGCGGGGGTTGGTGGTGCTGGACCCGATTCTCGCGTGGTCCCTCGACGGCCTGACGGAGTTCGACGGGGTCACGCGGGCCCAGGGCCCCCAGGGTGTGGTGTGGGTGTTGGTGTCCGCCGAGGTGCGGCTGCAGCCCGGCGACGTGTACGACCTGGCCAACACCCTGCGCCGGGTGGAGGTCCGGCGGCGTCTGGAGGAAGAGGGAGTGGAAGCGCCTGTCTGGCCTGTGGTGTTCGGCCTGACGGCGGAGCGGAGGGTGGTCCAGGCGGCGAAGGAACTCGGGGTTGGCCTCCTGCTGGAGAGCCAGGGCGAGGTGGTGCCTCCCCGGCCGCTGGAGGCTTTGGCTCCGTGAGCGCCCCTGGGCCGTGCGGGGACCGGGAGGTAGCATGGACGAGATCGTAACACGCGTGCTGAACGCGGCCGAGCTGGCCGGGGCCTCTTACGCGGACGTGCGGGTGGTGGAGACCACCCGGCAGGCCGTCCTGGTCCGCAACGGTGCGGTTCAGGGGGTCAACTGGACCGAGGACGCCGGGTTCGGAGTCCGGGTGGTGGCGGACGGGGCGTGGGGTTTCGCCAGTAGCCACCGGCTGGAGGTCGAGGAGGCCCAGCGCGTGACGAAGCTCGCGGTGGAAATCGCCCGGGCCAGCGCCCTGGCCAAACGCGAGGACGTGGACCTGGGGGAGCCCGTGGTGCAGCGGGGCTCGTACCGCACACCGGTCCAGACCGACCCCTTCCAGGTGCCACTGGAGGCGAAACTGGACCTCCTGCTCCGTGCCGACCAGGAGATGCGTCGGGTACGTGGGGTCACCACCACCGAGGCGGAGCTCGTGTTCATCCGGCAACGCAAGACCTTCGCCAGTACCGAGGGGAGCTGGATCACCCAGGAGATCGTGGAGTCGGGGTGCGGGATCCAGGCCACCGCGGTCCGGGACGGCGAGGTCCAGCAGCGGTCCTACCCCAACTCCGTAGGCCGGCACCAGCAGACGCGAGGGTGGGAGTTCGTGACCGAGCAGGACCTGGTGGGCAACGCCCCGCGGGTGGCGGAGGAGGCGGTGGCGCTGCTTTCCGCCGACCCGTGCCCGGAGGACATCACCACGGTCATCCTGGGCGGGAGCCAGGTAGCCCTGCAGATCCACGAGTCCTGCGGCCACGCCATCGAGCTGGACCGGGTGTTCGGGGCCGAGGCGGGCTTCGCGGGGACCTCGTTTTTGACTCCAGACAAGCTGGGGAACTTCCGCTACGGGTCGGAGGTGGTGAACATCACCGCGGACGCCACCCTCCCCGGCGGGCTGGGGACGTTCGGGTGGGATGACGAGGGGGTTCCCGCGCAGCGGGTGGACATTGTGCGGGAGGGCCTGTTCGTCGGCTACCTCACCGACCGGGAGACCGCCCGCCGGCTGCTGCGCCTGTTGGGTCCCTCCCCGTACGTCACCGGACGGTCCAACGGCACCGCGCGGGCCTCCGACTGGAACCGGATCCCCATGATCCGGATGACCAACGTGAACCTTCTACCGGGGACGTGGAAGCTCGAAGACCTCATCGCAGACACGGACCGGGGCATCTTCATGGACACGAACCGTTCGTGGAGCATCGACGACCGCCGGCTGAACTTCCAGTTCGGGTGCGAGATCGCGTGGGAGATCCGCGGGGGCCGGCTCACCCGCCTGCTCCGCAACCCCATCTACACGGGCATCACGCCGGAGTTCTGGAGGTCCTGCGACGCGGTGTGCGACGCGGACCACTGGGTCCTGTGGGGGACGCCCAACTGCGGGAAGGGGGAGCCCATGCAGGTGGGCCACACCGGGCATGGGGCCGCGCCCGCCCGGTTCCGGAACGTCCGGGTGTTCGGGAAGAAGTAGCGATGCTGGGGGAGGCGAAGGTCCGCCAGCTGCTGCAGGACGCCCTGGCCCGGTCCCGCGCGGACCAGACCGAGCTGGTCCTGCTGTCGTGGGACGGAGCCCTCACCCGCTTCGCCAACAACACCATCCACCAGAACGTGGCGGAGCACGACGCCCAGGTGCTGGTGCGCGTGGCCACAGGCAAGCGGGTGGGGTCCGCGGTGACCAACCGCCTGGACGGCGGCGCGCTGGACCGGACGGTCGCCCAGGCCGTCGCCGCCGCGGCAGTGGCACCGGAGGTGGCGGATTTCCCCGGGCTGCCGGACCCGCAGCCGGTGGCGGCCGTGCACGCCTTTGACGAGGCGGCGGCCGCTGCCTCACCGTACTGGCGCGCGCAGCAGGTGGAGGAGCTGTTGCGGGCCGCGCGGTCGGAAGGTGCCGTGGCGGCGGGAGCGCTGGCCACCGGCGTCCACGAGGTGGCGGTGGCCAACTCGAAGGGGGTGTTCTGCTACCACGCAGGGACCCGGGTGAACTTCAGCACGGTGGTACGGGTGGAGGATGGCTCGGGCTACGCGGAGCGGGCTGGGTGGAGGCTCGAGGAGTTCGACGTGGTGGACCTGGGCCGCCAGGCGCTGGACCGGGCCCGGCGCGCCCGTACCCCCAGGGAACTGCCGGCCGGCACGTACCCGGTGGTGCTGGACCCGTACGCGGTGCAGGACGTGGTGGGCTGGCTGACCTACGCCGGTGCGGGTGCGCTAGCGGTGCAGGAGGGTCGGAGCTGGATGAACGGCCGCATGGGGACGCGCGCCCTGTCGGAGCTGGTGACCGTCTGGGACGACGGCCGGGACCCTGACAGCCTCCCCATGCCCTTCGACTTCGAGGGCGTTCCGCGGCAGCGGGTGGTGATCGTGGATCAGGGTGTCCCCCGTGGGCCCGTGTACGACACCCAGACCGCAGCTCGGGAGGGGAAGGCGTCCACCGGCCACGCGCTCCCCAAAGCCTGGCCCGAGGCCGCAGCCGTGGGCCCTGTGCCCGCCCACGTCTTCCTGGCACCCGGGGACGCGTCGCTCGAGGAGCTGGTCCGCGGCCTCGACCGGGGGCTGTACGTCACGCGGTTCTGGTACACGCGCCTAGTGCATCCGGGGGACTGCGTGGTCACGGGGATGACCCGGGACGGGGTGTTCTGGGTGGAGGGGGGCGAGGTGGCCTACCCCGTCCGCAACCTGCGCTTCACGCAGGGGTACGTGCAGGCGCTGGCCTCGGTGGAGCGGGTGGGCTCGGAGACGTACCTGCTGGGCGACCGGTTCGGCGCCTTCCGGGTCCCGGCCGTCCGGATCGGCGCGTTCACGTTCACCGGGGTCACGGAGTTCTGAGCGGGGAGCTTTCCCGGTACCATGGACGCCGGGAGGGAGGTGCATGCAGGAGCGGGTCCGCATCCTCATTGCCAAGCCCGGCCTGGACGGGCACGACCGCGGCGCCAAGGTGGTGGCCCGGGCGCTGCGGGACGCGGGCTTCGAGGTGATCTACACGGGGCTCCACCAGACCCCCGAGATGATCGTGACGGCCGCCATCCAGGAGGACGTGGACGCCATCGGGCTGTCCATCCTGTCGGGAGCCCACATGGCCCTGTTTCCCCGCATCCTGGAGCTGCTGCGGCAGCGGGGCGTGGACGACATCGTGGTCTTCGCCGGGGGGATCATCCCGGACGACGACATCCCCGCGCTGAAGGCCATGGGGATCCGGGAGGTCTTCACGCCCGGGACCTCGCTGGCGGAAATCGTTCAGTGGGTGCGGGAGAACGTGAAGCCCCGCGGGGTCCCCGCGTAACCGTCCCTCAGCTGGGGCGAGCCGTCCCCACGGGCCGGCCCGACAGGCAGTCCGCGAAGAACTCCTGGCAGGCGCGCACGCCCTCTCCCAGCGGGACGGGCACCCCGCTTAGACGCAGGGCCAGCTCGACCCCGGCCACCGTGGCCAGCACCTCCAGCTCGTTCAGCCAGCCCAGGTGCCCGATGCGGAACACACGCCCCCGGAGCTCCCCGAGCCCTGTGCCCAGAGACAGGTGCAGTTGCTCCTCTGCGAGGCGGAGGACGGTGTCCGCGTTGGAGCCGTCCGGCACCACCACCGCGGTCAGGGTGTTGGAGTACTCCCGCGGGTCCTCACACAGGATCCTGAGTCCCCAGCGCTGCACCGCCCGCCGGACGCCTTCGGCCAGGCGGGCGTGGCGGGCGAACACGTTCTCCAGTCCCTCGTCCAGGAGCATGCGGAGCGCTTCCCGCAGCCCGTACAGGAGGAGGGTGGCGGGCGTGTAGGGGAAGTAGCCCCGGCGGTTCTCCGCCAGCATGGGGCGCCAGTCGAAGAAGTACCGCGGGGACCGGACCTCCTCGCTGCGCTGCAGGGCCCTCGGGCTCACACAGAGGATGGCCATACCCGGGGGCAGCATGAGTCCCTTCTGCGTGCCGCACAGCGCCACGTCCACCCCCCAGTCGTCGAACCGGAAGTCGATGCTGCCCAGAGAACTCACCACGTCCACCAGCAGCAGGGCCGGGTGGCCGGCCGCGTCCATGGCCCGGCGGACCGCGGCCACGTCGGAGGTCACCCCCGTGGACGTCTCGTTGTGCACCACCAGCACGGCCCGGTAGCGGTGCTCCCGGTCCTCGCGCAGACGGTCGTAGACCACCTCCGCGGGAACCCCCGTGCCCCATCGGCGCGGGACCAGGTCCACGTCCGCGCCGAACCGTCGGGCGCAGTCCGCGTACAGGCGGCTGAACTGCCCGATGTCGAAGGCCAGCACCCGGTCCCCGGGCTCCAGGGTGTTGACTACGGAGGCCTCCCACGCGCCGGTGCCGGAGCCGGGGAACAGGACCACCTCACCGCTCCGCGTCTGGAACACCTGCCGCAGACCTTCCCGGACCTCCTGCAGCAGCTCGGGCATCTCCCGCCCTCGGTGGTCGGGGATGGGCCGGTCCATGGCCCGCAGGACCCGGTCCGGGAGGTTGGTGGGGCCGGGGATCTGCAGGAAGTGGCGTCCGGGCTTCTCCATGGCTCGTGCGTGCCTCGCGACGGGTCCACGAACAGCGTACCGCACGCGGGCAAGGCGACCCTTGAACGCCGGGTGGTTGCTGGCCTTGCGTCCGCGCGGGCCACGCGCCTTGCAGGCCCGCTGCTAGAATATCCGCGTGGACGGGCGGACGCCTCCGGCGGCGTCAAAAATGCGGAAGGGGCGCAGAGATGGACGGACGGGACGAGGTCGTGGCGCTGGACCGGGAACACCTGATCCACCCGCAGCACTTCGCGGCCGACCACACGGACCCCCTGGTGTTCGTGGAGGGCCGCGGGGCGGTGCTGCGGGACGCGGACGGCCGGGAGTTCCTGGACGGGCTGGCGTGCCTGTGGAACGTGAACGTGGGGCACGGCCGGGCGGAGCTGGCGGACGCCGCGGCAGAGCAGATGCGGCAGCTCGCGTACGCCACCGCGTACGTGGGGTTCACCAACCCGCCTGCGGCCCGGTTGGCCCGGCGCCTGGTCCAGCTCAGCTACCCCAACATGTCGGCGGTGTACTTCACCACCTCCGGTGCGGAGTCCAACGAGAGCGCCTTCAAGATCGCCCGCTACTTCTGGAGGCGCCGGGGCAAGCCCGCTAAGGTGAAGATCGTCAGCCGGATCCACGCGTACCACGGCGTCACCCTGGCGGCGCTGAGCGCCACGGGCATCCCCGCGTTCCAGCGCATGTTCGCGCCCCTGGTGCCGGAGTTCGTGCACGTGCCCCCCTCGTACCCTTACCGCCAGACGGAGGACCCCGTGGAGGCCCTGGAGCGCGCCATCCTCCGGGAGGGGCCCGACACCGTGGCGGCCTTCATCGCGGAGCCGGTGATCGGATCCGGAGGCCTCATCCCGCCGGCGCCGGACTACTTCCCGCGGGTGCGGGAGGTCTGCGACCGGTACGATGTGCTGCTCATCGCGGACGAGATCATCACGGGGTTCGGGCGCACGGGGAAGTGGTTCGCTCTGGACCACTGGGGCGTGCGGCCCGACCTGGTGGCCTTCGCCAAGGGCGTGACCAGCGCGTACCTCCCCCTGGGCGGGGTGCTGGTGTCCCGGCAGATCCACGAGACGATTCTGGACGCCCCCGCCGCGGAGCGGTTCATGCACGCGGCCACGTACTCGGCGCACCCCACGTGCTGCGCGGTGGCCCTGCGCAACCTCGACATCCTGGAGCGCGAGGGGCTCGTGGAACGGGCCGCGCGCATGGGCGAACGGCTGCTGGCGGGGCTGCAGACCCTACGGGACCTGCCGGTGGTGGGCGACGTGCGGGGCCTCGGCCTCATGTGCGGGGTGGAGTTGGTGGAGGACCGCACCACCAAGGCACCGGCTCTGGGACTGGGGGCTCGGGTCCTGGGGGAGGCGAGGAAGCGGGGACTGGTGACCCGCATCCGCGTGGGGCAGGCCGGCGAGCACCCCATCGGCGACACCATCCTGCTGGCACCCCCCCTGGTGGTCACCGAGGAGCAGGTGGACCGCATCGTGGCCATCCTGCGGGACAGCATCCTGGCCTGTCTTTAGGCCGGGGAGTGTCTACCCGACGCGGCGGACCGCGGGAGGGGCTCGGCACCAGGCGCGGCTCTGTCCTGCCCTGGTCGGATCCCGGGTGGCAGCGGACCCTGGGGGGAATCGACTGCTGCGCCGTCTTGACGCCCACCGCGGTTGGCGGATACCGTAGCGCAGAGGGGTGGGGGATGCTGCAGCTCGGCGTCCGTAGCCTGTGGTCGCACGAGGCGTGGACGCGCCTTCCGCCGCACCGGTCCCTGCTGACGCCTTTGAGCTTCCTGTACCGCAGCCTGCACGTGTACCCGGACAAGGTGGCGGTGGTGGACGGCCTGCGGCGCACCTCCTACGCGGAGTTCGCCGGCCGCGTCTTCCGCCTGGCCAGCGCCCTGGTGCGGCGCGGCCTGCGGCCCGGAGACCGGGTGGCGGTGCTGTGCCGGAACGCCCAGGAGGTGCTGGAGGCGCACTTCGGGGTGCCCCAGGCGGGCGGGGTGCTGGTGCCGGTCAACATCCGGCTGTCGGCCCAGGAGGTGGCTTACATCCTCGAGCATTCGGGGGCGCGCTTCCTGGTAGCCGACCGGGAGCTCGCGGACCTGGCGGCGGCCGGCTGCAAGGCTGTGGAGGCTGCGCCTTCGGTCCTGTGGGTGGACCTGGGGCCCCGGCACGGTGCGTCGGGCGCCGGCCCGCCCCCGGATCTTGAGGGCTTGAACTACGAGGAGTTTCTGGAAGAAGGCCGTCCCGAACCCTTCCCGCCGCCTCTCGAGGACGAGGAGGAGGTCCTCAGCATCAACTACACGAGCGGCACCACGGGCCGGCCCAAGGGGGTCATGGTCACCCACCGGGGTTGCTACCTGAACGCCCTGGGCGAGGTCATCGAGGTCCACCTCACGCCCGAAAGCCGGTACCTGTGGACGCTGCCCATGTTCCACTGCAACGGGTGGAACTTCCCCTACGCGGTCACCGCGGTGGGCGCCACCCACGTGTGCCTGCCGAAGGTGGAAGCCGGATGGGTGTACCGGCTCGTGGAGAGAGAAGGTGTCACGCATTTCTGCGCGGCGCCCACCGTCCTGGTCCTGCTCACCACCGGGAAGCCCGCCCCGGAGTACCGGTTCCCGCGCCCGGTGACCGTGGTGACCGCGGCCAGCCCTCCGCCGCCCGCGGTGCTGGAGGCCGTGGAGGGGATGGGAGCGCGGGTGGTGCACGTGTACGGGCTCACGGAGACGTACGGCCCGCACACCGTGTGCGCTTGGAAGTCCGACTGGGATACCCTGGAGCCGGCGGAGCGAGCGCGGCTGAAGGCACGGCAGGGAGTGGGTTACGTCCACGCCCCGGAGTTGCGGGTGGTGGACGAGCAGATGCGGGACGTGCCCGCGGACGGCGAGACCCTGGGCGAGGTGGTCATGCGGGGCAACAACGTCATGCGCGGGTACTTCCGGGACCCCGAGGCCACCGCGCGCGCCTTCGAGGGCGGGTGGTTCCACTCTGGGGACCTGGCGGTGGTGCACCCCGACGGCTACATCGAGCTGCGGGACCGCAGGAAGGACATCATCATCTCCGGAGGCGAGAACATCTCCAGCATCGAGGTGGAGCGGGTGCTGTACCGCCACCCCGCGGTGCTGGAGGCGGCGGTGGTGGGCGTCCCGGACGAACGCTGGGGCGAGGTCCCCAAGGCGTACGTGGTCCTGCGGCCGGGCGCGGCGGCTACGGAGGAGGAGCTGGTGGCTTTCTGCCGGCAGCACCTGGCCCACTTCAAGTGCCCCAAGCGGGTGGAGTTCCTGTCGGAGCTTCCCAAGACGTCCACGGGGAAGATCCAGAAGTTCGTGTTGCGGGAGCGGGAGTGGGCCGGGCGCGAGCGGCGCATCGGCTGAGGGGAGGGAGGAGCATGCAGGTCCAGGAAGCCGGCTACCGGACCATCCGGTTCGAGGTCGAGGGGCCCGTGGCCTACGTAACCATGAACCGGCCCGAAAAGCGCAACGCGCTGTCGCTGGAGCACATGGAGGAGCTGACCCACTGCTTCCGGCGGGTGGGAGACCGCCGGGACCTGGCGGTGGCGGTCCTGCGGGGCTCGGGCCCGGCCTTCTGCGCGGGGCACGACCTGGCGGAGCTGGTGGGCCGGGACGTGAACTTCTACCGACACGTGTTCCAGGTGTGCACCACCCTGATGAACACCATCCAGCAGATCCCCCAGCCCGTCATCGCCCAGGTGCACGGGACCGCCACCGCCGCGGGCTGCCAGCTGGTAGCGACCTGTGATTTGGCGGTGGCCAGCACGGAGGCCAAGTTCGCCACCCCCGGGGTGCGCATCGGGCTGTTCTGCTCCACACCCATGGTGGCCGTGAGCCGGAACCTGCCCCGCAAGAAGGTGATGGAGATGCTCCTCACGGGGGAGCCCATCTCGGCAGAGGAGGCCCTGCGGTACGGGCTGGTGAACCGCGTGGTGGCCCCGGACCGGCTGGAGGAGGAGACCCGAAACCTGGCCCTCCGCATCGCCTCCGCGAGCCCGCCCGTGGTCGGGATGGGCAAGCAGGCCTTCTACCGACAGCTGGAGCTCCCTCAGGACCAGGCCTACGCGTACGCCCGGGAGGTGATGTCCCTCAACGCCCTGCACCCCGACGCCCACGAGGGGATCTGCGCGTTCCTGGACAAGCGGCCGCCCACGTGGCGGGGCTGGTCGGAGGGGTAGCCTCGCTGGCGCCGTGGGCCCGGTTTCCGGCAGGAGGGAGGGGGCCGAGGCCGTCGAATCCTGCGGGCAGAAGGTTTCCGGGAGGGGACGTCCATGAACTGGGGACCGGTGATCACCGCCATGGCCACGCCGTTCCGCGAGGACGGCGCGGTGGACTACGACCGGTCCGCGGAGCTAGCCCGCAGGCTGGTGGACAGCGGGTCCACGGGCATCGTGGTGGCGGGGACGACAGGGGAGTCGCCCACCCTGTCGGACGAAGAGAAGCTGCAGCTGCTGCGCGTGGTGAAGGACGCGGTGGGGGGCCGGGCCGCGGTGCTGGCTGGGACCGGCACCTACGACACCGCCCACTCCGTGCATCTGAGCCAGCAGGCGCAGCGGCTGGGCGCGGACGGCCTGCTGGTGGTGGTGCCGTACTACAACCGGCCCACCCAGGAGGGCTTGTACCGGCACTTCAAGGCGGTGGCGGAGAGCACGGACCTGCCCGTGCTCATGTACAACATCCCGGGCCGCACGGGCACCAACATGCTGCCGGAGACCGTGGCCCGGCTCAGCGAGGTCCGGAACGTGGCGGGCATCAAGGAGGCCTCCGGCAGCCTGGACCAGGTGTCGGAGATCCGGCGCAGGACCCCGGACCACTTCCTCATCTACAGCGGCGACGACAGCCTGACCCTGCCGTACCTCAGCGTGGGCGCGGTGGGGATCGTGAGCGTGGCCTCCCACCTGGTGGGCCGGGAGATCCGGGAGATGATCGCCCACTTCCAGGCCGGCCGCGTGGAGGAGGCGCGGCGGATCCACCTGCGGCTGTTCCCGCTGTTCCGGGCGCTGTTCATCGCACCCAACCCCGTACCCCTCAAGGCGGCCCTGGAGCTGGCGGGCTTTCCCGTGGGCAAGCCGCGGCTGCCCCTGGTGGAGGCTACGGAGAAGGAGCGGGAGCAGATCGCCGCGGCGATGCGGGAGGCCATGGGGGTACCGGTGGGCTAGGGGCCCGTCCGCGGGACTGGAAGTCCGCCCAACCCCAGGCTCCTGTCGTGCGGGTAACTGCATCCCGCAGATCGGCCGCCCGGCCCGGCCGCAGCGGAGACCGCGCGATGTCGCCAGCTGACCGTCGCAGATGCCAGCCATGAGACGCACGCGCCCGGCCCGCACCGACCCGCCGCTGCGCGTCGTCCCCCTCGGGGGCCTGGGGGAGATCGGGAAGAACTGCACCGCGCTGCAGTACGGGGACGACGTGGTCCTGGTGGACGCAGGGGTGATGTTCCCCGAGGAGGAGCTGTACGGGGTGGACCTGGTCATCCCGGACTTCGGCTTCCTCCGGCGGTCGGGCCGACGCCTGCTGGGGGTTTTCCTCACCCACGCCCACGAGGACCACGTCGGCAGCCTGTCCTTCCTGCTGCGGGAGTTCCGGGCACCGGTGTACGGCACCCCCCTCACCCTGGGCCTGGTGCGCAACAAGGTGCGGGACGGCGCGCTGCACACCGTGCAGCCGCGGCAGCGGCTGCGGCTCGGCCCGTTCGAGGCGGAGTGGGTCCGGGTGGCCCACAGCGTGCCCGACAGCTGCAGCGTGGTGGTCCGCACGCCCGCGGGGACAGTGGTGGTCAGCGGGGACTTCAAGTTCGACCAGACCCCCATCGACGGCAAGCCGACGGACGTGGCCCGCCTGGCGGAACTGGGGGAGGAGGGGGTGCTGGCGCTTCTGCTGGACAGCACCAACGTGGAGCGGCCCGGCATGACCCCTTCGGAGCGGGTGGTGGGGGAGCGGTTCCAGCAGCTGTTCGCGGAAGCGCCGGGCCGCGTGCTGGTCACCACCTTCGCCAGCAACGTCCACCGGTTGCAGCAGGCCTTCGACGCCGCAGCCACGTCGCACCGCAAGGTGGCTGCGGTGGGCCGCAGCATGGTGGAAGTGATCCGGGCCGCCTCCGAACTCGGCTACCTGAGGTTCGGGAAGGACGCCTACGTGTCCGTGGAGGAGGCCAACCGCCTCCCGGATCGCAAAGTACTGCTGCTGGTCACCGGCTCCCAGGGCGAGCCCCTGAGCGCCCTGACCCGGATCTCCACCGGGTCGCACCGACAGGTGCGCTTGAAAAAGGGCGACACGGTGATCTTCAGTGCCACCCCCATCCCCGGGAACGAGTCCATGGTAGCCCGTACCATCAACCACCTGTTCCGGCAGGGGGCCGAGGTGGTGTACGGCCCGGCCTCCGGCGCGCACGTGTCCGGGCACGGGTGCCAGGAAGAGCTGCGGCTGATGATCCACCTGCTGCGGCCCCGGTTCGTGGTCCCCGTGCACGGCGAGTACCGGCACCTCGTCCTGAACGCGCGGCTGGCCTACAGCGTGGGGATCCCCCCGGACCGGGTGCTGGTGGGGGAGAACGGGACGGTCTTCGAGTTCCGGGACGGGCAGGGGAAGGTGGCCGGTAAGGAGGACGCGGGCAACGTCCTCGTGGACGGGCTCGGCGTGGGCGACGTGGGCGCGGTGGTGCTGCGGGACCGACAGCACCTGGCCCGCGACGGTATCCTGATCGCCCTGGTGGCCGTGGACCGGCAGACGGGGCGTCTGGTGCAGGGGCCCGACGTGATCTCCCGCGGCTTCGTGTACCAGAAGGGCGCGGAGGAGCTCATGGAAGCGGTCCGGGAGCAGGTGCGGCAGGCGGTGGAGCGGTGCCGCAAGCAGGGCCAGACGGAGTTCGGGGCGGTGCGGTCTGAGATCCGCGACCAGGTGTCGCGGTTCGTGTACGAGCGGACCGGCCGGCAGCCCATGGTGCTGCCCCTCCTGGTGGAGGTCTAGCTCCCCCTCCGTCGCCGCAGGAACAGGGCCCGTTACCGCCGAACCCCTTTTCGGAATCGGACGCAGCGGACGACGGAGCAGCTGATGCCGCACACCTGGCAGCTCGCCCTCCTGGGGATCGTCCAGGGCCTCACGGAGTTCCTGCCCGTCAGCAGTTCCGCCCACCTGGTGTTCGCGGAGGCGGTGCTGGGCCTGCCCCGCGCGGGCGTGCTGCTGGAAGCGGTGGTACACCTAGGGACCGTGGGCGCGGTGCTGCTGCTCTACGGCCGCGACCTCGCAGGGGTCCTGGCCGCATGGCTGCGCCGCCCGCTGGACCTCCAGGGGCCGGGCCGGCTGGTGTGGCTCCTGGCGTGCACCACGCTGGTCACCGGGGTGCTGGGGTTCGCGTTCCGGGAACCGCTGGAGGCCAGTTTCGCTTCGGTGCGGTGGACCGCCTTCCAGCTGACCGTAACCGGGCTGGTCCTGTGGGTGGCCGGGGAGCGGTCCCGATGCCGCGCGGAGGAGATGACCTGGAAGGACGCGGGCTGGATCGGCCTGGCGCAGGCGGTGGCCATCATACCGGGGATCTCCCGATCCGGGATCACCATCGCCGCAGGGCTGTGGCGCGGGCTGGCACGGGAGGAGGCAGCCCGCTACTCCTTCCTGGCCTCAGTCCCCGCCATCCTGGGGGCCGCGGCCTTCTCGGTGGGTAAGGAGTGGGAAGCCGCGGGGTCGTTCGGGTACACCCCTGCGGCCATGCTGGTGGCGTTTTCCGCGGCCCTGGCCTCCGGCGCTGGGGCCATCGTGTGGCTGGTGAACGTGCTGCGCCGCGGCCGCCTGCGGACCTTCTCGTACTACTGCTGGGCGGTAGGAGGCGCGGTGTTCGTGGCCAGCCTGCTCGCGGGGATCCGATGAGCCGCAGGGCGCTCGCGAGGAAGCCGACTCCGAGGCTGCGGGCCCGCCGCCGCAGGAGGGGGGCTGGCCGGGCCGTTCGGCTCGCAGGCGCTGTCTGCCTGGTGGGCGCCCTGCTGACCGCGCTGAGCCTCCTTCCGGCCGCCGCGGGCCTGGTGCCGCGCCACCTACGGACCTGGGGCCGGTTGCTGTTCGGGAACCACGCGTGGCTGGCCCCCGCTCTGTTAGCCATAGCTTCGCTCGTCCTCCTGGCGGTGGAGCGTCCCAGGCTGACCCGGCGGCTGCTAGGCCTGATGGTGCTGGCAGCTGCGCTGCTGGCGGGCGAACACGCCCGCACGGGCGCGGGTTGGGAGGCGGCGCGGGCGGGTGAGGGCGGTGGCCTCCTGGGTGCCGTACAGGCCTGGGTCTGGCAGCGCCTCGTGGGACCGTGGGGGCCCTGGGCGGGCGCGGCGGTGGCCGCGCTGCTGGGCGTGGTGCTGGTGACCCGCACCAGTCCCCTCACGCTGCTGGAAGCCGGAGCCCGGGCGCTAGTGCGGGGCACTTTTGCCTTCCGGCACGTGCTGTCGCAGGCAGGGCAGCGAGCGACGCGGGTGTGTTCGGAGGCGTGGGTACGTGCGGTGGTGTGGGCCGTGGCGGTCGTGGAGCGGCTGAGGGAGGGGCGCCGGCACAGGCCGGCGCCCGTGGAGGAAGTGCCGCCGCCCCCCTTCGTGGCCGAAGCCGCTGCCGAAGGGCCACCGCCCGCGCACGCCTCCGCACCCGGACCGCGCGAGGAGGCACCGCAGGAAGAAAAGTCGAGACGGCGCGAGCGTAAGTTCCACCAGGAGCCCCTACCCCTGGACCTTCCTGAGCCCGCCCGCACCACGGGGCCGTGGAGGCTCCCTCCAGTCTCCCTGCTGGACCCGCCGCCGCCCGCCCGCAGCCGCACCCGTCTGGACCCCCAGGAGGTGGCCCGCAGTCTGGAGGCCACGCTGAAGTCCTTCGGGGTGGAGGCGCGGTGCGTGGGGTGGGAGCAAGGGCCTGTGGTCACGCGGTTCGAGCTGCAGCCGGCACCGGGCGTCAAGGTCCAGCGGATCACCAGCCTCGCCAACGACATCGCCTTGGCCCTGGCGGCCCCCTCCGTCCGCATCGAGGCCCCGATCCCCGGGAAGTCCGCGGTGGGGATCGAGCTGCCCAACGAGAAGGCGGCCCTGGTGACGTTGCGGGAGATCCTCGAGAGCCCCGCCTTCCAGCGTCCCGACCCGCTGCTGGTGGCCCTGGGTAAAGACATCGCGGGCTACCCGGTGGTGGCGAACCTGGTGGAGATGCCGCACCTGCTCATCGCCGGGGCCACGGGGTCCGGGAAGAGCGTGGCCCTGAACACGCTGGTGTGCAGCGTGTTGATGCGGGCCACCCCGGAGGCCGTGCGGTTCCTGATGATCGACCCGAAGCGGGTGGAGCTGAGCCACTACGAGGACGTCCCGCACCTCCTGGTCCCCGTGGTGAAGAACCCCAAGGACGCCGCGGCCAAGCTCCGGAAGGTGATCCAGGGGATGGAACGCCGCTACGAGGTGTTCGCCCACGCCACGGTGCGCAACGTGCAGGCCTTTAACGCCCTGCCTGCGGAGGAGCGCCGGCGGGCGGTGGAAGGGGTGGCGGGCGACAAACTGGGCGAAAACCCGGACGGCTCCCTGCCGTACGTGGTCCTGGTGGTGGACGAGCTGGCGGACCTCATGATGGTGGCGCCCGCGGAGTTCGAGGACAGCATCGTCCGGCTGGCGCAGATGGCGCGGGCCACGGGGATCCACCTGGTCCTGGCCACCCAGCGGCCGTCCGTGGACGTCATCACGGGCCTCATCAAGGCCAACATTCCCTCCCGCATCGCGTTCGCCACCTCCAGCATGGTGGACTCCCGAACCATCCTGGACGCGCCGGGGGCGGAGAAGCTGCTGGGCCGCGGGGACATGCTGTACCTGCCCATCGGTGCCAGCCGCCCGACGCGGGTGCAGGGAGCGTACGTGTCCGACGCGGAGATCGGCCGGATCGTGGACTTCTGGAAGGACCAGGGCCGTCCCAGCTACGACCCCGCGCTCCTGCAGGCGCAGCCCGCGGGAAAGGAGGAGGAGGACGAGGACGAGCTGCTGGGCCAGGCGGCCCGCATCGTGGTGCAGGCCGGCTACGGGTCGGTTTCGCTGCTGCAGCGGAAGATGAAGATCGGCTACGTGCGCGCCGCGCGGCTGGTGGACCAGCTGGAGGCGAGGGGGATCGTGGGGCC
>CALIMJ010000045.1 GCA_938028835.1 uncultured bacterium | reverse complement strand
GGGGGGCGAGCCGAGGAAGGTGGCCACGAACGTGTCCGCCGGATTGTCGTACACGTCCCGCGGGGTGCCGATCTGGCGGATCTTCCCCTTGTCCATGACCGCGATGCGGTCGCCCAGTCCCATGGCCTCGACCTGGTCGTGGGTCACGTAGAGGGTGGTGGTGCCCAGCTGCCGCTGCAGTTGTTTGAGCTCGAACCGCGCTACCGCCCGAAGCTTCGCATCCAGGTTGCTGAGGGGTTCGTCCAGCAGGAACACCCTGGGGTCCCGCACTACGGCCCGCGCCAGGGCCACTCGCTGGCGCTCCCCTCCCGAGAGCTGCCTGGGGTGCCGGTCCAGCAGGCGCTCCAGCCCGAACAGGGCCGCCGCCCACTCCACCTTTCGACGTAAAGCGGATCGCTCCACCTGGGCGGCCTCGAGGGGAAACGCGATGTTCTGGAAGGCGGTCTTGTGCGGGTACAGGGCGTAGCTCTGGAAGACCATGGCGATCCCGCGGGCCCGGGGCGGCACGTCGTCGTCCACCCGCTCCCCGGCGATGTAGATCTCGCCCGCGGTGGGCTTCTCCAGGCCCGCAATCATGCGCATGAGGGTGGTCTTGCCGCAGCCGCTGGGACCCAGGAGGACCACGAACTCCCCTTCGGTCACGCACAGGTCCACCCCGTCCACCGCGCGGACATCCCCGAAGTGCTTGCACAAGCCACGGGTCTCCACGTACCCGAGGACGGTCGGCTCCTCGGTGGCCGGTGGATGGGTCAGCGTGCTCAACGGACCTCCTCCGCGAGGGCGCGCCGCGCGGCGCGGCCGCCCGGCGCGCCCTCAACCCTCGCAGCTCGGGCCCCGGAGCTTACCGGTCCCGTCCCCCGCCCACCAGACCCTGCTGCCGCCACTTGCGGAAGATCTCCACACACCGACGGTGGGTCTGCTGGACCGCCTCCCTCACGCTCAGCCGGCCCGTGGCCGCCTGGGCGAACATGTCCGGGATCAGGTAGGTGTCGAAGATCTCCCCCTCCGCGGGGTTCGCCGGGCCGGGGTGGCCGATGTTGGTGGACCACTGCTCCGCGTCCGCCAGCACCCGCAGCTTGTCCGGCGGGTTGGAGCCGAACGGGTCGCGGATCACCGCGGCGCGAATCCACCGGCGGCCCGCGTCCGGCTTCTCCGCCACCGGGACCCGCTTGTCTGCCACGCTCCCCATGAAGGACGGGAAGTTGTACAGCTTGCTGGCCAGCACCGCGTCCCGGTAGTTGTCCACCAGGTGCAGCAGGAACTCCTTGGCCAGGTCGGGGCTGCGGGAGAACCGCCAGATCACCCACACGCCCATCACGTGCTCGCTCGCCCACCGCCCGCCGGGGCCCCGCAGGGCCGGCACGAACCAGATGTCGTCTGCCACCGGGAGCCGGTTGTCCTGCGCGGTCCGGTAGGCGGAGATGGAGTTGAGGATGTAGGCGGTCTGACGGGCGTTCAGGGCCTGGTTGTTGCTGGCCGCGTTCCAGCTCAGCACCGCGGGGTTCATGCACTCCCGGAACAGCCGGACCCCGTACTCCACCGCCCGGAGGGTCTGCTCGCTGTTGAGGACCACGTTCTCGTTGGCGTCCTGGATGCTGGCGCCGAAGGACCACAGGATGGCCCGGGTGGCCATGTTGGAGTCGATGTCCTGGCTGAACCCGATGCCGATGGGGATCTGAATCTCGGGGAACCGGCGCTTGATCTCGTTGCCCGCCTTGATCAGGTCGTCCCACGTAACGGGCCCGTTGGGGTAGCCCACCGCGGTCCACACGCTCTTCAGGTAGTCCCCCGGGTCGGGGACCCAGTTGTCGGAGAACCCGTAGTACTTCCGAGAGTTGGGGTTGTACACGCTCTTCCGCACCAGGGGCACCATGGGCCCGTACCGCCGCTCCGCCTCCTGGTTGATGTCCCGCAGGTCCAGAACGTGGGGCTCGAAGGCGGACGGCGGCGACAGGAAGAAGAACAGGTCGTGGCCCTGCTGGGCCGCCACCTCCGCGTTCGCCCGCGGCACGATGTCCGCGAAGGACACGTGGTCCACCGTCACCTGCACCCCGCGCTCGCGACCCCACCGCTGCGCGAAGGGGTCGAACCACTCGTCGAAGGCCGGTACGAAATGGCTCCAGGTGAGGATCCGCAGCGTCCGCTGCTGAGCGAGGGAGTACTTGGGGACGTAGAAGTACGGCATGCCCAGGACCGCGGTGGCCACCGCGGCCTTCTTGAAGAACTCCCGTCGGGAGATGCGGACGTCCTCCGCCTGGGCGGCTTCCGCTCCGGCGGCCTTGCGCGACTCGTCCATCCCGAGCTTCACCCCCTCCCGGTGCTTGGGATCCCCGGCCCCCCCTGGTCGGGAAGCCCGGTCGTGCACTACCTACGCCACACCGTGCCCCGTTCCCTCCGCGCAGCGGTCCGCCGGCTCGGACCTGTGGGTCGAGGGACGCGGGGGAGTGGTGGCCCCAGGGGAATTCGAATCCCCGTCTCCGCCTTGAGAGGGCGGTATCCTAGGCCTCTAGACGATGGGGCCACGTCACGACCGAAACCACCGCTGGCTGGGGGAGGAGGATTCGAACCCCCACTAACGGGTCCAGAGCCCGTCGTCCTACCGTTAGACGATCCCCCAGGGCCCACACACAAGCCCCGCGTATCCGCGGGGCCCGCCGCTATTGTGCCCGACCCCCCCGCGGGTTGTCAAACCGCGCTCCCGGCCGCCGCCCCGACCGCTACGGCGTGCTCCAGGCGGCGCAGGACCCGCTCCCGCCCCAGGACCTCCATGAGCTCGAACAGGCCCGGGCCCACCGTCTTCCCCGTCAGGGCTACCCGCACCGGGTGGACCACCGCCCGCATGGAAAACCCGCGCTCCGCGGCGGCCCGGCGCAGCGCGGCCTCCAGGGCCGCCGCGGCGAAGGGCTCCACCTCCCGGACCACCTGCTGAGCCAGCTTCAGGACGGCCGCGGCCTGCTCCCCCTGGAGGTACGAGGCCACGGCCTGCGGTTCGTAGCGTGGCGTTTCCAGGAAGAAGAAGTCCCCGTACCGGAGGACGTCCGCCCCCTCCTTGATCCGCTCACCCAGCACCTCCACCACCCGCCGGACGTACGCCCGCTGCTCGGGAAGGAGTGACTCGGGCAGCAGGCCGTGGCGGGCGAGGTAGCCTGCCACCAGGTCCACCACCCGCTCGGGGTCCTCCCGCAGAGCCCGGCGCATGTACTCCCCGTTCATCCACAGGAGTTTCTGACGGTCGAAGACGGGGGAAGCGCGCCCCACCTGAGTCAGGTCGAACCGCTGGACCAGCTCCTCGGTGCTGAAGATCTCCCGGCCGTCCTCGGGGTACCAGGCCATGAGGGCGAAGAAATTCCGAAGCGCCTCCGGCAGGTACAGCTCGTCCCGGTACTCCCGCAGGGCCGCGTCCCCGTGCCGCTTGCTGAGCTTCCTGCGGTCGGGCCCTACCAGGACGGGAAGGTGGGCGAACTGGGGGGGCTCCCAGCCCAGGGCTCGGTACAGCAACACCTGGCGGGGTGTGTTGCTCAGGTGCTCCACCGCCCGAAGCACGTGGGTGATGCGCATCCCGTGGTCGTCCACCACGTTCGCGAAGTTGTACAGGGCGGTGCCGTCGGACCGGACCACGATGAAGTCGTCCAGCTCGTCCAGGCCGAAGGCCACCTCGCCCCGGATCAGGTCGTGCACCACCACGTACAGCCGGTCCCTGCCGTCCTCCCGCCGCGCCTGCAGCCAGCCGTCCGCGGTGACCCATCGGGGGTCGTGGAACTGGCCCACGTCCAGCCGCAACGCCGGCCGCCGGCCCTCCCGCTCCAGCGCACGGACCTCGGCCTCCGAGCGGGTCCGGCAGCGCCCCGAGTAGCGGTAGGGCCGCCGCTCCGCCAAAGCCCGCCGCCGTTCCTGCTCGATCTCCTCCGGCGTGCAGTAGCAGCGGTACGCCGCTCCCACCCGCAGCAGCGCTTCGGCCGCCTCCCGGTACAGGTGCGCCCGCTGGCTCTGGCGGTACGGGCCGTACGGCCCCCCTACGTCCGGCCCCTCGTCCCAGTCGATCCCCAGCCACCGGAGGTCCTCGTAGATGGCCCGCTCGTACTCGGGGGAGGAGCGTGTGGGGTCTGTGTCCTCGATGCGCAGGACCACCTGGCCTCCCTGGCGCCGGGCGAACAGCCAGTTGAAGAAGGCCGCCCAGGCGTTCCCCACATGGAGGTAGCCTGTGGGGCTGGGCGGGATGCGGGTGCGCACCGAGCCCATGACCTACGTGAACAGGGCGCTGACGGACTCGTCCCCGTGGATGCGGCGGATGGCTTCCGCCAGCAGGGGCGCCGCGGACAGCACCCGGACCTTAGGCGGCGCCTCGGGGTGCCGCGGGATGGTGTTGGTGACGATGACCTCCCGGATCTCGGGTCGGCTCAACCGCTGCAGGGCGGGGCCGGCGAACACCGCGTGGGTGGCGCACACGTAGGCCTCCGGCTGGGCCCCGTGCTGCACCAGGACGTCCACCGCGCCCGAGAGGGTCCCCGCGGTGTCGATGATGTCCTCGATGAGGATGGGGACCCGCCCCTCCACCTCGCCCACCACCTCCACGGGCTGCTTGGTGTCCTTGCCCACGCGCCGCTGGAAGACGATCGCCAGGGGCAGGTCCAGGCGGTCGGCCAGCTGCTTGCTGCGCTTCACCGCACCGTCGTCCGCCGCCACCACCACCGCGTTGCGCAGGCCCTTGTGCCGGAGGTCGTCGCTGAACAGGGGCATGGCCCGCAGGTGATCCACGGGGATGCTGAAGAAGCCCTCGATCTGCCCCGCGTGCAGGTCCACGGTGAGCACGCGGTCCACGCCCGCGGTGATGAGGAGGTCCGCCACCAGCCGCCCCGTGATGGGCTCCCGCGGCGCGTCCTTCTTGTCCTTCCGCGCGTAGCCGTAGTAGGGGATCACCGCGGTGATGCGGCCCGCGGACGCCCGGCGGAGGGCGTCCACCATGATGAGCAGCTCCATGAGGTTCTCGTTCACCGGGTGGCACAGGGACTGGACCACGAAGGCGTCCACGCCCCGCGCGTTCTCCTCGTAGCGCACGTAGATCTCCCCGTCCGCGAACCGCTCGATCCGCACCCGGCCCAGCTCCATGCGCAGGCACCGGGCGATCTCCTCCGCCAGGGGGCGGTTGGAGGTCCCGCTGAACAGCTTGAGGGGTCCGTACTCCAAAGGCGCCTCCGGCCGCGGCCTCCGAACCCACTATAGCAGCCGCAACGCGCGGTCAGCGAGCCGGGGGTGTCCGGGCCTCCACCAGGAACCGGATGGCGGTGCGCTCCTGGCCGTCGATCTCCACCTTGGTGAAGGCGGGGATGGCGACCAGGTCGATCCCGTTCGGGGCGATGAAGCCCCGGGTGATGGCGATGGCCTTCACCGCCTGGTTCACCGCACCCGCACCGATGGCCTGCAGCTCCGCCGACCCGTGCTCGCGCAGCAGGGCCGCCAGAGCTCCGGCCACGGCCTTGGGGTTGGAGTCCGCAGAGACCTTCAGGACCTCGGGCATCCCGACCACCCGCGGTGGGGCGGTCTTTCGCTCACGCACCGCGTAGGTTACTTTTCCTTGTCAACCCGCCCCTTCCCTCCTGGAGGCGGACCGGAGGACCAGCCAGGCGAACCGGGGCAGAGCCAGCTGCCTCCGCCACCGCCTGGGCTCGCGCAGCAGCCGGTACAGCCACTCCAGGTGGACCCGGCGGAGCCAGGCGGGGGCTCGGCCGATGCGGCCCGCCAGCACGTCCAGGCTCCCTCCTACCCCCATGGCCACCCGTACCCCCAGCCGGTCCAGGTGGCGGCTCAGCCACAGCTCCTGCCGGGGGCTGCCCAGCCCGCAGAACAGCAGGGTCGCGCCCGACCGCGCCACCGCCTCCACTACGGGCGCGTCCTCGCGGAAGTACCCGTGGTGGGTACCCGCCACCCACAGTGCGGGCCAGCGCCGCCGCAACTCCGCCGCCGCCTGTTCCGCCACCCCGGGCAGGCCCCCGAGCAGGAATATCGACCAACGCTGGCGTGCTGCCCGCGCGCACAACGCCTGCATCAGCTCGATCCCGGGTACGCGCTCGGGCAAGGGCCGGCCCAGCCTGCGGGACGCCCACACCACACCGATCCCGTCCGCCACCACCAGTGAAGCTCCCCGCACGGCTTCCAGCAGATCCGGGTGTTTCCTGGCGGCCATCACCAGCTCCGGGTTGGCGGTCACCACCAGGTGAGGACCGCCTGACGCGACGAGGAAGGCTACTCGGTCCGCCGCGTCGGCGAGTCTCACGGGGTCGAAGGGGACCCCGAGGACCCACACCCGGTCGGTCAACACACCACCCCCACCAGCCCTGCGGCGAGCTGGGCCGGCCGACGGGCCAGGGGCCGCAGGGAGTCCACCTTCCGCCGCAGCCGACCGGCTGCCCCGAGGTCTGCGGCCAGCGCCGCCACGTGCCCTGCCAGCTCCGAGGGGTCCACAGAGTTGGCTCCTACCCAGGGCATGTCCACAGAGGCGGCAAAGGAGGAGACCTTGGGGTCGTAGGCGACGCCTACAAACGGCACGCGCCCCGCCGCCGCCAGGACCAGCGCGTGCAGCCGCATGCCTACCACCACCCGGGCGCCCGTCACGACTTCCAACGCCTCCCTGGGGCTGGAAGGTACCACCAGGTCGCTTCCCAGCTGCGCCGCCAGTTCCTCCGAGACCGATAGGTCGGCCACGCGGTGCAGGCACACCACCCGCGGTTGCATTTCCGCCTGTCGGGCCGCCCGCCGCAGGGCCTCCAACAGATGCGACCAGGAGACCCCGGGCCACGGCCGGACGCACACCACGAGGGTGCGGTCCTGAGGGTGGGGGGCTGAAGCGGACAGGCCGAGAGCTGGGTCGCACACCACCTCCACCGGGCGCTCCACCCCAAGCTCCCGCAGCCGGTCCGCGGAGTCCTGGTCCCGCACCGTGATGGCGGCGGCGCCCCCCATGGCGCGCCGGGTCACCGCGCGGCTCGTCCGGCGGCGCAAGGGCCCGATGCCCTGCGCGTACACCAGCACCGGAGTACCCCGGGCCAGCTCGTGCAGCAGGCCGTAGAACAACGGGCTACGCCAGGAGGTCACGTCCTGGAACAGGCTGCCGCCGCCGCTGCACACCAGGTCCGAAGACCGGAACAGCCGTCGGACCCCCGGCAGGTCGGTCCTGGGCACGCCGCGCACGCCGTGCGTCCGCTCCGTCTCCGCCGGATCCCCCGAAAGCACCCAGAGCTCGACGCCCGGCAGCGCCTCCCGGAGGTGCTCCGCCATGGCGTGCAGGATCGCCTCGTCGCCGAGATTCCCGAATCCGTAGTAGCCGAGGATGGCTACCCGCACCGTCAGCGCGCCCGCACCGAACTCCCGGCCGCTGAGGCTTGCGGGTCCGCCGTAGAACCCGACCCAACGAGTTCGGTCACCCGCAAGGCCTGTGGGAACCGGCGCAGCAGCCACGCCACGACCGCGTACGCAAGAGCCCCGACGACACTGCCCAGCACCAGGCCGTTGGCGGTCCTCCACACCGTGTACATCAGCGGGGTGTGCAGGTGGGAGAAGGAATTTACCAGGCCGGCCTGACCCACGGCCGCCACCACCAGCAGGGGCAGGGTCCAGCTGCGGAACCCCAGGGCACCGGAAGCCAGGGCCAACACGAGGGCCGGGTGGCCAAGCAGGTACTCCTTGGTTCGAGGCCTCGCCACCAGCGCGCGCTCGAGGGCATCCCGCAGGCGCTCCTCCACGGACGGCACGGGGATCCCCGTGTTCCCGGTGCGCAGGACCAGCAGCAGCGCCACGCCAGCCACCCCCGCTACCGCCACCGCGCTGCCCAGGGTAACGGGTTTGGCCAGCCACCGGGAGAGCTTCCCGGCCACCCCTCCCACGGTGAGCTCCCGGTGCTCCCACGCGAACCACACCGCCGCCACCAGTGCGGCGGGCGCCACCGTGGCCAGCTTCACCCCGAAGAACACATCCGCACCCAGCCGGAAGGGCCAGTCCACCAGAAGAGCGGCCACCACCGCGCCGCCCGCGGCGGAGACTGCGCTGGCCGCCCACAACCCCGCCAGCGCAGCGCCCAACCCGTCCCGACCCGACCCAGGCGGGTTAACCACGTGGAGGAGTGCCAGGGTGGGGAACGCCACCGCGGCAACCAGCGCCGCCAGCTTGCTCACCCACGCACCCAGCCCCGCCGCGTGGCCTGCCGCCGCCGCCAGCAAAACCGTCACCACCGCCAACAGGGCCCTGGTCTGAGAGAAATGCGCCCCGGCTGCCTGTGCCACCTCGGCCACCAGCAGGGCCCCGGAGCCCGCCGCGGCCAGCAGCGCGGCCCACCGGAGGACCTCCGGCACCACCAGCTCCGGCAGGGGCGCGGCGGGCCCCAGCCGGAAGCCTGCCGCCCGTACCGCGGAAGCCACCCGCTCCACGTAGTCCAGGTTGAACGCCACCGCGTCCACCCCGCCCGGGGTCTGCAGGTACGGTCGCAGGTAGACCACCCTCAGGTTGCGCTCCCGCACCCCCCGGGCGAAACGCTCCACCGCGTCCTCCCGAGGCAGCCGCTCCAGCTCCTCCGGCGGGATGCTGACCACCCGGACCACATCCGGCCGCATGGAGCGCGTCATGGCCTCCTCGCCCCGCATCCGGCGCGCGGGCACGAGCACCTCCACGCGGCCGTACACCATCCCCAGGGACCGCAGGGCACGGGCGGCTTCCTCCACGAGGCGTTCGTAGCCCAGGACCTCGTTCAGGTCGAACACCGCGGTGCGACCTCGCGCCAGCTCCCCGTACCCCGCCACCCGCTCGGCGAGCCGCTCGGGGGTGAAGCTCCGGACGTTGCGGGGTCTCAGGACCACCCGGAAGCCCAGCGCTTCCCACCGCCGTACGGAGGACGGCAGGAACCCCAGCCCCGTCTCCTCCAGGTCCCTGGGACGTCCCAGGACCCGCAGCACCAGGGGTTCCCGAAGCACCGCCGCCACCCGCTCCGGCCCTAGGGCCGTGCGGAAGCCGAACTCCACCTGCCGGGCCACCTCGGGGTCTCCCGGGAACACGTACAGGGCTTGAGGGTGTGCGGAGGCAGCCAGGTCGCGCAGGGTTGCCGTGAGGACGCTGGTGCGAGCCAGGTCGCGCAGCTCCGCGCCGGAGCGGTAGGTCAGGCGCCCTTCCTCCTGCAGCCGCCGCAGGGTGGCCTCGTACACCGCCACCGACCCCGCGCCCCGCGCCCGCAGCGCCTCCCACAGCTCGGTGCCCCCCCGCCCCTCCCGCTGGGCCAGCAGCCTCCAGTCCTCAGAGTCCACCACCAGCTCCACGGTGCGGTACTCGGCCTCCACCCCGTGGCGCTGCCAGCCGACCGCCGCGGAGGGGGCCACCCCCACCGCCACGAGGGCCACCAGCAAGGGAAACTTCCTCACCGCGCGCACCGTACGAACCGGGTTAGGCCACCAGCCCTTCCGGGAAGGGGACCGGCCTCACGGAGACGCTCCTACACCGGCCGGGAGCCCGTAGCCCGGGACTCCTCTTCGGCCCGCTGGCGCAGGTAGGCGTAGATGAACGAGTCCAGCTCGCCCTCCAGTACCGCCTCCGCGTTCCCGGTCTCCTGCCCGGTCCGGTGGTCCTTCACCAGCGTGTACGGCTGCAGTACGTACGAGCGGATCTGGTTGCCCCACGCGGCTTCTCGGTGCTCGCCCCGCAGGGTCCGCAGCTTCTCTTCCTGCTCGCGCTGCCGGAGCTCGTACAGCCGGGCGGCCAGGATCCTCAGAGCGTTCTCCCGGTTGGCGTGCTGGCTGCGCTCGTTCTGGCACTGCACCACCAGACCGGTGGGGAGATGGGTAATTCGCACCGCGGTCTCCACCTTGTTCACGTTCTGGCCGCCCGCCCCCCCGCTGCGGAAGGTCTCCACCTTGAGCTCCTCCGGCCGGATCTGGACCGCCACGGGCTCCACCTCCGGCAGCACCTCCACCAGGGCGAAGGAGGTGTGGCGACGGTGCGCGGCGTCGAAGGGGGAAATGCGTACCAGCCGGTGGGTCCCGCCCTCGCCCTTCAGGTAGCCGTACGCGTAGGGACCACGGACCAGCACCGTGGCGCTCTTGATGCCCGCCTCCTCCCCGGGCGAGAGGTCCAGGACCTCCGCGCCGTACCCGCGCCGTTCGGCCCAGCGCAGGTACATGCGCAGCAGCATTTCCGCCCAGTCCTGGGCGTCCACCCCGCCCGCGCCCGCGTGAACGGAGAGGAGCGCGTTGCGGGCGTCGTGCTCGCCGCTCAGGAGGGTCTGCAGCTCCAGGCGGTCCAACCGGTCGTGCAGGTCCCGGGCCTCCTGCTCCAGCAGCTGGAGCTCCTCAGGTTCCGTGGGCGCCAGCTGCAACCACTCCCGCAGGTCCAAAAGCCCCCTGCGCACCGCCTGCAGGGTCTCCAGCTGCTCCCGGAGGGCCTGCAGCTCCTGGTGGACCTGGCGGGCCCGGTCGGGCTCCTGCCAGAGCGCGGGGTCCTGGGCCCGCCGCTCGAGCTCGGCAAGCCGCGCCTGCCGCTCCGGCGCGTCAAAGATACCTCCCGACGTCCTCCACGCGCCGGAGGTCTTCCTCCACCTGAACCCGCAGCCGGTCGATCACGTGCGCTTCCCTTCCTCGCTCGTCCTTCGAACCCACTGTAACACGCTCCGGAGGCACCTGGCAGCCGGGCGCCGCTCAGGAGGTGCGCCCGCAGCACTTCTTGTACTTCTTCCCGCTGCCGCACGGGCAGGGGTCGTTGCGGCCCACCTTGACCCCCACCGTCACGGGCTGGGGCCTGCCCTCCGCGGGCTGGGGCGCCTGCGCCGCCTCCCGCAGGGCCGCCGACCCGAGGGCGGTGGCCTCCTCGGGACCGTGCTGGGCGGTCACCCGGGCCACCGGACGCAGGGCCTGCGGCGCCTCCCGCTCCACCCGTACCCGGAACAGATCCCGTACGGTGTCGCGCTGGATGGCGCGCAGCATGTCCTGGAACAGGTCATACGCCTCCTTCTGATACTCCAGCAGCGGGCTGGTCTGCCCGTACGCCCGCAGCCCGATCCCCTCCCGTAGCTCGTCCATGGCGTACAGGTGGTCGATCCACTTCCGGTCGATGTGGGACAGGAGGAGGATGCGCTCCACCTCCCGGAGGACGTCCGGGCCCACCTCCTCCTCCTTCGCCTCGTAGGCCCGGAGGGCGGCGCTCACCAGCTCCTCCGCCACCTGCTCGGAGGTCTTGTCCGCCAGGCTCTCCGCGGAGACGGCCAGCACCTCGGGCGCGGGGACGAGCTGGGCCACTTCCGCCAGCAACCCTTCCAGGTCCCACTCCTCCCGCGGGGCCTGGGGAGGGCAGTAGGCGTCCACGAGGGATCGAACCTGGCGCTCCATCATGTCCAGCACGTTCTCCCTCAGGTCCCGACCCTCCAGGACCTTCCGCCGCTCCCCGTACAGGGTCTTGCGCTGGACGTTCATCACGTCGTCGTACTCCAATACGTGCTTGCGCAGGTCGAAGTGGTACTGCTCCACGCGCTTCTGCGCCCCCTCGATCTGGCGGGTGAGCAGGGGGCTCTCGATGGGCGTGTCCTCGTCGATGCGAAGGCGGTCCATCAGGCTGGCGATGCGCTCGCCGGCGAACAGGCGCAGCAGCTCGTCCTCCAGGGACAGGAAGAACCGCGAGGATCCCGGGTCGCCCTGGCGGCCCGCGCGGCCACGCAGCTGGTTGTCGATCCGCCGCGCCTCGTGGCGCTCCGTACCGATCACGTGCAGCCCGCCCAGCTGCCGGACCCGTTCCGCCTCCTCCGGGTCCGGTGGGTTCCCGCCCAGGAGGATGTCCACCCCCCGGCCCGCCATGTTGGTGGCGATGGTGACCGCGCCCAACCGCCCCGCCTGGGCGATGATCTGGGCCTCCCGCTCGTGGTGCTTGGCGTTCAGCACCTGGTGCGGGATCCCCTCCCGGCGGAGCATCTCCGACAGCATCTCGCTCTTCTCGATGGACCGGGTCCCCACCAGCACCGGCTGGCCCCGCTCGTGGCAGCGCTGGATCTCCTCCACCACCGCCCGCCACTTGGCCCGCTCCGTCTTGAACACCACGTCGGGGTAATCCTTGCGGATCATGGGCTTGTGGGTGGGGATCACCACCACCTCCAGCCCGTAGATCTTCCGGAGCTCCTCCTCCTCCGTCTTGGCGGTCCCCGTCATCCCCGCCAGCTTCTCGTACATCCGGAAGTAGTTCTGGAAGGTGATGGACGCGAGGGTCTGCGTCTCCCGCTCGATCCGGACCCCCTCCTTGGCCTCGATGGCCTGGTGCAGCCCGTCGGAGTACCGGCGGCCGAACATCAGCCGGCCCGTGAACTCGTCCACCAGGATGACCTGGCCGTCCTTCACCACGTAGTCCACGTCCCGGTGGTAGCAGGTGAGGGCCCGCAGGGCCTGCTGCACGTGGTGGAGGGCGTCCGCATGGACGGGGTCCGCCAGATTGTCGATCCCCAACAGACGCTCCACCTTCCGCACGCCCTCGTCGGTCAGGAAGGCGTTCTTGGCCTTCTCGTCCACCGTGTAGTCCACACCCGCCTGGAGCCGGCGGACCAGCCGGGCGAACTCGTAGTACTTGCGGGTGGACTCCTCCACCTGCCCGGAGATGATGAGGGGCGTGCGGGCCTCGTCGATGAGGATGAAATCCACCTCGTCCACGATGGCGTAGTACAGCTCCCGCTGCACCACGTCCTCGAGCCGCAGGGCCATGTTGTCCCGCAGGTAGTCAAACCCGAACTCGTTGTTGGTCCCGTAGGTGATGTCCGCCCGGTACGCCTCGCGCCGCGGGACGGGCCGGAAGTGGTTCAACCGGTCGTCCGCGTGGGGCTTCGGGTCCTGGTAGGCGGGGTCGTACAGGCCCGCGAACTCGTGGCAGATGACCCCCACGGAGACCCCGAGGGCGTGGTAGATGGGGCCCATCCAGCCCGCGCCCACCCGGGAGAGGTAGTCGTTGGGGGTCACCAGGTGACAGCCGCGGCCCAGCAGGGCGTTCAGGTACAGGGGGAGGGTGGCCACCAGGGTCTTGCCCTCCCCGGTCTTCATCTCCGCGATCTTCCCCTCGTGGAGGACGGCCCCCCCGATGATCTGCACGTCGAAGTGGCGGAGGCCCAGGGTGCGCTTGCTGGCCTCCCGGACCGCCGCGAAGGCCTCCGGCAGCAGGTCGTCCAGAGTCTCTCCCTCCCGCAGGCGGCGGCGAAACTCCTCCGTCTTCGCCCGCAGGGCCTCGTCCGACAGCCGCTCGAACTGCGGCTCCAGGGCGTTCACCCGCTCCACCACGGGCAGGTACCGGCGCCACGCGCGGTCCTCCCCGCGGCCGAGCAACTTCTCCAGGACCTTCAGCATCGCGCCTCCGCCGGCGGTGGACTCCACCCATTATAAAACCGGGGCCCGCCGCGCGCCTTTCCCTCAGCGGACCGACACCCGGCGGCCTTCGGGGAGCACGCTCACCCAGACCGGCCCCGCCAGGATCAGGCCACGCCCCTGCAGGTCCGTGAAGGCGGTCGGCGCAGGGTCCGAGGCCTTGCGCCACCGCACGGGGACCGCCACGCCCCCGGTCACCACCAGCCCCGTGCCACTCCCCACCATCCCCACCTCGGACACGTCCACCCTCCCTGCCCGCCAACCCCGCCACCGCGCGTACTGCACCACCACCGTGCCCACCCGCACGGGGCGGCCGGAGTCGTCCAGATGGGGCCGGCCGGCCACCCACCGCTCGTACGCCCCGTCCCGGTAGACGAAGCGCACCTCGAACCCGGGCGGGTAGGGCAGCTCCACCTCCGCGGCCGCCTGCCCCTGGGGCAACCGGTACTCCAGGCGTTCCGGGGGCACTCGGGCCGGCGGCTGCCGCTCCCATCCCAGGCGGCGCATCGCGTCCCGCAACCGCGGGAGCGACGCGTACAGGTTGTGGGGCATGCGCCGGGAGCGGTCGCGCCAGTACGGCCACGGGATGGAAAACTCGTTGAGGACGGGGACGGGTCCGGTGCGGATGTACCGGTAGGCGGGCTCGCTGGCACCCGCGTGGGCCACCACCGCTCCCAGCTCTGCGGCCACCTGCAGGAAGGCGGGCCGCACGCTGCGTACGGGGCCTACGCGATCCGGGCCCGCGTCCGCGAACACCGCCAGCAGGCGGGGGAGCCGGGCCTCGATGGGGATCTCGTACACCAGGCAGGCGCTCGCCAGCCCGCTCTGGGGCCGCGCCCTCGGGTCGTGATCCACCATCACCGCCAGCAGGCGCGCGTACCCCTCCTCCACCGGGCACCCGCTGCCGAGGAACCCCGAGAAGGCGACCCCGGGATGCAGGCCCTCCAGCAGCCGGGGCGGAGGCAGCTCCAGCCGGGGCAGGCGCCGCAGGTCCGGCCCGCGGGCGCACGCCGCCAGGATCCCGACCGCCGCCAGCACCAGACCGGTCCGCCGCACCGCCTACTCGGTCTCGATGACGCCGTAGTCGCCGTCCTTCCGTCGGTACAGGACACAGATGCGGCCAGTCTCCGCGTCCCGGTACACGAAGAAGTCGTGGCCCAGCAGCTCCATCTGCAGGGCAGCGTCCTCCTCCGTCATGGGCTTCATGGGGAAGCGCTTGTGGCGCACCACCCGCGGCGACGGGGGCTCGGGTTCCCGCCGCGCGGCGGCCTCCGCCCGGGCGCGCTCCGCGGTACGCTGCCGCCGCTCGTCCAACCGGCGCTTTCGGATCAGGCGGCTCCGGTGCCGGGCGATCTGCTTCTCCAGCTTGGCCACGATACGGTCCACGGAAGCGTACGGGTCTGCGGCGGCCTCCTCGCCCCGGAGCACGAACCCGTCGCCCCACACCGTGACCTCCACCACCTGCGCCCTTCCCACCGGCCGGCGCCGTTCCTCTCGCACCACCACCTTCGCCTCCTGGACGTGGTCGAAGTGCCGGCTCAAGCGCTGCAGCTTCTGGGCCACGTACGCCCGGATGCCTTCCGCCACCTGCACGTTGGCACCGGTCACCACGATGTTCACGGCTCCCTCCTACGGCGTGAAGGCTCCCCATCCCGGGGCGCGGGTCGCCCGTTCCAGCAGTCGCACGCCCGCGGACCCCGCCAGGGTCATGCACAGGTACAGCAGGGCCACGGCGTTGTACGTCTCGAAGGACCGGAAGGTCCGCGCCACGTTCAGGTTGCCCGAGTACGTCAGCTCCGTGACCGAGATCACGGAAGCCAGGGACGAGTCCTTCAACAGCGCGACGAAGTCGTTCCCCAGGGGCGGCAGGACGATCCGCAGAGCCTGGGGCAACACCACGTGCCGGAGGGTCTGGGGCCGCGACAGGCCCAGGGAAAGGGCCGCCTCCACCTGCCCCCGGGGGATCGCCTCGATGCCCGCCCGATACACCTCCGCCAGGTAGGCGCCGTAGCCGATCCCCAGCCCCATCACCGCCCGCACCACGTTGTCCCGCCACCACCGCACGCCGGTGACGTCTGCCAGCCACGGGGTGACCACGAAGGCGATGTACAGGAGCAGCACCAAAAGGGGCACCCCCCGCACCACCTCCACGTACAGCACGGCCACGGTCCGCAGGAAGGCCGACCGCGACAGCCGCAGGAGCGCCGCCACCAGACCCACCCCCAGCGCCACCGCGAAGGACGCCACGGTGAGGAACAGCGTGGTGGACACGCCCGCGGCCAGGAAGCGCAGGGTCTCCCGGTACACCTCCGACCCTGCCAGGCGCGCAAGGACCACCAGCCCCGCGGTCACCAGCACCAGGACCCACGGCGGTACCCGGTCCAGGGGGATCGGGAGGGCCCGGCCGTTGGCCGTCCCGGGAGGCACCGGGCTCACGCCCCTACTGGGTGGGCTTCCACTCCTCGAACCACTTCCGGTACAGGCGGTCCAGGGTCCCGTCCTCCCGCAGGGCCCGGAGGGCGGCGTTGAAGGCGTCCCGCAGCTCCGCGTTGCCCTCCCGCACCACGATCCCGAGCTGCTCCTCGGTCAGCTTCTCCCCCACCGTCTTGAGCTTGCCGGGGTGTTGCGCCATGAACCCCAGGCCCGCCACGCTGTCGATGATCACCGCGTCCACGTCCCGGTTCAGCAGAGCCGCCACGGCCAGGTCGAAGGTGCGGTAGCGCTTCACCTCCCGGATCCTGCCGTCCTTCTGGAGCTTGCTGGCCAGCTCGTCGTTGGTGGTGCCGAGCTGTACCGCCACCACCTTGTCCGTCAGGTCCTGCGCTCCCTGGATGCGGGTCTCGTCCGCCCGGACCAGCACCACCTGCCCCACCGTGATGTACGGCTCGGTGAAGTCCACCTGCTTTTCCCGCTCCTCGGTGATGGTGATGCCGGAGATGGCCACGTCGTAGTCCCCCTGCTGGACGCCCGGGAGGATCCCCTCCCACGCCACGCTGCGGATCTCCGGCTTGCAGTTCACGCGCCGGCAGACCTCGTGGATCAGGTCCACGTCGTAGCCCACGATGTTCTTGTCCTTGTCCAGCATCTCGAAGGGCGGGTACGTGGCGTCGGTGGCTACCCGCAACGTCCGGCCGCCCAGGTCGGGCAGCCCGGCTGCCTGCGGGGACGCCGCCGGCGTGGCCTGGCCGCCCGTGCGGGGAGCGCACCCGCTGATCCCCAAGGCCACCGCCACCAGCAGCGCCCAACGCACGAATCCCTTCCGGCTCATGGTCCCCCTCCTTCACACGGCTGCCACCTGTGCGTGGTGGGTTCGGCCCGGGAGCCCGTGTCTCCTGCGCCGCCCGTCCTACAATCCCGTCAGGGGATGCTGCCGTCGCCGTGGTCCTTTGCCGCACCCCTCGCGGAGGTGGTGGAGGTCAAGCGCCGTCCGGACGGAACGTCCGTGCGGTTTTTCTGCCGGCTGGTGGAGCGCAGGCCTGGCACCGCGGTCCTGCTCTACGTGCTGGGGGAGCCCTGGACCGTGGCGGACCTGCGCCTGCCCGCGGGCTCGGCCACCTTCGCCTACTACTGGACCACCCGCTGGTACAACGTCTACCACTGGCTAGCGCCCGGCGGAGCCACGCTCGGGCACTACGTGAACGTGGCGACCCCCGCGCGCCTGAGCCGGGACGAGGTGGAGTGGGTCGACCTGGGAGTGGACGTGCTGGCGGTCCCGGGCGCAGCCCCACGGGTGCTGGACGGGGACGAGCTGAGGCGCTTGCCCGCCCCGCTCCAGCTCGCTGCGCGCCGTTCCCTGAACCGGGTGCTCCGGCGGTGGCCGCTGCTCGTGGACGCTGTGGAACGCAGGACCCGTCGGCTGCTGGGCCGATTCACCCGAGGCGGTCCAGCACCTCCGGGTTGACCGGGTTCGGCGGCCGGCGCCCGGACAGCACCGCGACGCAGTTCTCCGCGGCCATCTCCGACATGCGGGCGCGGGTGGCGAAGCTGGCGCTGCCGATGTGGGGGAGCAGCACCACGTTGTCCAGGGACAAAAGCGGGGAGTCCGCCGGGAGCGGCTCGCGGTCAAAGACGTCCAGGCCCGCCGCCCAGATCCACCCCTCCCGGAGGGCCTCCACAAGGGCGACCTCGTCCACCACCGCGCCGCGACAGGTGTTGACCAGCACCGCGGTGGGCTTCATGCGACGCAGCCGTTCCCGGTCGATGAGGTGGCGGGTCTGGGGAGTCAAGGGCGTGTGCAGGCTCACGAAGTCCGCCTCCGCCAGCAGGTCGTCCAGCTCCCGCCACTGCACGCCCAGCTCCCGCTCCGCGTCCTCGTGCCGCCGGCGGCTGGTGTACAGCACCCGCATGCCGAAGCCGGACGCCCGCCGGGCCACCGCCCGGCCGATCCTCCCAAGTCCCACCACGCCCAGGGTCCGGCCGTACACGTCCTGGCCCAGCATGAGCTCCAGCCCCCAGGACCGCCACCGCCCCGCCCGGGTGAACCGGTCGCCCTCGGCCACGCGCCGGGCGGCCGCCAGCAGCAGCGCCCACGCCAGGTCCGCGGTGGTCTCCGTGAGCACGTCCGGGGTGTTGGTGACCACGACCCCGCGGCGGGTGGCCGCGGGAACGTCCACGTTGTCGTAGCCCACCGCCACGTTGCTCACCACCCGGAGCCGGGGAGCTGCGGCCAGCAGGGTCTCGTCCACCCGGTCCGTGACCAGGGTCACCAGCCCGTCTGCCTCTCGGGCCTCGGCCAGCAGTACGTCGCGGGGGGGTGGCGCTTCCGGGTCCGGCCAGACCCGCACGTCGCAGCGGTCCTCCAGGATCTCCATGGCGCGGCCCAACAGGGGCCTGCACACGTACACGCGCGGTTTGTCCACTTCGGCCTCCGGGTACAATGACTCCGAGGAGGTGTACGATGCGGAAAGCGGGCCGTCCTGCCCTGTGGACCCTGGTGGTGGTTCTTGCGGCCCAGCTGACCGCGGCGGCGCAGCCCGAGCCCCGGGATCCAGCCCCGCAGGAAGACGTGCCCGTGGTCCCCGGGGAGCGCATCGGGCCTGTCACCACCCGGATGCGGGCCACCGAGATGGTGGCGGTGCTGGGCCGGCCGGACCGGGTGGACCGCTACCCGGAGCGGAACATCCTTTCCTACGACTGGAAGTCGGAGGGGTATCTGGTGTCCTTCGAGCTGTCCACCGGGCGGGTGCGGGTAGTGGGCGTGTACGGCACCGTGTCGCGGTTCGTCACCGACCGCGGGATCCGGCTCATGATGCCCCTGGATCGCGCCCTGCGCGCCTACGGCACCGGGGGCGGCTACGCCCGCGTGGACTGCCGCCAAGACCGGATCACCCTGGTGCGCTACCACGACGCGGGCCTGCAGTTCGCGGCCGCGTACGACCCCGGACAGCCCATCCACGGCCGCATCTTCAACATGGGCGTGTTCCGGCCGGGCAGCCTGCGGGCGGAGGGCAGCCCCTGCGTCACCCGCTGAAGGCCCTCGTGGTCGCGGCAGCAGTCCTCGCGGGGCTGGCCCCCTGCGGCTCGGCCCAGCCCGAACCGCCCCCACCCATAGCGGTTCTACAGGTGGATCCCGGCCGGGGCATCGGCCCGTACCGGCTGGAGCTGGGACTGGAGCGGATCCTGGCCAGGCTGGGGCGCGCGGGGGCCGAGCGCGCGGTCGTGGACCTGGCTCAGGCGACCCGAGGCTGCACGGTGCGGGCTCAGGGTCGGGTGGTGCGGTTCACCTGGCGCCCGGAAGGTCTGTGGGTCACCGCGGACGCGGACACCGGAGCGGTTCGGGTGCTGGCCGCCTTCGGGACTTCTGGACCGTTCGTCACCGACCGTGGAATCCGGCTCGGCACTCCCCTGGACCGGGCGGAGCAGCTGTACGGGCCTGGGGCCCAGCCTGTGGAGTGCGAGCTGCCTCGGGGCGTGCGGGCGCGGATCCTCCGCTACCGGGAGCTGGGCATCCAGTTCACCGGGTTTGAGGGCGCCCCGCCGTACGCGGGGCGGGTTTGGGAGATTGGAGTCTTCCGGCCGGGCGTGTTCTGACGCCGCTATCCCCTTTCCCCCAGGGGCGGCTGGACTCCGGAGATCTCGCTCTGGCGGACTCTTGCGAGTTCCACCAGCCAGTCGGGGTCCTCGTACACGTAGTCCTTGCGCAGGGGGTGGCCCTTCCAGTCCTCGGTGAGGAGGATGCGCCGCAGGTCGGGGTGTCCCTCGTACACCACCCCGAACAGGTCGTAGGTCTCCCGCTCGTGCCACTCCGCGGTGCGCCAGAGGTCGCTCACCGTCGGGATCCGGGGGTTGTCGCGGTCCACCGGGACCTTCACCAGCAGCTCGTGGTTGTGCACGGTGGACCACAGGTGGTAGGTGCACTCCATCCGGTCCTTCCAGTCAATGGCGCTGACGAAGGAAAGGTAGTCCATGCGGAACGCGGGGTCGTCCCGCAGGAACTCCATCACCTCCCGGAACACCTCCCGGGGCACCTCGAAGGTCGGGGTGCGGTACCGGGGGACGGCGGGCTCCTCTTTCCGGGGAGGCCGGGGCGCGGGTTTGCCCTCCGCCTTGGCCCGCTCCACCTCCTCCTGGTAGCGCCGCTGCCGCTCCTCCTGCTCCCGCTCGAAGGCCTCCAGGGCTTCCCGCGCCGCCTCCGCGGCGTCCCGCACCTGCGGAAAGCGCTCCCGCAGCCGCGCGGCCAGCTCCGGAGGGAAGAACCCGCCCGCGGGGTTCCGGCTCGGCGTCATCGCAGAATCCCCCTGGCCACCGGCTCCTTGGGAGCCGCCCGGTGCAGATCCTCCAGGGTGTACAGGAGGTTCGCGCGGTTGTAGGTGCTGGCCTCGTAGTGGGGGATGAACACGATGGCCTCCGTCGGGCAGACCTCCACGCACAGCCCGCAGTACTGGCACTTGTCCATCTCGATGTCGAACCGCGTGAGCACGCGCTCCTTCCCCTTCCCGGTGGCCTCGATGTGGATGCACCGGCTGGGGCAGATCCGCTCGCACTGGAAACAGATGATGCACCGGTCGTTTCCCGTCTCCGTGTCCACGGGCAGGGCCAGCAGGCCGTGCCAGCGGGGGGACACGTTGGACTTCTCCAGAGGGTACAGGAGGGTGACCTTCGGGCGGGTCAGGTTCTGGAAGGTGACCCCCAGACCGGTCACCAGTCCCTGGACGGCCTCCGCGGTGCGCTGGAGCAGGCCCGGCATACGTCCCTCCTCAACGGTCCACGTCCGCCAGCACGATGTCGATGCTCCCCAGGATGGCGATGATGTCCGCCACCTTCCAGCCCTTCATCATCTCCGTGAGGGCGTGCAGGTTCACGAACGAGGGCGCTCGGATCTTCACCCGCCAGGGCGTCTCCCCTCCCGTGCTGACCAGGTGGACCCCCAGGTCTCCCCGGGGAGACTCCACCCGCGTGTATACCTCCCCCGGGGGAACTTTGAGGTTGAGGGGCACCCGGGGAGCCCGGACCTCGCCGTCCGGCATCTGATCGAGGCACTGCAGGATGATCCGGGTGGACTCCCGCATCTCGTCCATCCGGACCAGGTAGCGGGCGTAGCAGTCCCCCTCCGTGTACACGGGGATCCGGAAGTCCACCCGGTCGTACCCCTCGTACGGGTGGCTCTTGCGCACGTCCCACTGCAGTCCCGAGGCCCGCGCCACGGGCCCGCAGGCGCCGAAGGCGATGGCCTGCTCCCGGGTCAGCACCCCCACGCCCTGGGTGCGGGCCTGCCAGATGGGGTTGCCGGTGAGCAGTCTGTGGTACTCATCCAGGCGGTTCAGGAAGTAGTGACAGAACTCCCGGCACCGATCCGTCCAACCGGGGGGAAGGTCTTCGTTCACCCCGCCCAGGCGGAAGTACACGTGGTGCAGCCGCCCTCCCGTGGTGGCCTCGAACAGGTCCATGATGAGCTCCCGCTCCCGCATGCACCACAGGAAGGCGGTGAAGGCGCCCAGGTCGATCCCGTAGGTACCCAGCCACAAGAGGTGGCTCGCGAGGCGCTGGAGCTCCATGAAGATGGTCCGGATGTACCGGGCGCGTTCCGGCACCGGCACGTCCGCCAGGGTCTCCGCGGCCCGGAGGATGGCCATCTCGTTCACCAGGGCCGCCAGGTAGTCCATACCCCGGTCCGCCAGGGCGATGTTCTGGGTGTAGTTGCGGTGCTCCATCATCTTCTCGACGGAGGAGTGGAGATAGCCGATGTCCGGCTGGACCTCCACGATGTTCTCCCCGTCCAGGGTCACCAGCAGCCGCAGGACCCCGTGGGTGCTGGGGTGCTGCGGGCCCATGTTGAGGATCAGCTCCTCGGTGCGCAGCGACCGCATCCTACGCCCCCGCCTGCGCCGCCTCCTGCAACCGGCGGGTCAGGCGGCGCTCCTTCTGGATCTTCTCCTGCAGCTTCAGCACCCCCTCGATGAGGGCCTCCGGCCGGGGCGGGCAGCCCGGCACATATACGTCCACCGGGATGACGGTGTCGATCCCCTTGAGGATGGAGTAGTTGTCGTAGTAGAAGGGCCCGCCGCAGGTGGCGCAGCTACCCATGCTGATCACGTACTTGGGTTCCGGCATCTGCTCCCACAGCCGACGGACCACGGGGGCCATCTTGATGGTGCAGCGACCCGCCACGATGATCAGATCCGCCTGCCTCGGGGTGGCGCGGGGGATCACGCCGAACCGGTCCAGGTCGAACCGGGTGCCCATGGCCTGCATCATCTCGATGGCGCAGCACGCCAGCCCGAAGGTGAGGGGCCAGATGGAACGGGCCCGGGCCCAGTTCAGGACGTTCTCGATGCTGGTGACGAGGATCTGCCCGCCCGGTAGCCGATGCAGCACCTCCACCAGCTGCTCGATGGGAGCCACCCGACTCCCGTCCGCGGGCACGCGCACCATCCGTGTGACTTCCGGACCGCCGGACGACACGGTTCCACTCCTGGTACGGGATTGGGGCCGGCTGCGGCCCCCTGGGATTCTCGCACACCGCGGGCACGCCCCTCAAGCGCCCCGGGCCGCCACCTCCGCCCCCGACGTCCGCCAAACCTCGGCCCCCAGGCCCCGGAGCTTGCGCTCGAGGCCCTCGTACTTGCGGTCCAGGTGCTCCACCCCCGTGATGCGGGTCTCGCCCTCCGCCACCAGCCCCGCGATCACCACCGCGGCGCCCGCCCGGATGTCCAGGGCCTGCACGGCGGCCCCCGTGAGCCGCTCCACGCCCCGCACGTAGGCGGTGTTGCCGTCCACGCGGATATCCGCCCCCATCCTCACCAGCTCGTAGGCGTAGCCCATGCGCCCGTCGTAGATGGTCTCCCGCACCACCGCCTCCCCCTCCGCGGTGGCCAGCAGCGCCGCGAAGGGCGGGTGCAGGTCGGTGGCGAAGCCCGGGAACGGCGCGGTGTCGATGTCCACCGCCCGCAGGCGCCGGGGCGCGCGCACCCGTACCCGGTCGGTGTTGGCGTCCACCTGGCAGCCGGCCTCCGCCAGCTTGCTCAACAGGGCGGTCACGTGCTCGGGGATGAGGGCGTCCACCTCCACGTCCCCACCCGTGGCGGCGCCCGCGATCAGGTACGTTCCCGCTTCGATCCGGTCGGGGATGACCGCGTACCGCGCCCCGTGCAGCCGGCGCACGCCCTCCACCACCACGGTGGGGGTCCCCGCTCCCCGGATGTGGGCGCCCATGAGGTTCAGGAACACCGCGGTGTCGGTGACCTCGGGCTCCAGGGCCGCGTTCCGCAGGATCGTGGTCCCCTCCGCCAGCACCGCGGCCAGCATCAGGTTGATGGTGGTCCCCACGCTGCGCCGCGGCACGAGGAACTCCACACCCCGCAACCTCCGGGCGCGACCCACCATGTAGCCCCGCTCGGTGACCACCTCGGCTCCCAGGGCTGAGAACCCCTTGAGGTGGAAGTCCACGGGCCGTCCCCCGATGGAGTCTCCGCCGGGCAGCCCCACCTCGAACTGCCCCACCCGCCCCAGGAGCATCCCCGCGGCGTAGTACGAGCCGCGGATGCGGCCGCACAGCTCCGCGGGCGCGTGGGTGCTGCTCAGCCGACGCGCATCCACCGCCAGCCGTCCGCCGTCCGTAAGTTCCACCTCGCAGCCCAGGCTCCGCAGGATGTCCGCCATGACCTGGACGTCGCGGCACCGGGGGACGTTCTCGATCACCGACACGTCTGCGGCCAGGGCCGACGCGGCCATGATGGGCAGCACCGTGTTCACCGCGCCGGCCACCTTCACCGCGCCTTCCAGCCGGCGTCCGCCGCGGACCACCAGGAGCTCTGCCACCGGCTCGCCTCGGCAGGTCACGGCTTCCGGGAGCACGCGCCTAGCCCTCGAGGGCCGGCCGGATGCGCTTCTCCACGTAGAAGCGCACCAGCTCCTCCAGGATCCGGTCCCGCTCCACCTTGCGGATGAGGGAGCGGGCACCCCGGTGGCTTGTGATGTACGTGGGGTCTCCTGAGATCAGGTAACCCACCAGCTGGTCCTTGGGGCTGTAGCCGCGCTCCTGCAGGGCCCGGTAGACCTCCAGGAGGATCTCGAACACCCCGGGCAGTTCCTCGCCCAGGCGGTACACACCCGTCTGCTCGTGGGACTCGCTCAACTCCGCACCTCTGCCCGGCCGTCCGGCCCGGCCTGTGAGGGGTTCGCGGTGGGCGGGCGTCCTTCCTGGCGTCCAGGGGGTTTGTCCGCCGCGTGCACCGCCACCGCCCCGAAAAGCAGGTTCCGGTACCAGACGCGCCGGAAGCCCGCCTGTTGGAGCAGGTCACGGAAGGTCTCCTGGTCCGGCCAACCCCGGATGGAGGTGGGCAGGTACCAGTAGGCGTCCGGGTGGCGGGAGAGCCTGCGGCCCACCCACGGGATGGCGGTGTAGGAGTAGAAGTCGTAGAGAGCACCAAACAGCCGGGAGCGGGGCCGGCTGAACTCCAGCACCACGAGCCGGCCGCCCGGCCGCAGCACCCGGTGTAGCTCCCGCAGGGCACCGAGGGGGTCGGCCACGTTGCGCACGCCGAAGCCCACCGTGGCCACGTGGAAGGTTCCGTCCGCGAAGGGCAACGCCTGCGCGTCGCCCTGCACGAACCACACCCCCCGGGCCCCACCGGCCCGCCTCCGGGCTAGGCGCAGCATGGGTTCCGCGAAGTCCACCCCCACCACGCGGCCCTGGGTTCCCACCCGGCGGTGGAGGAGGAACGCCAGGTCGCCGGTCCCGCAGCACACGTCCAGCGCCAGCCCGCCTGGGGGCGCCGCGGCGGCTGCCACCGCGTACCGCTTCCACCGCCGGTGCAAGCCGAAGCTCAACAGGGTGTTCAGGAGGTCGTACCGGCGGGCGATGGCGCTGAACATCGCCCGCACGTACGCCGCCTTCTGCTGCGTAGACGGCGAAGCGTCGCCCGGAGTCACCGCCATGGGGACTAGTGTACAGGGCTCGGGGACTCCCCGTTGGCCGCCGAAGAGCTCCCGAGCTTCGGCAACGGGCGGCTGGCGCGGCCCGAAACCCCCGTCGTGGGCCCGCCTGGGCTCGAACCAGGAACCCGCCGGTTATGAGCCGGCCGCTCTGACCCTTGAGCTACGGGCCCGCGCCCCACTCAGTATATCCCACCTGTACCAGGTACAGCCCTCCCGGGGCCACCACGGGACCCGCCCGCTGGCTGTCCCGGGAAGCCAGCACCTCCCCCACCCCCTCCGGACTCCGCTTGCCCGCACCCACCTCCAGCAGCGTCCCTACCAGCATCCGCACCATGTGCCGCAGGAACCGGTCCGCCACCACCTCCACCACCACGAAGGGCCCACGGCGCTTCACCCGGAACCGGTGCACGGTGCACCAGGTGGTTCTGGGGTTGCTGCCGGTGGCGCAGAAGGCGGCGAAGTCGTGCCGGCCGGTCAGCAGGTCGGCGGCGCGCTGCATGCGGGCGACGTCTAGGTGCCCCTCCCACGCCAGCGCCCGGTCCACCAGGAAGGGGTTGCGGCCGGGGCGGTTCCAGATCACGTAGCGGTAGGCGCGCCAGCGGGCGTCCTTTCGGGCGTGGAACGCCTCCGGAGCCTCCTGGGCGGACCGCACGGCGACGTCCGCGGGGAGGTAGTGGTTCAGGGCCGCCACGAAACGCTCTGCGGCGAGGGGGAAGGCGGTGCGGAAGTGTGCCACCTGGGCGAGGGCGTGCACGCCCGCGTCCGTACGGCCCGCACCCACCACCCGCACACGCTCTCCGGTGATGCGGGCCAGGGCTTCCTCCAGTTCCCCCTGCACCGACGGCCGGCCCCGCTGCCTCTGCCAGCCCGCGTAGCGCGTCCCCACGTACCAGACCACCAGCTTCACCGTGCGCACAGCGCTAGATCCGCCCGGACCACAGCACGAGCGCGCTGGCGCCCAGGACCACCAGCCCGGCCCAAAGGTCCTGCGCGCGGTAGCGCAGCTGCTTCATCCGGGTCCGCCCCTCGCCGCCCCGGTAGCCCCGGGCCTCCATGGCCACCGCCAGCTCGTCCGCCCGGCGGAAGGCGCTGACGAACAGCGGCACCAGGATGGGGACGAGAGCCCGGGCCCGCCGCAGGGGTCCGCCGGTGTCCAGGTCCGCACCGCGGGCCATCTGCGCCTTCATGATCTTCTCCGTCTCCTCCACCAGGGTGGGGATGAACCGGAGGGCGATGGTCATCATCATGGCCAGCTCGTGGGCCGGCACGCCCAGCCGCCGGAACGGGTTCAGCAGCCGCTCCATCCCGTCCGCCAGCTCCACCGGGGAGGTGGTGAAGGTCAGCAAGGAGGTGGAGACCACGAGCAGCACTAGGCGGGCGGTGACGAACAGCCCCTGGACCAAGCCCTCCCGGGTCGCCGCGAAGGGCCCCAACCTCCACAGCACCGTCCCGCCCGAACTCCCGCCGAAGAACACCTGCAGGACCAGGGTGAGCAGGAGGAGGAACCAGATGGGCCGCAGGCCGCGCAGCGCGAACCCCGCGGGCACCTGCGACAGGGCCACGGCAGCGGCCAGGAAGGCCGCGAACACCCCGAGCCCCCGGAAGTCCCTCACCAGGAACACCACCACCACCAGGACGGTGGTCGCCAGGATCTTCGTCCGCGGATCCAGCCGGTGCACCGGGGAGGCCCGCGGGACGTACTGGCCGATGGTCAGGCTTCGGAGGAGCTCCACCGCTGGTTCCCCTGCAGCACCCGCACGATCTCCTCGCACACCTCCTCCACGGTGAGGCGGTCGCACCGCACGGGCAGACCCGCAGCCTTCAGCCGCAGCAGCACGTCGGTGGCGCGGGGCACGTCCAGCCCGATGCTGCGCAGGCGGTCCGCCTGCGCGAACGCCTCCCGCACGGGCGCGTCCAGGAACACCTGGCCCCGGTGCAGCACCACCACCCGCTGGCACAGTCGCGCCACGTCGTCCATGCTGTGGGAGATGAGCACCACCGTGAGCCGCGCCTTGCGGTGCAGCTCCCGAACCCGGCTGAGAATCTCGCGCCGCCCCTCCGGGTCCAGGCCCGCGGTGGGCTCGTCCAGCACCAGGACCTGCGGCCGCATGGCCAGCACCCCCGCAATCGCCACCCGCCGCATCTCGCCGCCCGAAAGGGAAAAGGGGGAACGCGGGCCGAAGCGGTCCGGGTCCAGCCCCACCCACTGCAGGGACTCGCGGACCCGCTCCTGCACCTCCTCCGGGTCCAGGCCCAGGTTACGGGGCCCGAAGGCCACGTCGTCGAACACCGTCGCCTCAAAGAGCTGGTGCTCGGGGTACTGGAACAGCAGCCCCACCTTCCGGCGGACCTCCCGCACCAGCGCGGTCCCGGGACGGATCTCCACCCCGTCCACCCAGACCCGGCCTTCCGTGGGCCGCAGCAGCCCGTTGAAGTGCTGCACCAGGGTGCTCTTGCCGGATCCGGTGGGCCCCACCAGCCCCAGGCACTCGCCCCTGCGGACCACCAGGTCCACGCCGCGGAGGGCTACCGACTCGAAGGGCGTTCCCCGGAGGTACACGTGCGTGAGGCCCTCGCAGACCACCACGGGGTCGCTCACACCACTACCCCGCACCAGCGCAGCAGCTGGGCGGCCAGCTCCCCGGGGTCCAGGGGCTGGCCCTCCACCGGGATCCCGCGCCGTCTCAGGCACCCGCTGAGCTCCGCCACCTCGGGCAGGTCCAGCCGCAGGCGCCGCAACCGCCGGACGTCCCGGAACACCTCCCGGGGCGTCCCCTCCAGGGCCACGCGGCCCTCGTGGAGCACCACCACCCGGTCTGCCTGCGCCGCTTCCTCCATGTTGTGGGTGATGTGCACCACCGCGATCCCCTCGCGTTCCCGCAACCGGTGGGCCGTCCGCAGCACCTCCCGGCGGCCTTCGGGATCCAGCATGGTGGTGGCCTCGTCCAGCACGATGCACTGGGGACGCATGGCTAGCACCCCGGCGATGGCCACCCGCTGCTTCTGCCCGCCGGAGAGCAGGTGGGGCTCGCGCCGCCGGTGCTCCAGCATCCCCACCGCCCGCAGGGCTTCCTCCACCCGCTGCGCGATCTCCTCCGGGGGAAGGCCCAGGTTCTCCGGGCCGAAAGCCACGTCCTCCTCCACCACGGTGGCCACGATCTGGTTGTCCGGGTTCTGGAAGACCATCCCGACTTTGCGCCGGATCTCCCACAGAGCCTGGGGGTCGCGGGTGTCCAGCCCGTCCACCACCACGCGACCCTCGGTGGGCAGGAGCAGGGCGTTGAGGTGCTTGGCGAGAGTGGACTTCCCGGAGCCGTTACCGCCCACGAGGGCCAGGAACTCTGCCCGGTGGACGGTCAGGGACACGTCGTGAACGGCCCGGACCTCCTGCGGGGTGCCCGCATGGTAGACGTGCGTGAGATGGAAGACTTCGATGAGGGGGACGGGTTCCGACACACCTTCCCCGGGGGTTACCTAGACCACGCCACTCGCGCGCTTCATACCGCGACGGTCAGTCCTTCACCAGCTCCAGGTAGGCCATGGGCGCCGCATCCCCGCGCCGCGGGGCGTCCTTCACGATCCGTGTGTACCCGCCCCGCCCGCGGGGGTAACGGGGAGCGATGGTCCCGAACAGCTTGCGCAGCGCCTCCTTGTCCTGTACCAAGCGCGCTGCCTGCCGCCGGGCGTGCAGGGTCCCCTCCTGGGCCAGGGCGATGAGCTTGTCGGCCACCTTCTTGGCCTCCTTGGCCTTGGCCTCCGTGGTGTGGATGCGCTCGTACCGGATCAGGGCGGTCACTAGGTCCCGGAACAGCGCCCGGCGCTCGCCCGTGTCCCTTCCCAGCTTCCGCGTCTTCACCCCGGTTCCCATAGCGTCCCGTCCCCCGCGTCAGGAAGAGCTGGCCTTCCGCAGGGAAAGGCCCAGGGCGGCCAGCTTCTCCGTGACCTCTTCCAGAGACTTGCGGCCGAAGTTCTTGACGTTGGCGATCTCCTCCTCCGTCCGCTGCACCAGGTCTCCGATGGTGTGGATTCCCGCCCGCTTCAGGCAGTTGTAGGGCCGGACGGACAGCTCCAGCTCCTCGATGGGGGTCTGGAGCAGACGCGCCATCTCGGGATCCGCGGGGCCTGCGGAGGCCGCCTCCCCCTCGGTGATCCCGCCCACCAGCCGGAAGTGGTCGATGAGCAGCCGGCTCGCCTCCGCGATGGCCTCGTCGGGCCGGACCACCCCGTTGGTCCACACCTCCAGGACCAGCCGCTCCAGCTCCGCCCCCGCCCCCACGCGGGTGTCCTCCACGGCGTAGTTGACCTTCTGCACGGGGGAGAAGATGGAGTCGACGGGGATCACCCCGATCACGTGCTCGCTCTTCCGGTGCTTCTCCGCGGGCACGTACCCCTTGCCCCGCTCCACCACGATCTCCATGGCCAGCCGCGCGTCCTTCCGGTCCAGGGTGGCGATCACCAGGTCGGGGTTGAGGATCTCCACCTCCGGGTCTGGCTGGATGTCTGCGGCGGTGACTTCCCGCTTCCCCTTCGCCTCCAGCCGGAGCAGCTTCGGCTTGTCCGTGTGTAGCCGCAGGGTCAGCTCCTTCAGGTTCAGGAGGATCTGCGTCACGTCCTCCACCACCCCGGGGACGGTGCTGAACTCGTGCAGCACGCCCTCGATCTTCACCGACGTGACCGCCGCCCCGGTGATGGAGGAGAGCAGCACCCGGCGCAGGGCGTTGCCCACGGTCACCCCGAAGCCCCGCTCCAGGGGCTCCACGACCAGTCGGGCGTACGTGTCGGACAGCTCCGCGTACTCCACCTTGGGCTTGGTGAGTTCCCACAGACTGAAGATGCTCATCCCCTTCAACCTCCCCGTCCACCTGCCGAACGCTACCTCGAGTAGAACTCCACCACCAGCTGCTCCTGGACCGGCACGTCGATGGCCTGCCGGTCCGGTAGGCTCAGCACCCGGCCCTCCAGGCGCTGCGGGTCGAACTCCAGCCACGGGGGCGGCTGCCGCCCCCCGGACTCCACCAGCAGGCGGATGCGGGGGTTCCCCTGGCCCCGCGGCGTAAGGCCCACCACCTGCCCGGGCCGCACCAGGTAGGAGGGGATGGTGACCTTCCGCCCGTCCACCGCCACGTGTCCGTGCACCACCAGCTGCCGGGCCTCCTTCCGGGAAGAGGCCAAGCCCAGCCGGTATACCACGTTGTCCAGCCGGGACTCCAGCAGCTGCAACAGGCGGGTGCCCGTGACCCCTTTGAACCGGGCAGCTTCCTGGAAGTACCGCCGGAACTGCGCCTCGTGGACCCCATAGATCCGGCGCAGCTTCTGCTTTTCCCGCAGCCGGATGGCGTACTCCGAGGGCTTCCGCCGGGTGGGGAGGTGCATCCCCGGCGGCTTCGGCCGCTTCACCACCGGGCACTTATCCGTGTAGCACTTCTCGCCCTTCAGGAACAGCTTTAGGCCCTCGCGGCGGCAGAGCCGGCACACCGCGTCGTGGTATCGTCCCATGAATCCCTTCCCTCCGTTCCGGCAGACGCCCGGGCCCCTCGCCCGGGACCCCGCCTCTCAGCCGGACTGCGGGGTGTCGCTGTCCTGGACCCCTCGGATCAGACCCGACGCCGCTTCGGCGGCCGGCAGCCGTTGTGGGGCACCGGCGTCACGTCCTTGATCAGGCTGATGTCCAGGCCCGCGGCCTGCAGGGACCGGATGGCGGCCTCCCGCCCGGGGCCGGGACCCTTCACATACACCTCCACCTGCCGGACCCCGTGGTCCATCGCCTTCTTGGCCGCCGCCTCGGCCGCCAGGCCCGCGGCGAAGGGGGTCCCTTTACGGGAACCCTTGAACCCCTGGGTGCCCGCACTGGCCCACGCCAGCACGTTCCCCTGCGGGTCGGTAATGGTCACGATGGTGTTGTTGAAGGTAGACTGGATGTGCGCGTGCCCCAGGGGCACGTTCTTACGCTCGCGCCGGCGCGTCCGGCCTTTCTTTGCCATCCCTCCGCCCTCCTACTTCTTGGCCACGGCCCGCTTCTTGATCCCCACGGTCTTCCGCGGTCCCTTGCGGGTGCGGGCGTTGGTGCGGGTCCGCTGGCCCCGCACCGGCAGGCCCCGCTTGTGGCGGATCCCCCGGTAGCAGCCGATCTCCACCAGGCGGCGGATGTTCATGGCCACTTCCCGCCGGAGGTCCCCCTCCACCTTGTAGTGCCGCTCCACCACCTCCCGCAGCCGCGCCACCTCGTCCTCCGTGAGGTTGCGGACCCGCGTCTCGGGCTTCACCCCGGCCCGCAGGAGGATCTCGTACGCGCGGGACCACCCGATCCCGTAGATGTAGGTCAGGGCCACGTCCACCCGCTTGTCCCGGGGCAGGTCGACACCGGCGATCCGCGCCATGCTCGCCTCCCTAGCCCTGCTTCTGCTTGTGCTTAGGGTTCTCGCAGATCACCCGCACCCGGCCGTGCCGGCGGATGATCTTGCACTTCTCGCACATCCTGCGCACCGAGGCCCGAACCTTCATCCTCCCTCACCTCTCACCGGTAGCGGTACGTGATGCGGCCCCGGCTGGGGTCGTACGGCGACAGCTCCACCTTGACCCGGTCCCCCGGGGAGATCCGGATGAAGTGGATCCGCATCTTCCCCGAGATGTGGGCTAGCACCCGGTGCCCGCTCGGCAGCTCCACCCGGAACATGCCGTTGGGCAGCACCTCCACCACGGTGCCCTCCACCTCGATGGCTTCTTCCTTCTTCGCCGTCATGGCCTCCCGACCCCGGGCCGCACGAAGTTTTATGTTACCAGGGATTCTCCCCGTCGTCCAACAGGGTGAGGATCTCGTAACCGTCCTCGGTCACCGCCACCGTGTGCTCGAAGTGGGCGGAAAGCCGGCCGTCCGCGGTGCGCACGGTCCAACCGTCCCCGTCCACCACCGCCCGCCAGGTCCCCTCGTTCACCATGGGCTCCACCGCGATCACCATGCCCGGCCGCAGGACCATCCCCTTGCCGGGTTTCCCGAAGTTGGGCACCTGCGGGTCCTCGTGCAGGGACCGCCCGACCCCGTGGCCGGCGAACTGCCGGACCACGGAGTAGCCGTGGGACTCCACGAAGGACTGCACCGCGTAGCCCACGTCCCCCAGCCGGGCCCCCGGACGCACCGCCTCGATGCCCCGAAACAAGGCCTCCTCGGTGATCTGCAGCAGCCGCCGCACCCGCGGGGGGACCGGTCCCACCGGGAAGGTGGCCGCCACGTCCCCGTGGTAGCCGTCCACCAGGGCACCCAGATCCACCTTCACCAGGTCCCCTTCTTTCAGCACCCGCCGTCCGGGGATCCCGTGCACGATCTCGTCGTTGACGGAAATACACGCGCTGGCGGGGAATCCCCGGTACCCCAAGAAGGAGGGGGACCCTCCCAGGGACCGGATGGCCCGGTAGGCCACCCGGTCCAGCGCCCCCGTGGTGGTGCCTGGGCGCACAGCCCGGCCCACCTCCCGCAGGGCCAGGGCCGCCACGCGGCCCGCGCGGCGCATGCGCTCCAGCTCCCTGGGGCTCTTGACGAAGACCCCCGCCACCGCCATGACTACAGCACACCCGCCTGTCGCAGGGCTGCCTCCACGCGCCGACCCACCTCCTCGGGGTCCGCGGAAGCGTCCACGGTGTGCAACAGGCCCCGCGCACGGTAGTATTCCACCAGCGGCGCGGTCTGCCGCGCGTACACCTCCAGCCGCCGCTCCACGGTCTCGGGCCGGTCGTCCTCGCGCTGGACGAGCTCGCTGCCGTCGTGGTCGCATCGGCCCGGGACCTGCGGTGGGCTGTAAAGCTCGTGGAACACGTGCCCGCTGGCCCGGCACACCCAGCGGCCGGAGAGCCTCCGCACCAGGGCGTCCCGGGGAACCTCAAACAGCAACACCGCCTGGAGGCTGCGGCCCATACCGTCCAGGAGGCGGTCCAGACCCTCCGCCTGCGGCACGGTGCGAGGGAACCCGTCCAGGACGAACCCCCTGGCGGCGTCGGGCTGGCGCAGGCGTTCAGCCACCACCTCCAGCATGATCTCGTCGGGCACCAGGTCCCCTCGGTCGTAGTACGACTTGGCCCTGCGGCCCAGCTCGGAGCCGGACGCCATGGCCTCCCGGAGGATGTCGCCGGTGGCGATCTGGGGAATGCCGAACCGCTCCGCCAGGCGGCGGGCCTGCGTCCCCTTGCCCGCCCCCGGGGGGCCCAGGAGCACCACGTTCACCGCATGAACCCCTCGTAGTGGCGCATCAGCACGTACGCCTCGATCTGCTTCATGGTCTCCAGGGCCACTCCCACCACGATGAGGAGGGAGGTGCCCGCCAGGTACAGGGTGAGGCCTGCGGTCTGACGGAACAGCAAGGGGAAGACGGCGATCACGGCCAGGAACAGGGCACCCACGAAGGTCAGCCGTTCCGTGACCTTCATGAGGAACTCCCCCGTGGGCCGGCCGGGTCGGATCCCCGGGATGAAGCCGCCGTACTTCTTGATGTTCTCGCTGATCTCGTGGGGGTCGAACTGCACCGCGGTGTAGAAGTACGTGAACACCACGATGAGGACCGCGTACAGCACCGTCCCGAGGGGGTGCTGGCCCGGCTGCAGCCGGTTCCCCCACTCCACCAGGGGTTCCCACCGTACGAAGGAGGCCAGGGTGGCGGGGAACTGCAGCACGGAGATGGCGAAGATGATAGGGATCACGCCCGCCTGCACGATGCGCAGGGGGATGTGGGTGGTCTGCCCCCCCAGAACGCGTCGACCCACCACCCGCTTCGCGTACTGGACCGGGATCCGCCGCGTGGCTTGGGTGACCAGGATCACCGCCACGATGCTGGCCAGCACCAGCACGATGTCAACCAGCAGCCACCCCACGGAGGTGCTGCCCACCCGCACCTGGGCCACCGTGGCCGCCAGCTGACGAGGGATCCGGGCCACGATCCCCCCGAAGATGAGCAGGGACACCCCGTTGCCGACGCCGTGTTCGGTCATCACCCCGCCCATCCACGTGAGCACCATGGAGCCCGCCACCAGGGTGGACAGGATCAGGGCCCAGTTGAGGGGGCTGAAGTCGGTGATGGCGCGACCCTGCGAGAACGCCTGGATAAGCCCCGTCTGGCCCCACCCCTGCAGCGCCGCCAGCGGGATGGTGAGGTAGAGGGTGTACCACCCGATCCGCTTGCGGCCCGCCTCCCCTTCCTCCTGCGCCATCTTCTTCAGGTTGGGAAAGGCCACCTGCAGCAGGCTCATGATGATGGAGGCGGTGATGTACGGGATCACCCCGAGGGCGAAAATCGAGAAGTTCTCCAGCGCCCCGCCTACCAGCAGGTTCAGGAACCCGAAGGCGGTGCCCGCGGCCGCCTGCTCGAACTGGGTCCGCACCGCTTCCACGTTGACCCCGGGCACGGGCAGGTGGGCACCGAGGCGGAACAGGGCGAGCATGCCCGCGGTGAACAGCAGCCGGCGCCGCAGCTCTGGGATCCGGAAGGGGTTGGCGATGCCGCCGATCAAGGAATCACCTCCGCCCGACCGCCCGCGGCCTCGATGGCCGCCCGCGCGGAAGCACTGAAGGCGTGGGCCTTCACGGTCAGGGGGTGCGGGAGACGACCCGGGCCCAGGACCTTGATCCGGCCGCGGCGGTGAACGACCCCCGCCTGGCGCAGGGTCTGTGGGGTCACCTCCGTTCCAGGCTCGAACCGGGCTAGGCTGGCCAACTTCACTTCAACGAACCCGGGACGCGGCCGGCCCCCCGTGTGGGAGCTCCCGTACGCTCTGACCCCTCGCTGGAAGGGCAGACGCTTGCTGAGGGGGGTTTGCCCGCCCTCGAAGCCCGGGCGGGGCCCCTTCCCGCTGCGGGCCTTCTGACCCTTGATCCCACGGCCCGCGTACGTGCCCTTGCCCGAGCCCAGCCCGCGGCCCACCCGCTTGCGCCGCCGGCGGGCCCCTGCGGGCGGCTTCAGCTCACCGATCCGAAGCGCCATCTCCGCTCCTCCCGTTGTCCGCTCCCCCTACACCCGCGGGATCCTCCCCTGGGTCCAGCGCCTCCACCTCTACCAGGTGCCGGATCCGGCGGAGCAGGCCCTCCAGCTCGGGACCTGCGGGGCGTACCACCGACTGGCCCACCTTCCGAAGCCCCAGGGTGGCCGCACACGCCCGGTGCACGGGCTTGGTGCCGATCAGCGAACGGCGCAGGGTGATCCGGACCATAGAAAACTGCCTCCGTCAGCCCGCAGCGCGCCGACCCACCAGCTCCGGCACGCTCTTCCCCCGCAGCCGGGCGACCTCCTCGGGCATCTGTAGCTCCAGCAGGCCCTGCAGGGTGGCGCGGGTCATGTTGATGGGGTTGCTGCTGCCCAGGGACTTGGTCAGCACGTCGCGGATGCCCGCGGCCTCCACCACGGCCCGTACCGGACCTCCCGCGATCACGCCGGTCCCCTCGCTGGCCGGCTTCAACAGCACCCGGGCGGCACCGAAGTGCCCGATGACCTCGTGGGGGATGGTGGTGCCCCGCCGTGGGATCCTCCAGAGGTTCTTCTTGGCGTCCTCCACCGCCTTCCGGATGGCGTCGGGCACCTCCGCGGCCTTGCCGAGACCCACGCCCACGGTGCCCTGCTCGTCGCCCACCACCACCAGGGCCCTAAAGTTGAACCGCTTGGCACCCTTCGTGACCTTCGCCACCCGGTTGATGGACACCGTCTTCTCGAACGTCAGGTTCACGTCTGTCGGGTTCACGCGTTCCGCCATCCGCGTCTCCTCTCAGAACTCCAGGCCGCCCTCCCGGGCCCCCTCCGCGAGGGCTTTGACCCGGCCGTGGTAAGTGTACCCGCCCCGGTCGAACACCACCCGCACGATGCCCTTCTCCCGCGCCCGCTCCGCCAGGACCCGGCCCACCACCCGGCCCTGCTCCACCCGCTTCAGGCCGCTCAGCCGTGCGGCGATCTCCGGCTCCCGGGTGCTGGCGGCGACCAGGGTGTGACCCCGCGTGTCGTCGATGATCTGGGCGTAGATGTGCTTCAGACTCCGGAACACGCTCAGCCGCGGCCGGTCCGGAGTGCCCAGCACCCGCTGGCGGATCCGGCGGTGCCGGATCTTCCGTCGCTCCTCACGGCTGGTTCGCAAAAGCATACGATCCTCCCAGGCCTACTTCTTGCCCGCCGCCCGGCCCGCCTTGCCCGGCCGCAGGCGCACCACCTCGTGGGCGTATCGGATCCCCTTCCCCTTGTACGGGTCCGGTGGCCGGACCGCCCGGACCTTTGCGGCCACCTGGCCCACCAGCTCCTTGTCCGCACCCCGCACCACCACCCGGGTGGGCTGTGGGACCTCGAAGGTGATGCCAGGGGGAGGGTCCAGCTCCACGGGGTGGGTGTAGCCCACCTGCAGCACGAGCCGGTCGCCCTGCTTGGAGGCCCGGTACCCGGTGCCGTGGATCTCCAGCTCCACCGCGTAGCCGTCGCTCACACCCCGGACCATGTTGTTCAGCAGGGCCCGGGTCAGGCCATGAAGGGCGCGGTGGTGTCGGAGATCCGTGGGCCTGCGCACCACCAGCTTCCCGTCCTGCAGCTCGATCCGCAGGTCGGGGTGGAAGGTGCGCTCCAGCTCACCCTTGGGCCCCTTCACCCGGACCCGGGAGCCGTCCACCTGCACGTCCACGCCCGGCGGCACGGGCACGGGCATCCGACCGATCCGGCTCATGGTCTCGCTCCCTCCGGGCTCTTTGGCGTCACCACACGTAGCACAGGACCTCGCCGCCCACGCCCAGACGGCGCGCCTGGCGGTCTGTGAGGATTCCCCGCGGCGTGGACAGGATCGCCACGCCCAGACCTCCCCGGACCCTGGGGATCTCCTGTCGTCGCACGTACACCCGCAGGCCGGGCTTGCTGACCCTCCGGATGCCCCGGAGCACCCGCTCCCGCTTGGGGCCGTACTTCAGGGTGATCCTCAGGGTCCCCTGGGGGCCGTCCTGCACCCAGGTCCAGTCCTGGATGAAGCCCTCCTCCTTCAGAATCCGGGCGATCTCCGCCTTCAGCTTGGAGGCGGGGACGCGGACCTCGCCGTGGCCCGCCGCGTTGGCGTTCCGGATCCGGGTGAGCATGTCCGCGATGGGGTCCGTGACGGTACCCATACCCTCCTCCTACCAGCTGGCCTTGGTCATCCCGGGGATCTCCCCCCGGTACGCCAGCTCCCGCAGGCAGATCCGGCACAGCCGGAACCGGCGGAACACCGCCCGCGGCCGACCGCAACGCTCGCAGCGGGTGTACGCCCGCACGCGGAACTTCGGCGGCCGCTTCCACTTCTCCAGTAACGCCTTCTTGGCCATCGTCCCTCCCTGGTTCGGCTTCTAGGCAGCCGCGGACTCGCGCTCCCGGAACGGCATGCCCAGCAGGCGCAGCAGCTCCCGCGCCTCCTCGTCCGTCCGGGCTGTGGTCACGATGGCGATGTCCATGCCGCGGATTCGGTCCACCTTGTCGTACTCAATCTCCGGGAACACCAGCTGCTCCCGCAGCCCGATGTTCAGGTTCCCGCGCCCGTCGAGCTGGCGCTCCGAGATCCCCCGAAAATCCTTGATCCGGGGCAGGGCCACGTGGATCAGCTTGTCCAGGAACTCGTACATCCGCCGGCCCCGCAGGGTCACGTACACCCCGATGGGCGCGCCCTTGCGGAGCTTGAAGGCCGCGATGGACTTGCGGGCCCGCGCCACCACCGGCCGCTGGCCCGTGATGGCCTGCAGGTCCTCCACCGCCCGGTCCACCTGCCGCGGGTCCTGGGCGCCTGCGCCCACCCGCATGTTCACCACCACCTTCACCAGCCTGGGCACCTGCATGGGGTTGCGGTATCCGAACCGCTCCCGCAGGGCCGGGACCACCTCGCGCTCGTACTTCTCCTTCAGGCGTGGCACCATGGGCGCTCCCTCACTTGTCCACGAGCTCGCCTGACCGCTTGGCGTAGCGGACCCGGCGGCCGTCGCCCAGGACCCGGATCCCCACCCGGGTCCGATCCTTGGTCTCGGGGTCCACCAGCATGACCTTGGAGACGTGGATGGGCGCCTCCCGCTGGACGATGCCGCCCTGGGGGTTCTTGGGGGAGGGCTTCGTGTGGCGCTTGACCACGTTCACCCCCTCCACCACCACCCGTCCCGTCTTGGGCAGCACCCGCAGGACCTTGCCCCGCTTGCCCCGGTACTTCCCCGAGATGACCACCACCAGGTCCCCCTTTTTTACGTGCATGTGCACGCGCTGCGCGCCCACGACCGGCACCGGCCTCACCTCCTCACAGGACCTCCGGGGCCAGGGAGACGATCTTCATGAACTGCCGTTCCCGGAGCTCCCGGGCCACGGGGCCGAAGATCCGGGTGCCTCGGGGGTTCATCTGCTCGTTGATCAGCACCGCGGCGTTGTCGTCGAACCGGATGTACGACCCGTCCGGGCGCCGGATCTCCTTCCGGGTCCGTACCACCACCGCCTTCACCACCTCACCCTTCTTTACGGGACTGTTGGGGATGGCCTGCTTCACCGTGGCCACCACCACGTCGCCCACCCGGGCGTAGCGCCGCTTGCTCCCCCCCAGCACCCGGATCACCAGGATCTCCCGGGCGCCCGTGTTGTCCGCCACCTTGAGCCGTGACTCCTGCTGCAACATGGCCTAGCCCTCCACGGGGGCCTCTCCAGCGCCCCGTTCCAGGATCTCCGCCACCCGCCACCGCTTCTCCCGCGACAGGGGCCGCGTCTCCATGATCCGCACCCGGTCGCCCACCCGGCACTCGTTGCGCTCGTCGTGCGCCTTGTACTTCTTGTGCCGCCGCACGGGCTTCCTGTACAGCGGGTGCCGGAAGGTGGACTCCACCCGCACCACCACCGTCTTGTCCATCCGGTCGCTGACCACGACCCCCACCAGCGCCTTCCGCTTCGGTGCCCGGTCCGCCATGCAGCCCTCCCTCACACCCGGACCCCGTGTTCCGCCAGGACGGTCTTCACCCGGGCGATGGCCCGCCGCACCTCCCGCAGCCGGGAGGGGTTCTGGGCCTTGCCCGCGGCGATCTGCATGCGCAGCTGGAACGCCTCCTGCTGCAGCTCGTCCAGCCGCCGCTGTAGCTCCTCGGCCGTCAGTTCACGGAGCGCTCGGGCCTTGACCACATCCGTCCTCCTAACCCACGGACCCCGGAAGCTCTTCCCGCTTGACGAACTGGGTGCGGACCGGCAGCTTGTGGCTGGCCAGGGTCATGGCCTCCCGGGCCACCGATTCGCTGACCCCCGCCAGCTCGAACAGCACCCGTCCGGGGCGGACCACCGCCACCCAGTACTCGGGGTTGCCCTTGCCGCCGCCCATCCGGGTCTCCGCGGGTTTCTTGGTCACGGGCTTGTCCGGGAAGATGCGGATCCATAGCTTGCCGCCCCGCTTGATGTAGCGGGTGATGGTGCGCCGCGCGGCCTCGATCTGAGCCGCGGTAACCCACGCGGGGCTGGTGGCCCGAAGCCCGTACTCTCCGAAGGCCAGGGTGGACCCCGCGTAACTCAGCCCCTTCATCCGACCCCGCTGCTGCTTGCGGTACTTCACGCGCTTGGGCATCAGCATGGCGTCCGCCTCCTGTCACCGGGCCCGCACCACGGGGCGCGCCTCACGCTTCTCGGGGAACACGTCGCCCCGGTAGATCCACACCTTGACGCCGATGCGGCCGTAGGTGGTGAGCGCCTCCGCAACGCCGAAGTCGATGTCCGCCCGCAGGGTGTGCAGGGGGACGCGGCCCTCCCGGTACCACTCGTAGCGGGCGATCTCCGCGCCGGCCAGCCGTCCCGAGCAGGAGATACGGATCCCCTTGGCGCCGGCCCGCAGGGTCCGCTGGACGGCCTGCTTCATGGCCCGCCGGTGGGCCACCCGGCGCTCCAGCTGCTGCGCCACGTTCTCCGCCACCAGCTGAGCCTCCAGGTCCGGGCGTCGGATCTCCTGCACGTTCAGCTGGACCTCCTTGCCCGTCAGCTCCGCCAGCTCCTTCCGGAGGGCGTCGATCCCGGTGCCTCCCCGGCCGATGATGATCCCCGGCCGGGCGGCGTGGACGGTGATCTTGACCACCTTGGACTGCCGCTCGATCTCGATCCGCGGGATCCCGGCCCGGTACAGCTTCTCCTTGATGTACTTGCGGATCCGCAGGTCCTCGTGCAGGTAGTCCGCGAAGTGCTTATCGCTGTACCACCGGGACTCCCAGTCCCGGATGATCCCGATCCGCAGTCCCACGGGGTGGACCTTCTGTCCCACGCAACACCTCCCTACTCGCGCTCCGCCACCACCACGGTCACGTGGCAGTTGCGCCGGGTCATGACGTCGGCCCGGCCCCGCGCGCGGGGGACCAAGCGCTTCCACATGCCCCCCCCGGGACCCCGGTCCACCGCGATGCGGGCCACTACGAGGCTGGAGCGGTCCAGCTCCAGGTTGTGCTCCGCGTTGGCCACCGCGGACCGGACCACCTTCTCCACCACCCGGGCCGCGCGGTGGGGCATGGCCCGCAGCAGGGCCAGGGCCTCGTCCACGGACCGCCCCCGGACCACCTCCGCCACCCGCCGCACCTTCCACGGCGACATCCGAATGTACCGGGCCACCGCCCGCGCCTCCATCTCCGTCCTCCCTAACCCTTCACGCTGGTGGTCCGCTCGGACGAGCCCCCGTGGCCCCGGAAGGTCCGGGTCGGCACGAACTCCCCCAGCTTGTGGCCCACCATGGACTCCGTGATGTACACGGGCACGTGCTTGCGCCCGTCGTACACCGCGATGGTGTGGCCCACGAACTCGGGCAGGATGGTGGACCGCCGGGACCACGTCCGGATCACCCGCTTCTCCCGGCGCTGGTTCAGCTCCCGGATCTTCCGCAGCAGCGGTTCGTCCACGAACGGACCCTTCTTCTTCGAACGCCCCATCCTGTGCCTCACTTCCGCCGCTTGAGGATGTCCTTGTCGGACCGCTTTCTCGGCTTGCGGGTCTTCTTGCCCAGGGTGGGTTTGCCCCAGGGCGACACGGGGCTGGGCATGCCGATGGGCGAACGACCCTCGCCGCCCCCATGGGGGTGGCTGCGGGGGTCCTGGGCCACGCCCCGGACCGTGGGCCGGATCCCCAGCCACCGCTTGCGACCCGCCTTCCCCAGCTTGATGGCCTCGTGCTCCACGTTGCCCACCTGGCCCACGGTGGCCTTGCACCTCAGCTGGACACGCCGCACCTCGCCCGAGGGCAGCCGCAGCTGGGCGTACTCCCCCTCCTTGGCCATGATCTGGGCCGCGGTTCCCGCCGCCCGGACCAGCTGGCCGCCGTGGCCCGGCTGCAGCTCCACGTTGTGCACCAGGGTCCCCACGGGGATCTTGTCCAGGGGCAAGGCGTTGCCCGGCTTGATCTCCGCGTCGGGCCCGGAGGTCACCACGTCTCCCACCTGCAGGCCCACAGGGGCCAGGATGTACCGTTTCTCGCCGTCCGCGTAGTGCAGGAGGGCGATGCGGGCGGACCGGTTGGGGTCGTACTCGATGGCCGCCACCCGGGCGGGCACGCCGTCCTTGTCCCGCTTGAAGTCCACGATCCGATACAGCCGCTTGTGCCCACCCCCCCGGTGGCGGGTGGTGATCCGCCCCTGGTTGTTCCGGCCTGCGTGGCGGTGCAGGGACACCACCAAGGACTTCTCCGGCTCGGACCGGGTGATCTCCTCGAAGGTGTACCCGGTGGCGAAGCGTCGGCCCGGCGTGGTCGGCTTGAACCGCTTGATCCCCATGCGTACCCTCCTACAGCAACTTCTCCAGGTCGATCTTCTGACCCGGAGCCAGGGTCACCACCGCCTTCTTCCGCTCGGGGGTTCGGTAGGTGTACCGTCCCCGGCGCTTGGTCTTGCCCGGGACGTTCAGGGTGTTCACCTTTACCACCCGGACGCCGAACAGATGCTCCACCGCCTCGCGGATCTCGGGCTTGGTGGCGTCCCGGGCCACCTCAAAGGTGTACTTGCCGGCCTCCGCGCCCCGCATGGACTTCTCCGTGATCACGGCCCGACGCAGGACGTCGCGGTGGTCCCTCACGCCAACACCTCCTCCACCGCACCCAGAGCGTTCCGGCTCACCACGATGCGATCCGCCCACAGCAGGTCCGCCACGTTCAGGGTGTTGGGGGTGAGCACCGCCACCCGGGGCAGGTTGCGGGCCGCCCGACCCACCAGCGGGCCTTCCGAACCCGCCAGCAGAACCACCCGCTGATCCTCCAGATCCAGCTTCCGAAGGAAAGCGGCCACCTCCCGGGTCCGGCCCTCCTGCACTCCGAACCCTTCCACCACCACCAGGCGGCCCGTCTGCGCCGCGTCCGACAGGATCGACCGCAGCGCCAAGCGGCGCATCGCCTTGGGCAGCCGCTGGCTGTAGTCGCGGGGCTTGGGTCCGAAGGCCACGCCCCCTCCTACGAAGATGGGGGCTCGGATGTCGCCGTGCCGGGCGCGGCCGGTACCCTTCTGCCGCCAGATCTTTCGGGTGCTCCCCTCCACCTCGCCCCGGGTCTTGGTGGACGCGGTCCCCTTGCGGGCGTTCGCGTGCTGGGCCACCAGGGCCTGATGCACGACCGCCGCGTGGGGTCGAATCCCGAACACCTCCTCGGGGAGGTCCACCTCACCCGCTGGCTCTCCCGTGGCGCTGAACACGGCTACCTTCGGCATCCCGTCCCTCCACACCGCGTGGACCATCGACGTCCCTAGTCCATCTTGCGGACCATCACCAGCCCGCCCCGGGGGCCAGGGATCGCGCCGCGGATGAGAAGCAGCTGTCGCTCCGGGTCCACCCGGACCACCCGCAGCCCGCGGATGGTGACTCGCTCCCCCCCCATGCGCCCCGGCATGCGCTTGCCCTTCCACACCCGGCCGACGCCGGAGGTCCCCAGGGATCCCACGGCCCGGTGCATGAGCGATACCCCGTGGGAGTCCGCCTGTCCGCCGAACCCGTGGCGCTTCATGGCGCCCGCGAACCCCTTGCCCTTGCTGGTCCCCGTCACCGCCACCCGGTCCCCTTCCCGGAAGAGCGTCACGGAGATCTCCTGGCCCACGTGGTACTCCTCGCCCTCCCGGAGCCGAACCTCCCGGATCACCCGCCGCGGCGAGATGCCCGCGCGGCGGAACACGCCCCGCAGGGGGCGGTTCACCCGACGCTCGGGCACCTCCTCGAACCCCAGCTGGACCGCCCGGTAACCATCCCGCTCGGGGGTGCGCACCCCCACCACCACGTTGGGCTGTGCCTCCACCAGGGTCACCGGCACCAGGTTGCCCTGGGCGTCGAACACCTGCGTCATCCCCACCTTCCGTCCCAGGATCGCCGCCATCACACTCCCTCCCTCGGAGGGTCCGCCTACAGCTTGATCTCGATGTCCACACCGGCCGGAAGATCCAGGGTCATCAAGGAGTCCACGGTCTTCTGGGTCGGGTCCAGGATGTCGATGAGCCGCTTGTGGGTCAGGATCTGGAAGTGCTCCATGGACTCCTTGTCGATGTGCGGACCCCGGATCACGCAGTAGACGCTCCGGTCCGTGGGCAGCGGAATGGGCCCCCGGATGCGCGCCCCACTCCGACGGGCCGCCTCCACCAGGGTGGCCGCGGACTGGTCCAGCAGCCGGTGGTCGTACGCCTTCAGTTTGATGCGGATCCGCTGCGCCACGGCCTCCTCCCGTCTACTCCAGGATCTTCGTCACCACCCCGGCCCCCACCGTCCGACCCCCCTCCCGGATCGCAAACCGCAGCCCCTCCTCCAGCGCAATCGGGCTGATCAGCTCCACCTCTAGATTGATGTTGTCCCCCGGCATC
>CALIMJ010000044.1 GCA_938028835.1 uncultured bacterium | reverse complement strand
CTAAGGCCGCAGGCCCCGGGGCCCCTCGTACAGCACCCGGGGACGGAACAGCCGGTTGTTCGCGTGTTGCTCCGTCACGTGGGCCACTAAGCCCGCGGTGCGCGCCACCAGGAAGATGGGGGTGTACAGCTCGATGGGGATGCCGAGCAGGTAGTAGATCAGCCCCGCGGGGTAGTCCGCGTTGGGGTACAGCCCCTTCTCCCGCTGCATCACGTGCTCCACCACCCCGTGGATCCGCACCAGCTCCTCGCCCTCCGGCCGCCGTGCCGCCAGGTGCGGGAGGAACTCCCTCATGAGCAGCGCTCGGGGGTCGTACCGCCGCATGTACACCCGGTGCCCGAACCCCATGATCCGCTCGCCCCGGCGCAGCCGCTCCAGCACGTACGACTCCGCGGCCGCCGCGCCCCCATGCTGGAGGATGTCCAGCAACATGTGGGCCACGGCCTCGTTGGCGCCCCCGTGCAACGGCCCCTTCAGGGACGCGGCGGCTCCCACCAGCGCCCCGTACAGGTCGGAAAGGGTGGACGCGATCACCCGCGCCGCAAAGGTGGAGTTCGGCATCTCGTGCTCGATGTAGCAGGTGAGGGTGAGGTCGAACACCCGCACCGCCTCGGCGTCTGGCCGGCTGCCCGTCAGCATGTACAGGAACCCCTCGGCGAAGCCGAAAGACGGGTCCGGGCGGACCCGGCGAAGGCCCCGCAGAGCGCGGTAGGCGTTGGCGGTGATGCCGGGCATCCGGGCTAGCACCCGGACCCCTTTGCGGAGGTTCGCTTCCGGGGAGGAGTCCCGCAGCTCGTCGGGGTCCTCCAACCCCGCCAGAAACGACAGCGCGGTGCGCTGCGCGTCGATCACGTGCATCCGGGGCGGCAGCAGCTCCAGCAGCCGGTACACCTCCTCGGGCAGCTCCGCGTCCGCCCGCAGCTGCCCCTCGAAACCGGCCAGCTCGTCCGCGGACGGCAGGTGGCCGTACAGGGTCAGGTATGCCACCTCGGTGTAGCGCTTGACCCGTGCCAGCTCGATGAGGTCGTAGCCCCGCAGGACGATCTGCTCGTGTTCCACGTCCAGGTAGGAGATGCTGGTGGCGGCGGCGATGACCCCCTCCAACCCCGGGCTGTAGCTCACCTGCGTCATCCCTGCCCTCCTTCCCGGAACCGCTGCGCCAGCTGGGCGTCCCACTCCTCGTAGGCGGCGTACCCGATGCGGTCGTACAGCTCCGCGCGCGTCTGCAACCGGTCCAGAACCTCCACCTGGGTTCCGTCCCGGCGCAGAACCTCCAGGACCTCCTCCGCGGCCTTCATGGCCGCCCGCAGGGCGGTTACGGGGAAGATCACCACCCTGTAGCCGAGTTCTGCGAGGCGGTGGGCGGTCAGGTACGGGCTGCGGCCGAACTCCGTCATGTTGGCCAGCAGCCACCCGCCCACGCGTCGCGCGAACTCCGCGAACTCTTCCTCCGACTCCAGGGCCTCCGGGAAGATGACGTCCGCCCCCGCCTCCCGGTACAGCAGGGCGCGCCGCACCGCGCCTTCCAGCCCCTCCACCGCGCGGGCGTCCGTGCGGGCCACGATCAGGGCGTGTCTGCGGGCGGACGCCGCGGCGGCCACCTTCCGGGCCATCTCCTCGGGAGGGACCACGGACTTCCCGGACAGGTGCCCGCATCTCTTCGGCAGCGGCTGGTCCTCCAGCTGGATGGCGGCCGCCCCCGACCCCTCCAGCTCGCGCACCGCGCTCAGGACGTTCAGCGCCTCCCCGAAGCCGGTGTCCGCGTCCACCAGCAGGGGAAGCCCGCACGCCCGGTAAACGCGCCGCACGAAATCAGCGAGCTCCGTCAGCGTGAACAGCCCCAGGTCCGGCAGCGCCAGACTGGCGGAGAAGCCGGCCCCGGACACGTAGAGGGCCGCAAACCCCGCGCGCCGGGCTACCACCGCGCTCAAGGGGCTGAACACGCCGGGCGCAACCACCACGGGCTCGCGCTCCAGCAGCCGCCGCAGTACAACTCCCGGCGGCTCCTCGGGAGCCGGTCGCAGGAGCCAGGCGCTCAAGGCGAACCCGTACCCTCCGTCATCACAGCCGCAGCAGCCCGCTCAGCTCCCGCAGGCTGCGGTCCTCCAGCGTCCACACCGCATCGATCACCCGCTGCATCTGGGCCGGCGACAGGATTCCCTCCACGTTGGCCCGGAACTTGTTCACCACCTCCGGGTCGCTGAGCGGGTTCCTCGCGTGACCGCGGGGATACCGGACTTCCCGGGTGAACCCCTGACCCTCGCGGGTGCGGACCTCGATGCGGTTGGGGATGCCGTCCGGGTACCCCGCGGTGAGCTCCGGGTCCTCCTCCAGCTCCGTCCGCTCCTTGAGGATCCGGCGCACCTGCGGGTCGGTGAACCGCGCGGGGGAAAAGGAGGACCGGTCCACCCGGCCGTCCAGCAGCGCCACCACCACGATGTACGGCAGCGAGTGGTCCGCGGTCTCCCGGGTCTTGGGCTCCCACTTCTCCGGGTCCTTGGCGATGATCTCGTAGGCGGCGCGGAAGGTGGCGATGCGGACCGAGGCGATGCGGCCGGGGTCGTGTAGCTCCGCGCGGAGCTGCAGCGCGGCGTCCACCGCGCTCTGGGCGTGGTACTCCACCGGCCAGAACTTGATGTACGTATCGAGGATCCGTCGGGGCGGCCGTTTGTCCCGCAGGCCTGCCAGGGCCTCCTCCGCAAAGGCCTGCCCGCCCAGCAGCTGGCGGAAGAACCCCATCTCCCCCTCGAAGGGCTGGAAGGGTCCCGTCATGCCGGCCTCCGCCAGCAGCGCCCCGAACACCGCGTGCCGGGCCGCGTTGGCGGCCGCGGCGCCCTTCCACATGGACAGCTCCCCGGCGCGGGTCTGCCGCATGGCCGCGTGGGGCACGCACGCCAGGCTGATGGCGTGCTCGATGGCCTCCACGGGAAGCCCCAGCAGCCGACCAGCCGCCGCCGCGGTGGCCACCCCGATGTAGTTCACGTGGTCCCAGCCCCACCGCCGCAGGCTCGCGGCGTCACACAGGTTCACCCCCACCTCGTAGGCCACCGCCACCGACAGGAGGAAGTCGCGGGCGGGCAGGTCCCGCCACTCCGCCAGGGCCCACAGGGCGGGGATCGTGTCGCTGGGGTGCAGGGGCTCCTGGGACAGGTACGTGTCGTTGAAGTCCAGGTAGCGGACCATGACGCCGTTGCACAGCGCCGCGGCCTCCACGGGCGCGGTGAAGTGGGTGCCCCACAGGGTCGCGCCGCCGACCAGCGGCCAGTGGTAGGCGTACGCCCGTGCCGCCTTCGGCGCAGGCTCCGCGAAGGCTGCCAGCGCCACCCCCAGGCTGTCCAGCACCCGCCGCTTGACCTCGTGCACCGTGGGCTCCGGCAGCTGCTCCCACTGCACGGAAGCCGCGTACTCGGCCAGCATGCGGCTGAACCGGTCGCTCACGTTCCCTCCCTCGCGCACTCCCGTGAGGCGTCTCGCCTGGTTCTACTTTGCCGACCCCGCTCGCCCCTCCTGCCCGTCCGGCGGCAGCAGTACCACGTGCACGGTCCCCGGCCCGTGCACGCCCACCGCCAGGCTCATCTCGATGTCCGCGGACCGGCTGGGACCGCTGGCCAGCACCAGCGCGCTCGGCAGCCGGTCCAGCCGCTCCACCAGGCCGAAGAGGTCGCCGAGCACCCGGTCCTCCCGCAACACCGCCACGTGCACCGGGGGGAGCAGGGACGCTGAACGGGGTCGGTCCGGACGCGCCACCAGCACCAGGGTGGCCGACTCCGCGATCCCGTAGTCCGCGCCTGTGACGCCGACCTCTGCCTCCGCCAACCGGTCCCAGGCCACGAGGGGCAGTCCCAGCTCCCGCAGCGAGATCCCGAGATCCCGCAGCGCCGGTTCCACATAGGTCCGCCTGCCGCCGCACAGCCCCGCCACGGTCACGACCAGCTGCCCGGGATCTTCCAGGCGGTGCACACGGACGCCCAGCTCCTCCGCGCGCCGGACGAACAGGCCCACTGGATCTGCCCCCAGGTGTCCACGGTAGTCCGCGGCCTCCGTCGGCGCCTCCGGAGAGGGCAGGCCCGGGGCGTCGCCCGACCGCGCGGACCGGACGGCCCGCAGGATCTCCTCCCGGCTGCTCACCGCGGCACCGTACGGTGGAAGGGCGTGGGGCTGAGGCGCGGGAGTTCCCGGGCGCGGGTCCACCGGCGCAGGGGCCCTACCGGCACGTTCCGGACCACGGGCTCCAGGGCGCGCGCGGCGAGGGAGGCCCACCGGTACAGGCGCGGACGGCACAGCAGCCAGGCGGCCACGCGCGCGACCCGGCGCTCCCACCGCGCCGCGGCCGTCCGGCCCGCCCGCGCCCGCAGCACCACCAGCATGCGGGGGATGTCAATCCGCAGCGGGCAGACGTCCCGGCACGCCCCGCAGAGGCTCGACGCGAACGGCAGGTCCACGAGCCCTCGGCCGCCGGTCAGCGCAGGGGTCAGCACGGCGCCGATGGGTCCCGAGTACACGGAGCCGTACGCGTGTCCACCGGCCCGTTCGTACACCGGGCACACGTTGAGGCAAGCGCTGCACCGGATGCACTGCAGGGCCTCCCGCAACTCTGGGTCGGCCAGCATCCGGCTGCGGCCGTTGTCCACCAGCACCAGGTGGAACCCATCCGGGCCGTCCCGTTCGCCGGGTCTCCGCGGCCCTGTCAGCAACGACACGTACGCGGAAAGCCGCTGTCCGGTGGCGCTGCGGACCAGCAGGGGCAGGAACACCGCCAGGTCCGCCAAGCGCGGCACGACCTTCTCGATCCCCGCCACCGCCACGTGCACCCGCGGAAGGCTGGTGACCATGCGGGCGTTGCCCTCGTTCTCCACCACCACGACGGTGCCGGTCTCCGCCACCAGGAAGTTGGCGCCCGTGATCCCCACCTCCGCCTGCAGGAACGCCTGGCGCAGGTGCGCGCGGGCCGCGGCGGTGAGGACCGGAACGGGGGCGTCCGCTGGGGTGCCCAGGTGGCGACGGAACAGCTCGGCCACGTCCTCCCGCCGTTTGTGGATGATGGGCGCGATCAGGTGTGAGGGGCGGTCGCCGCTGATCTGGACCACGAACTCGCCCAGGTCCGTCTCCACGGGCTCGATGCCGGCCTCCCGCAGGGCCCGGTTGAGCTCCACCTCCTCGGTGACCATGGACTTGCTCTTGGCCACCCGGCGGGCCCCCGCCTCCCGGCAGATCCGCACCACGCAGGCCGCCGCCTCCTCCGCGTCCCGGGCCCAGTGCACGTGTCCGCCCCGGGCCTGCACCGCAGCCTCCAGCTGCTCCAGGTACCGGTCCAGGTTTGCCAGGGTGTGCTCCTTGATGCGCTTGGCCCGATCCCGCAGCACGTCGAAGTGGGGCAGTTCGGCGGTCACCTGCACCCGGCGGACGGCGAGGTTGTCGGTCACCCTCCGGATGGCCTCCCGCAACGCGGGGTCCAGCACCGCGCGGGCGCTCGCTTCCCGGAAGCCGACCGCGTGGGGGCTCACGACCCGCCCAGCACCTCCGCCAGGTGCAGGCAGCGCAGGGGGCTGCCATGCCGGCTCAGGCCGCCGGCCAGGTGCAGGAGGCAGCCCAGGTCGGTGGACACCAGCACCTCCGCTCCCGTGGCGCCGACGTCCTGCAGCTTGTCCCGCAGCATGGCCTCGGACACCTCCGGGAACTTCACGGAGAACACCCCTCCGAACCCGCAGCAGGCCTCCGGGTGGGCGAGGTCCACCAGCTCCAGACCTCTCACCCGAAGGAGGAGGGTCCTCCCGCAGTCTCCAGCGCCGAGGCTCCTCAGCAGGTGGCAGGAGGGATGAAAGGCCACACGGTGGGGAAAGCGGGCGCCCACGTCCTCCACCCCCAGGACCCGGACCAGGAACTCCGACAGCTCGTAGGTGCGCCCTGCGACGGCCCGCGCGCGCTCCTCCCACGGGCTTCCGGCGAACAGCTGCGGGTAGAACTCCCGCACGGTGGCCACACAGGACCCCGAGGGTGCTACCACCGCGTCGAAGGGCTCGAACGCCTCCACCCACCGCCGGGCGAGCCGGGTCGCCTGGTCCGGAAACCCGTCGTTCAGGAAAGGCTGGCCGCAGCAGGTCTGCCCCCCGGGGACTTCCGCGCGCAACCCCACGCGCTCCAGCACCTGCAACGTGCCGCGGGCGACGCCGGCTGCGAACTGGTCCACCAGGCACGTGACGAAAAGGGCCACGCGGTGCGGGCGGTTCGGCATCCCAGGGGAGGTTACGCGCTTCGGGCCCGAGGGTCCTGCGCGCGGCTCGCCACCACCAGAGGGCTTCCTGAGCCGACGTGGGGTGGACCGGGCGTCGCTACCGGCCGGACTGCAGGGCGCGCCACACCCGCTCCCCGGTGAAGGGGAAGTCCAGGTGCCGCACCCCGAAGGGCTCCAGGGCGTCCAGCACCGCGTTGGCGATGGCGGGCGGTGCGCCGATGGTTCCCGCCTCCCCCAGGCCCTTCGCCCCCAGCGGGTTCAGGGGAGAGGGTGTTTCCAGGAACTCGCTGACGAGCGGCGGCGCGTGCAGCGCCCGCGGGACCCCATACTCCGCCAGGCTCGACGCCAGGGGCTGCCCCTGGTCGTCGTACTCGAAGGCCTCGGTGAACGCCTGCCCCAGCGCCTGCACCACGCTGCCCGAGATCTGGCCTTCCGCCAGGAGGGGGTTGACGATGCGGCCCGCGTCGTCCACCGCCACCAACTTCAGCACCTTCACCTCACCCGTCTCCGGGTCCACCTCCACCACCGCCCCGTACGCGCCGTAGGGGAACACCGGACGCGGGATGGCGAAGTATCCCACCGCTTCCAAGCCCATCTCCAGGTCCGGCGGCAGCCGGTGCGGCTGGTAGGCGGCGGCCGCCACCTCACGCCAGGACACCACGCGGTCGGGCACGCCCCGAACCCAGATCCGACCGTCCTGCCACTCCAGGTCGTCGGGAGAGGCTTCCAACAGGTGCGCGGCGATGCGCTTGGCCTTCTCCCGGATTTTCTCCGCGGCCACCACGATGGCGGAGCCTCCCAGGGTGGTGGATCGGCTCCCGAAGGTGCCAATGCTGCGGCCCAGCAGGTTCGTATCGCCGTACTGCACCAGGACGTCGTCGGGGTGCACTTGCAAAAGGTCCGCGGCGATCTGGGCGAAGGAGGTCTCGTGACCCTGCCCGTGGGGCACGGAGCCTGTACGCACCACCACCCGGCCCGTGGGCTCCACCACCACCCCGGCGCTCTCCCACAGCTGGCTCGCGGCTCGCTCCACGTAGAAGGCCACCCCGACTCCCACGAGTCGGCCGTTGGCCCGCGCGCGCTTCTGCTCCTCCCGCCAGCGGTCGTACGCCACGAGCTCCCGCAGCCTTTCCAGGGCCCGCGGGTAGTCGCCGGAGTCGTAGACGAATCCCAGGGGGTTGCGGTACGGGAACGCGTCGGGCTGGACCAGGTGCCGCATGCGGAACGCCACCGGGTCCTCGCGGAGCTCCCTGGCCACCAGCTCCGTCATCCGCTCCACCAGATAGGCAGCCTCGGGCCGCCCGGCACCCCGGTACGGACCCGTGGGCACCTTGTTGGTGGCTACGCCCAGCAGCACCACGTGCGCGTGCAGGATGGCGTACGCACCGGTCATGAGCATGGCCGTGTTGACGGGCGGGACGGGCGTGGAAGGATACAGGTAGGCACCCGCGTCCACCAGCAGGCGGGCCCGCAGCGCGACCATGCGGTTTCCCCGGACGGCTACCTCCACCTCCGCCACGATCCCGCGTCCCTGGTAGCTGGCCAGCAGGTTCTCCCGGCGATCCTCCACCCACTTTACCGGCCGGCCCAGTTCCAGGGCCGCCCAGGCGGCCAGTACCGTCTCCGGAGAGACTCCGAACTTGCTCCCGAAAGCCCCCCCCACGTCGGGCACGATGAAGCGGATGCGCTCCTCCGGCCGCCGCAGGATGCGGCTCAACTGCTCCCTCGGCCGGTGGGTGCCCTGGGCGGACGCCCACACGGTCAGCAGGTCGGAGCCCGGGTCGTAGGTGGCCACTGCGCCCCGGGTCTCCATGGGCACCGCGGCCAGCCGGGGAATCCGGAACTTCTGGCGCACCACCCGCTCCGCGCGGGCGAACTCCCCGTCGGGGTCTCCCCCCTTGCCTTCCCACCGGAAGAGGACGTTGTCCGGAAGCTGCTCGTGCAGCCGCACGGCCCCGGTCAGCGACGCCTCCGGATCCACCACCGGGGGCAGGGGGTCGTAGTCCACCTCCACCAGGGCTACCGCGTCCTCCGCCGCCGCCCGCGTCTCCGCCACCACCGCGGCCACCGGCTCGCCCACGTACCGCACGCGGTCGGTGGCCAGGACGGGGTGGGGAACCTGCTCCACCCGCGTGCCCTCCACCCCGGCCAGGGCGTACTGCCCCAGCTTGCCCTCCAGGTCGCGGCCGGTGAACACCGCCACCACGCCGGGTGCAGTCCGCGCGGCGTCCGCCCGGATGTCCAGCACCCGCGCGTGGGGGTGGGGGCTGCGCACCACCACCAGGTGCAGCATTCCGGGCAGCTTCAAGTCGTCCACGTACCGCGCCTGGCCCCGCAGGAAGCGGCCGTCTTCCTTGCGCCGCAGGGGACGGCCGATCCACCCGCCCGCAGGCGGGGCGTGTTCGCCCCTCACCGACCCGACCTCCTCACCTCGCGCGAATTCTGGAGTACAGGCACCAGTATACGCCGACGCGCGGGTCGCCTCAGCTGCGCCACGTGCAGGCTGGGCCCAGGAACACGGTCTCGTGCCGTCCCTGGGAGAAATACTCCAGGAACGTGAGCTCGGAGTCCGGGTCCGCCAGGAGCTGGTGGACGTCTCCCTCCGCCACCCACACCACGGAGCCGGCGCGAAGGGGGAATTCGTCCTCCCCGATGCGGATGCGGCCGCGGCCGGACAGCACGTAGAAGAAGTGTTCGGTCCCCCGGTGCAGGTGCACGGGGGAAGCCGAGCCCGGGGCCACGGTCACCACGTCCACCAACAGGGAGCTGTCCGTGTTGGTGTGGTTCAGCAGGACGCGCTTTCGGCGTCCGTCGTGCACGGACACGAGCTCAGGAACCTCATCCAGGTGGAACACCTTGGACCCCGGGCCCCGGCCCACCACCTGCTCGGCGTCCACCAGCGCCTCGTGCGCGATGCTGCTTCTCACCTGCTGAGACACCTCTAGCCCTCCCTTCCGGCCGAGCTCCCCCTCCAGTTGCTCGGCCATCCAGTCCGCCACCAGGGGCCGGTACTTGTAGGGGATGTTGTTACACACGTGGTTGCCCTCCGGGTACAGCACGAACTCGCCTCGCGGCGCCTCCCGCGCCACCCGCTCGGCGTCCTGCCAGGGGAACAGGGCGTCCTGCTGCCCGAACACCACCAACACGGGCTGCCGGAGGCGCGGCAGCACCGGACCCAGGTCCAGCTCCAGGGCCCGACGCCGCGCCTGCTCCTCGTCAGCGGCGCCCGCGTGGTACCGGAACGTCTCCCTCGTGAGGGCCGGCAGCCGGTCCCACGCGGCCCCGAAGCTGTAGGGCCCCCCGATGGCGGCCACCGCCCGGATCCGCGGCTCGAAGGCTGCGGCCCGGGGCGCGTAGTACCCGCCCAGGCTGACCCCCACCGCGCCCACCCGGTCCAGGTCCAGGTCGAAGTCTGCCGACAGGTGGTCCAGCACCGCCCGCACCGCCGCCTCGTAGTCAGGCCGGATGTGGGTGTGGAAACCCGTCTCCCCCTGGCCGGGGCCGTCCACGGACACCGTGGCCATCCCCCGCACCAGGAAGGTGTTCTCCCAGTAAAAGAACTCCTCTTTGGTGGAGTCCAGACCCGGGATCAGCAGCACCACGGGCGGCCGCCGCACGCCCTGGGGCCTCCGCAGGTTCGCGAACAGCCTCTTGCCCTCGAAGGGGATCTGCAGGCGGCGCGCCGTAGGATCCAGGTGCCTGTGGGCCGCCCGGAGGGCCTCCACGGACCGCACCGTGGTCTCCCGGTACCGCTGCGGGTCCACCGTCCACACGAACTTCGCAAAGTGGTAGCACAACGCCGCCCGCACCCACGCCTCGCCCGCAGTGATCCGCCGCCCCCGGGCCTCCGCTTCCCGCGCCAGCTCCGCGTGGACGTCCCCCGTCCGCACCCACGCCTCCAGCCACTCCTCCCAGCGCGTGATCGAAGCGGTGGTGCGGACGAAGTCGTTGTAGTCCACCCCCTGGGCGATCATCCGTGGAGCCCAGTTCTGCAGCACCGCCTGGACCCTCCCGTCCCCCCGCTCGCCCACGCTCACGTCCTCACCTGCAGGCCCAGGACCCGGACCGCGTTGTCCCGCAACACCCTGGCTTCCGCCTCGTCCCCCAGCTCCGCCTGCCGGACGAACTCCACGGGCCGCGCCAGCCCCATGTCGAAGGGGTAGTCGGACCCCAACACCACCTGCTCTGGGCCCACCCAGTCCACCAGCTGCCGCAGCAGCACGGGGTCGTGGGTGACGGTGTCGTAGGAGAAGCGCCGCAGACACACGTCCACGTCCTCCCGCAGTCTCGACCGCGCCTGAGGTTGGAAGGTGTGGGCGTGGCGCAGTCGGCCCCGCAGGGCGGGCAGAGCACCGCCCCCGTGGGCCAGGATGACCACAAGACGCGGGTGACGCTCCAGCACCCCGCTCATCACCAGGTGTGCGGCGGTCATGGCGGTCTCCACGGGGTTGCCGACCGTATTCCACAGGTAGTACTCCTGCAGGTCGGGGATCCCGAGTCCTCGGGTGGTGGGGTGCACGAACACGCCGAGCTTCAGGGCTTCTGCAGCCTCCCAGACCGGCTCGAACGGGTCCTCCCCCAATAACCGGCCCCCGACCGTGGCGGTGACCTCCACGCCCACCAGCCCCGGCCGACGCCGCACGTCCGCCAGCAACCGCGCGGCCTGCTCCGGAGCCTGGAGGGGGACCGCCCCGAAGGCCCACACCTGGCCCGGACGGCGCGCACACACCCGGGACAGCCCCTCGTTCCACGCCTCGCACACCTCCCTGGCTAGGCCCACATCCTGCTCCTCGTACGGCAGCATAGAGACCCAGGGCGAAAGGATCACGGCGTCCACGCCCACGCGGTGGAGCTCCTCCAGGGTCGCCTCGGGGTCCGCCAGCGCCCCCACCGCGGACAGAACCCGCTGCCCGCGCCACTCCACGACGGTGCGGTCGCCCTCCCGGACGAGCCGCGCCTGCCAGCCCCCTTTCCCCACCAGCTCGGGGACGACTACGTGACAGTGGACGTCTACCGCGTTCACCGGGGACCTTCCACCCCCTCGGAGCCGGGCCTCAGCCCGGCAGCGGTGTCCGCCAGCACCTCGCCGTGCCGGATGCCCAGGGTTTTGATCCACCGCTGCTGCCCGAGGGTGAGGGCCACGAAGAAGCCCAGCTCCACGATCTCCGGAATGGTGAAGTGCTCGTACAGCTTCGCCCACAGGGTCTCGTCCGCGATCTCCGCGTTCCACACGATGGCGCTTGTGTACCGCAACGCCACCTTCTCCCGCTCGGTGAACCGTTCGGACTCCTCGAAGTGCAGCAGCTCCTCGTACTTCTCCTCGGTCAGGCCCTTCCGTCCAGCCTGGACGGATCGCTGGACCCCTCAGTACTCGCACTCGATGGACTTCGACACGTAGACGCGACACAGCTCCTTGAGGGAGTGGTCCAGCACCCCCTGCCGGAAGGTGAGCTCCCACGCCTGGCTGAAAGCCCGGATGACGTTGGGGTTGTGGGCCCGGATCGCCTGGCTTTCCGGCCTCGGGGTCCCCTCCCGCCGGGCGCGCTCCAGATACCCCAGAATCTCCGGGTCGGTTACGGTATCTGGGTCTAGGTACGGAATCCTCGGCATCCTCCACCTCCCGCTAGCCGACGCGGCGCAGCCCCCGCGGGTACCCGTGCACAGGGTGCGCGCCGTCCTCGGTGAGCACCACCAACTCCCCGGTCTGCACGCCGGCTCGGGCGTCCGGGGTCACCACGTTGGGTTGGATCACCAGGGCCATGCCCGGCCGCAGGATCAGCTCCGCGTCCTGCGGGTTGTCAAATCCCTCAGGCCCCAGCACGGGCGGCAGGTAGCCGCCTCCGTACCCGTGCACGAGGTCGTCGTACACCGTGAACCCTGCCCGTCGGATCCCCTCCAGCACCCGCAGGAGTTCCCCCGCGCGGATCCCCGGCCGCAGGATGCGCGGCGCCTGCTCAAACGCCTCCTCTGCCACCCGGTGCAGCTCCCAGAACAGGGGCGTGGGCTCTACCCCCACCACAAACGTACGCAGGAGCTGCCCCGCGTACCCCCAGAAGGCCGCGCTGATCTCACACACCACCACGTCCCCCACCCGCACCCGCCGAGCGGAGGGGTACTGCGCGGGGACGCACCGGTCGGGATCGGTCATGGAGGTGACGGACAGGAAGTGGATGTGGGTGGTTCCGCCCAAGGGCACGTACGCCCGCTCCACGGCGTCCACCAGCTCGAACTCGCTCACCCCGGGGCGAAGAGCCACCTCCAGGGCCCGTACCGCGCGGTCCGTGAGTTCCGCCCCCGCCTGCAACCAGGCGAGCTCCTCCTCCGACTTCACCAGCCGCAACGACACGTAGGCCGGGCTCAGGTCCACCAGCTCCCGCACGCGCGCGGCGAGGTGCTGCCAGGCGGAGGCGGGCAGGGGCCCCACCACACCCACCCGCTGCCCTTCGCCGCCCCGCCGGACCAGTTCCTCGGCCACGGTTCGGGCGGTCGCCGGACCGCCCCAGACCACGCGCACGTCGGAGGCCACGGCGCGGCCAGCCGCGGGCACGTGGTTCCGGTACTGGACGAACAGCTCTACAACGTCCCCGGGAGCCCAAACCGCCGCCGCCTCCCGGGTCACCGGCCATCCGGTGACCCACTGGACGGCGTCCCCGCTGCCCGCACTCCCGTACACCACGAGCCGGTCCACCCCACCGCGCTCCATCAGCTGCGCCAGCTGCGCCCGACGGCGCCGCATCTCGCCGTCGGAGAAGCGCGGGTAGCCATCCTCCGGCCACACTGCCTGTAAGGAGGGCGCCATCCCTACCCGTCCGCGGGATTGAGCACCACGATCCGCAGGTCCGTCATCTCCTCGATGGCGTAGCGGGGTCCCTCCCGGCCGATCCCGCTGCGCTTGATGCCGCCGTAGGGCATGAGATCCACGCGGAAGCCGGACGTGTCGTTGACGATCACCCCGCCCATGCGGAGAGCCCGGACCGCCCTCATGGCACGGTCCAAGTTCCGGGTGAACACCCCCGCCTGCAACCCGTACTCCGTGTCGTTGGCCTGCCGCAGGGCCTCCTCGAAGCTCGAGCAGGCCACCACCGAGGCCACCGGCCCGAACACCTCCTGGCAGACCACCTTCATCTCCCGCCGCACGTCGGTGAGCACCGTGGCCGGGTAGAGGACCCCCTGTCGCGGCCCGCCCAGCACCCGCCGGGCGCCTCCCTGCACCGCCTCCTCCACCCAGGCCTCCACGCGCCTCGCGTCGTCCTCAGAGATCAGGGGCCCGATGTCCGTGTCGGGATCCTCCGGGTCGCCCAGCTTCATGGCCCGCGCGGCCGCGACGAACTTCTCCAGGAACGGCTCGTAGGCCGGCTGCTCCACGTAGATGCGCTGCACGGAGATGCAGAACTGGCCCGCGTACAGATACGCGAACCGGGCCAGCAGCTGCGCCGCCTGGTCCAGGTTCGCGTCCTGGGCCACGACGTTCGGGGAGTTGTTCCCCAGCTCCAGGATCACCCGCCGCAGGCCCGTGGCGGCCTTGATGCGCTCCCCCACCTCAGGGCTGCCGGTGAAGGTGTACAGGGCGATCCCGGGGTGCCGCAGCAGGGCCTCGCCCACCGTACGCCCGCCGCCTACCACCACGTTGAGGTAGCCCGGGGGAAGCCCCGCCTGTTCCAAGAGCTGGGCCAGCATCAGGCTCGTGAGGGGCGTGTAGGTTGCGGGCTTGAGGACCACCGCGTTGCCTGCGGCCAGGGCCGGCGCCACCTTGTGGGCCACCAGGTTCAGGGGGAAGTTGAAGGGGGAGATGGCGCACACGACACCCACCGGAACCCGGAGGGTGAACGCCAGGCGTCCTTCCGCCCCCGGCGCAGCCTCGACGGGCACCTGCTCCCCGTGGATCCGTTTCGCCTCCTCCCCGCTAAGCGAGAGGGTCTGGATGGCGCGGTCCACCTCCACCCGTGCGTACTTCAGGGGCTTGCCGGCCTCCCGCGCGATGGTGAGGGCGAACTCGTCGCGCCGTTCGGTCAACCGGTCCGCAGCTCGCCGGAGGATCTCGAACCGCCGGTAAGGCGAAAGCGGCCGTTGTTCCACGGCCCGCTGCGCCGCCTGCACCGCCTCGTCCACGAGGGCCTCGTCCGCCTCCACCACCTCCGCCAGGACCTCCTGCCGGTACTTGTGCAGCACCGGCACCGTGCGCGAGCCGTCCCGCCACCTGCCGTCGATGTACAAGCCCCAACGGGGTACTGTCACCGTGGCCACGTCCTCGTCACCTCCCCTCGAGGGTCTCCGCCTCACCCTCCCGGACGTAGATCCGGGGAGCGGAGGCGTTCACCCGCAGCTGGAACACGTCCGGCCGGTTGTAGTGGCCCGCAAAGTCGTGGCGGACCTTCTCCGCCACGCACTCGTTCAGGTCCGCCTCGAACAGCAGAACACCCTCCTCCGCCCCCATGGGGCCGGCCACCACGTACCCGCTCGGGGCCACGATGCAGGACCCTCCTGTACTCCGCTCGTCCCACAGGACCGCCCGGTCCTCCTCCGTGTACACCAGCAGCTCCCGCATCTCGTCCGTCAGGGTCCCGCACGCGTTCACCACGAACGCTTTGGTGGCGAGCGCCAGGGCCCGGCCCACCACCAGGGCCCGTTCCGGGCATGACATCCCCCGTTTGGGGAACCGGTTGGGCCAGCTGACGGCCAGCACGTGCGGGTACTCCGCCATCAGGGCGAATACCGCCAGCGGGTTGGAGCTCTCCCCACAGATCAACCCGCCCACGCGGCCGAAGTCGGTCGGGAAGGTCCTCAGGGTGTCCCCCGACCCGCCGGTGTGCACCAGACGTTCCCCCACGGTGGGGACAAGCTTGCGGTGCTTGCCGAGGATCGTCCCGTCCGGGGCGATGAACAGCTGCGTGTTGTACAGGGTGCCGAACGTGCCCGGCCGACGCTCGCACAGGCCCATAACCACATAGGCTCCGGCCTCCCGGGCCGCCGCGCACAGCGCCTCGGTGGTCGGGCTGGGGACCTCCACGGAATTCAGGAACAGGCGGGTAGCCAAGACGCCGCTCTTGGGGTCCGTGGCGGGGTAGAAGTGGTACCAGAGGGGATGACCCGGGATGAACCCCTCGGGGAAGACCACGAGCTTCGCGCCCCGGCGCCCGGCTTCCACGATCCACTCACACGCACGCTCCGTGGGCCGCTCGCGGTTCAGGAAAACCGGCGCTGCCTGTACCGCGGCCAGCTTCACCCGCGGGAGGCGGTCGCCGCCCTCGGGCTCCGCCTCCACCGCCTTCTCCAGCTCCACCAGACGCATCTCCGCCCCTTTCACAGTTGCTCCCGGCTCAGACCGGCCAACACCCGTCCGAGTCCGGTGATTTCAAACTCCACGGACCGGTCCGTGGGCTCCAGGGACAGGGGAGGGATCACGGACCCGCAGATGACCAAGTCTCCGGCGTGCACACGTTCCCCCACGGACGCCAGGACCCGTGCCATCTCGGCCAGCACGTCCACCACCCGGCCCGGAAAAGCCTCCAGGTCTTCCACCCCCGCGGACTCCCCGCCGTTGCGGAACACCCGTCCCACCGTGCCCGCCAGGCTGCCCGGGAAAGGCACGGTCCGCATGGGCCCGACGACCGCGTACCGGTGGAAGATGTTCCCCGCCAGCACCGCCTCCAGGTCCTCCTCGGGTGCGCGGTCTATGTCGACCAGCTCGATGGCGGGCGCCATCTCGGTGACCGCGGCGGCCACCGCTTCCGGTGAACTGTCGGGCAGCAGGTCCTCTCCCAGGCGCACCGCCACCTCCGGTTCCGCCACCGGCCGGCGCCACCCTCGCACGGACACCGTGACACCGGAGGGCAGCACCGTGCGGTCGGTGAGGAAGCCCACCAGGAGGTGGGGAAGCCCGAGCCGCTGCTTCGCCTGGGAAGAACCGAAAGCGGCTTTCCACCCCAAGGGCCTTGCCCCGGAGCCCACCAGCTCCCGCCGCTTTTCCAGCAGCCGTTCGAGGCCGGTGCGCACCGTGGGATGGATCTCCGTCACCTTCCACCTCCGGCTAGGTCCGCTCCGGAGCCACCTCGTAGCCCGAGGCCTGCAGGGAGCCCGCTCCGATCCAGCCCCAGACCAGCACCGCGTCCTCCGTGCCGGTGTTCACGAAGCCGTGCCACCCGCCGCGGGGGACGTACACCACGTCCCCCTCTGCGGCGGGCTCGCGGCCCGTGTCCGTGTAGACCTCGCCCCGCCCCTTCAGCACCACGAAGAACTCGTCGCAGTTGCGGTGCAGGTGCCGTTCGTGCCGGGCGCCCGGCCGGAACACCGTCCAGCCTAGGGTGAAGTCCTTCGCCCCCGCGGTCGCCTCGTCCACCAGGAACCGCACCACCATGTCCACCCACCCGTCCTCCCGCGCCAGGCCCCCGCGCGGCGCGACCTTCTCTACGTGGGTCCGGTACAGCTTCACGCTCCTCCACCTCCCAGCTGGCGGTAGACACGGTGCGTGGCCACGAAGTCCAGGCGGTCAAGCCCCAGACCCCGACAGGCGTTCATCATCTCGTTGGCCGCAGCGGCCAAGGGCACCGGGCTGCCCAGCCTGCGCGCCAGGTCCAGGACCAGCAGCATGTCCTTCTGCTGCAGGTTCACGTCCGCCAGCGGGATTTCCGGCATCTTCCCCTCCAGGATGAAAGGCCCGCGGTAGGCCAGCACCGGGGAGGCCGCCACGCTATTCAGGATCGCCTCCACCGCCACCGCACGGTCCACGCCGGCCTTCTCCGCCAGCGCCACCGCCTCGCCGAAGGCGATCACCTCCACCATCAGCAGCAGGTTCACGGCCAGCTTCATGGCGCACGCCCTGCCGTTGGGACCCACGTACATCACCCTGGGCCCGATGGCGAGGAGCACGGGCCGGACCTGCTCGTACACCTGCCGGTCCCCCCCCACCATCAGGGACGCCTTTCCCTCCCGTACGGTAGGCGGCGCCCCGGAGATGGGGGCGTCCAGCATGAACCGCCCTGCCTTGTGGAATTCCTCGGCCACGGCGCGGCTCGTGTCGGGGTCGATGGTGCTCATGTCGACGTAGACGCCTCCCGGCGGCAACCCCTGCAGGACGCCTTCCGGCCCGAGGGCTACCTCCCGCACCGCCTGGCCGTCGGTCACGATGCTGAACACCACCTCGCTCTGCTCCGCCACCACGCGGGGACTGCTGGCCCACCGCATGCCCGCCTCCACCAGGGGCTGAGCCTTCGCCTGCGTACGGTTCCAGCCCACCACGGAGTACCCCGCCCGCAGCAGGCGCGGGACGATCACCGCGCCCATGGCCCCCAGTCCGATGAACCCCACACGCTCCATGCACACGCTCCCGTTCCGTCCTCAGCGCGCAAAGTCCAGCAGGGCCAAAGGCTCCTCCACCCAGGCCGCCAGGGTCTCCAGGAACCGGGCGGCCCGGGCACCGTCCAGGACCCGGTGGTCGCACGCTAGCCCCAGGCTCAGAGTCGGGCGCACCACGGGCCGGCCCTCCTCCGCCACCACCCGGTCTGCCAGGCGCCCCACGCTGAGGATGGCCGCCTGTGGCGCGTTCACCACCGCCAGGAACCGGTCCACCCCGTACATGCCGAGGTTCGAGATCGTGAAGCTCCCGCCGTCCACGTCCTCCGGGCGCAGCCGGCCCCCGCGCGCGCGGTCCACGAGCTCCGCGCGGCGCTGCGCGATCCGCTCGACGGGCAGCTCGTCTGCGCGGTGCACCACCGGCACCACCAGTCCGTGCTCGGTGGCCACCGCGATCCCCACGTTGACGTCCGGGAGACGCCGGATCCGGCCGTCCTCCCAGCGCGCGTTGACCTCCGGGTGAGCCCGCAGCGCCCCGGCCACCAGCTTCACCAACAGGTCGGTGTAGGTCAGCTCGACCTGCAGGCGCTGCCGCAGGGCCTGGTGCCAGGCTACGAGCCGGTCCGCCCGCACGTCCCGCAGGAGGAAGAAGTGCGGGACGGTGCTCCAGGCCCGCGCGGTGCGCTCCGCCATGAGCTTCCACACGTGGGGGAGCTCAGCGGTGGGGGCCACCTCAGTCATCCGCTGCAGGTCCGAGGCGAGGACCGCTCCTCCGGGGCCGGACCCCTGGACGGACTGCAGGTCCACCCCCATCTCTCGGGCGAGCCGGCGAGCCTTGGGAGAAGCCCGGGGCCTCGCGGGCGCGGGCTCCGCCGGCGGCCCGGGGACCTGCTCCGCCGCCACCGGTGCAGCCGCTACGGCAGGCGGACTCACCGGTGCAG
>CALIMJ010000043.1 GCA_938028835.1 uncultured bacterium | reverse complement strand
CTACGCCCCGAACACACTTGATAGCTCGGAAGACGTCCGCCAGCTGGATATCCGGCACCGCCGTGTCTTGCAGCAAAGCGTGGACCTCAGCCGCTCCACCCCGGTCGATCCGCCGGCCGGCGATGTGCACTCCCAGCATCGGTGCAGCTGGCATTCCGATCTGCGCGTTGCCCTGCAAGACCAGGTTCCCGCACACGAACGTCTGATTGTCGTACACAGGGTCCTGCGTATCGGACTCGGAGATGGGCCGGTCGTTCAGCTGCTGGGAGTTCCCCTTGAACTCCCAGTCTCCTCGGACATACACGGAGCCGTGAATTCGAAAGGTCCCGTTCCCGACGCGCGTGGCGTCCACCCGCAGGGCAGAGTACGACACAAAGTCCGCGGGAGTCACCCGCTGGATCGTGAACTCAAACCCCCGAACGGCCCGGCCCACCCTTCCAACAGCCCGAAGCCGGATTTTCCCGGCCTCTGGCTGCCCGAGGACCTCCACAGTGTAGGTGCCAATTTCCTGACTTTCCGGTAACTGGCCCGGTCCCGTCCCCACGCGGGACACCGACGCCGCGGCGCAGGCGGGCTGACTGGGCTCCCCGCCTCCTGCAGGCGTCACGACCCAGCCGCCCCTATCCGGGTACCGCACGGCTGGGCCCATGCACCGGCCCCCGATTGCGTCGTATAAATAACGGTTTTGGTTGCTTCCGTTGCAGTTCTGCACGCCCGGCCGGGCGGGGTCCCAGTCATTGTCGGACCAGTCAGGGTCCAGGCGTAGGGAAGCGATGGCGTGCGCTGCGGCCGCATCGGCCACCAGGAAGGCCCGCGCCGAGTCCTCCGCCGTCTGCGCGTTGAAGGTCTCGGTCATGCTGGCCACCACCAGCGCCGCAGTCAGGAGCACCATGACCACGATGGTGAGCAGAGCGATCACCATGGCGGTGCCAGCTTCGGAAGCCAGCGGTTTCTGCCAGCTGAGGCAACCCGAACGACCCCTCACGGCAACACCTCCAGCCTACGCACTGCCTGGCTCACGATGTCAAACGGCATCTCCCCTGGGCGGCCGCTGATCACCCGCAGCCGGACTTTGACCCGGTAGATGTCCCCGAGACGGCTCCCGCGCACGCTGCCTGAGCACGTCTCCTGACCGCCCACCACGGCAAGGCTCTGGTCCGGGAGGAGCTGGTCGAAGGTGTCGTAGTAGCAGAAGTTGAGGTCCGTGACCGTAATAATTCCCACTTCCTCGTTGACCGTCAGCGCACGTGTGGAGCTGGCTTCTCCCTCGTCCCCCGGGTGGATGGTCTCCATCAGCCGGCCCCCTGAAACCGCGTACCCCAGTTCCTCAAACGGACCGCAGACGCCGTCGCCCGGTAGCACGTCCGCGCGGAACACGAAACGAGACGCGTCCGCGGTCCGGTAGAAGGGCAAGCAGGAGACCCAGTTCCGGTCATACCCCTGTCCGGCGAGCCGGATGCGACGGATCATCCAGTCTAGAGAGGCCCGTCCCATCTGCTGGACCCCCACCCGGTGCTGTCCCACGGCCCACGAATGCGCCATGGCGCTTGTCGATACGAACATCCCGCCGAAAATCACCCCGAGCATGACCAAGGCAACCACCAACTCCACCAGGGTCAAACCGCGCTGGTCTGCCTTCAGGACCCTCCAGCTCCACCTCATCGCCGCACCACGCTGGTCGCCCCTTCCACGAAGGGGTCGGAATCGGTTTCCCCCCGATAGAGGCGCACCCGCGCCCGCATCACCGAAATCACGCAATTGTTCGGGCAGCCCTCCAGCGCCTCCACCTCCACCCGTACTACGGCCTTAGCGAAGTCCCGGGTCAGGGCGCTCTCCCCGGGTTCCTTGGCCTGGGGGGTGATGGTGCGCTCCACCGCTGCCCCGCCGTCGACCTCAGTCCAGCCGGCCGGGCAGTTGCGACTCCTGCAGCCCAGGTACGCGCCGGTCAGGTACCCGTACCCGCGCGACCGCAGGTAGTCCAGCTCCCCCTGCAGCCAGTGCAGGGCCGCGGACTTCGCCCGCGCCGCCCGCTCCGCGTGCGGGGTCCGCGCGTAGCCGATCTGCGCGGCCACCCGCGTGACGACCTGGACGCTGGCCAGCAAGACCACGATCACCAGGGAGGTAGCCACCAGGACCTCCAGCATGGAAAGCCCGGCCTGGCCGAGCGCTCTGAGGTTTTCCCTCACTGTTGCGTCCCCCTTACGGACACTGCTCTCCCGGAGGCGGCACCGTCACCAGCCCCGCCGCGTTCACGCACACATAGCGGGTGTGGCCGCCGCCGCTGACCTCGACGGTAAACGGAGCGGGCGACGCCTGGCCCGAGGGGAGGAACCACAGCTGCTCCTGTGCGCTGACCGTGACCCCCAGGCGCATCGGGTTCTGCCCCTGCCCGGTGGTGTAGCCCGACCTCAACAGGAGGTCCGGTTCATCGTTGTGTTGACTCGGATCCAGCCACACGGCCCGGACGGTCACCTCCTCGCCTTGAAACTCGACGATCACTCGCTCGACGTCTGCCGACTTCCCCACCGCCAGCTGCTGGGCCGCCCGGAGCAGGCCCGCGATCTCCCGGGTGGTATTCTGGACCCGTCGCTCCATCACCACCCGCTGGTAGGTGGGGAAGGCGAGGGCCAGCAGGACTCCGAGGATCGCCACGACGAACAAAGCCTCCAGGAGCGTGAACCCCGCTCCGCTCGGACGGCCGTACCGATCCACCGAGATTCCCCCTTCGCGACCGCGACAAAAACCAAGGCCACCGGGACGCGGCTCCTAACCTCCCGGTGGCCCTGTCCCGGCCTTCGGCAGCCCGGCTAGCTCTTTCAACGAGCCCCGTGGCTTTGCGCCCCCGCGTCACCGCGGGTTTGCCCTTTCGCGGCCCGCCTTGTGTCCGAATTGTACACCCTCAGGCTGCGGCCGCAAGGGAAAGCCGCATCCGATTCTAGGCGACGTGGCCACGGAGCAACTGCGGTGCCATGAGTGCCAAAATGCAGCGAAGACGTGGTAGGGGAAGCGCGCCTGGGTGGGCCTAACGCGGGGCCGCGGCGTACCCCCGCTCGGACTGGCGCAGAACTGAACCCCCTACGCCGTCCCTGCGAGGCTGGCCCTGAGTCCGACGCCAGACCCTACGGGGCTACCTCCGAGACACGGACCCGGCCGGTGACCGCCGCGAGGACCACGTACCGAACGGAGTCACCGCACCTCACCTCCACCGTCCCCTGGTCCCCGACGGCCGGGGCGCCACTGGCGCCGAAGGCTACGGTGAACTGGGAGGCACCCGACCTCCGCACGGTCACCGAAGGTGGGGCCAGCGCGGACGAGGCCAGCAGCTCTGTGGGCTGCCCGTCCCACGGCACACCCCAGAGTTCCACCCAGGGCTGCTCCCCGTGCGAGAACCGCGCCTCCACCCTCCGGAACCGCCCCGCCTCTGAGGTAGCTAGCTGCTGGGCGGTGCGGAGGACGCGCTGGACCTCGTGGGCGGCGTAGGTGGCCCGGCGCTCCGCGAGCACGTGGCCGAAGCCGGGAAGCGCCAGGGCCACCAGGGCGCCCAGGATGGACAGGCACAGCAGCAGTTCCAGCAGCGTGTAGCCGTTTTGTCCGGGGCTACTTGGTTGTAAGGTTGGGGTGGGTTCCGGGGCGTGCCGGTCAGAAGCACTGGCACGCCCGCCCGTGACGTCACGTGGTCGGAAGATCCGGGTGCGTCCCCAGACCTTCTCCTCCCTAAGGCACAAGTAGACCGCCATCCCGGGCCTCCCTCGGTCTCAGTCGCACCTCATGGAATCGTACTCGGCCACCACTTCCCGCCACCCCAACACCCGCACGGGCTCCCCCGGGGCGGCGCGGGCCAGAATCCCCTCCACGCGGCGGGCAGCGCTCCCTGCCCTGCCGGTGGACCGGATGCACACGCAACCCTCTTCCCCGCACTCCGAGCCCGCCCGAGCCTTCAACGACACCGCGAACGTGCCGAAGGGGTTGGCGGCGGGGAAACTGGTGGAGTCCGCGGGCTGAGTACACGACCCGTCAGAGCCGGGGTCCAGGCACAGCGGCGCCCAGCCGGTCCCGCCCACACCCAGCAGGGCCGTGGCTCCCCGTCGGTCCGTCCAGTCCGGGTCGCGCGCCAGCTCGAACACCGCGCGCTCGAACCCTGCCTCCGCCACCTGGAAAGCCGCTACCGCGTCCCTCGCCGTGGCGGCCGCTCTGGCTTCGTAGGCGAGCACCGCCAGTGCGGCCTGGGCTGCGATGGCCACCAGCAGCATCACCACCAGCGCGAAGACCAGCCCAGCGCCCGCTTGCTCCCCCAGCACGCGCGCCCCCTTCATCCTCATCACTCCCCCGCCAGCCGGATGGTCACGTGGTCCTCCTGGACCAGGTACTTCCACCCGGATGCGTGGCCACGGAACTGTAAAGTGGCCCGCACCCGCACCCGCGCCACCTCCCGCCTCTGGGCCGCGTCCAGGGGCACGGGGGCGAGTTCTCGCCCGTCCCGGTCGAAGTACGCCAGCTCCAAGGAGACTATGCGGAAGCCGTCCTCCTCGGTGGTCAGCGGCGCGACCGTGTTGCCCCACAGCTCCCTCAGGACCCCGTCAGACCCGAGGTAGAAGCCGTGCCGTTCCGCACCGGCGATCCTCTCCGAGAAGTCCGCCAGGAACTCCACGCGCGAGCGGTCTGCCAGTAGTATCCGCTCGCTGGCCCCGTACCCCGCGGCCCGCAGGAGGACCGCGACCCGCTCCAGAGTGGCCCGCGCGTGGTGCTCGACCTCGGACCACCGTTTGCCGGCAGCCGCCAGCCGCACCGCGCTTGCCACCACGGCGGCTCCCGCGGCCGCTACCAGGCCGAACAGCGCCGCCGACACCACCAGTTCCACCAGAGTGAGTCCACGCATGTCCCTCACGGCGCACCCCTCAGCGCCTCACCCGGAGGAGTTCCCCTCGCGCGAGCGGTCTGTCCGGGTCCTGCCCGTAGACCAGCACCGACACCCGCCGGGGCTCACAGCCGTCAGGCGCCGCGCCGATCACCGGCTCGTCCTGTACCCGCACCTCCGCGCGTTCCAACGGGGCGGGAGGCCTCGGTTCGCCAGGCTCCGCCTGCTCGGGCAGCCAACGGACGGGCGGGAAGGGCACGGACCCGTCCAGGATGCAGCGCGAGGGATCTCGGAATCGGGCGTAGCTCAGGCTGCGAAGGTACTCCAGTTCAGCCTGGACGTAGCGGACGGCCCGCGTCCGCACCGCGGTCGATCCGGCCGCGAACGGCCCGGTGGCGGAGATCACCAATCGGTGCACCGGCCAGGCGACCACCATCACCAGGGCCACCAGCTGGACCGACACGAGGATCTCCACGAGGCTTGAGCCCGCCACAGGAAGGTGCGCGGCGCGCATGCTTTCCACCCCCTGCTTGACCTTTCCGTGAAAGAGAACGTTCGGAGAGGGCGGTTTTGCACGTCGGCTGAGGGGAGTTGCCAGTCGGCGGAGGAGCTCCTGAGTCGCGGTCCGGAGCCACTCATGACACGTCGGCCGGGGGTTCCTGGAAGTCGGCCGGCGGTGCCTCGGCCTCGGTTCAGCTGTCGGTCTCGGTACCGCGCGCGAGGAGCTTGAACACCATCCGCAAATACTGGCGGACGGTCCGCACAGGGGGGAGCTTGCTGCGGCCCCGCTTGAGGTCGTAGCGGAGGACGATGGGGACCTCCTGGATCCTAGGCCGGAGCGGTCGGACTTTCAGCAGAAGCTCTGCCATGACCGCGAACCCCTGCGACTCCACCAGCCGGTCGCCGTACCGCTCCACCACCTTCCGGAGGAGGCCGGCCCGGTAGGCTCGGAACCCGCACGTGTAGTCCCGCACACCGGGGGTGGGGAAGAGAGCTGTGAGCAGCAGACGGGCCCCGAAGCTGAGGAACCTGCGCACAGCTGGAACCCCCTCGACCCGGGCCCCAGGGCGGTAGCGGGAGGCGATGGCCAGGTCTGCGCCGCGTTCCACTGCGGCCACCAGCTCGGGGATCTGGGCGGGCAGGTGGCTGCCATCTGCATCCAGGGTGACCACCACGTCCCCGGGGGAAGCATGCTCCAGGACGTACCGGAGGCCCGTGTCGACCGCGCGTCCGAGGCCGAGATTCCGAGGGTGCCGGACCAGCTGGGGGCGAAGTGAGCCGGCCCAGCGCTGGGCCAGCGCAGCGGTGGAGTCGGTGCTCCCGTCGTCCACCACCACCACCCGCAGGTCGTCCCGCCCGAGGGCCTCCAGCTGCTGCAGGAGGCCGGGCAGGTTCTCCTCCTCGTTGTAGGCGGGCAGCACCACCCAGAGCATGGTTCCTGGAACCGGTTCCACGTCCCCGCTCCCCTCACCTTTTCCAGGTACCGGCTCCTGTCACCCGTTCCTGGAACCGGTTCCAGGTACCGTGTGCAAAATCTCCCGGCCTGGACGTTCACTCCGTGAAGCAAGCAGAAAGCCGGAGGACAGAGGTGCCGCAATGCCACGCAAGCGGCGGGTGGACATAGAGGGAGCCGTCTACCACGTGACGGCCCGTGGGAACCACCAGCAGCGGCTCTTTTACGGACCTGAAGACTACATCCTGTACCTCTCCCTGCTCCGGGAAGCCGTGGAGCGGTTCGGCCTGCGGGTGCTCGCCTATGCCCTTCTGCCCAACCACGTGCACCTCCTGTGCCGCCGGGGACCGACCCCACTGGCCAAGGTGATGTACTACGTCCAACGCCGGTTCGCCATTCACCACAACCGGCGGCTCGGGGTCCGCGGGCATGCCTTCGAGGACCGGTACCATGCGAAGCTCTGCGAGAAGGAAGAGTACCTGTGGGCCGTGGTGCGCTACATCCACGACAACCCGATCCAGGCTGGGCTTTGTGACCGCCCGGGCGACTATCCGTGGACCAGCTACCACGCATACGCCTCTGGACAGTGGGATCTCGTGGATCAGCAGGAGGCCGCCAACCTGTTCGGCCCACCTGAGGGTGTCCGGGACCTCCCGGCAAGGGGGCCGGAACCCCGTTCCGCCAGCTCCGGAAACGGCGCGCGCCCGAATACGAAGCCAACCACGCAGCCGCCGGCTCGGGCAGGCCAGAGTGCCGAAGCGGCGAAGACTCAGGCGTCCCGTGAGCCTGCCGATCGCGGCCGGCGTGGCCCAGGGACGGCGCCCGGGGTGGTAGCTAGGAACCAGCCCACCCGAGTCGGCGGGAGTGGATCCGGCGTGGGTACCCGCCCGGCTCTGCCGCGCCCCTTCGTTCTCCCGACCGAGGAGACGACGCGCCCGCCACCGTGACGCGTCAACCTCCAAGCTGTTAAACGGACCCTGGCGCGCGACGCCGGTCTTCGTCGGTCTGCAGCACGGGCACAGGATTTGTGCTTTTCGCGCGCTGTCTCTCTTCCGCGGTTCCCCTGTGTGTCTCCGCGCCCCTGCCTCTCGCGGCACTTCTTGGAACCTCGAGCACCACGCGATCAGCTAGGTCCGGAGGGATGCAACTACTTCGACGCGACGCCCCTCCGGTCCCGCCGCCACGCGGTCTAGCCACACCCCGGTTCCCGGTACCGTTTCCTGGTACCGGCTCCTGGTGCAGGGACAGGGAGGCGCGCTTGGGAGCTCCCCAGCCCTGGCCCGGTTCCTGGTACCGGTTCCTGGTACCGGTTCCAGGTACAGGTTGCTGGTGCCGGTTCCTGGTACCGGGCAGGTGGACGCGCCGTGGTCCCGGTTCCTGGTACCGGTTCCAGGTGCAGGTTGCTGGTGCCGGTTCCTGGTACCGGGCAGGTGGACGCGCCGTGGTCCAGGGTGGTGCCGTCGGGGGCGACGAAGGTCCACTCGTACCGGCCGGGTAGGAGGCGGACGCGGAGGACGCCGAAACGGTCGTCCCGCAGCACCTCCGGCTGCACGGCCGCCTGGCGGCGCGCGCGGTAGAGATTGCGGCCGCCGGTGCCCACCACGAACTGGCGGATCCCACGACCGGACGGCCGGCCTTCGCCGTCCAGGGGCGAGAAGCGCTGGTAGTTGTGGTCGTGGGCCGCCAGGACCACAGCAGTCCCGTGCCGGTACAGGAGCTCCCACCACGGACGGACGGGCTCGTACCCGGAGTAGCGGCCGGCAGTGAAAAGCGGATGGTGCCAGTACGCCAGCACGCACCCGCCGCGGGGCGCGGCCAGCCGCTCCTCCAGCCACCGGAACTGCGGGGATCCGGGTCCGCACCCTCCCACGGCCCAGCAGTTGGAGTTCAGAGCCAGCAGCAGCCACCCTCCCGCTTCCAACGCGTAGTAGCCCAGCCCCGCGGGTCCCGCCAGGTCTTTGAAGTAGGCGAAGTAGCCGGCAGCGGCCGGGGTCTGGTAGTCGTGGTTGCCGGGAACCGGCCGCGTCCGGCTGCGGTACCGGCCCCACGTCCGGCCGTAGCCGTTCCGGTATCGCTCCAGCGCACCGTCCGGGTACTGCCCGTCTCCCAACATCAGCACCAGATCCGCGCCCTCCAGGAGCCCAGCAGTCTCGGCGTCTGCGCACTCCCCGGGCCGGGGCCGGTAGGCAGGGTCGCACGCCACGTCGCCTGCCGCTGCCACCATCACCCCCTGCGCCTCCGTCCCGGGCGCGGCAACCCCGGCGTACGCTAGGACCGCCAGGGCAGCTGCCAACGCGACCCACGTCACCGTCCGCACCGCGCGACCTCCCGAGGGCTACCCAGCAGGGAGCAAGGCCGATTCGGCCGTATCCTAGAGAACGAGACCCCTTCCGGAAACAGGAGGTGAGCCATGAAGCTACCCCAGGGCCTCAGCATCACCTACCTCGGCCACGCCAGCTTCAAGATCGGCACCCCCGGCGGCAAGGTGGTGTTCATCGACCCGTGGCTGGAGGGCAACCCGCGGTGCCCGGACGCCCACAAGAAGCAGGACCGGGCGGACCTGATCCTGATCACCCACGGCCACTTCGACCACCTGTCCACGGACGTCGCCCCCCTCGCCCGCGCCACCGGGGCCACGGTGGTCGCCATGCCGGAGGTGTGCGCCTTCCTCAGCCGGCAGGGAGTGGAGCGCTTCGAGCAGATGAACAAGGGCGGCACGGTGCAGGTGCAGGGCCTCAAGGTCACCATGACCAACGCCTTCCACAGCTCCGGCGCACAGGCGGAGGACGGCTCCATCGTGTACGCGGGTGACCCCGCAGGCTTCGTGCTGGAGACCGAGGACGGGTTCCGGATCTACCACGCGGGGGACACCTGCGTGTTCGGCGACATGAAGCTGATCGGCGAGCTGTACCGGCCCCAGGTGGCCATGCTCCCCATCGGGGACCGTTTCACCATGGGCCCCACCGAGGCCGCGTACGCCATCCGGCTGCTGGGGGTGAAGTGCGTGGTCCCCATCCACTACGCCACGTTCCCCCTCCTCACGGGCACGCCGGAGGCCTTGAAGGAGGCCACCCGGGACATCGAGGGGCTGGAGATCGTGGTGATGGAGCCCGGACAGACCTGGGCCGGTTAGGCTCCGCCACGGGCCGGCCGCCGCACGCGGTGGCCGGCCCCACCCTACCGGGCCCCCCGGGATCGCGCCCACAGGGCTGCGCCCACCACGCCCAGACCCAGCCCCACCACCGACGTCCCGTACGCCACCAGGGCCACCGCCAGGTCCGGCGGGATCGCCCGCAACACCATGAGGAAGACCACACCCCAGCTCCCGACCAGCAGGACCAGTCCGGTACCCATCAGCCGCAGGGGGCTCACCGGGACTCCGCTCCTTCTGCGGCCGACACCACGGTCACCGTGCGGGCGCCTTCGTACAGCCAGCAGGCCGCCACGTGCCCCGGACGAACCTGGAAGTCCGGCGGCTCGCGGCGGTCGCACACGCCCGGGATCGCCGCGGGACACCTTGGGTGGAACCGGCAGCCCTCCGGGGGGCGAACCAGGCTGGGCGGCTCGCCGGGCGGTACGGGGCGCAGCCGCTTGGCGTTGTCTGGGTCCGGGTCGGGGATGGCTGCCAGCAGGGCCTGCGTGTAGGGGTGCTGGGGCTCCCGCAGCAGGTCCCCCACGTGTGCCTGCTCCACGAGCTTGCCCGCGTACATGACCAACACCCGCTCGCAGAAGTGGCGCACCGTGGAAAGGTCGTGGGTGATGTACACCACGGACAGATGGTGGCGCTGCTGGAGGCTCCGCAGGAGCTGCAACACCTCCGCGCGGACGGAGGCGTCCAGCATGGAAACCGGCTCGTCCGCCACCAGGAGCCGGGGGCCGAGGAGGATGGCGCGGGCCACCACCAGCCGCTGCTGCTGCCCACCGCTGAGCATGTGGGGGAACCGGGTCAGGAACTCCTCTGGGGGCACCAGCTGGACCGCTTCCAAAGCTTCTACCACCTGGGCCCGCCGCTTCGAGGGGGAGCTCACACCGTTGACCACGAGGGGCTCCTCCAGGATGCGGCGCACGCTCAGGAAAGGCGGCAGGGCCCCGTACGGGTCCTGCTGGACGTAGCCCACCCGACGCCGGTACCACCGCCAGTCGTCCGCGGTGCTGAGGCGCCGACCCTCGAACCAAACCTCCCCGCGCAGGGGGCGCAACAGTCCGAGCAGGGTCTTGGCCAGGGTGCTCTTGCCACAGCCGCTTTCCCCGACCACCGCCACCGCCTCGCCCTCCGCCAACTGGAAGCTGACCCCATCCACCGCGCGCACCCAGCCCTGGTGCAGGAAACCCCACCGGCGCAGCTCGTACCACGTGGAGAGTCCGCGGACCGCCAGCAGGGGATCACCGGGCATGGCTGGCCTCCTGCGTGTACAACCAGCACATCACCCGCCCGCCGCCCTCCACGGGCACGAGGGGAGGGGCCTGCCCGCACGGGTCGAACCGGGCCGGGCACCGCTCCGCGAACCGGCACCCGGCGGGGGGGTTCAGCAGGCTGGGGGGACGTCCGGGCAGCGGTTGCGGGGCCCGTTCCTCCCGCAGGCCCACTACGCTGGCCCTCAACGCCTGCGCGTACGGGTGCGTGGGCTCGGTGAGGAAGCGCTCCGCGGGGCCGAACTCCACGATCTGGCCCGCGTACATCAGGGCCACGTCGTCCGCGAGCTCGCTGGCCGTGGCCACGTCGTGGGTGATCAGGAGGAAGCTGGTGCCGAGCTCCCACCGCAACGTCTTGAGCAGGTTCAAGAGGTTCGCCTGGGTCAGCACGTCCAGGGCCGAGGTGGGTTCGTCCAGTACGACCAGCTGGGGCCGCAGGACCAGGGCCATGGCGATGGCCACCCGCTGACGCATTCCACCGCTGAGCTCAAACGGGTAGCGATCCGCGAACTCCGTGGGCACCCCTACCCGCCGCAGGGCTTCCGCGACATGGTCCCGTGCCTCCTCCGGCCGCCGCACCCGCCCGTGCAGCCACAGGGGCTCGGCCACCTGGTCGCCCACCCGCAGCACGGGGTTGAGGGAGTTCATGGCGGCCTGCGGGACCAGCGACAGGCGCACCCAGCGGACCTCCTGCCGGAACTGTTCCTCCGGGAGGTCCATGAGATCCTCCCCGTCCAGCAGCACCCGGCCACTGTAGTGGGCCACATTGCGGGGGAGCAACCGGAGGATGGCGCGCGCCAGGGAGGTCTTCCCACACCCGCTCTCTCCCAGGACCGCCACCGTTCGGCCGCGTCCCACCTCCAGGTACACGCCGTCCACGGCCCGCACCGGCCCGGCCGCGGTGCGGAAGTACAGCCGCAGCTCCTCCACGCGCAGGAGGGGGGCCACCGTTACAGCTCCCTCAGACGGGGGTTGAACACCCGGTCCAGGGCGAAGCCCAGGAGGGTGAAGGCCAGCCCGCTCAGCATCAACAGGAAGGCGGGCTCCAGGACCCAGTAGGCATGGCCCACGTACAGGGCACCCGCACGGTAAGCGTCCTCGATGACCTTTCCCCAGGTAGGCAACACGGGATCGCCCAGCCCTAACAGGGCCAGGGTGGCCTCCAGGAACACGAACCCGGGGATGAGGGTCACGAACTGGGGCAGAAGTACGGGGATAGCCCTCGGCACCAGGTACACCGCCACCATGCGCAGGTTCCCCACCCCGTACGCGCGGGCGGCTTCCACGTAGGGCGCCTCCTTCACCTGCAGGAACAGGGCCCGGTACGTCTTGATGCCGCCCCCGAAGATCCCCAACAGGATGACCGCGCCCAGGATCACCCACAGGCTCCGGGAGTAAAGAGTGCCGATCATGATGAGGATGGGCAGGCCGGGTAGGATCAGGTTCACCTCGGTGATCCGCTGGATCAGGCCGTCCACCCACCCGCCGTACCACGCACCCACCGCCGCGATCAGGAGCGTACTGAGAGACGACCCCACGGCCGCCAGGAGCCCGAAGGCCAGCGCGATGGGGGTCCCCCACAGCAACGGCAGCAAGAGGTCGCGACGCAGGTGGTCCGTCCCTGCGAGCCCGTGGACCTCCCCGTACACTACCAGCTCTACCCGCACCGAGGAGCCAGGCTCGAACAAGAAAGCACGCACCCTCAGGGTGTACCGGCCGGGAACCGCCTCGCCGGGCCGGCCTGCCGCGGAGAACAGGGTCTGCTCCGGGGCGCCCCCAAGGTTGCGCCGGAGCTCGGCGTCCGCGGACAGACGGTAGACGTCCTGGCGCCGCGGGCTCAGGTCTGCCAGGTGCAGCTCGGAGCCTGTGGGAGTCCTCCAGCTGAGGTCCAGCTGCGGCGCCTGCTCCCGATAGTCGGCGTACACGAACACCGCGAGCTCGGTGGGGAACCGACGGTAGCGGTACTCGAAGGGGAGGTCGAACTGCAGCTCCCGCACGCCGCCGCCGAGGTCCCGCTCCCGGGCGGGCGCCTGGGGGCTGTGCACCACCAGGGTCCGTGGCAGCCGGCCTCCCCACAGCCAGTTCAGCCACTCGGGCCGTGCGTTGCGGGGGTTGCGGGGCCAGACAGCCTCCCCCCCGCTCCACAGGCGGACCGCCTCCGCGTACGGGATGGCCACCACCGCGTACACGGAGATCGCCACGAGAAACGCCAGGATGGCGAGTCCCGCCACCGCGGAGGGATACCGCACCAGCTCCCGCAGGGTGCCCCTCACCGTTCGCCTCCCAGGCCCACCTTCACCCGCGGGTCCACCACCGCGTACACGATGTCCAGGGCGAATACCGTGACCGCCAACAGGTAGGCGTAGAGGATGGTGCTGCCCACGATCACTGGAGTGTCGTACAGTCCCACCGCCTGGTACAGGGCGCGCCCCAGCCCCGGCCAGTTGAACACCGTCTCCAGGACGATGGCTCCCGTCCAGGCGCCGATGAGGCCCAACGCGAAGGACGTGAGGATGGTGGGCAGGGCAGGCCGGAGGATGTACCGCCGCTCCACCAGGCGGCCCGGGAGCCCCTTGGCCCGCGCCAGCTCCACGTAGTCCTCGCTGCTGAAGATGAGGAAGAAGGTGCGCCACGCGTACACGGACAGGAAGATGGAGCTCAGGGCCAGGCTGGCCAGGGGCAGGACCATGTGTTTGAGGACGCTGGCCGCGTACGCCAGCTTCCCTTCGGGGGGCGGGGCGTCCACCATGCCGCCGAAGGGGAGCCACCGCAGGCCCGCGGCGAACACCAGGATCAGGAAAATGCCGTAGAACCACGCGGGCGCCGCGGACGTGGGGGCCAGGGCCACCACCAGGCGGTCCGCGGGGCTTCCGTACCGGCGCGAGAGAGCCAGGGCCGCCGCCACGGAGGCGAAGAACAGCAGAAGCTGCGCGCTGAGGAACAGCAGCAGCGTGGCGGGCAGCCGGTCCAGGATGATCTGCCGGACCAGGCGGGATCCGGTGTCGCTGGTCATGCGTTCCGCGAAGCCCAGTCGTAAGAGCAGCGCGTCCCGCAGGTACCCCACGGACCGGGACAGGAACGGCCGGTCCAGGCCCAGGCGCCGCTCCTCGTTGCGGATCATCTGCTCGGCCACTCGCTCTCGCACGTCCGCGGGTAGCCGCTGCATCTGCTCGTTGAGGGAGACGGCCAGGGCCACCTGCTCCCGGATCTCCGCCCGCTTGATCTGGTCCACGTACCCGCCCATGTTGGCTACGAGGATGGTGAGGTAGACCCCCACCACCACCGCGGTCAACAGGGCCACGAGGCGGGTGACCGCGTACAGGAGGACCCGCGCGGCGGGGTGCTGCCGCACCCCGCCGCGGGGTGCCGTCACCGCTACAGCCTGTGCCATGCAGGGGGACTCACCGCGCCGGCAGGGAGGTGAAAGTCAGGGAGGCGAAGCTGGGCACGCTCACCACCTTGGAGACCACCACCGCCTCCAGACGGTTCGAGCCCGGCGTCAAACGGGACGTCACCTCGCGGCTGAGGACCACCCGCCACACCTCCCCCACCAGCTGCGCCCGGCCCTGGGCTACCAGCTCGTTTCGGGCGTTGAACAGCAGGTACTTCACCTCCTGCAGGTCCTGCGGCGGGTACGGTTTGCCGCCCTCGCTCACGCGGATCTCGAAGGCTGCCTCGCTGCCCGCGGTGACCTGCCGGGGACCGGCGACGCTGACGGACGCCAGGCGAGGCTCGCCGAACCGCAGCCACTTGGTGGCGGGGTCCGGGAAGCGGCCGAACCGACGCAGCTCCACGATCTTCTCCACGGGGGAGACGCGCTGCAGCAGGAACGGGCCCATGCCGACCCAGTAGTGGCCGCGGCCCGCCCGCCACGCGGCCAACAGCCGCCAGCGCTGACGCGCCTCCTCCGGCTTGATCCATCGGCCCAGCGCCCGCTCGAAGGGGATGTAGTTCTCCGCGCGTGCGGCCTCCAGCTCCCGGTCCAGGATGGCCAGGGTGGGGCCGGCCACGTAGTTCAGCCGTTCCACCTTCTTCTCCGAGGCCTTGGCCGCGGTGAAGGCGGCGCGGCCCGCGGCCTCCGCCCGGATACCGAGGGCCACCGTGTGCCATGGGCCCGGCCCGAACCCGTACACGGGCCAGAAGCTCCCTGCCGCGGTCATCAGCTCCGCGTCCATGGTCCAGGAGGTGCTGTAGAACTCCGCCACGAGGGGATCCTCGCTCACGATCCGGAACCCCCGGAACGTTTCCAGGAAGGACTGGAAGCTGGGGACGTAGGAGCGGTCAAACAGGGGACTCTGTTCGTCGGCGCGTTCGAAGGTCAGGATCCAGCTCAGCAGGATGTCCCCCAGGGACAGCCGGTTGCCGTCGTGCCACTGCACCTTGCGGAACAGGTCCCTCTCGAAGTACACGGTGCTCTTCACCAAGGCTTCCAGACCCTGGGGGTGCTTCTCCCGCACCGTGACGAACCGCTGGGCCCGGGAGTCCCACCCGATGATGGCGTCCTCGGGCACCCGGATGGTGGGCGCGAAGCGCAGCTGCACCCAGTCGGAGCTCTTGGTCACCGGCAACCCCTGCTTCACGGTGATCTCCACTCGCTCCACCCGCTGCCGCTCCGGCAGCCCCGTGTGCGGGTTGGCAATCAGGGGGTAGTCCTGGGTAGCCCGGTACAGGGTGGTGTCGAAAATCCAGTTGGACCCGCCGATGGGGTTCCAGGGCTCCGGCAGGATGCTGGGGACCCCGATGCGCACCACCCCGCCCGCGCGGCCCCGGAAGCGCACCGTGTACGGCCAGAAAAACGAACCCGAAAGACCGCCCGCCAGGTCCCCCACCAGCTCCAGCTCCGCCCGCCAGGGCCACACGGACTGCCGCTCCACCAGCCACAGCCGCACGGAGTCCTGCAGGGCCATCTCCAGGGCCCGCGCCATCAGGCGCGCCCGCTCCCCGACGCTGCGGAAGTCGCGCTTGTTCAGGCGGTCGGCCAGGCGGTCGAACTCAGGACTGGGCCGGTACGCCTGCCACAGGGGACGCGCCAGACCCCGCTTGGTGTAGAAGAAGTCGAAGTTGCCCGCCTGGTCGCGGCTAATCACGGTGCTGATCCAGCCCCCCGTGTACACGTGCCACCGGCCCTCCGCGGGGTCCTGGACGATCCACAGAGGGTTGAGGTCCGCGGCCCGACCGTAGCGGCGCTCCACCACGAAGCCGAGGCCCTCCAGCAGGCCCGCCACGTAGTCCCCGATCTGGCGACGTTCGTCCTCCACCCGGATGAGGAAGGTGATGCTGACAGGCCGGCCACGGAACTGCCACCGCCCGCCCACCAGGGTGGCCCCCAGCTTCTGCATCTCCTCGGTGATGACCGAACGCGCCCGCTCGGGGTCGTGGCGGTAGCGAATCTCCAGCCGCCGGGCCACGTCCGCTAGGCGGGCGTAGTCGGGAAAGGCGGTGTTGATGGGCAGCCACCGGGGGACCCCCATGCCGCCCATGATCTCCTGCGCGATGTGACGGCGGTCCACCAGCCAGTTCATGGCCTCCCGGATCCGCGGCACGGCAAACGGGTTGAGGCGCTCCGTGCCCGGGAAGACCGGCCCCACGGGGTTGAAGGTCAACTCGTGATACAGGCCGTACGAGACCGCGGACCGCAGGGCGCGCGACTGGCGGATCCGGCTGGCGATCTCCGGGTTGGCGGTGGCGCTGAACCACGCGTGCAGGTCGTTGGCTTCCAGCCGGCGGACCGCGGCGGCGTCGCTGGGCTCTTCCACCGCCACCACCCCGTCCACCCAAGCACCCACCCGCTGGGCCTGGGCTCCTGCCGCAGCCGGCAGGGCCAGCAGCACCACCCAGGTCAGCGCCCACACTTTCCCCCTCCACGTGCGCCGCATCCTGCGCCCACCTCCCTTTGATGGTCAGAACCAGGGACCGCCCGCGGTCAGGACAGCACCGACCGGGCACGGTCCAGATCACTCACGGCCAGGACCAGTCGTGTCCGGGTGGCCAGGTACGCCCAGTCGATGTTCACGCCCGCGTCCGCGAGCTTCCGGGCCACCGATCCCAGGGTGCCTGGCTGGTCCACCACGTCCACCACGAGGACGTCCCGCTCCGCCACCACCGGGATCCCCGCCTGCTCCAGAGCCCGGCGCGCGGCGGCCGCATCCTCGACCAGGACGTGGATCCGACCCTTCCCCTGGAAGGGTACGCCGCAGAAGCCCTCGATGTTCACGCCCGCTTGACCCAGGGCTTCCCCCAGCTGAGCCAGGGTGCCCGGGCGATCCTCCAGCTCTACCTGCAGGTCCTTGGGCATCCTCCCTCCCCCCTTTCACCAGAGTACGAGGTAGGGGCCACGCCGCCACCGGGTGTCCAGGCGCCACAGCCCGGCCTCCCGTGCGTACGCCACCGCCTGTCGGTACTCGCGGCTGGTGATGGGCCGGTTGATCTCCGCGTACTTGGCCTCCGTGCGGGCCTTCCAAGCTGGCCGGTACTGGTCCATGACGTTCACGTACGTGTCCGGCGACAGCTCCGCCAGCCAACGCAGGATCTCCCGGGTGTCCTCCAGCAGTCCGGGCATCACCAGGTGCCGCACCAGAACCCCTCGACGGGCCAGCCCGTCCTCGTTCACCCTCAGTACTCCCACCTGGTCGTGCATGGCGCGGATCACCTGCCGGGCCACCTCGGGGTAGTCGGGGGCCAGCAGGTACTTCCGCGCGTGCTCCCGATTCCAGAGTTTGAAGTCCGGCATGTACACATCCACCACGCCGTCCATCAGACGGATGCTGTGCAGGCTGTCGTAACTGCTGGTGTTGTACACCAGGGGCAGCCGGAGCCCGCCCTCGATGGCGTACGGGAGGGCCTCCAGGATCTGCGGGACCACGTGCTCGGGAGTCACGAAGTTGATGTTGTGGCAGCCGAGCTCCTGCAGCTTCAACATCATGGCCGCCAGCTCCCGGGGTCCGACGTCCACCCCCTCCCCCATCTGGCTGGTTTCGTAGTTCTGGCAAAAGACACAGCGCAAATTACACCACGCGAAAAAGATGGTCCCCGACCCGGCCCAGCCCCGCAGCACGTCCTCCTCTCCGAAGTGCGGGAAGAAGGACGACACGCGGGCATACCGGCCCACGCGGCACACCGCGAACCGGTTGGCCAGACGGTCCACGTGGCAGTTGCGCGGGCACAGGGTGCAGTCCCGCAGGGCCTCCAGGGCCTCCTCCACCTTTTCCCGAAGACGCCCCTCCTCGTACGTCCGCAGGTAGGCGGGGGTGAAGTCGCGGTCCGGCAGCACGAAGCGTCCGTCGCCGTGCACTTCCACGGGGACGTCCCGGGAGGCCAGCAGCACGTTCCCACCCCTCACGAGAACCGGAGCAGCGCGCCCACCCCTCCGTGCCGCCGTAGGGTCCCCTCGGACAGCAGGACCAGCTCCGCCCGGTTGCTGCGCGCCAGTACGGGCAGGACCTGGGTGGCGTCCGCCTCCTGTAGGACCCCGCCGCAGGTGGGGCAACGCTCCGCGGGATTGGTGGTGGCGAACTCGCAAACGGTGCACGTCCGCACCCGGGCCGCGAGATCGCGGTCCGCGGCCACGGTCAACACCTGGCGGCGGGCCAGCGCCTGCAGCGTGCTCTCCAGGTCCAGCACCGAGCCCGCCGGTCCCGCGTTGCCCACCAGAGCCTCCACCAACTCCGCTTCCCGCCGTGCCCGGTCCTGGCGGGCCACCTCCAGGACCCGGTCACGGATGTGCCGCCACTCCTCCAGGGGCGGCACCGACACCGTGGCCACCACCAGACGTCGGGTGGGCTCCGGTAGCAGGTCCACCACCGCCGCAGTCCCCTCCTGAGGACCGCCCACGATCAGTCGCTGCACCCCGAGCTCCTCCAGCGCCCGCGCGGCCGCGGAGGCCACGCTCGACCAGAACCGGCGCACGTTGTCCTCCACGCGGGCGTCGTATACGTCCCGCTGCGCCCCCCGGCTGCTGGACATGCCCATCCCCTTCGCAAAGGAGGGCGGCTTGCCCGCGGTGAACCGCCAGTGCTGCGCGTCCAGGTGGAACTCTTCGTCCTCCACCACCGCCGCCTCGCCCAGGTGGGAGACCAGCAGCCGAGTGTGGTCCCTGTGAACGAGGAGCACCGCGTAGGGCGTGTACGCCTGCCGCAACCACAGCAGCGGCCACACGTCCACCAGGCCGTACCGCGCCCGGTTCTCCACGGGCACAGGCCAGACGAACTCCTTCCAGACCCCGTCCGCCGCGTACACGCTGAGCCCACGGCCGCGGGGCCGCTCGCTCCGGAGCCTGGCCTCCACGTGGTCCGCAAACTCCATGACCCGCCGCCGCTCCTCCTTGGGGAGCGATTCCGCGAACGCGTGCAGGGCCTGGCGGGCCCAGATCCGGTACGCGGGCTCGCTGCGCTGATTCTCGGGCCGGGTGGGGTCGGTGTCCAGGTGCAGACTGAGGACCTGCCGGCGGTCCAGGGCCAGCAGGCCGTCTGGGTCCGCGGCTCGGAGCAGCTCGGAGATCCGTGCCCGCTCTGCGGGTTCCTGCGCCACGTATCTCACCTCCTCCTCGCCCCGCCCCTCTTCAGGGTACCGCAGCCCGCGGGGTCTCGCGCGGCACCACCACCGCGCTGCCCACCAGACGGCCCCTACGCAGGTCCTCCAGGGCCCGGTTCACTTCCTCCAGCGGGTACGGGGTCACACGCACCCGCACCGGCACCTGGGGCGCGAGGGCCAGGAACTCCTCCGCGTCCGTGCGGGTGAGGTTTGCTACCGACCGCACCACCCGCTCCTGCCACAGCAGACGGTAGGGGAACGACGGGATGTCGCTCATGTGAATCCCCCCGCACACCACCACGCCTGCGGGAGCGGTGGCCCGCAGGGCCTGTACCACCAGGTCCCCCACGGGAGCCAGGACGATGGCCGCGTCCAGGGGTTCCGGGGGCAGTTCGTCCGACCCCCCGGCCCAGTACGCGCCCAGCTCGCGCGCGAAAGCCTGCGCCTCTCCGTCCCCCGGCCGGGTGAAGGCGAACACCCGGCGTCCCTGCCAGGTGGCCACCTGCGCGATCAGGTGGGCCGCAGCCCCGAACCCATAGAGACCGAGCCGTCTGGCTTCCCCGGCCATCCGCAGACACCGGTAGCCAATTAGCCCCGCGCACAGCAGCGGCGCAGCGTGGAGGTCATCGTAGGCCTCGGGCAGCCGGAAAGCATAGCGCGCGTCGGCCACCGTGTACTCCGCGAACCCTCCGTCCCGGTGGTACCCGGTGAACTGCGCCTTGCGGCAAAGGTTCTCCAGTCCCCTGCGGCAGTACGAGCACTCGCCGCAGGTCCAGCCCAGCCACGGGACTCCCACTCGGTCGCCTTCCCGGAGGTCCTGCACGCCGTCTCCGCGCGCCACCACCACCCCTACCACCTGGTGGCCCAGGACCAGGGGCAGCTTGGGGTCCGGCAGGTCACCGTCCGCCACGTGCAGGTCGGTGCGGCAGACCGCGCAGGCGTGCACCCGCACCAGGACCTCTCCCCTGCCGGGCACAGGCATAGGCCGCTCCTCCAGGACGACAGGCCGACCCGCAGCGTGGAGGACCGCCACACGCATGTTCAGCGGGAGCGTGTCAGGAGACCCGGTGCAGCCAAAGAACCGAGAGGGCCACGGAAGAGACGAGCAGGACTGCGGCGGCCGCGGCCGCCACGGACGAGACCTCCGTGGGCTTCCGCTCCCAGCCGATGGTCCGTCCCAGGCTGCGGTAGACCCGTCGCAGCTCGTGTGCGGAGGACGCGTGGAAGTAGGCCCCCTCGGTGATGGTCGCCACTTCCTTCAGCGTGTCCTCGTCCAGACGCACCCAGATGGGCCGGCCCCCGATGTTCAGGAACGTCCCCTCCGGGGTGCCCACGCCCACCGTGTACACCTTCACCTGCTGGTCCCGCGCCACCCGCGCGGCCTCTGCAGGGCTGACCCCGCGGTTGCTCTGGCCGTCCGACATGAGAACCACCACCCCGGGCGGCAAGCGGCCCGACGGAGGAGGAGGGGTGGTCTGAGGCCACGCGGGCCGCGTCCGGCCCGGCAGGGCCCAGACGGCCTCCAGGAGCCCGTCCCCGATGGCGGTGGCGAACTCCGCCTGCAGCGCCTGGATCGCCTGGATCACCCGCTCGTGCTCGGTGGTGGGCGCCGCCAGCAGGGTGGCGTAGGAGCTGAAGGACACCAGCCCCACCCGGGCGTTCCTCGGCAGCATCCGCACGAAGTCCACCGCGGCCGCCTTGGTGGCCTCCAGGCGGTTGGGTCGCACGTCCTCCGCCAGCATGCTCCGGCTCACGTCGATGGACAGCACCACGTTCACGTTGGCCGCGGGCACCGGTAACGGCGCCACCGGGCGTGCCAGGGCCAGGAGGACCGCGGCCAGCGCGAGGCCGAAAGCCGCGGCGGGCAGGTGCGCCCGCCACGGGCGCGCCGCCCGGGCGGCCTCCTGAAGGATGGGGAGTTGCGTGTGCGCCAGGGTCAGCCGGCTACGTCCGCGAAGGGCCCGCAGGTACCCCCAGGCCAGCACAGGCAGAGACAACAGCCCCCAGAGCACCGCGGGCCACAGAAACCCGTACTCCACCCCGGTCCCCTCCCTCCGTTACGGTACTCTCCGGAACCAGACCAGCGAAAGCACCCCGCCCGCCAGCATCAGCAGTCCCCCCGTCGCGGCCACCAGGGAGGTGACCTCGGTGCGCTGACGCTGCCAGGTCATAGCCCGCCCCAGTTCGCGGCCGATGGCGCGGAAGTCCTCCGGGGTGGGTGGGTAGAAGTAGCGACCGCCCGTCAGCTGCGCCACCTGCTGCAACCCGTTGGGGTCGAAGGGGATGAACACCAGCTGGCCGTCCACCGTCTGGACCTGTCCCGTGGGCGTCCCCACCCCCACCGTGTGGACCCGGACCCGGTACTGGCGGGCGACCTGGACCGCCTCCATGGGATCCACCCCGAAGTTGGATACACCGTCGCTGAACAGCACGAGGGCTCCCGGTGGCAGGTCCGCGGGCGGAGGGCTGGGCGGGGAACCCGGCAACAGCCCCTGCTGCCGCCGCAGCAGATCCTCGCCGGCCCGCTCCCGTCCCGGTAGGGCGCGTACGCCCACGAGGATGGCGGAACCGATGGAGGTAGCCTGCTGGGGCTGCAGCCGCTCGATGGCGTCCAGGACCTCCCGCCGGTCTGTGGTGGGTGCTACCAGCACCTGGGCGTAGTCGCTGAACGCCACCACCCCGACGCGCAAGGATCGCGGCGTGGCCAGAACCAGCTCCTTCGCCATGCGCTTGGCCGCGTCCAGCCGGCTGGGTGCGATGTCCGCCGCCACCATGCTCTTGCTGGTGTCGATCCCCACCACCACGGCCGCCTGGTTTGTGGGAAAGGGGATGGCGGCCACGGGACGCGCGGAGGCCAACACCAGCAGCGCCACCGCCCCCAGGTAGCAGACGAAGGGAAGCCACGGCACCCGCAGGGGACGCCCGGACCGCAGCAGGGGCAGCAGGTGCGGATCCGCCAAGGCCTGCGCCGCCCGAACCTGGTATCGGCGCACGGACGCATGCGCCGCCACCAGCAGCGGGACTGCCGCCAGCCCCACCAGCATCACCGGCCACGTGAACTCCACCGCCGCCTCCTCCGGTAAGTCACGAACCGCACCAGGGGTTCCACGATGGACGTGTGGGTGGACAGCGTCAGCACGTCCACCCGGGCCTGCTGGAAGGCCTGTTGCAGCCGGGCCTCCCACTGCGCCACGCGCTCCCGGTACGTGCGCCGCACCGCGGGGTCGGAGGTGTCCACCCGCACCTGCTGTCCGGTCTCCGGGTCCTGCAGGGTCAAAACCCCTACGTCCGGTAGCTCGGACTCCGCGGGGTCGGTGATCCGCACCGCCACCACGTCGTGCCGGTGGCCCAGCTGCCGCAGGGGGACCTCCCACCCCTCCTCCGACAGGAAGTCACTGACCACGAACACCAGGGATCTCCGCCGGAGCATCCGGTGCAGGTCCCGCAGCACGCGCCCCAGGTCGGTCCGGCCCGACCCGGGCGGCGCCTGGAGCCGCTGCAGGGCGTGCAGCACCCGCAGCGCCTGACGCCGGCCGGTCCGGGGCGGGATCAGGTACGGGTGCGGGAAGAACACCGCGCCCACCTTGTCCCCGTGCCGCGTGACGATGTAGCTGGCGGCGCCGCAGAACTCCGCGGCCAGCTGGCGCTTGAGGACCCTCCGGGTGCCGAAGGCCATGGACGGCGACAGGTCCACCGCCAGCCACGCGGTGAGCTCCTTCTCCTCCCGGTACTGCCGCACGTGCAGGCGGGTGGTGCGGGCGGTGACGTTCCAGTCGATCCGGCGGACCTCGTCGCCCGGCACGTACTCGCGGACCTCCGCCAAGTCGAGGCTCGGCCCGTAGAACAGCCCCGTGTAGTCGCCGAACAGGAAGCCGTCCAGCCTCCGGACGACGCTAAACTCGAGGCGCCTCAAGATCCGCTCGGGCGTCTCCATGCGGGTCCCCGATGTGTACCCTCGGAAGCGGCACCCGCTCCAGGATCCGGTCGATGAGGTGATCCGGCTGCACGTCCTCCGCCAGGGCCTCGTAGGAAAGCACGAACCGGTGCCGCAGGACCTCGTAGGCCAGGTCCCGCACGTCCTCGGGCAGCGCGTACTCCCGCCCTCGCAGCACCGCCAGGGCCTTGGCGCCCAGGATCAGGTTCAGGGGCGCCCGGGGGCTCGCGCCGAACTGGATATAGCGGCGCAGCTCGGGGAGCCCCACGCTGCCAGGGTCCCGGGTGGCCACGGCCAGCTGCACCGCGTACTCCATCACCCGGGGCGCCACGTACACAGTGTCCGCGACCCGCTGCAGCTCCAGGAGCTGCTCCGCGGTCAGCACCTGTTCCGCCACCGGCCGTGTCTCCCCGGTCCCCCGCTCCACTACCTCGATCTCCTCGTGGACGGAGGGGTAGGTGATCACCACCTTGAACATGAAGCGGTCCACCTGCGCCTCGGGGAGAGGGTAGGTCCCCTCGCTCTCGATGGGGTTCTGGGTGGCCAGTACCAGGAAGGGCTCGGGGAGCCGGAAGGTCTGCTTGCCGATGGTCACCTGCCGCTCCTGCATGGCCTCCAGGAGCGCGGACTGCACCTTCGCGGGCGCCCGGTTGATCTCGTCCGCCAGCACCAGGTTGGCGAAGATCGGCCCCAGCTCCACCTCGAAGGTCCCCCGCTGCTGGTTGTAGATGCGGGTCCCCACCAGGTCCGCGGGCACGAGGTCCGGGGTGAACTGGATGCGTTTGAACTCTCCCCCCACCACCTGGGCGGTGGTCTTCACCGCCAGGGTCTTGGCCAGTCCCGGGACCCCCTCGATGAGGATGTGGCCCCGGGCCAGCAGGGCCACCAGGATGCGCTCCAGCATCAGGTCCTGGCCCACGATGACCTTCTTGATCTCGAACAGCACCCGCCGCAGGGTGCTGGCAGCCTGCACGTACACGTCCGTGGCGAGCGGCATGGACGACCCTCCCCGGGCTGGTCCCTCGTTTCCTCGATGCTACTCCGGCTGTACGGAGGGGGTCAAACGGAGGTCTTCACCGTGCCGTGACAGCCTATCCCTTGATGGCACCCGCCGTGAGGCCCGCGATGAACCGGTCGATGAAGGAGCTGTACACCACCGCGATGGGAACGCTGGTGATCAGGCAGGCCGCCATCAGGGAGCCCCAGTAGAACACGTCCCCCCGCACCAGGGCCACGGGGACCCCCAGGCTCAGGGTCATGCGCTCCACCTGGCTGATGAAGGTCAGGGCGTAGACGAACTCCTGCAGGACCAGCGTGAACGCGAAGATCACCACGGTGAGCATTCCCGGGACCGCCAGGGGGAGCACCACCTTTCCGATCACCGCCAGCCGGCTGTAGCCGTCGATCATGGCCTGCTCCTCCAGGTCCCGGGGCACGGAGCGGAAGAAACCCATCATGAGCCAGGTGCAGAAGGGGATGGTGAAGGTGGGGTAGACCAGCACGAGAGCTCCCAGCTTGTTCTGCAGGCCCAGCAGCGAGATGACCCGGGCGAAGGGGATGAACAGCAGGGTGGGCGGGACCAGGTACGTGAGGAAGATGCCGATGCCGAGCCGCTCGCCCCACCGGCCCGCCAGCCGCGCCAGGCTGTACCCGGCGGGCACGGCCACCACCAGGGTGATGGCCACCACCGCCAGCCCCACCAGGGCGGTGTTCTTCACCCACACCAGGTATGGGGTGCCGAAGAACAGGAGCCGGACGTGGTCCAGGGTGGGCGGGTCGTTGAAGATCCACGGCACGTGCTGGAGGTTGGTGGCGCCCACGTACAGGTCCCGGTTCTGCTTGAACGCGGTGAGAAGCATCCAGTAGAAGGGGAATACCGCGAACACGGTGAAGACGGCCGCCGCGGCGTAGAGGGCCGCCCGCTTCGCCCCCCGTAGCACCGCCCGACCGGTCACGTGCCCACCTCCGCCCTCCGGGCCAGCCGCAGCATGACCACCGCGGCCACCAGCAGCACCGGCAGCAAAAACAGCGCCACCGCGGCCCCCTCGCCCAGGTTGGCGCCCAGGATTCCCCGCTGGAAGGCCAGGGTGGCCAGCACGTGGGTGCTGTTGTAGGGCCCGCCTCGGGTCAGCAGCCAGACCACGCTGAAGTCGGTGGCGGTGAACACCACCCCGAACAGGACCGCCACCGTAACCACAGGCAGCAGCATGGGCAGGTTCACGTGGAACAGCCGTCGGAAGAACCCCGCCCCGTCCACCACCGCGGCTTCCCGGATGTCCTGGGGGATGGCGCTCATGCCCGCCAGTACGATGACGGTGGCGAAGGGGAACATGCGCCACACGTGTACGGTGACGATGGCCACGGTGGCGAGTCCGGGCTCCCCGAACCAGTACAGCCAACCCGGCAGCAAGCCCAGGACCTTCAGCGTCCAGTTCACCACGCTGAAGGTGGAGTCGAAGATCCACACCCACGCCATGGAGGCCAGCGCCACGGGCGCCGCCCAAGGCAACAGGAGCAGGGACCGGACGACCCGCTTGCCCACGAAGGCCGCGTCCAGCACGTGGGCCGCGGTCACCGCCAGGACCATCACCAGCACCTGGGACACCAGCATGAACCGCAGGGTGTTCCCCAGGGCCCGGTGGAACTGCGGGTCGGAGAGCAGCCGGGTGAAGTTCCGCAGCCCCACCCAGTTGAAGTCGAGGCTCCCCGCGGTGGCGGACGAGAAGCTCAGGAGGATGGCCAGGACAAAGGGAACACCCACCAGGAGGATCACGTACACGAGGGCCGGCGCCAGCATGAGCGGACCCAGCACCGACTCCCGATCGGCCAGGGTCTGCCGGCCGAAGGCCGGCGCGGGAGGAGCCAGGGTGACCTGCGCCTGTGGCCCCGAGGACATGTCAGCTGGGTGCCGGCTTGCGCAGGCCCGTGCGGGCGTCGAAGAAGCGCAGGTCCCGACGCCGGACCGCGAACTCGTACACCTCCCCCTCCGCGATGGGGAAGGTGACGGTAATGGGTACGGCGGCGATCACCGGCTGATCGCTGCGCCGCTCCTCCTCCAGGTACCCGTAGGCCAAGCGGTCCGACCCCAGGTACTCCACCTCCCGTACCCGGAGTCGGTAGGTCACCAGGTCGGGCTCTTCCCCGAAGGCCTCCCGCGGCAGGAAGTGCTCCGGCCGGAAGCCCACCAGGGTCCGCTCGTCGTGCTCCACTAGGTTCAGGGGGGGCGAGCCGAGGAAGGTGGCCACGAACGTGTCCGCCGGATTGTCGTACACGTCCCGCGGGGTGCCGATCTGGCGGATCTTCCCCTTGTCCATGACCGCGATGCGGTCGCCCAGTCCCATGGCCTCGACCTGGTCGTG
>CALIMJ010000042.1 GCA_938028835.1 uncultured bacterium | reverse complement strand
CACCCCCGGAGCTGGGCTTGTCAGGCTGTCCCCGAGCAGCCATCCACGGGTTATCCTATCCAGCATCCCGTGACACGAAAAGGGATGACCGCCACGGTCGCGGCCGCGGTCTGCGCAGTATCTCGGAGAGCTCGCCTGAATGGCGATCAAGCCACTGCAGGCAGGTCCAGCACAGGCGCTGCACCCGGGCCCGGCCTTCCTCGGGCTTCCCCAGACGGACGGTGAGGACATACACCGTCAGGGCTTCCGACCGCGCCTCCAGCCCCGTGACCTCGCGGTCGGCCTGTGGCGTGCGGAGGCGGCGAACCTTCTCTTCCAGGGAACGTGTGGCCCGGGCGAGCTCCGACGAAAGCACGTCCGGAAACCGCTCGGTGCAGTCCTCGAACCGGTCCCCTCCACTCCGGCAGAGGACCAGCGGAAGCATAGGCGAGTACACGAAGGGCAGGTCGTCGAAGTAGGCAAGGCGGTCGTCATGGGCCAGCAGCTCAACTCGGCCGTCGCGGTCCAGATCTTCTGCGCGCGCCAGGCGGCCGCTGCCCAGGTCGAAGCCGTCGAGCTGGCGGACCCCGCCCGGCCGGCTTTCGAAGACCAGGTACACGAAACAGCAGTGGGCGCCGCCCGTGTACCCTTCCACCACCGCTTCAGCTCGGCCGTCCCCGTCGGTGTCCGGAGTGCTGGCCAGTCGCCACGGCTCCTCCCGAGGCAGGAAGTCGGGGGCGTCCGGAAGCCTGAAACGGTGTCGGCCGTCGGTGACCGCAGACCCGGAAGCGTCCCGTACCACCTGCCACTTCACAGGCGAGGCCGTCTGATCCGGACGGCTCGTGGCCCCGGGCTGGCAGGCCACGGCCAGCATCACGCAGGGCAGCAGCCACCAACACCTCATTCCCGCGCGTACGGCCGGCCCACGGTGCTGGGGAACCGGCGCCGCCCGATCACCGCCGCCACCACGGCCAGGGTGAGCGCGTAGGGGATCATGGAAACGAAGTAAAAGGGCACCCGCTCCTTCACCCCCGGAGTGACGGCCACCGCGGAAGCGAATCCGTCCGCCAGACCGAACAGCAGCGCCGCTCCCAAAGCCAGCAGAGGCTCGAGCCCCGCGAACACCACGCACGCCAGCGCGATGAAACCCCTGCCCGCGGAGATCTCCTTCACCAGCGCCCCGAACCAGCCCAGGGGCAGAAAAGCTCCCCCCAGTCCTGCCAGGGCACCGCCCACCGTAGCCGTCAGCAGCCGCAGCCGGTCTACCCGCAGGCCCGCCACGTCCACCGCTTCCGGCTTCTCGCCCACCGCGCGGACCCGGAAGCCCAGTACCGTGCGGTGCAACAGCAGGTGCGCAAGCACCGCGAGCGCCACCGCGGCCAGGGTGACGGGGCTGACCTGGCCCACGGGCGTGCTGATCCGCGGGACCATCAGCTCGTTGGGGAACACGTGGATTCCCGGAAAGGCCCACAGGCTGATGAGCAGGAAGGGCACGAAACCCAGCGCGAACACGTTCAGCCCCATGCCCGCGATGATCTGGTCCGCCCGCCCGTACACGCTCACCGCGCCCAGCCCCAGGCCCAGGAGCGCTCCCACCGCCGCCCCTCCGAAAAGACCCGCGTAACCGCTGCGCCCCACCTCCGCAAACCACACGCCCACCGTGGCGCTGACCATGAAGATGGCCTCCAGGCCGATGTTCACCAGCCCCGCCTTCTCGTTCAGGCACTCGCCTACGGCCGCCAGGGCCAGCGGCGTCATGGCCAGCAACCCGGTCTCCAGCAGGGAGACGGGAGGCAGACCCGCCCGCTCCAGCAGGCGCGGAACGCCCACCAGGGCCACGGCAGCCACCAGCCACCACACCCACCTCACCGCCCAAGCCTCCGGCCCACCAGATTCCACAGCTCCGGCACGGCCATGGCCAACACGATGATGCCGTTGAGGGCCCGGACCAGCTCGCTCAAAACCCCCACCTCGTACTCCATCAGCCTTCCGCCCTTGGCCAGGGCGCCGAACAGCACCGCGGCCAGGATCCCCCCCACGGGGTGGTTGCGGCCCACCAGGGCCACGCCGATCCCGTCGAAGCCCAGGGTGGTCACGTTGCCCAGGGTGGCGTACAAAGACCACGCGGGAGGACGTCCGATCACCTGGCTGGCGCCGGCCAGGCCGGCTGCCAGCCCGCCGATCACGAAGCTCAACACCACCACCCGCTCGGGACGCACCCCCGCGTACCGTGCCGCGTCAGGGTTCTCCCCGGCGAGCCTCAACTCGTAGCCCGCCCGGGTACCCCACAGGTACGCGTACACCAGCAGGGCGAAGGCCACCGCCACGAACACGACCGCGGTCAGGGTGCTCTCCTCGCTGAGCACGGGGTAGCGGGCGGTAGGCAACGCGGGCACGGTGCGCTCCGCCCGGCCAGGTTCCGCCAGGAAGTTGATGGCCAGGTACATGGACAGGTGCAAGGCGATCCAGTTGCACATGATGGTGGAGATGACCTCGTGGGCTCCCCGCCACGCCTTCAGCACCGCAGGGATCAGGGCCCACAGGGCTCCCGCGAGCATCCCGGCCAGGGTGGCCGCGGCCAGGTGCACGCCCGCGGGCATGGGCACCATCCCCGCCACGAAGGTGGCACCCACCGCGCCCAGGTACATCTGGCCCTCGGCCCCGATGTTGAACAGCCCGCCGCGGACCCCCACCGCAAAGGTCAGCGCGGTGAGCATGAGGGGCGTGGCGAAGGCCAGGGTCTCCAGCAGGTCTTCCCGGGTACCGAAAGCCCCGACCGCCAGTGCCCGGTAGGCGGCCACGGGCGAATGGCCGAAGGCCCAGATGAGCAGCCCGCCGGCCACCAGGCCCAGGGCCACGGTGGCCAGGGACTCAATGAGGGGACGGAGCGCGCGCGGCGTCCGCATCGCCCGCGGGCACCACCCCGCCCATCAGCAACCCCACCGTCTCCCTCCGGAACGCTTCTGCAGGACCCAGGCCCACGAACTGCCCGGCGTACATCACCGCGATCCGGTCGCTGAGCTCCAGGACCTCGTCCAGGTCCGCGGACACCAGCAGCACCGCCTTCCCCGCGTCCCGCATCTGCACCAGCAGCTCGCGGATGTACAGGGTGGAGGCGACGTCCAACCCCCGGGTGGGGTGCATGGCCACCACCAGCCTGGGCTCCTTGCTGATCTCCCGGCCCACCAGCAACCGCTGCTGGTTTCCACCGCTCAGGCTGCGGACGGGGGTGGCGAGGTCCGGGGCCACCACGTGGAAGCGGCGGACCAGCTCCTGAGCGTACCGCAGGATGACCGGCCGGTTCAGCCGACCCAGCCAGCTGAGGAACTGCGGCTCCCGCTGGCGGCCCAGGATGCTGTTCTCCACCAGGTCGAAGCCCAGCGCCAGGCCGAACCGCGCCTTGTCCTCCGGCACGTGGGCCAGGCCGCGGCGGTACAGGGCCAGGGGCTCCAGAAACGGTACCCGCTCACCCTCCAGGTGCACCTCACCCGACTCCGGGCGCCGCAGCCCGGTGAGCGCCTGCACCAGCTCGCTCTGCCCGTTGCCCTCCACGCCCGCCACACCCAGGATCTCGCCCTCCCGGACGTCGAAGGACAGGTCGCGGACCGCCACGCGCCCCTGGTCGTTCCGGACCGTAAGCCCCCGTACGGACAAAACGGGCTGCCCCGGTGCGCGTGGGGTCCTCCGCACCCGCAGGGCGGTGAGCTGACCCACCATGAGCTCCGCCAGTTTCTCCGCGGTCGCCGAGCTCGTCGGCAGTTCGCCCGCCACCACTCCCTGCCGGAGGACCACCACGCGGTCGCTGACCTCCAGGACCTCGCGCAGCTTGTGGGTGATCAGCACGATGGCCGTGCCCCGGTCGCGCAGCCGGCTGAGGAACCGGAAGAATTCGTCCACCTCCACGGGTGTGAGCGCAGAGGTGGGCTCGTCGAGGATCAGCACAGAGGTGCCGCGGTAGAGGGTCTTGCAGATCTCCACCCGCTGCTGGACGCCCACCGGCAGCGACTCCACGGGCACGTCCAGGGGCACCTCAAGCCCCACTTCCTCCAGCAGGGCCTGCACGCTGGCCCGGGCCGATGCCTCCGGCAGAGGGCTCAACACCCTTGTCCCTTCCTGCCCCAGCAGGACGTTCTGCAGCGCGGTGAAGGGCGGGACGAGGGTGAACACCTGGTGCACCATCCCGATCCCGCAGCGGAGCGCGTCGGAGGGGTTGCGGAAGTGCACCGGCCGGCCGTCCACCCAGACCTCACCACGGGTGGGCCTGAGCAGGCCCGACAGGACCTTCATCAGGGTGGTCTTGCCCGCGCCGTTCTCCCCCAGCAGGGCGACGATCTCGCCCGCATGCACGTGAAAGTCCACGCCCTTGAGGGCCGCCGTACCGTCGGGGTAGACCTTGTGGATCCCGCGCATCCACACGCGCGGGGCCTGCTCCCTCACGCTGCTCGGCTCCACCCGCGGACGGGCCCGTCCCTGCCGCGGTTACCGCCGGGGCGACCGGTACGCAGCCGCGAAAAACCTCCCGGGCCGGTAGCCCAGTTCGCCCCGCCAGCGCTCGATGTCCGGCTTGGTGACCACCATGGGGACGGTGACCTGACCCTCCCGGATCTTCTTCTCGAGGTCTGCCACCGCCTCCCACACCCACCTGGGCTGGGCCTCCCGCATGGTCTTCACCTTGGACTTGATCTCCGCGGGCGAGGCGGGCAGGACCTTCTTGCGGGTCAGGCGCTCCGCCTGCACCCCCATGCGGATGAACTCGTCCAGGTCGTCCAGGGTGCTCACGGAGATCCCCTCCGCCAGCTGCCCCGCGATACGGGTCCCGATGCCCAGCGTAACCACCCCCTGGGTGCGGCGCACCAGGTCCCGGAACTGGCCGTCCCGGACCCAGCGGGTGGCGTAGTACACGCCCCGGTCCACCCGCTTCATCATGCTGGCGATCACGAAGCCCGGGTTGATCCAGTCCTGGTTGGCGTCCACGCCGATCCAGAAGGGCGGGCCCATGCGCAGCTTCTGGCTCTGGGCGATCTCCTGGACCGCCTGGTTGATCCCCAGCCCCAGGGGCCCCGCGATGTTGTAGACCGCCACCGCGTTCTTGGCGTACATGGCCTTGGCCGCCGCGTACCCCTTGGGGATGTCGCTGAAGGTTCCCGTGTAGGTCCACAGCACGAAGTCCTTGCGGTAGGTGAACGCCTTGTCGGCCCGGTTCTTGGCCAGCCACTCCGTGGCCCAGCGGGCGCCCCACTTGTAGCCGATCTCGAACTTCCACAGCACCGGGATCTCGATGCCGAACACGCCGCCGATGTGGGGCTTGGCGTAGTGTGCCGCCAGCAGGGCGCCCAGGGCGCCCACCAGGGCGCTGCCCTTGTGCTCCTCGTACACGATGTCCATCAGGTTCGGCAGCGGGTACTGCGCGGAGAACTTTTCCTTCACGATGGACTGGGCGAAGGTGTCGATGCCCACGAAGTTCTTGTCCGGAAACCGACGGGCCACCTGGGCCAGGGCGTCGCTCAGCAGAAAGCCGACCCCCACGATGAGCTGCACGTCGGGGTCCCGGGCCGCGCGGGTCAGGTTCGGCACGTAGTCCGCCTCCACCTTGCTGACCAGCTCCACCATGCGGACGCCGAAGTCCCGCTCCGCGTCCTCCCCGCCCTTGAAGGCCATGTCGTTGAAGCTCAGATCCCCGCGGCCCCCCACGTCGGACACCACGGCGATCTTGAAGGTCCGCGGTGCCGCCAGGGTAGGAGCCACCTGCGGCAGGAGGGCCAGGGCCACCGCCACTGCCAACACCAAACCCGCTTTGGACCGCATGGTTCGCCTCCGTCCTCGTGCTGCCGGCCCCGCAGGCCGGTCAGGAAAAGGACTACGGCGCCTGCGGCCGGGCATCCTGCCGCAGGGATCTGATCCCGGGCCCAGCGAACTTGAGTGCGGGAGGTGTGGGTGGGCCCTCGCCCTGTGGTACTGGCGGTGGGTGGCGCCAACCTGGACGTGTTGGCGCGCACGCCGTCCCTGCACCCCCGGGAGAGCAACCCGGGGCGGGTGACGTTCGGGGCCGGCGGGGCCGCCCGCAACGTGGCGGAGAACCTGAGCCGCCTGGGGGCCCGGGTGCACCTGGTGTGCGCGGCAGGCCGGGATCCTTTGTGGGAGCGGATCCTGGCCCCTACCTGGGAGGCAGGCGTGGTGGTGCACCCGGTCCCGGTGGGAGGTCAACCCGACAGTTACGTGGCGCTTGCCGCGGGCGGGGAGCCGGCGTGGGCGGTGTCCGAGATGCGGGCCTGCGAGGCGCTCCGACCCGAACACCTACACGAAGCCCTGGCGCGCTGCGGGCCCGTGGACGCGGTGGTGGCGGACGCCAACCTATCCGAGCCGCTGCTGGCGGCGGTCGCGCAGATGAGGGCGCCGCGGTGCTTCCTGGCGGTCTCGCCGGCGAAGGCTCCGCGCCTGCGGGCCTGGCTGCAGGGTACCTGGCTGCTGGCCTGCGGGGCACCGGAAGCTGCGGTGCTTTCGGGCCTCGAGGTCCGCAGTCCGGAAGAGGCGCTCCGGGCCGCAGACCGGCTGCGCGGGGCGGGGTGTGAGCGAGTGGTGGTGACCCTGGGCCCGCAGGGGCTGGTGTGGTGCGGGCAGGAGGAGGTCTTCGTGCCCGCCCCACAGGTGCCGGTGGCGGACGCCACGGGGGCCGGGGACGCGGTGGCCGCGTGTGCGGTGTTCAGCCTGCTCGCCGGCTACCGGGATCACGAGGCCGCACGGGTCTGTGCGTGGGCAGGAGCTCTGACGGTGCAGGTGGAGGGCGCCACGAACCCGAAGCTCAGCTTCGAGGTGCTGCGTGAGCTCGCCGGGGTCGACTCCCGCCGTTGAGGTGCAGGACGACGTCCTGGACGCGCTGACCCGGGGCCGCCCGGTGGTGGCCCTGGAGACCGCGGTGGTGTCCCACGGGCTGCCACACCCCCTCGCCCTGAAGGCCGCGGAGGAGGTGGAGGCCGAGGTCCGCGCCGCGGGCGCACTTCCCGCCGCGGTGGCGATCCTCGACGGAAGGATCGTGGCAGGAGCTTCAAAGGAAGCTCTGGAGAGGCTCACCCGTCCTGGCGTGTGGAAGGTGGCGGAGCGCGACCTGCCCGTGGCCGTGGCGCACGGGGCCACTGGAGGGCTCACGGTCTCCGCTACGGTAGCGGTAGCCGACCGCCTGGGGATCCCGGTGGTGGCCACGGGAGGCGTGGGCGGGGTGCATCTGGGAGGCTCCCACACGTGGGACGTGTCCAGCGACCTACAGGCCCTCGCCCACTACCCGATCGCGGTGGTGTGCTCCGGTGCGAAGGCGGTCTGCGACCCCCAGCTGACCTTAGAGTACCTGGACACCGCGGGCGTGACGCTGGTGGGCTACCGCACCGACCGCTTCCCGTACTTCTACGCACGGGACAGCGGCTTCCGGGTGCCGCACCGCGTGGACTCCCCGGAGCAGGTAGCCGCGGTGCTGCTGGCCAAGCGCACCCTCGGCCAGCGCACGGGCCTGCTGGTGGCGAACCCGCCCCCCGAGGACGTGGCCCTGCCCCTGGAAGAAGTCCAGCGTGCGGTGCGGGCGGCGGTCGCTCGCGCCTCCGCGCAGGCGGTGCGGGGCGCGGACCTCACCCCGTACCTGCTGTCCGCGCTGGCGGACCTCACCGCAGGCCGGTCCCTGGAGGTCAACGTGGCGTTGCTGCGCTCCAACGCGCAGCTGGCCGGGCAGGTGGCGGTGGCTTTCGGACGGGCCTGGTCCCAGCAGACTGGCTGAGGGGAGGCCTCGGAGGACCATCGGCGTTCCTTACTCCTCGTGCCCCGGTCGCTGACCACAAGACCTGCTCGCACGCCGCCCGCGGCCTCCGCCCAACCGACTCCGCCTGCCCGTCGCACGCTTGGACGTCCTTGTGCTTCAGTCACTCGACCTCCTCCCTGGGCTTCCGCCAAAACCCACTCCCCCGGTCTCCGGGTGCGAGCACAACGCGTCGGGCCTCCTGCGGAATTCTCGGAAGCTTTGCGCGCAGTTGCCCCCGCTCCCTCACCCGCGGATCGGGCAGAGCCGAGATCGTCCGCGGCGCAGCGGCCACACGCCTCAGCGCGGCTGAGGCGCGCCCAGGAGTCGGTCCAGCTCCTCCAGGGTCACGAGGACCTCCCGCGGGTTGCTGCCCTGCGGCGGCCCCACGATCCCCCTCGCCTCCAGCTGGTCCACCAGCCGCGCGGCGCGCACGTAGCCGATCTTCATCTTCCGCTGCAGCAGCGAAACCGACCCGTAGCCGGCCTGCACCACGATGCGGGCCGCCTGGCCCAGCAGCTCG
>CALIMJ010000041.1 GCA_938028835.1 uncultured bacterium | reverse complement strand
GCGGGCTCCGCCGCCACAGGAGTCTCCGGAAGCGGCGTCCGCGGGCGGCCCAGGTTCAGCTTCTCCCGCAGCTTCGCCTCGATCTCCGCGGCCAGTTCAGGGTTGTTCTCCAGGAACTCCCGGGCGTTGTCGCGGCCCTGCCCGATGCGCATCTCCCCGTAGCTGAACCACGTGCCCACCTTCTGGATCAAGCCCAGGCTCGTGCCCACGTCCAGCAGGCTCGCGGCCCTGGAGATCCCCCGGCCGTAGTAGATCTCCACCTCCGCCTCGCGGAAGGGCGGGGCTAACTTGTTCTTCACCACCTTCACCCGGGCCCGCATGCCCTTGATCTCCTCGCCGCTCTTGATGTGCTCGGTCCGGCGGATCTCCATGCGCACGGACGCGTAGAACTTGAGGGCCCGGCCGCCCGTGGTGACCTCCGGGTTGCCGAACAGGACCCCCACCTTCTCCCGGATCTGGTTGATGAACACCACCACGCAGCGGGACCGGTTGATGGCGCCCACCAGCTTGCGCAGGGCCTGGGACATCAACCGCGCCTGCAGCCCCACGTGGGCGTCGCCCATGTCGCCCTCCAGCTCCGCACGGGGGACCAGGGCCGCTACGGAGTCCACCACGATCACGTCCACCGCGCCGGACCGGACCAGGGTCTCCGCGATCTCCAGGGCCTGCTCGCCGCTGTCGGGCTGAGAGATGAGCAGCTCGTCCAGGTTCACCCCGAGGGCTCGCGCGTAGTTGGGGTCCAGGGCGTGTTCCGCGTCGATGAAGGCCGCTACTCCTCCCTCCCGCTGGGCCTCCGCGATGATGTGGTAGCCCAGGGTGGTCTTGCCGGAGGACTCAGGCCCGTAGATCTCCACCACCCTTCCGCGGGGAACCCCGCCTACCCCCAACGCCACGTCCAGGCTGAGGGCGCCGGTCGGGATCACGTCCACCGCCAGCCGCTGGGAGGCCTCCCCCAGCTTCATGATGGAGCCCTTGCCGAACTGCCGCTCGATCTGGGCCAGGGCCAGCTCCAGGGCCTTCTGCCGCTCGTTCATGGTCCGCCTCCCCTATACGTTGTCCAAACGTTACCAAACGTACGTTTGCATGTCAACTCCCGACCTCTCCGGCCAGCCGGTACGACCGCACCACCGTGTACACGGGCCCGGCAGGCCGCAGACTGCTCTGTACCAGCTCCACTGAGTGAACGTGCTGGAAGCCGATTTCGACACTCGAGTTCTGATTCAGGGCCGCTTCAAGTTGCGGGTGGTAGGAAGGGGTCCTCAGGCGGCCAATGGTCAGGTGGGCGGAAAACGGCCGCTCCTCCCGGCCGAAACCCAGGGGCTGCAGGGCGTCTTCGACCACTTGCGCCAGGTGACCCAGCTCCTGCGACCCCTCCCGTACTCCCACCCACAGCACCCGAGCGCCCCGGGGTCTCGGGAAAGCGCCCAGGCCCACCAGGTGCAGGTCGAAGGGCGCGCTGGACTCCACCGCGCGCAGGACCTCAGCCACGCGGGACACCCGGGACGCCTCCACCGGGCCCAGGAACTTGAGGGTGAGGTGCAGGTTGTGGGGTTCCACCCACTTGACCAGTTGCGCACCCTGCGGCCACGCCTCCAGGAGCCTGCGCCGCACGTCCTCGACCGCCGATCGCAGTGCGGGATCCAGGTTGACGGCCACGAACAGGCGCAGTACCCCGGTCGCGGACCCGGAGGCCTGTTCCCCGGCCACAGAAGCTCGCCTGCGCGATCCGCCCCCGGTACCCGTGCTAGCCTCCCCGCTCCAGCAGGTAGCGGCGCAGCAGGTTCAAAGCCGCCTGGCTCGCCAGCCGGCGCACGCCCTCCCGACCGGGCTCTTCTCCGAAGTCCGCCCGCACCGTGCGGCTCGACTGCGCGTCTGCCAGCGCCAAATACACCCGTCCCACGGGCTTGGCCTCCGTGCCGCCACTGGGCCCCGCGATCCCCGTCACCGCGATCCCCACGTCTGCGCCGAAGGCCTCCCGGGCGCCGCGCGCCATGGCTTCCGCCACCTCCGCGGAGACCGCCCCGAACTCCTCCAGCAGACTCTGCGGCACGCCGAGCAGCTTCACCTTCGCCTCGTTCCCGTACGCCACCACCCCGCCCAGGAAGTACGCGGAGCTGCCCGGGACCGAGGTAAGCCGCTCACCCACCAGCCCGCCCGTGCACGACTCCGCCACCGCCACCCGCAGCCCGCTGTCCCGGAGCAGGCGCCCCACCACCCCGTCCAGGGTCTCGTCGTCCACGCCGTACACCGCGTCACCGAGGCGCTGGCGCAACCTGGCCTCCGCTTCGTCCAGCAGGCGTGAGACCTCTTCAGGAAAGCCGCGGGCGGTGATCCGGAGGTGCACCTCTCCCACGTGGGCCAGGGGAGCTACGGTGGGGTTGGTAGTGTGGATGAGGTCGCGGATCAGCTCCTCCAGCTGGCCCTCGCCGATGCCGACGGTGCGCAGGACCCGCGACCGGATCACCTCCTGACCCATCCAGCCGCGCCGACGGAGCTCGGGGAGGACGAACTCGTCCACCATGCCCCGCATCTCCCGCGGGACGCCCGGGACCATCACCACCACCCGGCCGTCCGCCTCCCAGAAAACGCCCGGCGCGGTACCCCAACGGTTGGGGATGGGGAGCGCACCCCTGGGGATCAGCGCCTGACGGCGCTGGTTGGCGGTCATGCTGCGCCCCCGGCGGGCGAAGAACTGCTCGAGGTGCGCCAGCGCGCCAGGGTCCTCCACCAGGTCCGCGCCCAGGACCGCGGCCACCGCCTCCTTGGTGAGGTCGTCCTCCGTGGGACCCAGCCCTCCCGTGAACACGATCAGTTCCGCCCGTGACCAAGCCAGACGGAAGGCCTCCTGGACCCGCTCGAAGTTGTCGCCCACCGTCTGGCGGAAGTACACGGGGATCCCGCATTCCGCCATCCGCTGACAGATGTAGGTGGCGTTGGTGTCCGTGATCTGGCCGAGCAGGAGCTCGGTCCCCACGGAGATGACCTCTGCGCGCCTGACCTCTCCCACTCTGAAACCTCCGGGACAGCTGCTACAGACCCGCGGCTCTGTCCGGCCGGGTGTTTTCTCCTGAACTTACCTTGGGGGCGGGGTGAAGGTCCGACGGACCACCTCGCCCGGCGCACCGAGCAGCCCCAGGTCCCTACCGTTCATTTGCACCCGCACCCCTCCGGCGTTGCCGATGACCACGTGCAGGCTCTCGGAGGCCTCCCACTCCCTGCGCTCCCCCGCCCGGATGAACCCCTCGAACACCCGGCGCCCGTCCGCCACCACCCGCAGCCAGGACACGTCCTCCGCGGCGAGCACCACCCGCACCGCATTCTCCCCCGCCATGGCCGGTGGCGGCAGCGCAGGGCTGGGTGCCGCCTGTGGCTCCTCGCCCGACGGTACCAGGGGTGTGGCGGCCGGAGCCGGTTCGCCGCTGGCGTAGAAGGCCCGCAGCTGACGGTAGCCCACGTATCCCAGCCACAGGAGGCCTGCGGCCGCGGCCAGGGCCGCCCACGCCAGCACGCGCCGCAGCCGCGACGGCGGACTCACGGGCCGGATAGGGACGTCACCGCTGGGTGCCACCAGCTGCGGCTTGGGTCCGGTACCCACCCGCGCTGCCACGGCCTGTACCAGGGGTTCGGCTTCCAGCCCGAGGAACTCTGCGTACGACCGCACGAACCCTTTGGCGTACTGGGGCGAGTCGAAAACTTCGAAGCGCTCCTCCTCGATGGCGCGCAGCCAGCGGGCGGGAATGCGCAGCTGGGCGTGCACCTGTTCGAGAGACAGACCGAGAGCCTCGCGCCGCGTGCGCAGGACTTCCCCGACCCGAAGCGTCCCGGCACCACCCCCGGAGCTGGGCTTGTCAGGCTGTCCCCGAGCAGCCATCCACGGGTTATCCTATCCAGCATCCCGTGACACGAAAAGGGATGACCGCCAGGGTCGCGGCCGCGGTCTCCGCAACATCTCGGAGAGCTCGCCCGAATGGCGATCCAGCCACTGCAGGCAGGTCCGGCACAGGCGCTGCACCCGGGCCCGGCCTTCCTCGGGCTTCCCCAGACGGACGGTGAGGACATACACCGTCAGGGCTTCCGACCGCGCCTCCAGCTCCGTGACCTCGCGGTCGGCCTGTGGCGTGCGGAGGCGGCGAACCTTGTCCTCCAGGGAACGTGTGGCCCGGGCGAGCTCCGACGAAAGCACGTCCGGAAACCGCTCGGTGCAGTCCTCGAACCGGTCCCCTCCACTCCGGCAGAGGACCAGCGGAAGCCTAGGCGAGTACGCGAAGGGCAGGTCGTCGAAGTAGGCAAGGCGGTCGTCATGGGCCAGCAGCTCAACTCGGCCGTCGCGGTCCAGATCTTCTGCGCGCGCCAGGCGGCCGTTGCCCAGGTCGAAGCCGTCGAGCTGGCGGACCCCGCCCGGCCGGCTTTCGAAGACCAGGTACACGAAACAGCAGTGGGCGCCGCCCGTGTACCCTTCCACCACCGCTTCAGCTCGGCCGTCC
>CALIMJ010000040.1 GCA_938028835.1 uncultured bacterium | reverse complement strand
GGTGGTGATGGCCAGTGGGTGGCCGGTGGCGTCCTACGTGTTCGAGGGCCACCGAGCAGACCGCAGCACCGTCAGGGAGGTGATCGAAGATGTCCGGAGGCGGTTTGCCCTCCAGCGGGTGGTGTGGGTAGCGGACCGGGGGATGGTGAGCGAGGAGAACCTGCGGGTCATAAGCGAGGACGGCGACCGGTACCTGGTGGGGCTGGTCCGCCGGCGGAGTCCGCGGGTTCAGGCGGTGCTGCAGCAGGCGGCAGGGGGGACCTGGCAGGCGTTACCCGAGGGGGGCCAAGCCCAGGAACTCCGCCTGCCCGGTCATGGGGATCGGTACATCGTGGTGCGCAGCCCCCAGCGGCGGAGCTGGGAGCGGCAGCGCAGAAAGGAGGCCATGCGCCGGAGTCGGGATGCCCTGCGCACCCTCGCCCAGGCGGTGGCCACCGGGCGGCTGCGGGCCCCCGAGAAGATCGGAGCCCGCGCCGGGGCGATCCTCAGCCACTGCCACGGCCACCCCTACTTCGCCTGGGCCCTGGGCCCTGACGGACGCTTCCACTTCTGGGTGGATCGGGCCAAGCTGCGCGCCGAGCTGCCGGTGGAAGGCACCTACGTCTTGCAGACCAACCACCCCACCCTGGACGTCCACCAGGCGGTGGCCGCCTACAAGGAGTTGCAGACCGTGGAGCGGGGCTTCCGCTGCCTCAAGGACGTCCTGGCCCTCCGTCCTATCTACCACCGGACCGAGCCGCGCGTCCGGGCCCACCTGTTCGTGGCCCACCTGGCCCTGGTGCTGGGCGTTGCCCTGGAAAAAGCCCTGCAGCGAGCCGGGCTGGCGCTTTCCCTGGATACCGCCCTGGAGGCCCTCCGCCCCGTGCGGCTGGTCACCCTGGAACTGGACGGGCACCAGACTCGGCTCGTTACCAAGCCCACCCCCCACGCCCAGGCCGTCCTCAAGGCGGTGGGGCTGCCCAGGCTCACGCCCCCTGACCCCTGTAGTGAAATCGCCTAACCAGCAACGGCTAACCATGCGGGTTCCAGCCCTGCCGTTGTCAAACACGGGCTAGGAGGATGGCCCGCAGCTGAGCCCTCCACTCCGGGTGCTCGTGGAGCAACCGCAGAAGGCCGGAGAAGTCCTCTACTGTGAAGGCCATGTCAAGCCCATTCTAACCGACCTGGCGAAACTGGCCCCGGCGCTTCAGCGCAACAGGTCCCGGAGCACGGGGACGGTCTGCAGCTTCCGCGCGCTCAGGTGGCCGACCAGGATCCCCGGCGGCCGTGGGGCCCTCGGGGCGCGCAGCACCTCCTCCGGGGTCACGATCAGGTCCACGCGGAAGTCGTGCTCGGTCTCCGGCAGCTCGTCCGTGAGGACCTGCAGGGGGTGCACCGTGGTAGCGATCACCGTGTCGTCGTCCACCAGCCCGAACGCCCGCAGCAACCCGAACTCTAGGTCCGAGTAACCGCCGCCCTTGCCCACCCGTACACCCTTCCGGTTCACCGCCACGCTCCCGCAGACCACGAGGTCCACGTGGACCATCTCCGCTAGGCCTACGGGGCGGCCGCGCCGGAAGGCGCCGCGGATGGACGCCGCCTCGCGCCAACTCGACCGCAGCCGGGCCGGGTCCACGCACACGAAGGGTTCCGGCTTGGCCAGCCTGGGAACCGCCATGTACAGCAGCTTCCCATCGGCCAGGGCGCGGGCGCGCACCGGCAACTGCGGGCTGTCGGGGTTGGCCTTCACCACCCGTGCGCGCTGCCACTCCTCCGTAGAGGCCAGTCGGACAGCCGCTTGCTCCGCACCCTGGAAGTTAGGGATCCGGCCCCAGGCACCCGGGAAGCGCGCCACGCCCCGGTCCTCGAGTAGGCGCCACACGCGCTCCCGGACCGCCTGCTTGGCCTGCTCCACCTCTGTGGTGGGCATCTGGCCGTGGGCGCAGGGTTGCTTGGGTCCCCTCACGGCAAACTCCTGTCTCCGCGGCTCGCCGCGGGCCCGCTGTCCCCGGCCACGCTTCCCGGGGAACGCGCCGTGCGCCGAGGCTCCACTCCGGTGGGGCCGCTAGTGGGCGCGGCCCCGCACCACCCTGCGCTCCAGCGCCTGCAGCCCCCAGGTAGAGAGGACCCCCAGGGCGGACAGCACCACGATGGCGGCCAGCAGCTTGGGCGTCTGCATCAGGTCGCCGGCGTGCAGGATCGTGAAGCCGATGCCCTCGGCCGCGGCGATCATCTCCGCGGAAACCACCAGGAGCAGCGACATTCCCGCCGCCAAGCGGAAGCCTGCGAACATCACGGGCAGCGCCGCGGGCAGCCGCACCTTGGTGACCACCTGAAAGGGAGACGCTCCCAGGCTCACCGCCGCTCGCACCAGCTGCGGGTCGGTGCCCCGGATCCCCGCCATGGCCCCCACCGCCACCGGGAAGAACGCCCCGATGGCGATCACCGCCACCTTGGACGCCTCCCCGATGCCCAGCCACAGCACCAGCAGCGGAAGCAACGCGATCTTCGGGATGGGGTAGGTAGCCGCGATCAGCGGGTCCACCACCGCCTCCGCCAGGGGTGACACCGCGGCCAGGGTCCCCACGACCACTCCGACCCCGGTCCCCACCAGGAAGCCCAGGACGATCCGGACAAGGCTGGCCTGCAGGCTCCTCCACAGCTCCCCACCGGTGGCCATTCCCAACAGCTCCGCAGCCACGGCGGTAGGAGGAGGGAGGAACACCGAGGGGATCCCGCCCAGCCTCGCGGCTAGCTCCCACGCTGCGACCACGCCCGCGAGGGAGGCTGCCCGCACCGCGGGGCCCCACCCACCCTCCGCCCGTTCCGCCCGGGCCTCCAGGACCACCACGTCACGCCGGACTTCCGTCGCCATGGGTTTCCTCCAGCGCTGCGCGCGCTTCTTCCTTCAGGCTGGACCAGATGCGGTGGCAGAACCGGCCGAACTCCGGGTCCGCGAGCAGCGCCTCCGTACGCGGCCTCGGGAAGGGCACCGGGAGCACTTCCCGGACACGGCCCGGCCTGCGGGACATCACCACCACGCGGTCGCTCAGGAACACCGCCTCCTGGATGTTGTGAGTCACGTACAGCACCGTCTTGCGCGTGGCTTCCCACAGGCGCAGGATGTCCTCCTGCAGGAGCTGCCGGGTCTGGGCGTCCAGGGCCGACAGGGGTTCGTCCATCAGCAGCACCGCGGGGTCCACGCACAGGGCCCGGGCGATCCCGACCCGTTGCCGCATCCCCCCGGACAGCTCGTACGGGTAGCGGGACTCAAACCCCGAGAGCCCCACCTGGCGGACCAGCGCCGCGGCCCGCTCCAGTCGCTCCGCACGGCCCACCCCGCGGACCTCCAGCCCGAAGGCCACGTTGTCCAGCACCGTCCTCCAGGGGAAGAGGGCGAACTCCTGGAAGACCACCGCGGTCCGGGGACGGCCCCCCGCGTCCCCCTCGAACACCACGCGTCCGGAGGACGGAGGGATGAGCCCCGCCGCGATGAGCAGCAGGGTGGACTTGCCGCAGCCGCTGGGCCCCACCAGGGACACGAACTCGGAACTCGCCACCGCGAGGTCCACCCCGGCCAAAGCCGGGACTTCGATGCCGTCGCGCCTGCGGTAGGTCTTGTGCACCGACTCGAACCGGACCTGCACGCCCCGCACCTCGGCCCGCAGGCTGCCCCGACTCCGGGTTCTGTGGCCGCCGGAAACCCGCGGTTACCGGCCGAGCTGCCGCACGGCCTCGTTCACGAAGCTCGTATCCACGAACTGCTGCACCGAAAGGGGCCGCTGCAGCATCCCGTTCTGCAGGTACCACGCGATCTGCCGCTCGATGTCCAGCAGGTACAACCGCGCGTCCCGGTCGATGTAGGGCAGGGATTTCCGCACGGCGGACTCCGGTGCGCCCACCACCCGCGCCGTCACGCGCACGATGGACTCGCACAGGGGCCCCGGGGACCTGCGCAGGCAGCTGTCGTGGTACTCCCGGGTCGCCCGCACGTACGCCTTCATGAACGCCACGCCCAGATCGCGGTTCTGCCGCATCCGGTCGCCGTAGAATACGCCCGTGACCTGGTTTACCAGGCGGTCACCCACGTAGAACAGCACCTTGCCCCAGCCCTCCTCCTCCGCCACCGCGCCCCACGGCGGCGACAGGATGGCCGCGGCGATCTGGCCAGCCCGCAGGGCCTGGACTACCAGGGACAGGTCCCGCAGGGGCACCAGCTCCACGTCCTGAGGAGCCAGGCGCTCGCGCTCCAGGAGCTTGGCGATCTGGTAGTGGAAGGTGGAACCCAGGGTGGTGAGCCCCACGCGCTTCCCCCGCAGGTCCCGCAGGCTCCGGATCCCGGCCTCGTAGCTGGACCGGGGCACCACCACCGCGTTCAAGGGGTAGCCGGGCCGCTCCTGACCCCGGTCCGCTACCAGCCAGATCTTCCCGCCGCCCGCAGCCAGGTTGAACAGGGTACCCGTGATGCCGGTGGCGCCCACCTCCACGTCACCCGTGGCCGTGGCGGTGGCCACCGGAGCGGCAGCCCCGAAGTACACCATCCGCACGTCCAGCCCTTCCTGCCGGAAGTAGCCGCGCTCGTCGGCCCAGAACAGCGGGGCCCCGCCCACCAGCTTCAGGGTCCCCACCCGGACCGTGACGGGCGCCTGCGCGGCCACCGTCCCGCTCAGAACCAGTACCGCTACGAGTGCCGCCCCGTAGCGCACGACCCTCATCCGCATCGTTCCCTCCCAGCTGGAGCGCCTTGGGCGGCGGCTCCGCACGAGACATAGTGTACCGCACGGTTTTCCCTCCGTCGCCGCGCCGGATCCCCCCGGCACCTCCGGCTCCACTCCGAGCCGGCGTCGCTTGCGCCCTCGTCCCGGTAGCGTTCACGCGGAAGAGGGGTTTCAGAAGGGGAGTTCCCGCCCAGGCTACGGGCTGGAGCCCCATCGAGAAACCGGACGGGCCAGTCCCGAGCCGGAACAGACCTCCTCCCTCAGCACCGCCTCCACGACGCCTGCTGTCGGGAGGCGCGCAAGGCGCCCCGTTCTCCCTCGCCCCCCGGCTCCGGGAACATCACCTCGACCTGGTTGACTTGCCTGACCATCGGCCCGCGGCGCTTCCCAGGAGGAGCCACCTGACATGCCAGGGAGCGGCCTCGGGTGAGCCATAGACCAGGATCTTCGCGTTGGCAGGCCGTCACCGGACCGAGTTCAGAGACCTGAATCAAGTCCCCCGTCCGCGGCGGTTCTAAAGTCAGGAGGGCCTGACCCTTGGGGTCTACCTGAAGTTCTGGGAAACGAAGCGCCGGAACGCCTCCCCCGTGGGCCGCAGCGTGCCGTCAGGATCGACCAAACCCCGCGCTTTCGGCCCGTCCATGCCAAACCACACCGCAATCGCAATGCCCAGCTCCACGATCTTGCCCATGACGGCCGTCGTCTGGTCGGGGTCGTCGGTGGTCTGGCCGACTTCGTTGGTGAGGACCGGCAGGCCCGTCTGCGCCCTGAGATAAGCCACGGCCTCCCCCAGGGCGCGGGTATCGGCGATGTACCAGTGAAAGTTCACGTAATCCACCCCGGCGGTGCGGTAGGCTGAAACAAGCGCTTTGCCCTTTTCAATCTGCTCTCGTGCGTGGGGCGAGTCCAACTGCCGCCGTATCTCTGGCGGCAAGGCCCTGGCAGCGTAGTCTCGGGCCACGGCCAGTTGCCCGCTCGTCCGGTAGTGGTCATAGACCAGCAGGGCCACCAGCGTGCTGACCAGCCCGCCGTTGGCGCACGGGATGCCCTTTTGGTGCGCCACCTGGCAGGCGACTTTCAGCTCGGCCGCGTACTCCTCTGGGCTGCCCGTGTAGAACAGGGGCGAGTTCTCCTCGTTCTCCACCACGAGGACCCTCGGGCGGTATCGGTTCAGTACCTCCTCCACCGTGCGTTGCCATCCCGGGAGGTCGCCGGGCGGACGCGAGGGGACGCGCGGGTCTGAGGTGTGCCGCAGGGTGAGCACCAAGTCGAACCCGCCCTGCCGGAACCGATCGCAGGTGGGGCACGAGGCGTCCCCCCTTGCCGCCAGGACGGCGTCGGGTCGCACGTACCGAACCCCCAGCGCCCTGGCCACCTCCACGCCCCGCCCGGACGCCGCCAGCCGCGGCGGGAGCATGACCCCGAAGGGATTTGACACCCGGCGCCCGCTAGCCAGCGCCCCCCAGGACGGGATGTCCGCCAGCATGGCGAGCCAGACCGCCACCGTGAGGGCTGCCCGTGCAAACCCCGGCCTCCCAAGACCGCGCACCCTTGCCCGACCCCCGTGGCTGCTTCCGGACTATAGGCTCTAGCCGTTACGACCCTGCGGTGCCCCTCGACGTTTAGCCACCTGTCGGCCCGGCCACAGAAGCCCGGGTTGACAGCAGCTGGCCGGGTAGGGAAAATACCCTACGGAGTATAGTACGAGGGAGGGGAGGCGCTGTGAGCTTTTTGAAGCCGGCAGACCGGGAAGCGTTGCGCAGGCGGTTCCAGAAGGAACTGGTGGGGGACGTGACCCTGACCCTTTTCACCACCTCGCGGGCGGGCCTAGCCCTGCCCGGAGCGGACTGCCAGACCTGTGAGGCCACCCAGCAGCTGCTGGAGGAGCTGGCCGCCCTGGACCCGCGCATCCACCTGAGGGTCCGCAGCATCGTCACCGACTCGGAGGAAGCGCGGGCGGCGGGGGTCGAGGGCGTTCCCGCCATCCTCATCGGCGAGGACGGGCAGGCCCGTGCCCGCTACTACGGGATCCCCGCGGGACTGGAGTTCGCGGTCCTGGTGGAGGACATCGTGGCCGCCTCCAGAGCCGACAGCGGGCTGAAACCCCAGACGCGCCAGGCCCTGGCCCGACTCCGGCACCCCGTCCACATCCGGGTGTTCGTCACCCCCACCTGCCCCTACTGCCCGGGGGTCGCGCGCCTGGCCCACGCCATGGCCCAGGAGTCCGACAAGATCCGGGCGGACGTGGTGGAGGCCATGGAGTTCCCCGAGCTGGCGGACCGGTACGGGGTCATGGGGGTCCCCAAGGTAGTCCTGAACGACACGTGGAGCTTCGAGGGCGCCCGGCCCGAGGAGGCCTTCCTGCAGTACGTGCTGCAGGCCTCCGGCGCGGCGGAGCCCGCCCCTCAGGTACAGCAGTAGGAGGTTCACGTGGCGACCGCGATCAAGCTCGGTGAGGAGTTTACCGCCTCGCTGCTCGCCAGGCTGCGGCGCATCGAGGGCCAGGTGCGCGGGCTGCAGCGGATGCTGGAGGAAGGAAGGGACTGCGCGGAGGTGGCCCAGCAAGTGGCTGCCACCCGTGCGGCCCTCAACCGGGTGGCCATGGACCTGGTCGCCGCAGGCCTGGAGCAGTGCGTCCGCCTGGAGCTGCAGGGCAAACCCCAGGCCGAGGCCGCGCTGCGGAAACTGCAGAAGACCCTGCTGATGCTGCGCTAGACTTCAGACTTCTAGACCGCCGCCTGCCCCTCGGGCTCTGTGCCGTGGACGGGCTGGCCATCCAGCCGGACCCGTACGTCCACCGGGATGCCCTGGCGTACGCTCGCGGTCACGATGCAGAAGTCTTCAAACAGCCCCAGGCAGCGGTCCACCGCGGCCCGCTGGGAAGGGTCCACGCCCGACAGGTCCAGATGCGCGGCGACCCGGGCAATCCGCCAGCGGCCCCGCTCGTTGCGCCGCACCTCCACGTCCACCGCCGCGGACACCTCGCCCGCAACCCTCGCCCGCTCCAGGCAGAACCGCAGGCTGCTGGCCAGGCAGTGCCCCAGCGCTGTGGCCACCAGCCGCGCAGGGTTCGGCCCCGCCCCCTCGCCCAGGGGAGGCGGTTCGTCCACCACCAGGCTCCACTCCGGCTGGTCCATCTCCACCCGGAAGCGGTAACGCCCCTCGGGTTTGAGGGTCACGTGGGCCCGCATGACTTCCGACATCCTCGCCTCCCCGGGGTCAGCTGCGGGCCTTCCCGCAGGTCTGCAAGCCCAGGAGCGCGTACAACGGGCAGCGGCCCACCAGCCCCGTGATCAGGCCCACCGCGGCCACCGCGTACAGGACGTAACCCAGTACGGAGCCCCCCTGCTGCAGCGCCAGGGCCAACGCCCCCACGCCGACCAACAGCCGGACCACCCGGTCCGCGGTTCCCGTGCACCCACGCATGGCTCGAACCCTCCCCTCGACGGACTTCCCGCGTCGCCTATATACCATACCCCGTAGTGTATGTCAACCCCCCCGGTCGCCGCGGCATGGCGGACGTGAATTCGCTAGCTCCTCGAACCCGCTCTGGACCGCTGCGGTAGTCCCGGGGTCGAGCAGGCTGGCGCTCTGAAGTACACCGACTCTCCTGGGCGCGTGAGGGCATGACCGTGCGGCCTCCGCACCACCCACGGCCCCGCTGTCCTCAAGCAGGCGGAGGGCACCACCTGGAACGGTCCCAGGGGCGCAGTCGAAAAGTGCTGGCCCCAGCGTTCACTCCGTGGGAGAGCCCCAAGGTCGGTGTCGGAGCGGGTACTGGGGTGCGACATCGGGGCCCGGGGCTTCCCAAAATCCTGTCAGAGGAGGTGCTCAAGTTGATCCCGGGTCCGGACCTGATCCTGGCGTGCCCGCGCTGCGGGATGCTTGTGAGGCGGCAGACTCTCCTGTCGGGCAACACGCTGGGCGCCATCTACTGGACGGACGGGAAGTGCGAGGCCCCGATGCTGCCGGACCTTCCGGATCTGGTCAGGTGCCGCGGCTGTGGGGGCTTCTACTGGCTGGCGGAGGCCAAGGTCGAGGGCACCCTGGAACCCGATCTCGGACCCGGCTCTGTCCCCGAGGCTTGGCTCCGGGCCCCGGTGGTGCAGCACCCAACCGTCACGGACTACCTGGACGCGCTCAGCTCCGGGGTGACTATCGACCCGCAGAAAGAGCGCCACCTGCGCCTGCGGTTGTGGTGGGCAATCAACGACCTGGTCCGGCACGACGCCGCCTCGGAGGTTCCCCTCGAGTACCGGGAGGCGGCCGCAGACAACCTCCGTCGGCTGTTCGACCTGCTGGACGAGGATGAACCCGAGGAGCGGGTGATGAAGGCGGAGGCGGCCAGGGAATTAGGCGACTTCCAGGAAGCCCTCCGCTTGCTGGATCACGTCCCGGAGCAGGTGCGCCCAGCCGCGGAGGTGGTGCGGGCGCTGGCCCAGCAGGGGGTGACCCGGGTGGCGGAGCTGAGACCGCGCAGGTGAGGGTGCCGCGACAGTCGAAAACCATAGGCCCCTCCGGGATCCGCTGCGGGGCGGGAGGCTCCTCACGGACCCCGCAAGAAGGGCCACACGGCTGCAGCCACCAGAACCCATGCCGCCGCCACCAGAGCACCGAACAGCACCCAGTACCGCCGGCCCGCCCTCCTGTACGCCATCGACTCACCCGCAGGCGCCCAACTGCGGTACCTTCAACCTCCTGAAGCTACACCTCGCGACACTGCGTTCGGGGTCCTCAGATCCCCCGTGCCAGGGCCTCCCTCTCCGCTAGGTCGTTCCACACCTCCTGCAGAAGGATACGTTCCCCACTCACCACGAAACGATCGATGAAGCGCACCCCTTCAAAGCGAACACCCTGAAGGTTGACCCCCTCAAGTGTCCCCTTGATGTAGACAACGTCACGGTCACCGGCAGGGACGACGTCCACCGCTTCGACGCGTTTGCGTATGCTGCGGTACCGCGCTCCCGCGAACGCTACTACCTCTTCCAACCGCCGAAACGTTCGCCCGCCCGGGAAAATCATCCAAGCGTCTGGTGCGAGCAACTGTGCCGCGTCATCCAGCACTCGCCGTTCGACAAGCCGGAGAAACTCCAGCGCTGTCCTAGCTGCAGGCCTGGTCGAAGCGTTACCTGTCCTCTCCAGCTCACTCCCTCCAAACCGCGGATCCCTACTGCCCGAAGCGTCAGCCTCGGCCTGCCGCGTTCCGCTTTCTCGCTTCCCCGTCCTCGCTCCGGTCCGTCCCCGAGCCCGACCCGGTTCGCTCGAGAACGCAGGTCGGGTGAAAACACCACCGTGCCTGCGTTCTGTAGCCTGCGCCGCCTCCGCCCTGCGTCCCCGCGTGCGTAAGTTGCCGTGGTCTCCCCTAGTCTCCTCCCCTCACTCCAGCCGGCCGCTTGCCGACCGAAACACCACAACGCTCCTGGAGGCCCTCCGCCGCAGGCCTTCCGTCACCCTCCGAGGTAGGCCCTCCGGACCCGGTCATCACGTGCAAGAGCCTCCGCCCGACCCTCAACGACAACACGGCCGTTCTCCAAAACGTAGCCCCGGTCGGCCAGTCGCAGGGCCACCTGAACGTTCTGCTCGACCAACAACACCGTGGTCCCGCGAGCCCTCAAGACCCGGATCGCCCGCGCCACTTCGACAACCATGGCCGGCGCCAGTCCCATGGTCGGCTCGTCCAGCAAAAGGAGAGTGGGACGCACCATCAGCGCACGACCAATGGCCAGCATCTGTTGCTCGCCCCCGGAAAGACTGCCTGCCAGCTGATGTCGGCGTTCCCTCAGTACCGGGAAGAGATCGAAAATCTGCCTGAGGTCTTCGTCCAGCCGCCCCGCGCGAACGTAGGCCCCCAGCTCCAGGTTCTCCAGCACGGTCATCTCCGGGAAAAGCTTCCGCCCCTCCGGACAGTGGGCGACGCCCAGGCGCACGATGGCAGCCGGATCCAGCCGCGTCAGCTCTTGCCCACGGAACCGGATGTGCCCACTTGCAGGACGAACCAGCCCGGAGACGGCCCGCAGGGTCGTCGACTTCCCTGCGCCATTCCCTCCTAGGAGAGCCACCACCTCGCCTGGCAGGACCTCCAGGGTGAGCCCCTGTAGAGCCCGCACTCGCCCGTAGTAAACGGTGACCCCCTGCAGGGTCAGCAGCGGTACAGGCTCCCCATCCTGAACCGGTCGGAGGGCTCCGTGCTCCATCATCGCAAAAACACTGCCTCGTCCCCGAGGTACACCCGAATCACCTCCGGATGCGCCCGCACCTCTGCCGGGGACCCTTCGGCTAATTTCTCCCCATGGTGGAGGACGATCATCCGGTCGCAGTACCGCATCAGGGTCTCCATATGATGGTCGATCAGGACGATGGTCACACCCCGCTCCCGGATGCGGCACACCAATGCCATCGCAGCATCCGCTTCCGCAGGATTCATCCCGGCCAGTGGCTCGTCCAGCAACAGGACTTCCGGCTCCACGGCCAGGGCAACCGCGATCCCCAGCATTCGTTGCTCTCCGTAGGGCAGCTCCTCAGCGCGCCGGTCGCGCTGATGCCACAGGCCGGTGAACTGCAGCACCTCCTGAACGCGCCGCTCGAGCCTCGCCTGCTCCTCCGCCTTCCCGCCCAACAGTGCTCGCGAGAGTCCCCCGCGTTCATGCCGGTGCAGGCCGAGACGCACATTCTCCGTAACCGTAAGCCGGCTGAACACTCTCGTCTGCTGGAACGTACGCACGAGCCCAGCACAAGCCAGTCGATGAGGCGGCATCCCAGTGACGTCTTCCCCCCTAAACCGTATCCGTCCCGCGGTCGGCCGCAGAAAGCCGGTGATCAGGTTGAACGTTGTCGTCTTGCCGGCGCCGTTCGGGCCGACTAGGCCCACAATCTCTCCAGGAAACACCTGGAAGCTCAAACCGGATACGGCGCGGAACCCGCCGAACGTCCGCGTAAGCCCCTCCACCGCGAGGATGGCCATTCGGGGACGCAGGGGCTGCGGTGCTTGGCGATCCGGCGACGTCCGCCCCTCATCCACTCCCGCCGTCAGCCCAACCTCCATTCCCCGAACGGCCTGGAGCGCGTCCGCTACCTGTGGGTGCTGCGCCACGCTTCCTCGACGAACAGGAAGCGCGCCCCGTCCAGGGTCGCTCCCCCGACCACCGGCACGACAAACCAGCTTTTGCCAGCGGCCCACCAGCCCCTCTGGCAAGAAAGCGATCCCCCCAATCAGGAACAATCCGAAAAGAATGCCCGCCAGCACCGGGTGCACTGCCCGAAGCAGGTCCCGCACCAGCGTCAAGAGCACCGGTCCCACGACGGGCCCAGCTGTGGTACCCGCCCCCCCGATCAGGTTCATAACGAACAGGTCGAACGACGCTACAAAGTCGAAAATCTCTGGTGCCAAGAACGTGGTGTAGTGCGCGTACAGGGAGCCCGCCATCCCGGCTAGGCCCGTGCTGAGCGTGAAGATCCCCACCTTGTAGCTGTGCGTGTCGATCCCGACAGTCTGCCCCAAATCCTCGTCCTCTCGGATGGCTACCAGGGCCTGCCCCATACGCGAGGTCAGTACGCGCGCCCGGACCCCAAGCGTAAACAGGACTCCAGCGAGTACTAAATAGTAGTAACTGACCTTGTCCTGGAACGTGTTCAGAACCACAGCCGATCCCCAAGGCCGTGGCAAAGTCGCGAACGGAATCCCCGGCAAGCCCATCGGTCCCCGTGTCACCGTCACGAGACTGGTAAGAAGCAACGTAACGATGATTCCGAAGATGAAGGTCACCAGAACGAAGTAGTGACCGCGCAGCCGCAAGGAGGGGTATCCGATTAGGATCCCACATAGCGCTGCGGCACCCACGGCTCCCGGCAGCGCCACGAGGAATGGCACCCCCGCTCGCAGGGTCAGCAGCGCCGAGGTGTAGGCCCCGATCCCCCAGAACGCCGCATGGCCTAGCGACAACAGCCCGCTCTGACCGATGAGCAGGTCCAGACTCGCCACCAGCATGACGTTCACGCCCGTCAACACCAGCAGGTTCTGGTGCGCAGGACTCCGTAGCACCAGTGGGGCCAGAACCGCAACGGCCAGGGCGGCGAGCCATGCAGCCCGGGGAAGGAAGGACATCCCGCGCATGGGCACCCGCTTAGGCCCACACGCGGCCCAACAGTCCCTGGGGCCGCGCGAAAAGGATCACGATCATGAGCGCGAAGCCGACCAAATCCGCGAATTCCGCCGCCAGATAAGCCGCCGTGAGAGTCTCCGCCATGCCCACCACCAGAGCCCCCACGATTGCTCCGGGCACACTCCCCATCCCCCCGAAGATGACGATGGCGAACGACTTCAGGATTACGACGGCCCCAATGTGAGGGTCGAACGCCCGCATGGCCGACATCAGCGCTCCGGCCGCCCCGGCCAGTGCTCCCGCCAGGGCGAAGGCTGCCAAGCCCAGCCGCGCGCTGTCGATGCCCACAAGCCTCGCCGCCTCCGGTTGCTGTGCCAGGGCCCGCAACGCCTTGCCCGGCTTGGTGTAACGCAAGCCCATCCAGACGCCCCCGAGGAGCAAGGCCGTCACAACCAAAACGAACGCTTGGTGATGGGTCAGGACGACCTCCCCGACAGTGATCCTGCCTTCCCCGAAGGGCGAGGCGATCAGCCGGAAGTCGCCTCCGAACAGCCACAGCGCCACGTTCTGGAGGATGAGAAGGATCCCCAGGGCCGCGACGAAGGTCAGGGCACCCCCGTGTCGCTGGAGCGGGCGGTAGACGAGCGCGCCGTTGAGTGTCGCCAGGGCTCCCGTGAGCCCCATGGCCATGGGCACCGACACGAAGTAGCTCACGCCCAGGGCCTGCGTCGCGTAGAAGCTCACGTACGCCCCGAGCATGTACAGAGCCCCCTGAGCGAAGTCCGCAATATGCAGGACGCCGAAAATCAGGGTCAGACCCAGGGCCACCAGCGCATAGGCCGCGCTGATGAAGAGGCCGTTCACCGTGAACTGTAGGATCGTGGTCAGGTCCAAACCCGATCGCCTCCGAATCAACGGCACAGATCCGTGGCGCTCAACACGGCTGGAGGCCGCCCGGCAAAGTCCCGGTCCACTAGCAGCGTGCGACGCCCCTCCGCGTACGTGCCGATGCCCACGCGCATATCCGCCTGCCCACAGGGCAAAAACCCGTACGTTCCGAACGGCAGCTCGAAGCGTGCGCCCGAGAGGACGCGCCGCATCACGCGTTCCGGATCGGTAGAGCCTTCCCGTTCCATCGCCTGCTTCAGCAAATGGATCGTACCCCAGCCCCAGCCATGGTTGCGCGTAGCCCGCTTCCGCAGCGTGTTCAGGAACGCCAAGCTCATCTCCCGGGCCATCCGCTCCGGTTCCGAACGGGTGAAGCGGCGTGGGTCGACTCCGTCGTCGTATACCCACGGGTAGAGGAAGCCGTCAGCCCGCGCGCCCACCGCATCCTGATAGGCCGGATCCTCAAGCAGGTCACTGCCGTAGAGCCCCATCGCCAGCCCCAGTTCGCGGAACTGCAGGGATACTCCGATCATCTCGCCAACTAGGCCGATGGCTACCAGCGCGTCAGCCCCCGAGCCTCTAGCTTTGGTCAGGATCGTGCGAAAGTCCGTGGTCCCCGGGAAAGTGTAGAACTCGGGCTCTGCCACGAATCGGCCTCCGAGCCGCTCCAGCACGCTACGGAACTCCCCAACCATCGACCGACCGAAGTCAGTGTTCTGCGCCATGGCGAAAAAGCGCCGATGGTTGTTCACCGTCACCGCGTACTTGGCCAGCGGGGCCATCTCGATGGCAGCCTGAGGGCCCAGCCGCACGGACAGGACTGCGCCCGCCCGCTGGCGTGCCGCGCCTGTGAGATCGGTGGCGTACGCATAGATCACCTGGGGAATCCGTGCCTGGGCGAAAATTGGCTGCTGGGCCAATGCAGCGCTGCTGCAGAAGCTACCGCCGACGAACTGGACCTGGCGAGCCACCAGGCGATTGGCAGCCTCGGTCGCCGGCGCCGGCGCGCATCGGTCGTCCTCACTCACGATCTCGAACCGGACCACGCGCCCTCCCACGCGGAACCCACCGGCTTCGTTCAGCAGGCGGACCGCAAGCTGGGCACCCTCCAGACTCTCCTGGCCTTCCCGGGCGGCGGCGCCACTGAGTGGCAGCGCGAACCCGACGGTGACCGTCTCGACCGCGGGCGCTCCCGTGGCTGGAAGCCTGCCACCGGCAAAGAGCAACACCGCGGTCAGAACCACCGAACACCAGACCAGGGCAAAGCGTCGTGTACCCATCACCCGTGCACCCCCTTCTCCGCGAGATCCTACCTCCGGTGCTCCCAGCTCAACCTGCTGCTCCACGCGCCTCCCAGACGCAACGCCTGGCCGCTGCGCTCCCACCACGCCGCGCAAGGGCCCAGGCCACCGGCCACCCTCGCCATCCTCGCCAGTCCGGCGTGCCGGCGCCGCCTCGCCTTCGACCCTCCTGTGAATCCACTGCCCTACCGATCACGCACCTCCGTGCTCCGCTTCCCTTCCCACCCGCAGCGGCCGATGCAGGTATCGGCCTGCAGGATGCCCTACCACCTGGCCGTTCGCGAAGGCCAGCTCTCCGCCTCGAATCGTGTACACAGGCCAGCCACGCAGCCGCATCCCGGCGAAAGGAGTGAAATCCTGTGCAGACAGCAGGACCTCGGGATGAACCTCCTGCTCCCGATCCGGATCCACGACGGTCAGATCCGCGTCCGCACCGGGAGTGAGGGTCCCCTTCCGAGGGTAGAGGCCGAAAGCACGCGCCGAGTTCGCGCTGGCCAGCTCCGCCACGCGCGTGGCCGGCAAACCGCGTCGGTGCAGCCCCTCCGAGATCAGGTAGGGGTAGAGCAGCGCCGTCCCGCCGAAGCCCGGCAACGCCCGCCAGAGATCCTCACCCTTCTCCTCCTCGAAGCAGCACGCGTGGTCGCTCACCACCGTATCTACCTCGCCGCGCAGCACCGCCTCCCAAAGCGCCTGCCGGTCGTCCTCGGTGCGGATGGGAGGGTTCACCTTCCCCCGCACACCCCCCGCGGACTCGTACGTCAGGGCCAGATGGTGTACGGTCGTCTCCAGGCGAATATCGAGGTGCGGATAACCCCGCTTGGCCGCGATGGCTGCTTCCATGACCTCCCGACTGCTCAGGTGAAGCAAGTTGATGGGGCAATGGGTAGCGTCCGCCAGCAGCACCGCCTCGGCGAGAGACAGGCGCTCCGACAGCGGCGGCCGGGCACGATGGTACGCCTCAAGGCCGCGCAGGCCCGCCCGCCGCACCTGTTCGATGAACACCCTCAGCAGCTCCGCGTGCTCGCAGTGCAGGCTGAGGGAAATCCGCCCTTCCCGACCCCGTCTCTGGGCCTGCGCCGCAACCCGCTCCATCAGCAGGAAAAGGTGCCCCAGGTCGTAGCTATCCGTCAGCGTGTAGTCGCTGGCCCGTGTGGAGTCTGCGGTCAAATTCAGCCCTTTGTAGAACATATAGTACTTGAACGACGTTACACCCTGCTCCGCCACCAGCCAGTCCACCTCGTCCAGCTGCGCCTCCGTCATGATGGCGATGTGAAACCCATAGTCCGTGTACGCTCTCCCCCGGACCGCAGCCAGGACCTCCGGATAGATTTCCCGGTAGGGCCCGCTCCGGTTCAGGTAGTGCCTTCCGGTACGGAAGTAGGAGAGCACCGTGGTCACGCCACCCACCAGCGCCGACCGCGTTTCACTCTCCGCATCCTCGCCCAAGTCCCGGTAGATCCCCAGGTGGAAGTGCGAGTCGACGGCACCGGGCAAGACCAAACACCCGCGCGCATCCACCACACTCCCCGCCTCGTGCGGCGCGATGCCTTCCACCAGTGCGGCGATGCGGCCCGCCCGAACCCCAACGTCCGTCCGAACCACCCCCACGTAAGGGATGACCACGTGCCCGCCCAGAACCGCAAGGTCGTAGCGCGTCATTCTCGACCCCCGTCGAGGATGTATCTCCTTTCCCACTCCTGAAAACGCGGAAGGTCCAGGAGGGCATTCAGCTGATCGAAGGACAACATCCTGTCCATCATCCCCTCCGTCGTGCCCTCCCGCCGCAGTCCCTCCATCAGCTCCGTAACTGCGAACGCCGCCGTGCGTACCGCGGCCCCCGGGAAGATGACCAGTCGAAAGCCCAGTCCTTCCAACTCCGCCGCTGTGAGCAGAGGGGTCCGACCTCCTTCCACCATGTTGACCATCACTGGGGGAGGCAGTTCACGCGCAATCCGGGCCAGCTCCTCGCGACTACGAGGCGCCTCCACGAAGAGCACATCGGCTCCGGCCTCCCGGTAACGATGCGCCCGCTCCAGCGCAGCCCCCAGCCCCTCCACCGCCCGTGCGTCCGTCCGGGCGATCACCACCAGCGACCCGTCCCGACGCGCATCCACCGCCGCCTTGAGCTTCCCGATCATGACCTCCGGCGGCACCACCCGCTGGCCTGCCAGGTGCCCGCATCGCTTGGGCGCGACTTGATCCTCCAGCTGCACCCCCGCCGCGCCGGCGGCTTCCAGCAGACGTACCGCACGCATCACGTTCAAGGGCCCGCCGTACCCGTCGTCCGCATCGACGATCACGGGGAGGGCCGTCGCCTCTACCATGGCGCTGAGTCGCCAAACGACCTCGCTCAGACTGACCAAGCCCAGGTCGGGCGCACCGAGGTGCGTATAGGCAAAGCCCGCACCGCTAAAATACACGGCCTCGAACCCGGCCCGCTCGATGATCCGCGCGACAAGCGCGTCCGGAGCCCCCGGAGCCACCAGGATCGGTCCGGTGGCAAGCCGTTCCCTGAGTCGCACCGCTCGCGTCATGCCCGTCGTCTCTCGGCCAAGCGCGCCTCGGTGAATGGGACAATCCCCCCGGCACGCAGGATCGCCATCGAGATCCCGGTGAGGTTAATGACGGGAAGTACCGCGCCCGTATCGAGTACGGTGACCTGCCGAGCACCGAGGTCAAGCCGCAGGCGGTCCCCCGTCCGGATGCCTGAAGTGTCCGGGACAATGACCGCAGGCAGACCGTTATTGATGGCGTTCCGAAAGAAGATCCGGCCGAAGGATCGAGCAAGGACCGCCGCTACGCCGGCCTGCTTGAGGGCAACAACCGCCGCCTCCCGACTGCTCCCCGCCCCGAAGTTCACCCCGGCCACCACGAAGTCGCCGCGTCTGACCCGCCCTGCGAAGTCCTCATCTAAACCGCTCAGGGCGTAGCGACCCGCCTCTTCGAGAGGCCGTTCCAGATAGCGTCCCGGGTAGATCTGGTCCGTGGTCACATGATCACCGAACACCCACGCCGTCCCCTCCAGTACGTCCACTACAGCACCTCCCGAGGGTCGGTGAGCCTGCCGGTCACCGCTGAGGCCGCCACCGTCAACGGCGAGGCCAGGTAGATCTCCGCCGTCCGGTGCCCCATGCGGCCCGGGGTGTTGCGGGTCACCGTCGCGACGCAGCGTTCTCCGGGACCCAGCAGCCCCGAGTGCAGTCCGGCGCAGGCTCCGCATCCGGGCGCCTGCAGAACGGCACCCGCGTCGATCAGCGTCTGCAGCGTCCCATCGGCAAGACAACTCCGTACGACCTGCTGCGTCGCAGGCGTGACGACCAGCGGGATGCGTACCCGCCGGCCCCGTAGCACCCGTGCCGCCAGCCGTAAATCCTCCGCTTTGCCTCCGGCACAGGACCCGATGTAGGCTCGATCCAGTGTGATCCCTTCCAGCGCCGCTGCCGGACGCACCTGGTCGACCGCCGGCGGAACCGCCACGAGAGGCGACAGATCAGCCACCTGGAACACGTGAACCGCCTCGCACTCCTCCGGGACCGAGGGGCTGAGGTCGATCGCGGCATCGACGGCTACAACCCTGTCCTCACCCTCAAACCGCGGCGCTATGATTCCGTTCTTCGCCCCCATCTCGACGGCCTGGTTCGTGAGGACCGCGCGCTCGTCCACCCCTAGGCCCTCCACCGCTTCCCCGACGTACTCCACGGCACGATAGATGGCGAAGTCCGCACCCAACGACTGCAGCACGGCCATGGCTAGGTCGCGCGCCGTCAAGTAGGCGGGCATCGCCCCGTCAAACCGCACGAGAACAGTAGGCGGCACCCGCAACCACACCTCGCCGGTCACCAGTATGGTGGCCAGCTCTGTGGCTCCCACGCCCACGGCCACCGCCCCGACCGCGCCCGCAGTGCAGGTGTGCGAGTCGGCACCGACAATGAGCATGCCCGGCCGGGCCAGCCCCTCTTCCAGCAGGAGGTTGTGCATCACCCCCTCCCCGTCGAAGAAGTGGCGGAGCGCTCGCTCACGCGCCCACGCGCGCGTGAACCCCACGATCTCCGCGTGGGTGAGGGTCGCCGGCGGAGTGAAATGGTCGATGGCCAGGACGACCCGTTCGGGGTCCCAAAACCGGCCACCCAGCCGGTCCAGGATTGGGGCAATGCGGCGCGGCCCGGACGAGTCATGCATCACCGCCAGGTCGACCGTTGCCCACACCTCGTCACCCGGCGCCACGGTTGACCGACCGGCGGCGCGGGCGATGATCCGTTCCGTTAACGTCATCTCCGCCTCGTCCCCGTTCCAGTCGATGAGCTTGCGGTACGTGGAAGCTTGCCCACGCGCCGGCGCCCCGGAAGTCCGCCCGTGGAATGCGCCTCGGCTGATGTTGGCCGACCCACGGCATCAGGCAGGTAGCCTAACCTCCTGGAGATCGCGGCGGCAGCTTCAACAACTAGGGGGATCAGGGACCGCACACGCGCGGGGGTAAACCGGTAGCTCGGCCCCGACACAGTTAGCCCCGCGACCACTTCACCGTGAGCGTTGCGGATCGGTGCGCTCACAGCGGAGGCGCCGTCCACCCGTTCGCCCGCACTCACCGCGTACCCACGCTCCCGGATTCGGGCCAGCTCGGCTCGGATCCGCTCCGGGTCCGTCACCGTGCGCGCCGTCAGCGGCTGAACCTGCTCCCGGAGAACCGCCTCCACAGTCCGGGGATCGACATGGGCCAGCAAGACTTTCCCCGAGGCCCCGGCGAAGAGCGGGAGGGGTCGGCCCAGTTCGACGAAGTGCCGTACGTCCTGGGAGCTTTCCACTTTCTCGATGCACACGCGGTGCCCGTCCCTCACGATATTAAGGTTGACGGTTTCGCCCGTCCGCTCCGCGAGCGCCTGCATCACGGGTAGCGCAGCCTGCCGGACGTCCAGAGTTCGCAGAAAGGCGCTTCCCAGCCGGAACGCCATCAGGCCCAAGCGGTACCGAGCCGTGCCCGGATTGCGGTTCAGCAGGTCGCGCGCCACCAGGACCTCA
>CALIMJ010000039.1 GCA_938028835.1 uncultured bacterium | reverse complement strand
TGCGGTGGGCGTCCTGGATGATGTGGAAGGGGTCGGCGACCACCTGGGCCTGGGGCAAGACGCTGCGGAGGAGCTTGCGCCACGCACACCGCCCCGACCCGGCCCCGCACTTCCTCCGGCATCTGCTGGAAGAAGGCCTCCACGGTGCGTTTCCGGTCATCGGCTAGCAGGGCCACGACCTGTCGGCCAGGGAGAACAGCGGTGACCGTCACTGCCAGATGCTGATGCCGGAAGCTGTGCTCGTCCAGGCTCAGGCTTAGCTCCGGGAGATCCTGGGCCGCTGCCTGGAGGTCGATTTGGGGGGCCACCCGCCGCAGGACCACCCGCCGCAGCACCCCGACCCCCACCTGTAGGTGGGCCGCCGTGCTCCGGAAGCTGCGTCCAGCTAGCTCCCGGAGGAAGGCCTGCTCGGCCTGCTCCGTGCATCGCCCCCACGGCTGGATCCCTGCAAACCGTTCCACGAACACCTTCCGGCACTGGCCACACCGGAACCGCCGGGGGCGCGCCCGCAGGTAGACCGGAAGCCCCCCACACCACGTGTGCAGCACCCGCCGCCACCCCCTAGCTCGCCCCTAAACCCGGCGGGTCCGGGCCCCACAGGCCGGACAGCAGGCCTCGTTCCGAGGCTTGCCTACAAACACCTCGATAGCCTCCTCCCTCCGCTCTACCCGGTAGATCATCCACGATTGCAGCCCCAACAGCGCAGCGATACCCTGGTGCATGGGCGGCGGCGAGCCTCCTTTCCGGGATGTTGTCTCCTAGCCATCCCTTGGCTCGTCTGCCGCCTATTCCTTCACCGAACCACACTTTTCAGCGTAGAGCCGGATGGAAGCTGAGCGCCTCGTGAACATTTTTATCCTCCTTTCGAAGGACCGCCCTCCTTCGATTGAGGAAGAAAATCCTTCTTTGGTTCAGTAGGAGCTGCAAATCAGTTCTGCTAACCTTCTTACATGACTGAAACCCAGATCCTTCGCTTCGTTCAGTCTGGGCGCCGAGGAAGTGGAGTCCCTCCTGGCAGAAGGCCGCGCGGAGGTGCGGTGCCGGTTCTGCGGGGAGGTGTACGTCCTGGGCCGCCAAGCCCTTCAGGAGCTGCTCTGGCGCCTTCGGGGTAGCCGGCCGCCCGTGGCCTGACCGTTCGCGCCTACTCCGGGGCCTGTCCTTCCTAGATTGCCCGCTTCACGCGGCCGGACTTCAGGCACGTGGTGCAGACGCGGACCCGGCGCGGCACCCCGTCCACCACGGCGCGCACCCGCTGCAGGTTCGGTACGAACCGCCGCTTGCTGTGCCGGTTGCTGAAGGAGATGCTGTGGCCCGACCTCGGGCCCTTGCCGCAGATCTCACAAGTCCTCGCCATCTCCGCTCACCGTCCGCTCCAGGTGCGCCGCCGCCCTGGCACCGGCGGATTCTACCACGGCCGGGCTGTGACGTGCAAACGCGAGGAAACCGGCTGCGGTGGTCGAACAGGGTTACGGGATGGCCACGCGGCTCGTAGACCCCCTACAGCAGCCCGTCCAGTACGTGCGGGGCGTAGGGCCTCGCCTGGCGCAGGCCTTCGGGCGCCTAGGGATCCGGACGGTGGAGGACCTCCTGTACCACGTGCCGCGCCGATACGAGGACCGCAGCCGCTTCGCCACCCTGTACGGGGCAGCGCACGACGGCTTCGCCACGTTCCGGGTGAAGGTGGTGCGGCTGCGGGAGCCGCAGCTGCGCAGCGCCAAGAAGCTCACGGAGGTGTACGTCACCGACGGGACCGCGCTGGCGGTGGCCAAGTTCTGGGGCCGCCGCCACCTGGACAAGGTCCTCTCTCCGGGCACCGAGATCGTCCTCTGGGGACGGGTGCGGCGGGAGCGGGGGCAGATCGAGGTGGAGTCCCCGGAGTTCGAGCGGGCCTCCGAGGAGGACGGGACCCTGCACACGGGCCGCGTGGTCCCCGTCCATCCGGCTACCGAGCAGCTGTCCCCCCGGCTGGTGCGGCGGGCGGTCCACGCAGCCCTGGAAGCCTTCGCCCAGCGGGTCCCGGAGCCCCTTCCGGAGGCCGTGCGGGCCCGGTACGGGTTGCTGCCCGTACGCGAAGCCCTCTGGCGGGTGCACTTCCCGGACAGCGTGGAGGAGGGCGAACGGGCGCGGCGCACCCTGGCCTTCGCGGAGTTCCTGGAGCTGGAGCTGGCCCTCCTCCTGCGGCGGCGTGCGGTCACCACCGCCACCAAGCCTCACCGCTACCGGGAGGACGGGAGCCTGCTGGAGGCGTTCCTGAAGAGCCTGCCGTTCCAGCTCACCGGCGCGCAGCGCCGGGTCATCGAGCAGGTCCGCCGGGAGCTGTACTCCCCGCACCCCATGAACCGCCTCCTGCAGGGGGACGTCGGTTCCGGGAAGACCGTGGTGGCAGCGGCCGCGGTGGTGGTGTGTGCAGGCGGCGGGCACCAGGCCGCGGTCATGGCGCCCACGGAGATCCTCGCGGAGCAGCACTACCTCACCTTCCGCCGGTTCCTGGAGCCCGTGGGCGTCCGGGTGGTGCTGCTGACGGGCGGGATGCGGAGAAGCGAGCGCGAGGCCGTGCTGGCGGAGGTGGCCCGGGGCGAGGCGGACCTGGTGGTGGGCACCCACGCGCTGCTGCAGGAGGACGTGGTGTTCGACCGGCTCGCCCTGGTGGTCGTGGACGAGCAGCACAAGTTCGGGGTGGCGCAGCGGGCCGCCCTGCGGGCCAAGGGACACGAGCCTGACGTCCTGGTGATGACCGCCACCCCCATCCCCAGGACCCTGGCGCTGACCCTCTACGGCGACCTGGACGTGTCCGTGCTGGACGAGCTGCCCCCGGGCCGGCAGCCGGTGCGGACGTACCACCGGTTTCCGGACCGCCGGGACCGGGTGTACCAGTTCGTGCGCCAGCAGGTCCAGGCAGGCCGCCAGGCGTACGTGGTGTGCCCCCTGGTGGAGGAGTCCGAGCGGGTGGAGGCCTCCGCCGCGGTGGAGCTGTACGAGCGCATGCGCACCCAGGTATTCCCCGACCTGCGGGTGGGCCTGCTGCACGGCCGGATGCCCGTGGCGGACAAGGACGCGGTCATGGAGGCTTTCCGCCGCGGGGACATCCAGGTGCTGGTGGCCACCCCGGTGATCGAGGTGGGTGTGGACGTCCCCAACGCCACGCTGATGGTGGTGGAGGACGCAGACCGCTTCGGGCTCGCGCAGCTGCACCAGCTCCGGGGCCGGGTGGGCCGTTCGTCCCACCCGTCTTACTGTATCCTGATCTCGGCGTTGCCCACGGAGGAGGCGCGGCGACGCATCGAGGCCCTGGTGGAGACCCACGACGGGTTCCGCATCGCGCAGGTGGACCTGGAGCTGCGGGGTCCGGGTGAGTTCTTCGGCACGCGCCAGCACGGGCTGCCGGAGTTCCGGGTGGCCGACCCGATCGCGGACGTGGCGCTGCTGGAACGGGCGCGAGAGGCGGCGGAGGGCATCCTGGAGGAGGACCCGCAGCTGGAACGGCCGGAGCACCGGGTCCTGCGGGAGCGCCTGCTGCGACGGTACGCGGAGTCCGGAGCGTACCTGGCGGTGGGTTGACGGTGCGGGTAGCCGCGGGGGAGGCCAAGGGGAAGCGGCTGCGGGTGCCGCGGGGGGTGGCCGCGCGGCCGACCCAGGACCGGGTGCGGGAGGCGATTTTCAACGCCCTGGCGGACCGGGTGGTGGAGGCGGACGTGCTGGACCTGTTCGCGGGGGTGGGGACGCTGGGGATCGAGGCTTTGAGCCGCGGCGCTCGGCGCGCGGTGTTCGTGGAGCTGGACCCCAGGACCGCGGCGGGGTTGCGGGCCAACCTGCAGCGGGCGGGACTCGCAGACCGCGCGGAGGTTTGGCGTGCGGATGCTCTGCGGGCCCTGCGGAGGCTGGAGCAGCGAGGCGACGGTTTCCACCTGGTCTTCCTGGACCCGCCGTACCGCAGCGGGTGGCTGCAGCGCGCCCTGCGGGCGCTGGCGCAGAGCCCCGTGCTGCGGGACGACGGGCTGGTGGTAGCGGAAGGCGCCCGCGGCGAGCCCGTGGCGGTGGAGGGGCTGGAGGTGACCTGGCAGCGCACCTACGGGGACACTGCGGTGGCGTTCCTCCGCAGGGCGAAAGGAGGCAGCGGTGAGGGTCGTGGTGTACCCGGGGACCTTTGACCCCGTGCACAACGGGCACGTGGACGTGATCCGCCGGGCGCGGGCGCTCTTTGACCGCGTGGTGGTGGGTGTGGCCCAGGAGTCCGGCAAGGAGCCGCTGTTTACCGTTCAGGAGCGGGTGGACATGCTGCAGGAGGCGGTGGCGGGGCTGGAGGAGGTCGAGGTGCAGAGCTTCGACGGCCTCACGGTGGAGTTCGCGCGGCGGTGTGGGGCCTCGGCCATCGTGAAGGGCGTGCGGGTGGGAGACCTCGAGTACGAGCTGCGGATGGCCCACGTGAACCGCCGCCTGGCACCGGAACTGGAGACGGTGTTCCTGCCCACCAGTCCCGAGTACGGGTTCGTCAGCTCCACCCTCATCAAGGAGGTGGCGCGTCTGGGCGGATCGGTGGACGGGCTGGTGCCCGAGGGGGTGCGGGTCCGTCTGCGGCGCCGGTTCGGCGGGGCGTGAAGCCATGGACAGCGTGTTCGAGCTGCTGGACCGGCTGGAGGCCCTGGTGAGCCGGGCCGGTGCCGTACCCTGGACGGACAAGCGCATCGTGGACGAGCGAGAGGTCCGCAGCCTTCTGGAGATGGTGCGGGCCCGTCTGCCCGCGGAGCTGGCGGAGGCGCATCGGCTGCGGATTGCGGCGGAGGAGGTCTTGCAGCGGGCTCAGGAGCAGGCCCGGAGGATCGTGACGGAGGCGCAGGAGGAGCTGGCCCACCGGGTGGACGAACACGAGGTGGTCCGGCACGCCCGGACGAAGGCGGAGGAGATCCTGGAGCGCGCGCGGCGGGAGGCCGACGAGACCCGCAGGGGCGCGGAGGAGTACGCCCGCCAGGTCCTGGACGACCTGGAGCAGGGGGTCCTGCGGGTGCTGCTGAGCATCCGGAAGGGGAAGGAGATCCTGGACCGCCCCCGGGAGGGGTGAACGCGGCTCGGCCGCGCCGCGTCTGGCTTTCGCCTTGACTTCCCCCCGCTCCGGGCCTAACATCAGTGGGAGTGCGCGCCCGGCCGTCCGGGCGCGCGGTGCTGTTATGAAGGTCTCCGCAGAACAGGTCCGCTCCAGCCCTGGCCGCCGGCTGCGCCTGCAGTTGGACGAGCCCGTGCCGTCCGGTGCGGAGGACCTGCCCTTTGTCGCCTCGGTCCGCGGGGAGGTGGAGCTGCGCGCGGTGGCCGGCCGGCTGCGCCTATCGGGCCGGTTCTATACGGAGGCGGAACTGGTCTGCGGCCGGTGCCTGCGGTCCTTTCGGACGGAGCTGTCCGCGCTGGTAGAGGAGTGGTACGATCCCGACCTGGGCCCGACGGAGGAGGTGCCGGTGGAGGACGGGGTCCTGGTCATGCCGCTGGCCGATCCGGAGGTGGACGTGACGGAGGTAGCCCGGCAGCACCTACTCCTGGCCGCGCCCCTGGTTCCCCTCTGTCGGCCCGACTGCTTGGGCCTGTGCCCGGTCTGCGGGGCTGACCGCAACGCCAACCCGTGTGGTTGCACACCGCGCCAGACCGACCCGCGGTGGCAGGTCCTCCAGAACACCCTGGGAGGTCTTCTATGAGCCGGTCCAGAAGACACTCGCACATGCGGGTGGCCCGACGCCGGGCCCTGCAGAAGGTGGCGATCCCGCACCTGGTGCCGTGCCCGAAGTGCAAGACGCCGAAGCTCCCCCACCACGTGTGCCCCACCTGCGGGACGTACGCCGGCCGCCAGGTGGTGCCTGTGGAGGAAGCCGGGCGTCGGGCCTCGTAGGGACCCATCCGCGGGAGGCGACGTGCGCGGCAACACCGGGCTGGTGTAGGGGGGACAGGATGCGCGTTGCGGTGGACGCCATGGGTGGCGACCACGCGCCCGCGGAGGTGGTGGCGGGTGCGGTGGCCGCCGCGGAGCGCCTCGGGCTCGAAGTCCTCCTGGTGGGACCGGACGAGGCGGTACGCGAGCAGCTCAAGCGCCACCGCCCGCCCGCGCATCGCGTGCGGGTGGTGCACGCCTCCCAGCAGGTGGGGATGGATGAGTCGCCCACCACCGCGCTGCGCCGCAAGCCCGACAACTCCATCACCAAGGGCTTGGAGCTGGTGCGGTCCGGCCAGGCGGACGCCTTCTTCAGCGCGGGCAACACCGGCGCGGTGATGGCGGCGTCCCTGCTCACCCTGGGGCGGGTGGAGGGCGTGGACCGGCCTGCCGTCGCCGCGGTGCTGCCCAGCCTCCGGGGCCGGCTGGTGGCCCTGGATGTGGGGGCGAACGTGGACTGCCGGCCGCGGCACCTGCTGCAGTTCGCCCTCATGGGCAGCGTGTACGCGGAGCGGGTGCTGGGGATTCCCTCCCCGCGGGTGGGCCTGCTGAGCAACGGGGAGGAGGCGGGAAAGGGCAACGAGCTGGTGGTGCGTACCGCGGAACTCCTGCGGACCACGGACCTGAACTTCGTGGGGAACGTGGAGGGCCGGCAGGTGTTCTTCGGTGCGTGCGACGTGCTGGTCTGCGACGGGTTCGTGGGCAACGTGGTCCTCAAGCTGGGGGAGGGGATGGCGCAAGGCCTGTTCCAGATCATCCGGGAGGAGGTCCGGCGGTCGCTGCGGGCGAAGTTCGCCGTGTGGCTGTTGCGGCCGCGGCTGCGGGCCCTGCGCCGGCGGATCGACTACACGGAGTACGGCGGCGCGCCGCTGCTGGGGGTGCGGGGGGTGGTGGTGATCGGGCACGGGGCTTCCAACGCCCACGCGGTGTACAACGCCCTGCGGGTGGCACAGGAGGAGGTTCGCCAGCGGCTGCCGGAGGTCATCCAGCGGGAGACCCTGCGTCTGGCCGCCTGCCCCGCGGCGGACGCGGCGTCCACCTGAACGACGACATACCGAGCGGAGGGACCATGGGGTTGCACCGGTCGAGTAGGATCGCGGGCCTGGGGCGGTACGTGCCCCGCGCGGTCCTCACCAACGCGGACCTGGAGCGCATGGTGGACACCACCGACGAGTGGATCACGGTGCGCACGGGGATCAAGGAGCGGCGCGTGGCATCACCGGAGCAGGCCACCAGCGACCTGGCCCTGGAGGCGGCGCGGGAGGCCCTGGAACACGCTGGGGTGGACGCCGCGGATCTGGACCTGATCCTAGTGGGCACCGCCAGCCCGGACATGATCTTCCCCGCCACCGCCTGTCTGGTGCAGGAGGGGCTGGGCGCCAAGCGTGCGGGGGCGGTGGACATCTCCGCGGCCTGCAGCAGCTTCGTGTATGCCCTCGGCCTCGCCCACGCCCAGGTCACCGCGGGTCTAGCGGAGCGGGTCCTGGTGGTGGGCGCGGACACCCTGTCCCGCATCACCAACTGGAAGGACCGGGCCACCTGCGTGCTGTTCGGGGACTCCGCGGGCGCCGCGGTGGTCGTCCCCTCGGACGGCCAGGCGGGGCTGCTGTCCTTCTGGCTCGGCGCGGATGGCGGCGGCAGCTCCCTTCTGAGCCTGCCCGCGGGGGGGAGTCGGCTGCCGGCCTCGTACGAGACCGTGGAGCGGGCCCAGCACTACATCCACATGAACGGACCGGAGGTGTTCAAGTTCGCCAGCCGCATCATCCCGCGCGCCATCGAGGAGGCCTGCCAGCGAGCCGGCGTCTCGGTGGACGAGGTGGACCTGTTCATCCCCCACCAGGCCAACGTGCGGATCATCCAGGCCGCGGCGGAGCGCCTGCGCCAGCCCCTGGACAAGTTCTACGTGAACGTGCACAAGTACGGGAACACCTCCTCCGCGTCGGTCCCCGTGGCCCTGTACGAAGCGGTGGAGGAGGGGCGGGTCAAGTCGGGGGACCTGGTGGTGCTGGTGGCGTTCGGCGGCGGGCTCACCTGGGCTTCCTGCGCCCTGCGTTGGGGGTAGGCATGGGCGGGGTGGCGTACGTCTTTCCCGGCCAGGGAGCGCAGTACGTGGGGATGGGGGTGGACCTGGCCGAAGCGTTCCCCCGGGCCCGGGCGCTGTTCCAGCGGGCCTCCTCGGTGCTGGGGTTTGACCTGCTGGAGCTGTGCCGGTCAGGACCCGAGGACACCCTGCAGCGGACCGAAAACACCCAGCCCGCCATCCTCGTCACCAGCCTGGCGTGCCTGGAGGCGGCCCGCGGCCGAATCCCACCTCCCGTACTGGCCGCGGGCCTGAGCCTGGGGGAGTACACCGCCCTGGTGTGTACGGGGAGCCTGGAGTTCGAGGACGCGGTGTGGCTGGTGCGCCAGCGCGGGCTGTTCATGCAGCAGGCCACGGAGGGACGGGAGACCGCCATGGCCGCGGTCCTGGGCCTGCCCGCGGAGGCGGTGGAGCGGGTGTGCGAGCAGGCCTCGAGGTTGGGAGTCTGCGAGGCCAGCAACTACAACGCCCCGGACCAAGTGGTGGTGGGCGGAGACCGGGCGGCGGTGGAGGAGGCGGTGCGGCTGGCGAAGGCCGCGGGCGCCCGTCGGGCCGTGCTGCTGGCGGTGTCCGCCCCGTTCCACACCCGCCTGATGCAGCCCGCGGCGGAGCGCCTGCGGGAGGCGCTGGAGCGTGTGACCCTGCGGGATGCCCAGCTGCCCGTGGTGGCCAACGTCTCCGCGCAGCCGGTACAGCGCGCCGCGGACATCCGCCGGCTGCTGGTGGAGCAGGTGGCGAGCCCCGTTCGGTGGGCGCAGTCGGTGACGTATATGGCCCGGGACGGCGTGGACACCTTCGTGGAGCTGGGGCCGGGCACGGTGCTGTCGGGCCTGGTGAAGCGCTGCGCCCGGGGTGTCACCGCCTGGCACGTGGAGGACCGGGCCTCCCTGGAGAAGACCGCCGCGGCCCTGGGCGGCGGGCCGCCCACTTCACCTGGCGGGGAAACGGGTGCGCGGGAGACCCGGGGTGCGAGGGCCTGAGACCATGCAGGGCGTGGACCTGCGCGGCAAGGTGGCCCTGGTGACCGGAGGTTCCGGCGCCATCGGGGGCGCCGTCTGCGAGGCCCTGGCCCGGGCCGGCGCCGCGGTGGCGGTCCACTACGGCTCCAACCGGGACGGGGCGCTGCGCGTGGCGGACCGCATCCGCAGCGAGGGAGGCCGGGCGGTGGTGGTGGGCGGGGACGTGGCGTCGGAGGAGGACGTAGAACGGCTCTTCCGGGAGGTGCGGGAGCAGCTGGGCCGGGTGGACATCCTGGTGAACAACGCGGGCACCCTGCGCGACGGGCTGGTGGTCCGCATGCGGCTGGAGGACTGGCGCCGGGTCCTGGACACCAACCTCACGGGGACGTTCCTGTGCACCCGGGAGGCCCTGCGGGACATGCTGCGGGCACGGTGGGGGCGCATCGTGAACGTGACGTCCGTGGTGGGGCTCGTGGGCAACGCGGGCCAGGCCAACTACGTGGCCGCCAAGGCGGGCATCGTGGGCTTCACGAAGGCGGTGGCGCGGGAGGTGGCGTCCCGGAACATCACCGTGAACGCCATCGCCCCGGGCTACGTGCACAGCCGGATGACGGAAGCCCTGGACGAGGACCAGCGCCGGTGGCTGACCTCCCAGATCCCCATGGGCCGCACGGGCACGCCTCGGGAGATCGCCCCCGCGGTGGTGTTCCTGTGCAGCGAGCAGGCGGCGTACATCACCGGCCAGGTCTTGAACGTGGACGGTGGTATGGTAATGAAGTAGGGGAAAACGAGCGGGCGCGGCGAGGAGGCGGAGATGGCGTCAACGTTCGAGCGGGTGAAGGCCATCGTGGTGGAGCAGCTGGGCGTGGAGGAAGACGAGGTGACGGAGAACGCCTCCTTCGTGGAGGACCTGGGCGCGGACTCCCTGGACGTGGTGGAGCTGGTGATGGCCCTAGAGGAAGAGTTCGGCATCCAGATCCCCGAGGAGGAAGCCGAGAAGATCCAGACGGTGGGGCAGGCGGTGCAGTACATCGAGGAACACCTCCAGGCCGCCAAGGAGGGCTAGGGGTTGTCGGAGGACACGGCGCGGCGGCGGGCGACGCGGGCCCACGAGGACCCTGTGCCCTGGCGGATCCCCTGTAGGTGGGACCCTTGAGTCAGCAGCGGCGCAGGGTCGCCATCACGGGGGTGGGGCTGGTCACCCCCATCGGGATCGGCAAGGAGCCGTTCTGGAACGCGCTCCTGGAGGGCCGCAGCGGCGTCCGGCGGATCGAGTCCTTCGACCCCTCCCCCTTCCCCACGCAGATCGCCGCGGAGGTGCGGGACTTCGACCCTCTCCAGTACATGGACCGCAAGGAGGCCCGCCGCAACGATCGGTTCGTGCAGTTCGCCATCGCGGCTACCCGGATGGCGCTGGAGGACGCGGACTTCCGCATCACCTCCGCCAACCGGGATCGGGTGGGCGTAGTGCTGGGCTCGGGTATTGGCGGCGCCCACACGTGGGAGGAGCAGCACCGGGTGCTGCTGGAGCGGGGGCCCGACCGTGTGAGCCCGTTCTTCATCCCCATGCTCATCAGCAACATGGCCGCGGGGATGGTGAGCATCCTCTTCGGCGCCCGGGGCCCCAACACCTCGGTGGTCACCGCCTGCGCCACGGGCGGCCACTGCATCGGCGACGCCTTCAAGATCATCCAGCGGGGCGACGCGGACGCCATGATCGCGGGCGGCACCGAGGCCGCCATCACGGCCCTCTCCATCGCGGGCTTCTGCTCCATGAAGGCCATGTCCACCCGCAACCACGATCCCGAGCGGGCGGTGCGGCCCTTTGACCGGGACCGCGACGGTTTCGTGATGGGGGAGGGTGCGGGGGTGGTGCTCCTGGAGGAGCTGGAGAGCGCCCGCGCCCGGGGGGCGCGGGTCTACTGCGAGGTGGTGGGCTACGGCATGAGCGCGGACGCCTACCACATCACGCAGCCGGACCCCGAGGGCGAGGGCGCGGCCCAGTGCATGACGCGGTGCCTGGCGGACGCGGGCCTGCGACCGGAGGACGTGGACTACATCAACGCCCACGGCACCAGCACCCCGTACAACGACAAGTTCGAGACCCTGGCCATCAAGCGGGTTTTCGGGGACCACGCCTACCGGCTGGCGGTGAGCTCCACCAAGTCCATGACGGGCCACCTCCTGGGCGCCGCGGGCGGGGTCGAGCTCATCGCCTGCGCTCTGAGCGTATACCACCAGGTTCTGCCACCCACCATCAACTATGAGAACCCCGACCCCGACTGCGATCTGGACTACGTGCCGAACCGCGCCCGGCCCGCAGCGGTACGGGTGGCGCTGTCCAACGCCTTCGGGTTCGGCGGCCACAACTGCACCCTCGCGGTCCGGAGGGTGGAGGACAGCTAGCCCCATGTCCGTGGAAATCCTGAGCTGTCGGAGCGGGCGGGAAAGCCCGAGCGTCCCGGTCCTCCCGACGGCGTAGCGTCGGACCATGGCCGTGCACGCGGGGACGGTAAGTGAGGAGCTGGACCGGGAGCGGGCCGACCGGCTGCGGGATCTGGAAGCGCGGCTGGAAGTCCGGTTCCGGGACCTGCGCCTGCTCAACCTCGCCTTGACTCACGGCTCGTACGCTCACGAGGAGGGTGGGGAGCGCCTGGGCACCTACGAGCGCCTGGAGTTCCTGGGGGACGCGGTGCTGAACCTGGTGGTGAGCGACCACCTGTACCGCCGTTTTCCCGACCGCAGCGAGGGCGACCTGGCACGCCTGCGGGCCCGCCTGGTCAACGAGCCCACCCTGGCCAGCATCGCCCGGGGCCTGGACCTGGGCTCGTACATCCTGCTGGGCCGCGGGGAGGAGCGGGGCGGGGGCCGGGAGCGGTCCAGTATGTTGGCGGACGTGCTGGAGGCGGTGGTGGGCGCGGTGTACCTGGATTCGGGGTTCGGGGTGGCGCACGCCCTGGTGAGCCGATGGTACGCGGAGCGCCTGGAGGGCCTGGACGAGGTCCCCGCGGACTTCAAGAGCCAGCTGCAGGAGTACGTGCAGCAGCACGAGCGCAAGCTGCCGCGCTACCGCATCACGGCCACCGAGGGGCCTGACCACGCGAAGGCCTTCGTGGCCGCCGTGGAGGTGGGCGGCCGGGTCCTGGGCGAGGGGCGGGGCCGGACGAAGAAGGAGGCGGAGCAGGCCGCGGCCGCGGAGGCGCTGGTGCGGCTGGGCCTGCTCACATCCCGCCCGCGGGGTTCCAGCTGACGGGAGGGTGGAGTTGGAGCAGCTCTGGGCGCCGTGGAGGCTGGCGTACATCAAGGGCCCGGAGCCCGAGGGCTGCATCTTCTGCACCAAGCCCGCGGAGGGACGCGACGAAGAGAACCTCATCGTGTGGCGGGGTGGGTCCGCCTTCGTGATGCTGAACCGCTACCCGTACAACAGCGGCCACGTGATGGCGGTCCCCGTGCGGCACACGGGGGACCTGGAGGACCTGACCCCCGCGGAGGTCCAGGACCTGTGGGAGGCGGTGCGGCGGTCCGTACGGGCCCTGCGCCGCGCGCTGGGCGCCCAGGCCTTCAACATTGGGATCAACCTGGGCCGGGCCGCAGGCGCGGGGATCGTGGACCACCTGCACGTGCACGTGGTCCCGCGCTGGGCTGGGGATACCAACTTCATGCCGGTGCTGGCGGACGTGAAGGTGATCCCCCAGCACCTAGAGGACACCTACCGGCAGCTGCGGGAAGCCTTCCAGCAGGAGGGCTGACCTTCACACCCGCGCGACGCGTGCGGAAGACCGTGGACCGCGGATGAGGGTGCGCGGACCGTGTGGGTTTGCCGCCGCGGCTCTCCTGGCGGTGGGGGCAGCGGCTGCGCCCGCTGCGCCCGCGGAGGAAGTGGGCGCCCGCGCGTGGTCCCACGTGGTAGCCCTGGCGGCCGCGGGGCCCCGCGTGGCGGGCGGCGCCGCGGAGCGCCGGGCCGTGGAGTACGTGGCCGCGCAGCTGCGCTTGGCGGGCTACCACGTGCGGGTGACGGATTTTCCGTTTCCGTACTTCGAGACCCGGCAGGTGGCCCTGGAGGTCACGAGCCCCGTGCGCGTGCGCCTCTCGCCCCGGGCCCTCGCGTACTCCCCTTCCACTGGAGGCGTGCTGGTGGCGCCCCTGGTGGTGGCCGGCCGCGGGCTTCCGGAAGATTTTCAGGAGGTGGACGCGACGGGAAAGGTGGCCCTGGTGGAACGGGGGAGCATCACGTTCCTGCAGAAGGCGGAAAACGCCGCCCGTGCTGGAGCGCGGGCGGTGGTGGTCTACAACCACGAGCCGGGTCCGGTGGTGGGCACCCTGACCCGTCCATCCGAGATCCCCGCGGTTACCGTCTCTAGGGAAGAGGGGCAGCGGCTGCGGGAACTGGTCCGCAGGGGGCCCGTGCTGGTCTCGCTCCTGGTGGACACCCTGCTGGAGACCCGCGCCTCGTGGAACGTGGTGGGAGAACTCCCGGGCCGCTCCGCGGCCCGCGTGTTGCTGGGCGCCCACGTGGACTCCGTGGAGGGTAGCCCCGGCGCCAACGACAACGCCAGCGGCGTCGCCGCAGCCCTGGAGGCCGCGCGGATCCTGCGGTTGCGGCCTCCGGCCTGGACGGTGGAGGTGGCCGCCTTCGGCGCGGAGGAGGGCGGCCTGTTCGGTTCCTCCGCGTACGCCCGCAGCCCCCGCGCCCGGGGAGTGTCCGCCATGCTCAACCTGGACATGGTGGGCGTGGGAGAGCGCCTGCGGGTGGGCAACACGGGAGCCGACCAGCGGGTGGTGGTGGCGGTCCTGCGCGCGGCGCGCGAACTGGACATCTCGGTGGAGGAGCGGCGGATGGGCTCCAGCGACCACGTTTCCTTCGAGCGCGCGGGCATCCCCGCGGCCATGCTGCACCGCCCGGACGACCCCCACTACCACTCGCCGGGGGACACGCCCGACCGGGTTCGGCCGGAGCTGCTGGAGGCGGTGGTGCGGCTGGCCGCGCAGTCCCTCCTGGGCCCCGTGCTGGTGACCGGGGTGGCGCCCTCGCCGGCTTCCCGACCGCTCGGTCGGTTATAATGCCTCTAGCCGACCGACCGGTCGAGCCGAGAGGAGGGAGTGGGGTGCTCGTCCAGGACGACCTGCTGGCGCCCGAGGTGGTGCGCGATCCCTACACGTACTTCGCTCGACTCCGGGAGCACGACCCCGTGCACTGGAACGACCGCTGGGGCGGGTGGCTGGTGACCCGTTACGAGGACGTGGTGCGGGCCTTCCGCGACCCGGAGCGGCTTTCCAGCGACCGGATGGCGCACTTCCAGCAGGAGCTCACGCCCCACGACCGGGAGAAGCTGCACGTGCTCATCAAGTACTTCTCCAGGTGGCTCGTCTTCACCGACCCGCCGTACCACACCCGGGTCCGCATGCTGGTGAACAAGGCCTTCACGCCCACCAGCGTGGAGCGCCTGCGGCCGAGGGTCCGCCAGATCGTCCACGAACTGCTGGACGCAGTCCGCCATCGGCGCCACATGGAGTTCGTGCGGGAGTTCGCCTTCCACCTGCCCGTCATCGTGATCTCCGAGTACCTGGGGGTGCCTCCCGAGGACCGCGAGGCGGTGAAGGAGTGGTCCGACGAAACCTCCCGGATCTTCTTCATCCGTGCGGACGACCCCGACCGCCGGGAGCGGTCCCAGGCAGGGCTGGTGAAGCTCCTGGAGTACTTCGAGCCCCTGATCCACCAGCGCCGCCGCGATCCCCGCGACGACCTCATCTCCGCCCTCGTGCAGGCAGAGGAGCGGGGCGACCTGCTGAGCCACGACGAGCTGCTCGCCACCTGCACCGTCCTCCTGTTCGCGGGCCACGAGACCACCACCAACCTCCTGGCCAACGGCCTCTTGGCTCTGCTGCGGAACCCGGACCAGTGGGAGCTCCTGCGCCGGGACCCTGCGCTGAACCGGTCCGCCACCGAGGAGCTGCTCCGTTACGACGGGCCGGTGAAGGCCACGTTCCGGTGGGCGAAGGTGGACGTGCAGCTGGGCGGTAGGACCGTGCGCGCGGGGGACCGCATGCTGCTGGTGCTGGCCTCCGCCAACCGGGATCCGGAGAAGTTCGCTGACCCCGACCGTGTGGACATCACCCGCAACCCCAACCCGCATGTGGCGTTCGGCCACGGCATCCACGTGTGCCTGGGGGCACCCCTGGCGAGGTTGGAGGGGCAGGAGGCGTTCGCCGCCCTGGCGCAGCGGTTCCCCACCCTGCGCCTGGCCAGCGAGTCCCTGGACTACCACCCCACCATTGTGTCGCGGGCGCTGGTGGAGCTGCCCGTGGAGTGGTAACCGTGCGCAGGCTGCGGATCGAAGTGGACTACCACCGGTGCGTGGGCAGCAGTATCTGCGTCCTGACGGCTCCCCGCACCTTCGCCCTCAACGAACACGGTCAGTCCGCAGTGACCGATCCGGAGGGGGACCCCGCGGAGACGGTCCTGGAGGCTGCGGAGGGCTGCCCCACCATGGCCATCACGGTGTTCGACGCGGACACGGGTGAGCAGCTGTTCCCGTGACGGAGACGCAGGGGAGTCCCGGCCAACCGGCCGGGACGGTCACCACCGGCTCCTCACCCAGCGACGGGGTCGGGACGCGGACGCCGGAGCCCATCCGCATCCCGCCCGTGGGAGGCTACCACCGGTGGTGGGGCCTCACATCCGCGACGGCCGCTTCACCCTCCTGCATCAGGGGGACCGTCTTCCGCGCGACCTTCCGCCCCGCAGAGGTTCTCTAGCGCACCCGCCGGCCCCGTTGCACACAAACGCGGAGCTAGACGCTTGACAGAAGCTGGGTGAGCTAGCAACATGGATTACGCTAATTCGCGGAACGGTGTTCCACATCGTGAAACGGCCGTGGAGAGCGGGGCGGGTCCAAGCCGTCGAGCGGGCCTTGGACATCCTGCGGGTGTTTACCGAGGGAAGCTACGAGCTGGGTATCACTGAACTCAGTCGGCGTCTCGCGCTACCGAAGGGGACCGTGCACCGGCTGGTTGAGGTCCTGGTGGCGCGCGACCTGCTGAACCGCAATCCGGGCACGGCTCGGTACCGCTTGGGCCTGATGGCGTTCCGGCTGGGAAGCGCCTTTCTGCGAACTCTGGACGTCCGGCAGGCTGCGCTACCCGTGATGCAGGC
>CALIMJ010000038.1 GCA_938028835.1 uncultured bacterium | reverse complement strand
GCCCAGCACCACGAACGCCTGGACGGGTCCGGCTACCCCCTGGGGCTGAAGGGCGACGAGATCATCTTTCCAGCCCGGGTGCTGGCGGTGGCGGACGCGTACGACGCTATGACCACGGACCGCCCGTACCGGCGCGCGAAGACCCCGGAGGAGGCCGTGCGGGAGCTCTACCGGGTCGCGGGGAAGGAGTATGATCTGACCGTGGTCCGGGCCCTGGAGGACGAGCTCATCTCGCGCGGCGTCCTGAAGGGTCCCGTGATCCCTGCTGCCCTGGAGGCGGCCAGTTCGGTGGCGCAGGCCGAAGAAGCCGATGCTGCTCCTCGTACCGCTCGGGTTGTCCCTCTGCCTCGGGTGGGCCCGGGGCGGAAGCCTTCGTAACCTCCTGTCCGCTGACCTGCGCTTTCCGTGGATCCCGTTGCTGGCCCTGGGCCTGCAGCTGGCTATCTTCGAACCCACGGGGCCGCTCCCGTTTCTGCGCGGCCGGGAGCTCGCCGTCCACGCCCTCTCGTACGGCGTCCTGGGGACCTTCCTGTGGCTCAACCGACACCTGCCGGGCATGTGGCTAGCCGCGCTCGGTTTCGCCTCCAACGCGGCCGCCATCCTGGCCAACGGGGGGCTCATGCCCGCGTCCGAGGAAGCCCTGCGGGCTGCCGGCCGCTGGGCTCTGCTGGAGCCAGCCGGGATGGTCTACAACAACTCCACCGTGATCGGCCCGCACACCAAGCTGTGGTTCCTGGGCGACGTCTTCGCAATTCCCGCAGGCCTGCCCCTGGCCAACGTGTTCAGCTTCGGCGACGTGCTCCTGGCCCTCGGTGCCCTCGTGCTGGTCCCGGCACTGATGGGAGCGAAGCCCGCCAGACCTCACCTAAGAGCGCTGGGGGTGGCCTTGGCCGTCCTCCTCCTGGTGGTGTTGGTGGGCAGCCTGAAGGTTCCCGCTGCCCTGCGGACGGGCAGCCCACCCGGCTCCGCCGGGGTCCCGTCGCTCACCGCGCCAGGACCAGAACCACGTCGTTGACGTTGGTCCCCGTGGGCCCCGTGCGGACGAGGTCGCCCAGGGCGTCGAAGAAAGCGTACGAGTCGTTGTCGGCCAGATACCGGCGTGCGTCTAGACCCCGGCTCCGAGCGCGGGTTACGGTGCTGCCGTCCGCATAAGCTCCCGCGGCCTCCGTGGGGCCGTCCGTGCCGTCGGTGGCGAAGCTGGCCACCAGCACGCCCTCCAGCCCCTCCACGCCGAGGGCCGTAGCCAGCGCCAGCTCCTGGTTGCGGCCCCCCCGCCCGGAGCCGCGCACTGTAACCGTGGTCTCCCCGCCCAGCAGCAGACACGCGGGCCTGGGCAGCGGCCGGTTCCGCAGGGCTTCCTCCCTGGCCAGGGCAGCTACCACACGCCCTACTTCTCGCGCTTCCCCTTCGAGGGACGTGGTGAGCACCAGCGTGCGGTAGCCCAGCCAGTCCGCCTCCGCTCGTGCCGCTTCCACCGCGTCCACCACGCTGGCCACCACCCGCAGGCACACCCTCTCGAACACCGGGTCGCCGGGTTTGGGGGTTTCCGGCACCTGTCCCGCGGCTCCCCGTTCGAGGTGCCGCCGCACCGGCGACGGCACCTTTTCAACGAGCCCGTAACGCTCCAACACGGCCAGGGCATCCGCGTACGTGGTGGGGTCCGGGCTGAAGGGACCGGAAGCGATGGCGTCCAGCCGGTTCCCCAGGACGTCGCTCACCACCAGCCCCACCACCCGGGCCGGATGAGCCACCCGGGCCAGCCACCCGCCCTTCACCGCGGACAGGTGTTTCCGGACCGTGTTCACTTCCGCGATGGTGGCACCGCTGCGCAGCAGCAGGTCTGTCACCGCCACCTTATCCTGCAACGTCAGGCCCTCCGCCGGCAGGGGGAGGAGGGCCGATCCACCGCCCGAGATCAGGCACAGTACCAGATCGTGTTCGCCCGCCCCCTGAAGCAGCTCCACCATTTGCCGGGCCGCGGCTTCTCCCTCGGGGCCGGGCAGGGGGTGAGAGGCCTCCAAGACTTGAACGCGGCTGAGCGGGACCCCGTGCCCGTGCTTGGTAACCACCACCCCACCGTCCACCCGCTCGCCCAGCACCTCCTCCACCGCGAGGGCCATCTGCGCGGACGCCTTCCCGAAGCCCACCACCCACACGCGGGCGAACTCCGACAGGGGCAGGTGCAGGTCGCCCACCTCCAGGCGGTCACCGTCCCGCCGCAGGGTCCGCCGCACGGACTCTGCCGCGTCCGCCGCGCGCAGGCCGGCCAGAAAGATCTGGAGGGCGTGTTGCCTCAGCTGGTCCCCGTCTCGCACTAGAGGCGTTCCCAGGCGGTCACCAGCCTGGTTTTCTCCTCCTCGAACACCGCCGCCTGACGTTCCACCACGACCTCCGCAGCTGCCGTGTCCAGCTCCCGGGTTTGCTCCGCGAACGCCGCCACCCGCCCGAAGTACACGGGCACCAGGGCCGCCACCACCGCGTCCGGGTCCAGGTCATCCCGGTGGAAGGCCACCGCGAAGTCGTACACCGCCCGGGCCCACCAGCGGTCAGTCAGGTGCTCTGCCGGGCCCAGCTCGGCCGCGCGATCCAGCTGCTCCCGAACGTCCGCGCCCAGGGCCCGGCTCCACACTCCGCCGTGCACCCGCTGACCTTCCCGGAACCGGTCCACCAGGGCGGAAACGGTGACGGGGACGGGCTCGGGCTCCGCTTCCACCGGGTCTCCCACCGTCGGTACCGGGTGGCTTCCCCGCACCTGCCGCCAGCGGAATGGGTACACCGCCAGCAGGGAGAACATCGTGCCGACGACCTGCTGGAACATGGGCCCGAGGCCCGCCGGGTCTCTCGGGTCGTGCACTTTCACGCCCAGCCGCGCCTGAACCACCCGGGACCCCTCGCACACAGCCGTGGTGGTCATCCAGATGTCCACCCCGAACCGCGCCACGTCGCTCCCCCATACCGGCTTTGCCAGCAACCGGCCCACCAGCGCCCCGGCGACGCCGAACTCCCCGCCGATGGGTTGCCGGACCCTGGGGCCGTACAGGGCGCGGGTCATCGGGTAAGCGAGGTTGTTGGTGATGGTGCCGTCGTACTTGTGCCGCACGTACAGCGGGGCCACGTAGTCCGCCTGTCCGGCCAGTACCGGCCCCGCCAAGCGCTGCACCCACCAGGGTTCGATGGACCGCAAATCCGCGTCCACCAGCACACAGCAGCGCGCGCCCACCAGCTGCACGGCCTCCAGCACTGCCCGGACAGCGCTCCCCTTCCCGCGGATGCCCTCGTAGCCCGTGCACACCACCCGCACCGGCTCGGGCACCCGTGCCGCCGCCGCGGCTTCGGGTGTCCCGTCCGCGGACCCGCCGTCCGCGTTCACCACCACCCCCCGCACTCCCGGGAAGTAGCGAGTGACGCCGTCGGCCACTGTCTCCACCACGTGGCCGACAGTACGGGCGTTGTTGAAGCTGGGGATGCCCACCACCAGGTCCACCCGCCCCAGCCGTCGCAGCTCCCTACGGGCCTCTCCGGGCAGCCCGTGCACTACCGCCTCCCCGCTAGCGACACCGCGGCGGTCTGGTTCGGCCGCACCACCTGGACCTCCGCTGCAACTCCGTGCCGGTCCAGCGCGCCGGCCACCACGTCCCGGGCAAGGGGTGCGAGGTTGTTCACCTCGCTCACGTGCAGGAGGACGAAGCGCTGCGGTCGGCCGGCGTGCAGGCGGACCGCCGCGGCCGCCGCGCCGTCGTTGCTGAGGTGCCCGTACCGGCCCAGGATGCGGTTCTTCACGAACCACGGGTACGGGCTGACGCCCAGCAACCGCAGGTCGTAGTTGGCCTCCAGGAGCACCACGTCGCTGCCAAACGCCCGCTCCACGAGGACCTCACCCACGTCCCCGAGGTCCGTGGCGACCGCCACCCGCGTCCCGGCCGCCTCCAGGACGAAGGCCACGGGGTCCGCGGCATCGTGGGGGACCGGAACGGCCTCCACCGTCCATGCACCCACGCGGAAGGGCTGCAGGTTAGCGATCCGCTCGCAGGGGACGCCCCTGTCGAGCCCGCACGCGCGCAGCGTCGCCTCGTTGGCCAGCACGGGCACACCGACCGCCCGGGCGAGAGCGGCGGCCCCCCGCGCGTGATCGTCGTGCTCGTGGGTCAGCAGGACCGCCGCCAGGGCCTCGGAGGAGCAACCCGCCTGCGCCATCCGCCGCAACAGGGCCTCGGCAGACAGCCCGGCATCCACCAGCACTGCGGTGCCACCGGCCTCCAGCCACACCGCGTTGCCGGCGCTCCCTGAAGCCAGGACCACGACCCGAGGGTCGGCCACGCCCCCATTGTAGGCACCCCGGTCCGGACGCAGACGGCAGGTGATCCCCACGGCTCCCTCACCCACGGACGGGCGAAGAGCACAGCCGCGCCACCAGCGGTACCAGGCGCTCCCGGGCCATCCGCTCCCCCCCGAATCGCTCCGCCACCCGGCGGCGCAGCCGAGCTGCCCGGTCGGAGGCCAGCTCCCGCGCGATGCACCGCGCGACCGACTCCGGTGGCTCTTCCACGTCGAAGAAGTGGGCGAGTTCTCCCGCTACCTCCGTGGCCGCAGCGATCCGGGTGCAGAAGACGGGCACGCGCAGCAGCCCCGCCTCCGCCACCGGCAGGCCGAACCCCTCCAGAACACTGGGGATCAGGACCGCGTCGCACAGCAGGTACAGTTCGCCCACCGTGCGCGGCGAGCACCGGATCCCGCGCTCGGCCAGGAACACTAGGTGGTCTTCCACCGCGAGCTCCCGACGCAGCCTCCGCAGCTCGTCCAGGTAGCCCGCGTTCGCGGGCGTGTGGGCTCCGAGGGGCCCGGTGACGACCACCAGGGGTTGCAGGCCCTGGTCCCGCAGGCATGCGGCCACGCGGACCGCCAGCTCCAGGTTCTTGCGCCGCGTGATCCGCACCGGGACCAGAAGGACCGGATATCGATCCACCCACGGCAGCTCGTGGAGGATCCGCCGGGTCTGCGGCCCCACCAGCCTCAAGGCCTCCAGGGAGACCCCAGGCGGTATGACCTCCACCCGGGACTCCTCCAGGCCCAGGTGTCGTGCCAGGGAGGACCGCACAGCCCGGCTGATGGCCACGTACGTCACCTCGGGTCTGGCACGCCGGAGGAGTTCCCGCAACGGCCCGTCCGGCACCCGGCCGACCTCGGCCGGATTGTCCCAGGCCACGTCGTGGGTCCACGCCACCCACCGGCAGTCGACCCCGGAGTCGAGGAGCTGGTGCAGCGCCGCCAGAAGGGGCAGGTTTTTCGCGAGGGTGAACACGTTGTGGGCGAGGCACACGCGGCCGCTCACGCGGGGGGCCAGTTCGGACGCGATCCGGTCCCGTACCCGCTCAAAGAGCCGTGTGTCGCCCCTCATGCCAGCTGCGTGCGCCCGCCGGACCTCCGGGTGACGGCCGTACAGGAGGGGGAGGGTCTCCACGTCCGGACCCGCGCCCTTGCCCGTCACGATGCGGACCCGGTATCCGGCCCGCCTCAGCCACCGGGCCTGCTGGCCCAGGACGGACTCCACGCCGCCCACCACGGGGGGTGCGGAGTAGTGGAGCAGCACCACTTCGGCCGCCACAGGTGCCTACTTCGCCCCAAAACGCCAGGGACCCTGGCGGCCGGGGACCTAGCGGGCCCGTGGTAAACCCGTGGTAAAATAGGGGCGAGCGGGCGGGTGTAGCTCAGGGGTAGAGCATCGGCTTCCCAAGCCGAGGGCCGCGGGTTCGAATCCCGTCGCCCGCTCCATCGTCGGGTCCAGCCATGTGGCTCCAACTCCCCGCCTGCGGGATCGCTCCGTGGACCTGGCCAGGCCCCGGGGTACCCTCAAACAGGAGCCGTTAGTGCAGGGAGGCCGCGGGAGAACCCATGCCCGTCTATTCCGAGGACTTGCAGGAAGGAACGGAGTTCGAAACTCCCGGGCGTACGGTCACCGAGGCGGACGTGGTCAACTTCGCGGGGGTGTCTGGCGACTTCAACCCCTTGCACCTGGACGCCACCTACACGGCTGCCACCCCGTTCGGGCAGCGCGTGGCGCACGGCCTGCTGGTCCTGTCCATGGTGACCGGGCTCCGGCAGCGGGCCACCCCCGAAGCCGCAGTGCTCGCCCTCCTGGAAGTCCGTTCCTGGCGTTTTCTGAAGCCCGTGTTCCTGGGGGACACCATCCGAGCGCGGACCCGGCTGGCGGAAAAGCGCGCGACCAGGGACCCGCGGCGTGGGGTAGTGGTCCACCGGGTCGAGGTCGTCAACCAGCGGGAGGAGGTGGTTCAGTCCGGCGAGCTGGTGCTGCTGGTCCGAAGGCGCCCGGCTGCCCCCGATGCGTCCGGATGACAGCAAGCCGCACCGCGTATCATGGATCCGAGCCTAGGCGCACCGGGAGGTTACAGCCCGTGGAGCTGGTGTCCGACCTTGTAGAGCGACTGGGAGCAGGCCGTGTGTCCACGGTGGAGTCTGTCCTGGACAGTCACGGGCGGGACGAGGGCTACCCAGAGTCGCGTCGGCCGCTGGCGGTAGTCTTCGCCCACAGTGTGGAGGACGTCCGCGCGGTCCTGGCCGTGGCCCGGGAGTACCGAGTCCCGGTGATTCCCTACGGCGCGGGGAGCAGCCTCGAGGGGGCCCTGGTCCCCCTGGGCCCTGCCATCAGCCTCGACCTCTCCCGCATGGATCGGATCCTGGAGGTGCGGCCCGAGGACTTCCTGGCCACCGTGGAGCCCGGGGTGACCCACGGCGCGTTGAACCGGGCGGTGCGCCACCACGGGCTGTTCTTCCCCGTGGACCCGGGCGCCGATGCCTCCCTGGGAGGCATGGCGGCCACCAACGCGTCCGGCACCACCACGGTCCGGTACGGCGGCATGCGGCACAACGTCCTGGGACTCCAGGTGGTGCTGGCGGACGGCCAGGTGTTGGAGCTGGGCCGGCCGGTGCGCAAGACCAGCTCCGGATACGACCTGAAGGACCTGTTCATCGGCTCGGAGGGGACCCTGGGCGTTATCACGCGCCTCACGGTCCGCCTGCACCCACTCCCCGCGCACGTACACGCCGCCCGCGCCTTCTTCCCGTCCGTGGAGGCCGCGTCGGAGGCCGCCTACGAGATCATGGCCACGGGCCTACCGGTGGCGCGCCTGGAGCTGGTGGACGACCTCAGCATGCGGGTGGTCAACGCCTTCCTGGATCGCCGGGACCCCGAACAGCCGGCCCTGTTCCTCGAGTTCCACTCGTCCACCCAGGAAGCCCTGCGGGCCGAGACGGAGGCGGTGCTGGGCGTCTGCCGGGACCACGGGGCCGGACTCGTGCAGGCCGCCCACACCCCCGAGGAGCGCAGCGCCGTGTGGGAGGCCCGCCACAAGGTGTACTGGGCGGCGACCCACGCGTACCCCGGGCACGCGTTCCTCACCACGGACGTGGCGGTGCCGCTGTCGCAGCTCCCCGAGCTGGTGGCCTTCGCCCACCAGCTCCTCCAGGAGATGGCGCTCGTGGGCGGCATCGTGGGGCACGTGGGGGACGGCAACTTCCACGTGTTCGTGGCCACCCCGCCCGACCAGTACCCCCGCGCGGAGGCCTACAGCGAGCGGCTGGTGCACCGGGCCCTGGAGGTGGGGGGCACCGCCACCGGAGAGCACGGGGTGGGGCTGCGCAAGCGCAAGTTCCTGGCCGCAGAACACGGCCCCGCCCTGGAGTGGATGCGGCGGATCAAGGTCCTGCTGGACCCCGAGGGCATCCTGAACCCCGGCAAGGGTCCCGCCTAGCCCACCCGGTTGCCCCCCGCCGTCCCTCGCGTTACCTTCTGGGTTGCGAATCCCCAGCGGGGAGGTGAGGCGGATGAGGAAGCTGCTGGCGGCGGTCTGCGTGGCTGCGCTGGTCAGCGGGGTGGCCTTCGCCGCGGGCACCCTGGACGTGGCTCGCCAGCGGGGCGTTCTGGTGGTGGGCGTGAAGGCGGACTTCCCGCCCTTCGGCTTCGTGGACGAGCGCGGTCAGCTCCAGGGCTTCGACATCGACCTGAGCCGGGAGATCGCCCGCATCGTGCTGGGCAGCCCCGACCGCGTCCGGCTGGTGGCGGTGACCTCCGCGAACCGCATCCCCATGCTTCAGACGGAGCAGATCGACGCGGTGGTGGCCACCATGACCATCACCCGCGCCCGCAAGCAGGTGGTGGACTTCAGCGTGCCGTACTTCTGCTCCGGTCACCTGATCCTGGTGCGCCGCGACAACACCACCATCACCAGGTTCACGGACCTCAACGGCAGACGGGTGGCCACCGTCCAGGGCTCCACCGGTGACCGCGTGGTGGCAACCCTGGCGCCTCAGGCCCAGCGGATCACCTTCGGCCAGAACTCCGAGGCCCTCCTCGCCCTCAAGGACGGCCGCGCCGAGGCCTTCGTGCAGGACGACGTGCTGCTGCTGGCCTTCGCCAAGCAGGACGCCACCCTGAAGGTAGTGGGCTGGCCGCCGCAGATGCCGGGTCCGTACGGGATCGGCGTCCGCAAGGGCGACACGGACCTGCTGGCCGCCATCAACGTGGCCCTGGCCCGCCTGCGGGCCCAGGGCGTCCACGCCAAGCTGGTGGGCAAGTGGTTCGGGGAAGTGGCCGGGCAGCTGCTGCCGGCGACCAAGTGCCCGCTGGAGCTCCAGCTCTAGTCACGCTCCCATGGCGGGCCCCGCGCAGTTCTGGGTCGATGCGCTACCCACCCTCCTGCGCGGGGCCCTGCTGACCCTCCAGGTCTCCGCCCTCGCCATCGCCCTGGCTGCTGCCGTGGGAGTCGCTGTCGCGGCCGCCCGCACGGCCCCCTTGCCCCCGCTGCGCTGGTTGGGGGCCGCCTACGTGGAGGTCTTCCGCAACACGCCCTTGCTGGTGCAGATCTTCTTCGTGTTCTTCGGCCTGCCCCGAGTGGGGCTGCGCCTGTCGCCCTTCCAGTCCGGCCTGCTGGCGCTTTCCCTGTACACCGCCGCCTACAACGCAGAGGTCTTCCGTGCCGGACTGGAGGCGGTCCCCCGGGGCCTCCGAGAGGCAGCCGCGGCCCTGGGGCTGTCTGGCTGGCAGCGCTTCCGCCACGTGGTGCTCCCCGTGGCGGTGCGCATCAGTCTCCCCGCCCTGGGCAACAACTTCGTGGCCCTGGTGAAGAACTCGTCCCTGGTGTCCGCCATCGGCATGGTGGAGCTCACCTTCGTGGCCCGCGACCTGGAAGCGTGGACGTTCCGCAGCTTCGAGGTATACGGGATGGCCACGCTCCTGTACCTGGCCCTCGTCCTCCTGCTCGTGTGGGCCCTGCGGAACGTGGAGTCCCGGGCCCTGGCGTACCTGCGGGTACGGGACCGTTGATCGACCATGCGCTGGACCGTCGTGGCCGCCAACCTGCCGTACCTCCTGGAGGGCCTTCAGGGTACCGTGCTGCTGGGCCTGCTGGTGATGGCCCTGGGTACGGTCCTGGGGTTTGTGGTGGGGATCGCGCGTCTGGGCCGCGGCGCGGTGTACGCGGCGGCTACGGTCTTCGTGGAGCTGTTCCGGGACACCCCGCTGATCATGCAGATCTTCTTCATCTTCTTCGGTCTGCCGGCGGTGGGGATCCGGCTGAACGCCTTCGTAGCCGCCAGCGTGGCCATGACCTTCTTCGCCGCCGCCAACACCGCGGAGATCGTCCGGGGGGCCATCCAGTCCCTGCCCCGGGGCCAGTGGGAAGCGGCCCGGTCCTTGGGGTTGAGCTCCCCCCAGACGCTTCGCTGGGTCATCCTGCCGCAGGCCTTGCGGCGCACCCTGCCGCCCCTCATGGGGCTGTTCACCACCCTGCTGAAGGACACCTCCCTGGCCGCCATCGTGAACGTGTTCGAGCTGACCACCGCGGGCCGGCGCGTCGTGGAACGCACCCTCGCGTCCTTCGAAATCTGGCTCGTGGTGGCGGCGCTGTACTTCCTCCTGTGCTACCCGCTGTCCGTGGCTACCCAACGCCTGGAACGCCGGCTGGCGGCGGAGGTCCCGTGAGCCGCATAGACCCCATCATCCTCCTGCAGGGCGTGCACAAGTGGTTCGGGCGGCTCCATGTGCTCCGGGGGATCGACCTGGAGGTGTGGCCGGGGGAGGTCGTAGTCGTCTGCGGGCCGTCCGGATCAGGGAAGTCCACCCTCATCCGCTGCATCAACCGGCTGGAGCGACACGACCGGGGGCGCATCGTGGTGGACGGGATCGAGCTCACCGACGACCTCCGCCACGTGGACGCGGTCCGCCGGGAGGTGGGCATGGTCTTCCAGCAGTTCAACCTGTTCCCGCACCTGACGGTGCTCCAGAACATCACCCTCGCGCCGGTGCTCGTGCGGAAGTGGCCCCGCGAGCAAGCGGAGCGGGTGGCCCGGGAGCTGCTGGAACGCGTGGGGATCCCCGAGAAGGCGGATAGCTACCCGTCGCAGCTGTCGGGCGGGCAGCAGCAGCGTGTGGCCATCGCCCGGGCGCTGGCCATGCAGCCGAAGATCATGCTGTTCGACGAGCCCACCTCCGCCCTGGACCCGGAGATGATCCAGGAGGTGCTGGACGTGATGCGGGACCTGGCCCGCCGGGGGATGACCATGGTGGTGGTGACTCATGAGATGGGGTTTGCGCGGGAGGTGGCGGACCGCATCGTCTTCCTGGACGAGGGCGCCGTCGTGGAGGTAGCGCCGCCCGAAACCTTCTTCACCCAGCCCCGCCACGAGCGCACCCGGGCCTTCCTGTCGAAGATCCTCCGCTGAGGACCCCGCCTGCCGCGGCCGGCTGCTACACACCTTGGAGCTCAGACATCCCGTCGTCGTCCCTGGACCCTGCCTCCGCCTGCGTGTACACCGCGGCCGCCAGGTGCGCGTCCAGCCACACCTCCTCTCCGTCGCACCGCACCCGCAGGCCACCCGGAGCCCGTTCCAACACCTCCAGACGGACGCCCGGCCGCACCCCGCGCGCCTCGAGGGCCCGCAGGACCTCCGGGTCCTCGTCCTCCACCTCCCGCACCTCCACCCGCTCGCCCGGTGCGCGATCCAGCAGGCGGACCGAAGGCACCGCGCCTGCGACCTCGGGGGGGATCGGCGACCCGTGGGGGTCCCGCCGGGGATGGCCCAGGGCCTCGTCCAACCGGGCCGCCAGCTCCGTCGGGCTCAGGTGCTCGAGCCGCTCCGCCTCCGCGTGGACCTCCGCCCACGACAGGCCCGCCTGTTCCACCAGGTACCGTTCCCACAGGCGGTGCGAACGGACCAGCTCCACCGCCCTCGCCCTCCCGGCCTCGCTCAGGCTCACCCGTGACCCGTCCCAGCGCACCAGCCCCGCCTTCTGCAGCCTCCGCAGGAGCTGCCAGGCCCGGCGCGCCGAAAGGCCCACCCGCTCCGCCACCCGTTCCGGTGCCCAGCCCTCCGGGCCGAGCACGTAGGCCTGTTTGAGGAAGTCCTCCGCCACCCGTTCCTCCGCCAGGCGCCTGCGCCGCATCCACTCCCACACCAACCCCTCCCGGGGGCCCAGGAGCACCGCCGCGCAGAACAACAGGCTCGCCACGAGGACCATGGTGGCACCGGAGGCCACGTTCAGGTAGTAGGAGAGGTACAGGCCTGTGACGGTGGACACCACCCCGACCGCCACCGCCAGGCCGAGCATCCGCGACATGCGGTCCGTCAGGAGGAAGGCCACGCCGCCGGGGGTGATCAGCATGGCCACGACCAGGACGATGCCGACGGTTTGCAGGGACGCCACGATGGTGAGCGACAGCAGGAACATGAGGGTGTAGTGCAGCACGCCCGTGGGCAGCCCCATGGCCGCGGCGGCGACCGGGTCGAACGTCCACAGGACCAGCTCCTTGTACAGCAGCAGGACCGCTCCCAACACCACCGCGCCCGTGACCGCGGTCAGCACGAGGTCCGAGTCCGAGACCCCCAGCACGTTCCCGAACAGGATGTGGAACAGGTCCACCGCCTTGCTGCGGATGCGGCTCACCAGGACGAAGCCCAGGGCAAAGGCGCCCGTGAACACGATGCCCATCGCGGAGTCCTCCTTGATCCGGGTGTGCCGCTCCACCGCGGAGATCCCCAGCGCGGTCAAAATTCCCGTGGTCACCGCCCCCACGAAGAAGGGCAGGCCCAACAGGTACGCGAGGGCCACCCCTGGAAGCACCGCGTGCGAGATGGCGTCGCCCAACAGGGCCCACCGCTTGACCAGCAGGAAGCAGCTGAGCACCGCGCAGATGCTGCCCACCAGTAGGGCGGCCGTCAGGGCCCGCTGCATGAAGGTGTACTGCAGGGGTTCGACCACCAGCTCCCACAGGCTCATGGCCTGATCGCCATCCTCTGGTCCGCCACCTCCAGGAGGGTGAGCCGGCCCCCGTAGGTGCGCTGCAGCAGCGCAGGCTGGAACACCTCCGCGGGCGGGCCGTAGGCCACCACGTGCTGGTTCAGCAGCAGCAGCCGGTCGAAAGCGGTCTGGGCGCGGCTCAGGTCGTGGGTGGCCACCACCACCGTCCGCCCCTCCTCCCGCAACCGGTCCAGCAGACCGTAGATGGCCTCCTCGGTGGCTGCGTCCACACCCACGAAGGGCTCGTCCAGGAGGAGCAGCCGGGCTTCCTGGGCCAGAGCCCTCGCCAGGAAAACTCGCTGCTGCTGGCCCCCGGACAGCTGTCCGATCTGACGGTGCGCCAGGGCTTCCATCCCTACCTGCCGCAGGCACTCGCGCGCCACGCGCCGGTCCTCCGGCCGCGGCCGGCGCACCCAGCCCACGTGGGGGAACCGTCCCATGAGGACCACCTCCTCCGCCACCACGGGGTAGTCCCAGTCCACTTCGCTGCGCTGCGGCACGTAGGCCACCAGCTTGCGCGCCTCCCGGACGGGCCGGCCAAACAGCTCCACCCGCCCGGTGTCCGGCACCAGAAGCCCCACCAAAGCCCGCAGCAGGGTGGACTTGCCCGCGCCGTTGGGGCCGATGAGCCCCACCCGCAGCCCTTGCCCCACGACAACGCTCACGTTCCGGATGGCCGGCTTGCCCCGGTAGGACACCGTCAGGTTCTCCACCCGGATGGCGGGAACGTCCCTCACCGCAGCGCCTCCACGATGGCCCGAACGTTGTGCCGCATCATCCCCACGTAGGTGTCCGCGCCGCTGCCTGGAGGTCCCAGGGAGTCCCCGTACAGCTTCTGGCCGATGCGGACCCCCGCCTCCCGCGCCACCCGCTCCATCAGCTTGGGGTTGACGGTGGTCTCCACGAACACCGCGGGGACCCGCTCCGCGCGGATGCGGTCCACCAGGCGCGCGATCTCCTGCGCGGAGGGCTCGTCCTCGGTGCTGATTCCCCAGATGGTGCCCACCACCCGGAACCCGTACCGCTGGCCGAAGTAGCGGAACGCGTCGTGGGTGGTAACCAGCTTGCGCCGGTGAGGAGGGATGCGGGTGACCTGCTCCTGGATCCAGGCGTGCAGGGCGTCCAGCTCCCGCAACACGCGGGCCGCGTTGGCCTCGTAGGTGGCCGCGCCGGCCGGGTCGAAAGACCGCAGCGCGTCCCGCGCGTTCAGGACGTACTGCTTGGCGAACACGGGGTCCATCCACAGGTGCGGGTCGGGGTCTCCGCGGTACCGTCCCTCCGTCTGGACGGCGGGCCGCAGACCGCGGGTGAGCTCCACCGACACCCGGCGGCCGCCGGCGTTCTCGATGAGCTCCTCCAGCCACTTCTCCAGCCCCAGCCCGTTGTAGAAGACGATCTGCGCTTCCGCCACCTTCTGCACGTCTCGGGGCACCGGCTCGTACGTGTGGGGATCGCCGCCCACCGGGATCAGGCTCACCACCTCCACCCGGTCGCCCGCCAGCTGCGAGACGAAGTCCGCCAGGATGTTGATGGTCGCCACCGCCTTGGGCCGCGTGGCCGAGGGAGCCGGAGCGGGCGCGCAGCCCGCGAGGACAAGGAGCAGGAGCACGGCGGCCACGAGCGCCCCGGTACCCCTCACTCCCGCACCTCCCGCACGAACACGCCCTCCGCGGCCCGCACCGGCAGCCGGTGGGTGGCTTCTGCGGTCTGCACGGTCACCGACCCGCCGGACCTCCGCAGCACCCGGAGCTGCGCGCCGGGCAGTAGGGCCAGGGAGGCAAGACGCCGGAGTCGTTCCGGATCGCTGTCGCTGACCCGTTCCACACGGAACGTCTTGCCCGCCGCGGCCTCGGAAAGCCGGGGGTGCTGCTCTTCCTGCAGCTCCCCGGCCGAGCTGGGGATGGGGTCGCCGTGAGGGTCTGAGGTGGGGTCGCCCAGCACCCGCGCGATACGCTCTTCCAGGTCCTCCGACAGGGCGTGCTCCAGCCGCTCCGCCTCCTCGTGGGCCTGCTCGATGGGCAGCCCCAACTTCACCGTCAGGTACAGCTCCAGCAGCCGGTGGTGTCGGATCACCTCCAGGGCCGCCCGCTGGCCGGCCGCCGTCAGGCGCACACCGTGGTACGGCGTGTGCGTCACCAGCCCCTGCGCGCTCATCCGCTTCAGCATCTTGGTAACGGAGGCGGGTGCCACGCGCAGGTGCGCGGCGATAGCGTTGGTGGCCACCGGCACGCCCGACCGGCCCAGCTTGTAGATCGCCTTCAGGTAGTCCTGCACCGCGGCCGAGGTCACTGGTTTGCCTCCGACTAAATTTGCTTAGGCTAAAGTCTAGCTTCTCCCGGCAGGCTGCGTCAACACCTCGTGTCGCCGGGCTCGCGGCTGCTGCACAATGGACCTGACAGAAAGGACAAGGGGGGTGCGCCATGGCGGACGTGGTGCGGCGCGTGGAGTACCAGTACGTGGTGGTGCCGGACCGGCCTGGCGAAGGGCTCCGGATACTGGCGGCCCTGCAGCGGGCGGGGGTGAACCTGCTGGCTTATCTCGGGTTCCCCGTGGAGGGCGGGCGCGCCCAGCTGGACCTGGTGGCAGAGGACCCCGACGCGCTCCGGCGGGTGGCCGCGCAGGAGGGCTGGCAGCTCAGCGCGCCCAAGCGGGCGTTCCTGGTACAGGGCGACGACCGGGTCGGGGCGGCCGCCGAGCACATCCGCAAGCTCAGCGAGGGGGGGATCAACATCACTGCTGCAGCCGCCACCACCGCGGGTGCGGGCCGCTACGGGATGATCCTCTGGGTGAGGGCCGAGGACTACGAACGGGCGGCCCAGCTTCTGGGCGCTTAGGAGCCTGCTAGGTACCGCGCGAACCAGTCCGCGGCCAGGTCGGCCACGCGGTCGAGGGCACCCGGCTCTTCGAACAGGTGGCCCGCGCCTGGGACCACCTCGAGGCGTTTCTCGCACGTGAGCAGCCGGAGGGCCTCCCGGTTCAGCTGCAGGACGGGCTCGTCCGCCCCTCCGACGATCAGCAGGGTGGGCGCCCTGACCCGAGGCAGGACTTCCCGCGCCAGGTCCGGCCTGCCCCCGCGGGACACCACCGCGCCGACGCGCTCGGGAGCCGCGGCCGCCGCCCGCAGGGCCGCGGCCGCGCCCGTACTGGCTCCGAAAAGGCCCACCCGGAGCCCCCGGAGGTCGTCGTGGTCGGCCGTCCAGCCAACCGCCCGCAGCAGCCGGTCGGCCAGCAGCCCGATGTCGAACCGGTACCGGCCGGTCCCCACGTCCTCCTGCTCCTCCTGGGCGGTGAGGAGATCGAGCAGCAGGGTGGCCAGCCCTCGCTCCCGTAGCCTCCGCGCCACGAACCGGTTGCGGGGGCTGAAGCGGCTACTCCCGCTGCCGTGAGCGAACACCACCAGCCCCTTCGCTCCCCGCGGGACCGAAAGGTCTCCGAACACGCCATCCCCGTCCACGGGTACCCGCAGCGCCTGCTCCTCCATGGGACGTTTCCCTCCCCTGCTATCATGGACCGCGGAGGGAGGGGACGCCATGCCGGTCTACGAGTACGTCTGCACCCAGTGCGGGGACCGCTTCGAACGCCTAGTAGGGTACGCGGACGCCGACGGTGTCTTCTGCGAACGCTGCGGGTCCCACGACGTCCGTCGTCTGGTGTCCCTCATCGCGGCTCCACGCCCGGCCCGCTCACCAGAGGGTTGCGGGTGCGGGGGAACCTGCAGCTGCGGGGCCCACTAGGGCGCGTTGGGATGGCCCCGGGTCTGAAGGCCGTTCTTCCGCGTCCTCCGGGGTGCCCGCAGCTCTCCTGAGGGACACGTGAAACCGGACCTCCGGCAGTTTCTGGGCGCACGCGTCCGCGTCCAAGTCGACCGGCCGCTCGGGAGCCGTCACCCCGCCGGTCATCCGATCTGGTACACGGTGAACTACGGGTTCGTGCCGGGCACCCTGTCCGGCGACGGGTCGCCCGTGGATGCGTACCTTCTGGGCGTCTACGAGCCCCTCCAGGCCTTCGAGGGCGTTGTGGTCGGTGTCGTCATCCGACACGACGACGAGGAAGACAAGCTGGTCGTCGCGCCCGAAGGCAGGGCGTTCTCCGCGCACGAGATCCGAGCCCTCGTGGAGTTCCAGGAGAGGTTTTTCGACAGCGAGATCGTCGTGGCCCGAAATACCTAACCGCGAAGATCTAGCGGTAGCCCGCCAGGACCGGATCCAGGTCCACCCCGGACAGCTCGTCCTCCCACATGGGGAGCCGGCGCTGGGGCCGCTTCGGCCGCGGGTTCCGGTACACCACGCCCAGGGGGATCTTGCCCCGGCGCGCGAACTCTCGCACCAACCTCCAGGCCGCGTCCCGGTCGGAGGGGTCGTGGTCGTCCGGCACGTACTCCACCCGCTCCCGGAACCAGTCGTAGGTGTTGAAGCGGTTGTAGGTGACGCAGGGGGAGAAGTCGTTGATGAACGCGAAGCCGGGGTGCTGGATGGCCTCCACGATCATCCGCGCCGTGTGCTTGACGTCCCCACTGAAGGACTGCGCCACGAAGGTGGCCTCGCTGGCCAGCGCCAGCAGGAGCGCGTCCACCATGGGCGGGTGCTCCTCCCGGCTGCCGCGTTCGTCCGGTTGCCCCAGGCCCGCGGTGGGGGAGTCCTGTCCCTTCGTAAGCCCGTACACCCCGTTGTTCATGACCAGCAGCACCATGTCGGGGTCCCGCCGGCACACGTGCACGAAGTTCTCCACCCCGATGGCCAGGGTGTCGCCATCCCCCGCCAGGCAGATGACCTTCAGGTCCGGGTTGGCCATCTTCGCGCCCAGCCCGTAGGCGAGGGCGCCCCCGTGGGTACCGTGGAACGCGTTGCCGTTCAGGTAGTTGCGGATCTGGCCCGAGCAACCGATCCCGCCCACCAGGAGCAGCTCGTGGGGCATGACCTCCAGTTCCGTGAGGGCCTGCTTGAGGGCCGCCAGCACCCCGAAGTCCCCGCAACCCGGGCACCACTGGATGCGGTGCTTAGGGACGGCGTTCTCCTCCCAGAGCTTAATCCCCTTCGTGTTCATTGCGGCCTACCTCCACGGGCACGGGCTGGCTGTCGCCCCCGATCCGCACCACCGCGCCCTCCCGCCGCAGGGCCTGCAGCACGGCCTCCGCCACCTCGGTGGGGTAGAGGGGCACCCCGTTGTACTTGTTGACCCGACGGGTGGCGATCCGAAGCTCCCGCTGCAGCAGGTCTGCAAACTGACCGCTGAAGTTCTGCTCCACCACCACCACGGGGCCCGCGTCCGCGAACAGGGCCTCCAGCTTCCTGCGGTGCAACGGGAAGACGTGGGTGAAGTGGACCAAGGCCACCGGCACCCCGCGGCGCTGCAGGAGCAAGCGCGCCTCCTCCAGCACGGGCCGGGTGTTCCCCCAGCCGACCAGTACCGGGTTCCCCCGCACGGAGCCGAACACCTGCGGCGGCTTCCAGTCCTCCCGGAGGTAGGTGTCCAGCTTCCGCATGCGCTTCTCCATCATGGCCGCCCGCTTGCGCGGGTCGATGGACACGAACCCGAACTCGTCGTGCTCCGCCCCGCTCGCCTTGAAGACCACACCCGGGGTGCCCGGCACGCTGCGCGGAGAGATGCCGGAGGGGGTGATCTCGAACCGCCGGTAGGGCTTAGAGCGGACCTCCTCCCGCACGATCCCGTGCCGGACCACCTGAGGCCGCCGGAACACCTCCTCGAGCACCGTCTTCTTCCCCTCCGAAAGGTTCAGGTCCGTCAGGAAGAACACCGGGCACTGGTACTTGTCCGACAGCTCACACGCCTCCAGCATCAGGGTGTAGCACTCCTCCACGGTGCCCGGTGCCAGAACGATCCGCGGGAAGTCCCCGTGGCCGCCCCCGATCACCAGGTTCAGGTCGCCCTGTTCCGGACGCGTGGGCATGCCCGTAGAGGGCCCCGCTCGCTGAGCGTCCACCACGATCACGGGGGTCTCCGTCGCCCCGCTGACTCCGAACTCCTCCACCTTCAGCGAGATCCCCGGCCCGGAGCTGCCCACCATGGACCGCACCCCCGCCAGGGCAGCACCCAGAGCGGCCCGAATGCTCTCCCGTTCGTTCTGGCCCTGCAGGGCGCGCCCGCCGTACCGGGGCAGCCACTGCTCCATGAACTCGAGGATGCTGCTGGCCGGCGTGATGGGGTAGCCCGCGTAGAAGCGCACCCCCCCCGCGATGGCGCCCAGCCCGAGACACTCGTTCCCGGAGATGTACACGGCCCGGTGCCGGCCCGGCCGCGGCTCCAGCCGCACGGGGAGCTCGTAGCCGTTCGCCTCCAGCACTCGCTCCACTTCCTGACGGCCTCGCCGCGCCGCCTGCAGGTTCAGCTCCACCACCTCACGGCCCTTCCGCAGGAACCGCTCCTCCAGCAGCTGCCGTAGGTACGTCTCGTCGGAGTCGAACTGCAGCAGGCGGAACAGGGCCCCGGTCATCACCACGTTCTTCACGATCTCCCGCTTCAGCTCCGCCTGCGCGATCCTGCGGGCGGGGATGGGGAAGACCTGGATGCCCCGCGCCTCCAGGGCTCCGGTGGGGATCTCGCCGGTCGACGAGTCGTACACCAGGATCCCGCCGTCCCGCAGCTTGCCGCCGTGCCGCAGCACCGTGTCGCGGTTGGGCTGCTCCGGGGCGTCCGGGTTGCTGTCGTAGTCCAGGGCCACCAGCACGTCCACCTCGGCATCTCCGTAGGACACCGGAGGTTCCTCGGTGACCAGCATGGGGTCGAACTGGTGCGCCCCGTAGATGGTGGACGCGTAGCCCTTCTCCATGGCCACCGCGAACAGCCCCGCGCGGGTAAAGATCTTCCCGAGAATGTCGGTGACGGTGGTCACGCCGTCGCGGAGCTGAACCCCCCCGACCAGGAGCTTCACGTGGTTCACGCGCACGGCCTCTCCCTCCGGACCCAACCGGGTGCCGCCTCCGGGCGGTCCCCGCACGCCCAACCTAGCACGCCCCGTGACCGCCTTCCAATCGATGCGCGCTATGCCACGGATAGCTGCGGTCTATGTCCGTGAGGTGGAGGGGCTCCCGCAGGAACCGGGGTGGCGATCCGCGAAGACCGGGGGAGGTGCACCGGTGGCTGGCGGGGGTGCTGGGAACGGCGGTGGCGGTGGCCGCTGCCCACGGGGCGGCTTTGCCCACCGCCGCCGCGGTGCGACGCCTCGTCGAGTCCTTCATCGGCGCGGGCACCGTCACCGCCGTCCACCTGGACGCCTCGGGCCAACAGGTGGACGTGCACGTGCGCATGGATGGCGTGCGGGCCCTGCCCCCGGATCGCGGGGACTGGGGGTGGTTCTTCCGGGACATGTCGGAGATCGCCATCAGCCGGGTGTTCCAACCGCCCCTGGCGCACGAGGGGCTGCGCCGCCTGGTCCGTATCCGCCTCTGGTACCACCTCGGGGGCCGGCTGGTGGCCCGTGCCGCCCGGGACCGCGGGCAGGCGCTGCCCACGGTGGTCCTGACCCCGTGAGGGCCGGCCCACCCGTGCTATCCTGGAGGCTGTAGGCTATGGGTCTTGCCGAAACGCGCTGTGTACCCTGCCGGGGAGGCGAGCCCCCGCTCACGGAGGCGGAGGTGGCCGAGCTGCGCCGCGAGGTCCCCGAGTGGACCGTGGTGGAGCGGGACGGTATCCCGCGTCTAGAGCGCACCTTCCCCTTCCCCAACTTCGCCGAGGCCCTGCGCTTCACCAACCGGGTAGGGGAGCTGGCGGAGGAGCAGGGACACCACCCGGCCCTGCTCACGGAGTGGGGCAGGGTCACCGTCAGCTGGTGGACCCACAAGATCCGGGGCCTGCACCGCAACGACTTCGTGATGGCGGCCAAGACCGACCGGGTGTACGAGGAGTTCCGGCGGGGGTAGCCCGTGGCGGACGTACGGCGGCTCGCGTGGATCCGTGTCCCCGAGGAGGTTGAGCTCCCGCAGGCGGTCCGGGAGCTGGGGCGGGCCTCCGTGGAGAGGCTGGGGATCTTCCCCAACGTGTTCCGCATCTTCGCGGTGCGGCCCGAGCACTGCGTCCGCTGGTGGCAGTACTACGACTACCTGATGCGGGGTCCGTCGAACCTCACGAAGGTGCAGCGGGAGATGATCGCAGTGGTGGTTTCCTCCCTCAACCGGTGCCACTACTGCTCCACCAGCCACGGAGCGGCCCTGCGGTTGCTCACCGAGGATCCCGTACTGGCGGACACCCTCGCCACCGACTACCGCCACGCCCCCCTGGACCGCAAGGACCGGGCGATGCTGGACTTCGCCGCCAAGCTCACCACGGAGCCACACCGCATGACGGAGGCGGACGTCCAGGCCCTGCGGGAGGCCGGCTGGGCTGACGAGGACATCTTCGATATCGCCCAGGTGGCTGCCATGTTCAACTTCACCAACCGCCTGGCGAACGCTCTGGGCTGGCACCCGAATCCGGAGTACCACCGGGTGGGCCGGTAACAGGAAGCTCGCCCAGCTCTAGCTCCCACACCTCCTCCCACGGGTCCGCGGCGGAGCGCTGGAACCCCACGCGGCGGTAGAGGGCCTGGGCCCGCGCGTTCCACGGCTCCACGGTGAGCCACACGTGGCGGACACCCCGGGCGCGTCCCAGTTCCAGCAGGGCCTGCAACAGCCGGCTGCCGATCCCGGCGCCCTGGTAGTCCTGGTGCACGAAGATGGCCAGCTCATGGGACCCTGCCCGGTCGGGGACCAGCGCGGCGTGGCCCACCACCCGGCCCTCGCACCTGGCCACCACGTTCACCCCCTCCGTGAGGACCTCGACCCACTCCGCCAGCCGCAGGGGGTGCAGGGGTGGGATCCCCTGCGCCCGCTGGTCGGGGTCGAAGGCGCGGTACATGGCCACAAGCAGGCCGCGCTCCTCCGGCCGGTACTCCCCCAGTTGCACCGGCCGGCCCATCCGGTCCCAAAAGGCTGCGGCCGGCATGCTCAACTCACGGCTCCTTGGGGGACCGGTACACCACCACCGGGCCGGGCGCGTTGGTGAGCAGCCACACCAAGCCGGCTCCGAACACCACCTTGCGGGTCGCGGTTCGCCTGGGGGCCACCACCACCTCCGCTCCCTCCTCCCCGCCTGCCCGCCACACCTCCCACTCGGTGCGGCTTCCCGGTGGCGGGACGCGGACCTCCACGTCCACGTTCCACGCCGCGCCCTCGGCCACCGCCCGATCCCGGTCCTGTGGCGACAGGCCGGGGTCGCACACCGCCACCAACCCCACCCGTCGGGCCCGGGCCAGCTGAAGGGCGTAGCCCAGGGCCTCCCAGCTCCACGGGCTGTTGTCCAGCCACACCACAGGCCTCACGCGCGCCCCCCCAGGATCTCCAGGACCCGGCGCGTGACCCGGTCAGCGGTCTCCAGGTTCTGCGCCCGTACCACGGGCGGCGCGTCGGAGGAGGGATCCTCCCGCATCCGGCGCGGCAGATCCACCGGTGCCAACGGTCGCCACCGCTGGCGCCAGGTGTCCGGTACCTCGTCGGGTACGTCCTGGTGGGAGACCACCCCGTAGACCAGGGTCCAGGCTCGCGGCACCGTCAGCCAGATATCGTACCCCCCGCCGCCCGTAGCCAGCCACCGGCCGTCGCAGAGCTCGTGGCTCAGCTCGTGCATCCGGCGGGCGAAGTACTCCGCGGTGTACACGGTGCAGCCGAGGTCGGTGAGCGGGTCGCGGCGGTGCGTGTCGCACCCGTGCTGGGTCACCACCACGTCCGGACGGAACGCGCGGGCCACCGGGGGTACCACGCACTCGAAGCACTCCACCCACGAGGCGTCGTCCGTGAGAGGCAACAGGGGCACGTTCACGCTGAAGCCGTACCCGCGCCCCTCGCCCAGCTCCTCGGGCTCCCCGGTGCCGGGGAACAGGTACCGACCCGTCTCGTGCAGGGAGAGGGTCAAGACCTCATCCGTGTCGTAGAAGAGGGCCTGGGTCCCGTCGCCGTGGTGGGCGTCCGCGTCCACGTACAGCACCCGCCACCCGCGACGCCGGAAGAACTCGCAGGCCACCGCCACGTCGTTGTACACGCAGAAACCGCTGGCCTGGGCCCGCTGCGCGTGGTGGAGGCCCCCGGAGATGTGGAACGCGTGCAGGAACGCCCCGGACGCGATCCCCTCCGCCGCCACCAGGGCCCCTCCCACGATGGTGGCGGCGGCCTCATGCATGCCCCGGAACGGCGGGTTGTCCCCCGGCCCGAACCCGTACAGGCGGCTCAACAAGGGGTGGTCCGGCCGCTCGCTGAGGGCGCGGACGGCCGCCACATACTCCGCGCTGTGCACCCACCCCAGCTCTTCGTCCGACGCCACGCGGGGCGGCACCACGCCGTGACGCTCCAGGAGCCCCAGCTCCCGCAGGAGGTCGGTGGCGAGCTCCAGGCGCCTGGAGTTCAGGGGGTGTCCGCCGCCGAAGTCGTAGCGACGGCACTCGGGGCTGTACACCAGGGGACACGTCATCCGATGTTCCTTTCTCCCTGCGCGGTGGCGTTCCTTTGCCGGCCCGTTGACAAAGCCGGGGGGCTGGCCGATGATGGGCCTGTCCCGCGTTGTGCGGGCAGAACGGCACGGAGGCGTAGGATGCCCAGGGGAACCGTGAAGTGGTTCAGCCCGGAGAAGGGGTACGGGTTCATCACTCCCGACGACGGCAGCAAGGACGTGTTCGTACACTACACCGCCATCGTGGGGGAGGGGTACCGGAACCTCCAGGAAGGCCAGAAGGTGGAGTTCGAGGTCACGCAGGGTCAGAAGGGCCCCCAGGCCTCCAACGTCCGCGTCATCGGCTAACCCACCCGGCTTCGAGCTCGGACCGGCGCCACCGGCGCGGCCACCCCACTTCCCGGGGAGGCACCGGTGTCAGCGGGTGCCGCGCCGGGCGATGACCTGGAGCCAATTGCGGGGCACCGCGGCCAGGGCCATCTCCTGAAACGCCTGCCGGACGCCCAGCTTGAGGGCTTCGCACGCCTCCTGGAGCGGCACACCGGGCAGCGCGCCCTCGATGAACAGGGAGAACTCGCTGATGTCTTCCAGGCTCTGGCAGGACAGCTCCTGCCGCTGCAGGTGGACGCGTACGTCCCCGAACCCGTTCGCCCGCAGGAGCTCCTCGTACTCCTCCGGAGTCAGCCAGCGCATGGCGGTGGCCTTCACGCCCCTGGCGACCTCCAGGCCGCGTTCCTTCAGGTGCCGGACCGCCCGCAGCATCCACAGCTTGTAGAACCGCAGCGTCTCGGGAGGGTAGGCGCCCTCGAAGAAGGTGGTGTTGAAGCCGAACACGCCACCCGGGCGCAGGACGGCCAGGGCTTCCCGCACCACCTGAACCTTGTCCTGCACGAGGTGGATGGCGTTGCAGAACAGCACCACGTCCGCGGCGGGTACCAGCTGGCTGAGCCGCTCCGCGGTCCCCTCCAGGAACCGCACCACGGCGGACCGGATGCGTTGGCGCGCGGTTTCCAGCGCGGAGGGCGAAGGGTCGATGGCATAGACCACCGCGCCCGCCTGTGGGTCCACGTGCTCCAGGATGAGCTGCGTAACGGCGCCAGGCCCGCAGCCCAAGTCCACCACCGTGTCTCCCGGTCGGATGCCGACGTGCTCCACCAACCAGCGGTTGACCTCACGGAAGAACCCGTGGCTGCTGAACTTCTCGAATCCGAACGTGCGCTCGCCCTCTGCCTGCCTCATGGTTAGGAGAGTTTTCGAGGCCCAGCCGGCGGTTCCTGTGGGCGGCATCGCGCCGGTGGATAAATAAAGTTGGGCCCAGGCTCGCCTGCGGGCGCGCTATCCTGGTAAACGCAGGAGCTGGCTGGCATGCCACGGGTGGTGGACGGCCTCCACCGGGCCCTGCTGGTCCCCACCGTGCAGAAGCTGGTGGAGGTCAGCCGGCAGGCCCGAGACGTCTTCCGCCGCGGCCTCACCCGAGAGGCCGCCGCGGAGGTAGCCCGCATGCTGCGTGAGGCCGTGGGCGCGGACGCCGTGGCCCTAGTGGGCCGAGCTCAGGTCCTGGCCTTCGTGGGCGCAGGCGACGACCACCACGTAGCGGGCCAGCCCGTCACCACGGAGTTCACCAAACGCGTCCTCCGCACTGGCCAGGTACAGGTGGCGCACACCCGAGAGGAGATCGGCTGCCCGGAGCCGCGCTGCCCCCTCACGGCAGCCCTGGTGGTCCCCCTGCGGGTCCGCGGGATGGTGCCGGCGGCCCTCAAGTTCTACCGCACCGACGGCCGTCCCTTCGCTCAGGAGGTGGTGGAGGGGGCAGCCCTGGTGGGTGACCTGCTGGGCGCCCAGCTGGAGCTGGCCCTCCTGGACGCGGAGGTGGAGCGGCTTACTCGAGAAGAGCTGCGGGCCCTGCGGGCGGAGATCTCCCCGCACTTCGTGTTCAACACCCTCCACTCGGTGGCTGCGGTGGTGGGCCGGGATCCCGAGCGGGCCCGCAGGCTGCTCACCGACTTCGCAGAGTTCTTGCGGCACGCGCTCCGCTCCCACGGGGAGTTCTGCACCCTGGAGGAAGAGCTGTGGTACGTGGAGCAGTACCTGGCCATCGAGCGGGCCCGGCTGGGGTCGCGCCTCCGGGCGCAGGTGGACGTGCCCGGGGACCTGCTGGGCGAGCTGGTCCCCGTCCTGACCGTGCAGCCGTTGGTGGAAAACGCCGTGGTGCACGGGGTGGAGCCGAAGACGGGCTCCGGGACGGTCCGGGTGCAGGCTGGGGTACGGGGGGACGACCTAGTCCTGGTGGTAGAGGACGACGGGGTGGGCATCCCGGAAGGCCGCCTGCAGGTGGTCACCGAGCGGGGAGTCGGGTCGGGGTTGGGGATCGGGCTGTTCAACGTGCAGCGCAGGCTGCGGGCCATCTACGGAGAGGCGGCGGGCCTGCGGGTGGAGAGCGAGGAGGGCCGCGGCACCCGGGTGACCGTATGGCTGCCGCGGCGTGTGGAGGGAAGGTCGTGACCCGCCGCCTCCGGCTGCTGGTGGCCGACGACGACCCGGAAGCCCGCCGCTACCTGGAAGAGCTGCTCCGGGAAGAGGGGCAGGAGGACGTGGAATCCGTGGACTCGGCGGAGGCCGCCCTGGAACGGCTGCGCGAGGGGCCCGTGGACGCCCTGTTCCTCGACATCCGGATGCCCGGGCTTTCCGGCCTGGACCTGCTCCGGAGACTGGCTGCGTTACCCCGCAAACCCCGGGTCGTGCTGGTCTCGGGGTTCGAGGACCACGCTCTGGAGGCCTTCGAGGCCGCGGCCTTTGACTACCTGCTCAAGCCCGTGGACCGCACCCGGTTGCGGAAGACCCTGGAGCGGCTGTTGCAGGAAGAGCCGGTCCCCGCTTCCCGGGTGGCGGTACCCACGGGCGACCACGTGGTGCTCGTAGACCCCTCCGACATCCTGTACGTGCAGGCGCAGGGCGACACCTGCCGGGTCGTCACGCGGAACGGGACGGTAGAGGCCAGCTGCAACGTGGGCCACCTGCAACGCCGGCTGCCCTCCGCCCAGTTCGTCCGGGTACACCGCAGCTACGTGGTGAACCTGGATTGCGTCCGGGAGGTCCACCCCTACTTCTCCGGGACACTGCTGCTCAAGCTGGACGACGACCGCGGAACTGAGATCCCCGTGAGCCGATCCGCGGCCCGAACCCTCCGCCTGCTGCTGCACCTTTAGGACCAGCGACTGATCAACAACGTTTATCTGAGGCCCTTGCGGGTGCGCCCACTCATCACCGTTTTTGAACCATTCGCCCCCCGCTCGGGGGAGTTGGTCGCCGGGCCGTGGAGGGTCGCCGGGCCGGGCGCGCACAGTAGGGGCGAGGTGACTGCCATGGCGACGTGTTGGTGTGGAAGGACGGTGCGCTGGTTCGAGGCGTGGACCTGCCAGAGCTGTGGCGCTCCCTGCTGCCCGAACTGTGCGTACACCCCCGAGGGGACCGCCTACTGCGCGGCGTGCGCGGCGCTCGGGGAGCTGGAAGCGGAGCTGGCGGCCCTGCCGGAAGCGTCCTAGCCGTCCCCTTCCCCGGTCGACAACGAGTCCCAGGTCAGGAGGGCGAGATGGAGAGTGCCCTGGAGCGGGAGGCGTTTGAGCTCGAGCACCGCTGGCACACGGAGCCTCGCTGGAGGGGAGTCCGCCGTCTGTACTCCGCCCGAGACGTGGTGCGCCTGCGCGGCTCGGTGCGCGTGGAGTACAGCCTGGCCCGTCGGGGCGCCGAGCGGCTGTGGAGGGCACTGCACGAGGAACCGTTCGTGGCGGCCCTAGGCGCGCTGTCCGGGATGCAGGCCGTACAGATGGTTCGGGCGGGGCTACAGGCCATCTACCTGAGTGGCTGGCAGGTGGCTGCGGACAGCAACCTGGCGGAGACCACCTACCCGGACCTCGGGCTTTACCCGTGGACCAGCGGGCCGGCGCTGGTCCGCAGGATCAACAACGCCCTGCGCCGGGCGGACCAGATCGAGTGGGCTGAGGGCCGGGTGCACCGCGACTGGCTCGTCCCCATCGTGGCCGACGCGGAGGCGGGATTCGGTGGCCCCCTCAGCGCCTTCGAGGTGACCCGCGCCTTCATCGAGGCGGGCGCCGCTGCGGTGCACTTCGAGGACCAGCTCGCCTCCGAAAAGAAGTGCGGGCACCTGGGCGGCAAGGTCCTGGTCCCCACCGCCCAGTTCGTGCGGGTCCTGCAGGCAGCCCGGCTGGCCGCGGATGTCTGCGACGTGCCCACGGTGCTCGTGGCCCGGACCGACGCCCGGGACGCCCGCCTGCTCACCAGCGACGCGGACCCTTACGACGCGTCCTTCCTCACCGGCCAGCGCACCCCTGAGGGCTACCATGTGGTCCGGTCGGGGCTGGAAGCCGCCATCCACCGCGCTCTGGCGTACGCGCCCTACGCGGACCTTTTGTGGTTTGAGACCTCCCGGCCGGACCTGGAGGAGGCCGCGCGTTTCGCGGAGGCCATCCACGCCCGCTTCCCGGGCAAGCTGCTGGCCTACAACTGCTCTCCGAGCTTCCACTGGCGCCGGCACCTGGACCCGCAGTCCATCGCGGGCTTCCAGCAGGAGCTAGCGGCCCTGGGCTACCGGTTCCAGTTCGTGACCCTGGCAGGCTTCCACGCGCTCTGCGCCTCCGCTTTCCAGCTGGCCCACGACTACGCGCGGCGGGGGATGGCCGCCTACGTGGAGTTGCAGGAGCGGGAGTTCCAGATGGAGCAGGACGGGTACACCGCCACCCGGCACCAGAGGGAGGCGGGCACCGGGTACTTCGACACGGTGCTTCAGGCCCTGGGGGTCAGCTCCACCGTGGCCCTGGCGGGCTCCACGGAGACCGAACAGTTCACGCCGGCAGGTCAGCTCCACGTCACGGGGCGCCCGTAGACCCACCCCCTTTCGAGGCGTCTAGACCACGGGGGGCCGCAGCAGACGGTCCCGAGCCTGGGTTGCGGGCCGGGAAACCTCCGCCTGAGGCAGCTCCGCCAGCTGGTTGCAGATCTCCGCCGCCTGCAGAAGGATGCGCTGCAGATCTCCCTCGGCCACGTCCAGCTCCCGGCAGAGGACCGAAAAGTCCGCTCCCGCACTCCACGCCTGAGCCGCCCACGCCCGGCGGTCCGCGCTGGAGGGCAGCACCCTCCGTAAGGCCCGGTCCCACTGCGGGCGGAACTCATCCACCAAGCCCTCCGGCGGCAGCCCCTCCTGGGTCTCCACCTCCGCCAGCGCCTCCACCAGGCGCGCCAGCACGTCCAGACCCGCCTCCTGGCCGAGCCGGGGAGCTCGCTCGGTGCTCAGGGCCGCGGCGTAGCCGCACAGCCGGTGTGGGTCTGTGGGCAGCAGGCCCCTGCGGACCAGCTCCGCCAGCACCAGACACCTGGGGTGCCGCAGCCGCGCGGCCCAGTTGCCTTCCGCGGTGGACCGGTAGGCGGGGTCCAGGTAGCCCAGGCGCTGGAGGACGCGCGCGCGGGCGCGGAACACGTCCTGCAGTTCGCCCTCGAGCTGCAGCAACTCCCGGCGTAACCGGGACCGCTGCTGCTCCATCCGCCGCAGGGCCTCCAGGGACTCTACGCATCGCCCCTCCACGGGGCAGGTGCGGCAGGGCCAAGCGGCCAGATCCGCCGCGTGAACTTCCGGACGCTCCCGCAGACGCTCGTACCGCACCCGCGTGTACAGCCGGTCCCCACAGGGCCGATCCACTAGAGGGTCCGGTGGGATCGACTCCAGGCGCCGGCGCACCTGCTCCACCTGGCGCCTCCGCTGATAAGCGGCCAGGGAACGGCCCAGCTCTGCCACCGCGGCCTCCACGGGCCTCGTCCGCAGCAAGTTCAACACCAGCGGGTAGGTGGGGGCGAACGCGGACCGGATGGGTTCGGGGCTTGAGCCCATCAGGGCCTCCGCCTGCGCGAGTTCGTCTGGGTCCAGGGCCGGCAGAACCACGAAGCCAACCGTGTCCTTGCCCCGGCGGCCGGCCCGTCCCGTCATCTGGTGGAACTCGGTCGCCGACAGGTAGACCATCCCCTCTGGGCTGCTCCGCACCAGGGTGGTCAGCACCACAGTCCGGGCGGGTACGTCGAGGCCCGCGGCCAGGGTGGTGGTGGCGCACACCGCCCGCAACAGCCCCTTTTCCAGCAGATCCTCCACCACCAGGCGCCACGCGGTGGTGTGGCCTGCGTGGTGCGGCGCCACCCCTGCCCGCAGGAGGGGTGCACGGAACGGGTGTCCGCGCAGGTGCGGGAACTCCTCCTCCCACCGCCGCCACACCTCCCGCCGATCCCCTTCACCCCGCGCGGCCTGCCTGCCCAGCCGTTGCACCGCCTCGTCGCACAGCCTGCGCGCGGGAAAGAAGAAAATGGCGGGCAACAGCCCGGCCTCCTCCAGCGCCGCCATCACGGCCGCCACCCAGTCCCGGGGCCGGCGGCCTTGCGCCGTGGCCCGATCCAGGGGCACCAGTCGGCCTTCCGCGTCCGCAGCCAGGAACTCCAGGGGCACGGGCCGCACGCGCTCCGCGACCACCACGGGCCGGCGCCCGCGGACCTCCGCCATCCAGTCCGCCAGTTCGGCGGCGTTCGGCAGGGTGGCGGACAGCAACAGCAGCCGGGTGGTGGGGGGCGCGTACAGGATCACCTCCTCCCACGCGGTCCCGCGCTCCGGGTCGCTGAGGTAGTGGGCCTCGTCCAGGACCACCAGGTCAGGCGCCTGCTGCGGGTCGTACAGCGTGTTGCGCAGCACCTCGGTGGTGGCAACCACCACCGGGGCTTCCGGCCGCACCCGCCGTTCCCCGGTTAGCAGCCCCACGCGCTCCTCCCCGTACAGCCCGCAGAACCGTCGGTGCTTCTGGTTCGACAGGGCCTTCAGGGGTGTGGTGTACCAGCACCTGCGCCCGGACCCCAGCCCCTCCCGGATCGCCTGCTCCGCGATCCACGTCTTCCCGCTTCCTGTGGGCGCCTCCACGAGGACGTCGGCCTCCCGGAACGCCTCCAGCGCCTGCAGCTGGAAAGGGGAAGGCTCGAAGGGCCCCGGCGCCGGCACCCCCGAAGCCCGCAGGAGCGGGCGCAGGGCGGGGTGTACCCGGGTCGTCCTAGGCGGAACAGCGCGCGCCATCCCACCTATCATAGCCGCCGCGGCGGCAACAGGCCGCCCGTTACGATGGAGGAGAGGGAGCCCCGATGCCGGCGAACCTGACACCTGAGTATCTCAACGCGGAGCAGCGATACCGCCAGGCGGCCTCCCCGCAGGAGCGCCTGGAGGCCCTCGAGGAGATGCTGCGCACCGTGCCCAAACACAAGGGGACGGAGAAGCTCCAGGCTGACATCAAACGCAAGATCGCCCGGTTACGCCAGGAGATGCAGACCCGTCGGGGAGGCGCCCGGGCCCAACCGTTCTTCCACATCCCCAGGGAAGGCGCCGGCCAGGTGGTCCTCGTGGGCCCGCCCAACTCCGGGAAGTCCAGCCTGCTGGCCGCCCTCACCAATGCCGCGCCAGAGGTGGCGCCCTATCCCCTGACCACGCGGGTGCCCCAACCCGGCATGATGCACTTCGAGAACGTGCAGGTGCAGCTGGTGGACACCCCGCCGGTGTGCCGGGAGTTCGACGAGGGGTGGCTCTACGGCCTGATCCGGGGTGCCGACGCGGCGGTGCTGGTGCTCGACTGCAGCGACGACGGGATCCTGTACCTGGAGGACACCCTGCGGCTGCTGCCGGACAACCGGGTGTTCCTGGTGGGCGAGCAGGCGGAGCTCCCGGACGATCCCTCCCTGCCGCGGGGAGCCCACAAGCGCACCGTGGTGGTGGCCAACAAGTGGGACCTGCCGGGAGCCCGGGAGAACCTGGCCGTGCTGGTCGAGCTGCTGGGCGACCGCCTGCCGGCCCAGCCCCTGCCGGTGTCCGCGGTGCGCGGGGACGGCCTGGAACAGCTGCGGGGCAGGATCTTCACGGTCCTCCACAAGATCCGCGTGTACAGCAAGCCACCGGGCCAGAAGCCTGACCTGCAGGCCCCCTTCGTGCTGCCTCGGGGATCCACGGTGCGCGACGCCGCGGAGGTCATCCACAAGGAGCTGGCGGAGAAACTGAAGTATGCCCGTCTGTGGGGCCGGGGCTACCACGGCCAGATGGTGGGGCGGGACCACGTGCTGGAGGACGGGGACATCCTGGAGCTGCACGCGTAGGTCCGGGTCGGGCACGCCAGTTGCTCCGGGGGCGTGGGGATGTTGTGGCGGCGGAAAAGACACGTCGACGACCCTAGGGCGGCGGAAGCTTCCGAGCGCCTAGCGGCGGTGCTCCGGGCCGTCTCGGACGCGGTGCTGGAGGTGGACGAGCAGGGTGTGGTGGTGGCCGCCAACCGCCCCGCGGCCGACCTGGTGGGCCTCGAGCCAGGATCGGTGGTGGGCCTGCCGTTCCGCGCGCTGACGGACGGCTCTGCCGAGGCCCTCCACGTGCTGGCGGAGGCGCGGCGGCTCAAGCGGTGGACCGGGGAGCTGGGGCTCCGCCGCGCAGACGGGACTGTGGTGCAGGCCTCCGCCCGCGCCGAGGCCGCGGGCAGGTCTCTGGTGTGGTCCATCACACCGCCAGGGGCGGGGGGCGCGCGGGAACTGGCTTCCCACCTCCGACAGGCCCTGCACGACTTCCCCCTGCCCGCACAGGCGCTCGACTTGGACGGCCGGGTCATCGCCACCAACCGCGCGTGGGTGGAGCTGTTCGGTCCAGGCCCGGCTCCGTCCGGGGATCCGCCCAACGCACTCCGGGGTGGCTCCGTGTTCGGCCCCCAGCACCGCAGCGCCTTGGAGGAAGCGCTGCGGGGGCAGGCGGTCAAGCTGCAGAACTTCGCGTGGCCGCCCACGGACGCCCGCCGCCCAGCCTCCCCCTCCAGGGTCCTGGAGGTGCTGCTGGCACCCATGCGTCACCCCCAGGGACATCTCCAGTTCGTGCTGGCCATCGCCCTGGACATCACCGAGCAGCGCCACCTGGAGGAGGAGCTGCGGGAGTCGGAAGCCCGCTACCGTACCCTCATCGAGGAATCCCCCGACGGGGTGTTCCTCCTGGAGGACGGGCTGTTCCGCTTCGTCAACCGCCGGTTCCTGCAGATGTTCCGCACCACGTCTGCGGAGTGCGTGGGCCGGCTCGGCCCCCTGGCGTTGTGCGCGCCCGAGGACCACCCCAAGCTCGCCAACTACCTGCGGGAACGGCTCTCCTCCCCGTCCCCTGGGGAGGCGGTGGGCTTCGTGGGTGTGCGCCCCGACGGAAGCCGCCTGGAGTGCGAGCTGCAGGCCAACCGGGTGGTCCTCCGGGGCAAACCCATGTTGCTGGGGATCGTGCGGGATCTCACGGAGCACCGGCGCGTGGCGGAGATGCTGCACTTCCAGGCCAGCCTGCTGGAACAGGTGCAGGACGCCATCGTAGCCACGGACTGGGACGGGCGGGTGGTGTACTGGAACCGTGCCGCGGAGGCTCTGTACGGGTGGCTGGCCAGCGACGTGGTGGGCCGCGACTTCGACGCCCTGGTGCAGCCCGAGGCCCGGGACAGCCTCGCGCGCCTGCGCCAGCACCTCCTGCGGGACGGGATCTGGCGCGGGGAGCTGCAGCACCGGACCGCGGACGGCCAAGTCAGCTGGGTGTCCGCCTCCCTCTCGGTCCAGCGGGACGCCCAGGGAAGGCCGGTGGGCGTGCTCGGTGTGTACCGCGACATCACCGCCAACAAGCGCCTGGAAGAGGAGCTCCTGCAGGCACAGAAGATGGAGAGCATCGGCACCCTCGCGGGCGGCATCGCCCACGACTTCAACAACATCCTCGGTACCATCGTGGGCTACCTGGGGCTGCTGAAGGAGGAACTGCCCAGCAGCCCGGAGCTGCAGCAGTACTTTGATGTCCTGGAGCGGTCTGCCCTGCGCGCCTCCGAGCTGACCCGCCAGCTGCTGGGGTTCGCCCGCAAGGGTAAGTTCGAGGTCCGTCCCCTGGACCTGGCCCGCCTGTGCTCCGAGGTGACGGAGCTGTTCCGCAGCACCCTGGACCCCCGCATCGAGCTGCGCACGCGCTTCCCCTCCGACCTGCCCATGGTGGAGGGGGACGCGAGCCAGCTCCACCAAGCGGTCCTCAACCTGTGCATGAACGCCCGCGACGCCATGCCGGACGGCGGCGTCCTCGAGCTGATCCTGCAACCGGTCATCGCACCCGACCCCACCTCCGGGGAACCGCCGGTCCTGCGGCCGTACGTGTGCCTGACCGTGCGGGACACGGGCGTGGGGATGGACGAGCACGTGAGGGCCCGCATGTTCGAGCCCTTCTTCACCACCAAGGGACCCGGAAAGGGGACCGGGCTGGGGCTGGCCATGGTGTACGGCATCGTCCGCAACCACGGGGGCTTTCTGGAGGTGGACAGCGAAGTAGGGAAGGGCACCGCGGTGCGGATGTACCTGCCGGTCGCGAGCGGCGCGGGGGAACCCGAGGAGCCGGGGGAGGCGGAGGTGGACGGAGGAGCTGGGGAGACCATCCTGGTGGTGGACGACGAGGAGCCTCTGTGCAACCTGCTCCGGGACGTGCTGACCCGCCGCGGGTACCGGGTGCTGGTGGCCACGGACGGCCAGGAAGCGCTGCGCCTGTACCAGGAGCACGCGGGGGGGATCGACCTGGTGATCCTGGACATGACCATGCCCGGCCTCTCCGGCACCCAGACCTTTGACGCCCTGCGAACCCTGGACCCGGAGGCCCGGATCCTCCTGACCAGCGGGTACACACACGAGCGTGCCGCCCGCGACGCTGTGGCCCGCGGGGCGAAGGGCTTCCTGCAGAAGCCGTTCCTCATCAGCGAACTGGTGGCCCGGGTGCGGGAAGCCCTGCAGGACGACTGAAGGTACGATGGACCTGAGCCTCGTCGTCCTGGAAGGCGACCTCACGGGCCAGGAGCTTTTGGAGCAAGCCCTGCGGCTGCTGGAACCCGGCGTGTGCGGCTTCCCCCTGCACCTGGTGCGGTTCAACCTGAGTCTCGCGCACCGCCGGGCCACGGGGAACCGCGTGGTGCACGAGGCCGCGGAAGCCCTGCGCCGACATCGGGTGGGCCTCAAGGCGGCCACCACGACCCCGGAGGCACCGGGCGACGTCGGTAGCCCCAACGCCCTGCTGCGGGAGCTCATCGGGGCCCAGGTGATCCTCCGCACCGGCCGCCGGATCCCGGGGGTGCGCCCCCTGGCGGGCGTGCTGGCGCCCATCGCGGTGGTGCGCATGGCCGTGGAAGACGCCTACGGCGCGCGGGAGTGGAGGGAAGGCGAGGGCCTAGAGGAGGTGGCGTACCGCACCACCCGGGTGAGCCGCCGGACCTGCCGGGTGGTGGCGGAGTTCAGCTTCCGGCACGCCCGTCGCATGGGGGCAAAGGTGTTTGGGGGGCCGAAGTATACCGTCAGCCCCACCTACGAGGGCCTGCTGAAGGAGGAACTGGACGCCGCGGCCCGACGCCACCCGGACGTCCCGTACGAGCCGCAGCTGATCGATGCGGTGTACGCGCTGCTGCTGCAGACCACTGGGGAAGCGCTCGTCATTCCGGCTTTGAACCGCGACGGGGACACCCTGTCGGACCTCGTGCTGCAGATGTTCGGCAGCATCGCGGGGGCGGAGTCGGTGGTCCTGGCCCTGGACGACGACCTGCAGGTGCGGGTGGCGCTCGCGGAGGCGCCCCACGGGACGGCCCCGCGCCTGTACGGCAAGAACCTGGCCAACCCCATGGCCATGATCCTGGCCACCGCGGCCGCCCTATCGTACCTGGGTGACTCGGCGGCGGCCCGGGCCTCCCGTGCGATCTACGAGGCCACCTTCGAGGCCGTACAGGACGGCGTGCGCACCCCAGACCTGGGCGGTGCGGCCACCACTACGGAGTTCACCGACGAGGTGATCCGCCGGGTACGGGGCAAGCTGGAGGCATGGCGCGCGTTCGGCCTGCTGGAACCTCCGCCCTAGGTCCGGCCGGCGCTTCCCTCGTGGCCGGCCCCGGTCCCGGCCGCGGGACGGCCGGGGTCCGCGGCGTCCTCCAGCACGTAGACGTCCGACCGGGTGTACGGCAGCACCACCCGGACCACCTCCGTGGCCACCACCTGCAGCGCCGCGGCCACCGGGATGGACAGCAGCACCCCCACCGCGCCCATCAACGCCCCTCCCGCCAACAAGGCGAAGATGGCGAGGATGGGGGAAAGACCCACCGCGCGGCTCATGATCCGCGGCACCAGCACGTTCTGCTCGATCTGCTGCGCCAAGACGAACAGCACCACCACCCCCACCAGCTTCCACGTGGGCTGGAACAGCGCCACCAGCACCGCCGGTACCGCTCCCAAAAACGGCCCCACCACCGGGATGAGCTCCGCCACGCCTGCTGCGAGCCCCAGGACGAAGGGATACGGGATGCCCAGGAGGATGAGCCCTACGGTGGCCATGACGAAGATGGAAAAACCCATCAGGAAGGTGCCCCGCACCCAGCCGCTGAACTTGGCCGCGACCCCGTCCAGCACCTGCACCACCAGTGGCCGCTGAGAGGGTGGGAAAAGCCGCACGAACCCCTGCTTCAGCCGCGGCCCCTCGATGAGCATGTAGATTACCAGCACCAGGACCGTGGTGGCGGTGAACAGCCCGCCCACGAACCGCCCGAACACGCCCGCGGCGGGGCCGAAGTACTGCACGACGTTCTGCACCTCCTCCGGCAGCCGGGCCACCCAACGGCTGGCGTCCGGTACCCACGGGTAGCGCACCCGCAGCTGCCGCAGCCACTCCTCCGCCTCCTGTACGTACTCCGGCAGCCGGTCGAAGAAGGCGCCCGCCTGCTGGACCAGGGGGGTCACCAGCACGCTCACCATCAGCCCCACGGCCATCAGGACCCCCACCACCGTCAACGCGATGGCCCACGCGCGGCCGAGGCTGCGGCGTCCCACCCGCGTCTGTTCGAGGCGGGTCACCGTGGGAGCCAGTCCAGAGGCCAGGATCGCCGAGATGAGCACCAGGACCAGGATGTCGGTGATCCGGACCAGCAACCACAGCACGCCGTAGGTGGCCGCCACCACCAGGCTCGCCACCAGGGCGTTCGCTGCCACCTCCGACCGGCTCACGCACCTCACCTCCCTCACCGGCCCCCTTTGACACCGCACCCCGCCCCGCGTAAGATGGAGGGCGCGTTGCCCGCGCGTTCCGGCGTAGCTCAATGGTAGAGCACCTGGCTGTTAACCAGGGGGTTGTAGGTTCGAGTCCTACCGCCGGAGCCAGTCCCCGGACCTTTTCCGCGAACACACGGCCCGCGTCGCCGCCGGTCGGCTAGAACCCAATCGGCTACCCGGGGTGGCAAGGAACTTGCTACACCCCACCTTGGCGAGCGAGGTGGAGGTCCGACCCGTGGTACCCACCCCACACCGGCCCCTGGGGGAGATCCTCCTCCAGGCCCGTGTGATCAGCCCGCAGCAGCTGGAGCATGCGGTGACGTTCCAGCTGCAGCACGGCATCCGCCTGGGCGAGGCCCTGGTCCGCCTCGGTTTCGCTACAGAGGACGACGTGGCGTGGGCCCTCAGCACGCAGCTGGAGCTGCCCTACGTACACCTGCGGCCCGACATGGTTGATCCCGAGGCGCTCAAGCTGCTGCGGGCGGAAGCACAGCGCCGGCTCGGGGTCCTACCGCTCCTCGCAGCTCAGGGTGAGCTGGCGATGGCCCTAGCCGACCCCACCGACCACCGGGTGCTGGCGGAAGTCCAGCAGCTCACCGGGCTGCGGCCCTGTCCCGTGGTGGCCCTGGCCCCCAACATCCGGGAGGTCCTGGACTTACTGGCGGGGGCACCGCCCCCGGAGCAGAATAACGACCTGGCCTTGCGCCTTGCGCTCAGCAACGCGGCCCAGAAGGGAGCCACCCACGTGTACGTAGAGCCGCTCCCCGGGAGGACGGTGCGGGTCCGCTACCGCACCCCTACGGGAGTGTTCCCCGCCGACGGTCCGCAGGTCCCTTGGGACTCCCTCGCTGCACTGGCGGATCGCGCGGGCTCCCAGGGCGTGCTCGCGTTCGAGGTGGTCCTGGCCGACCGGTCGGTGGAGGCGGCGCTGCGACCGGTCCGGACGCGCTGGGGAGCAGGGCTGGCGGGCCCACTCAGCCCGATTCCTGCGGACCCGCTCCAGGACGACGTGGGCCTGCCGGCGGAGGTGTGGGACTCCGCCCTCCAGGCTCTGCACGGGGGCGGGCTTCTGGTGGTGGCCTGCTCGGAGGCGGGGCTGCGGGCCCGCCTGCTGCGGTCCCTGGCGGCGCGGCTGGCCTCTCGATGGGGCGGGATCGTCGTGCTGGCCGGGGCCGGTGGGGTTCGCCCGATCCCGGGCGTGGTGGAATGCCCCGAAGCTGACGCACCCCTGTGGCAGCAGGCACGTCCCGACGCCCTGGTGGCGGACACGCCGGCGCTCAGCGCCCTGCGCCAGCCCCTCCTGGCGTGGTGGCCGGGCCAGAGGCTCGTCCTGGGCCTGCCGGGTTACCGGGCCCGTCATGTCCACGCCGCTGTGGGTGCGGAAGCCGCGGTTGTGGCCGTCCGCGGGGTCCTGTCCGTCGTGCCCGTGCCGGCACTGTGTCGGTGCGCCACGGTGCACCACGCCCCACCCCCGTGGCCGACCCCTCAGGTCCCCGTGCGCTGGGCCTCTCCCGGGGGCTGCGAGGGCTGCCGGTACACGGGCTTTTCCAGCCACGCGGTGGCGTACGAGTGGGCTCCCGCCCAGGGGCAAGGGGCGCCCTTGGAGGCCTCGGCCCGTCGCCTCGTGGAGGAGCTGCGCGTAGCCCCTGAGTTCCTCGTACCGGTCCTGGAGGGATGACGTTGGACATTACGGAACTGCTGATCCTGGCCAAGCAGAAGGCCGCCTCCGACCTCCACCTCACCGTGGGAGTGCCACCCAAGCTCCGCGTGAACGGCGAGCTCGTGGACGTAGAGGGCTGGCCCCCCCTCTCCCGGGAGGACGTGCACGCCATGGTGTACGACATCCTCACGGACGCACAGAAGGCGCGGTTCGAGGAACACCTGGACCTGGACTTCTCCGTGGAGCTCGCGAACCTGGGGCGGTTTCGGGTCAACGTGTTCTTCCAGCGGCTGGGCGAGGGGGCGGTGTTCCGACTCATCCCCTCGCGCATCAAGACCATCCGGGAGCTCGGTCTGCCGCCGGTGCTGGAGGACCTGGCCCTGCGGGACCGGGGCCTCATCGTGGTCACGGGCCCCACCGGTGCCGGGAAATCCACTACCCTGGCGGCTATGGTGGACCTGATCAACCAGCGCCGCACCGCCCACATCATCACCCTGGAGGACCCCATCGAGTTCGTGCACACGCACAAGCGCAGCATCGTCAACCAGCGGGAGGTGGGGGTGCACGCCCGGTCCTTCGCGGCGGCCCTGCGGGCCGCCCTCCGCGAGGACCCGGACGTGATCCTGGTGGGAGAGATGCGGGATCTGGAGACGATTGCCCTGGCGCTGACCGCGGCGGAGACGGGCCACCTGGTGCTGAGCACCCTGCACACCAGTAGCGCCGCACAGACCGTCAACCGGATCATCGACGTGTTCCCCAGCCACCAGCAGGACCAGGTCCGGGTCCAGCTGGCCGAATCCCTGGTGGGCGTGGTCGCGCAGCTGCTGCTGCCCACCGCGGACGGCACCGGCCGGGTGCCCGCGGTGGAGGTCATGGTGGCCACGCCCGCCGTCCGCAACCTGATCCGGGAGAACAAGGTCCACCAGATCCCCTCCGCCATCCAGACGGGGCTGAAGGACGGGATGCAGAGCCTGGACCAGAGCCTGCGGCACCTGCTGAAGACGGGCCGGATCACCGCGGAGGTGGCCTACCGGTGGGCGGTGGACAAGCACGCCTTCGCCCGGGAAGCCCCCACTGCGGCTTTGGCCTCCGCGTGGGGGACGCCGTGAGCGCGGCGGCCCCTGCGGAGCTCCGGGCCGCGGACCTGCTGCGGGGTATGGCCGAGCGGGACGCCAGCGACCTTTACGTGAAGGTGGGGTCCCCGCCCGCGTACCGGGTCCATGGCCGGCTACAGCCCCTGGAGACGCCCAAGGTCAGCCCCGCGGCGGTCGAGGCCCTGGTGCGGGAGATCCTGGACGCGGGCCAGCTGGAGCAGCTGCGCCAGGAGTACAGCGTGGATTTGGCGTACAGCCTGCCCGGCGTGGGGCGGTTCCGGGTCAACGTGTACCGCCAGCGCGGGACCCTTGCCCTCGTGGCACGGAGGGTCCGGACCGACATCCCGTCGTTCGAAGACCTCGGACTCCCCGAGGTCCTGAAGGACCTGGTCATGCGCAGGCGCGGGCTGGTCCTGGTCACGGGCCCTACCGGCTCCGGCAAGTCCACCACCCTGGCGGCCATGATCGACCACCGGAACACCCACGAGGACGGCCACATCGTGACCATCGAGGACCCCATCGAGTTCCTGCACCCCGACAAGCGCAGCCTGGTCAGCCAGCGGGAAGTGGCCACGGACACCCCCTCCTTCCACCACGCCCTCCGCGCCGCGCTGCGACAGGCGCCAGACGTCCTGCTCATCGGGGAGATGCGGGACCGGGAGTCCGCGGACGCAGCCCTGTACTTCGCGGAGACCGGTCACCTCGTGCTCAGCACCCTGCACACGATGAACGCAGCCCAGGCGCTGGAACGGCTGCTGGCCTTCTTCCCACCCGACCACACCCAGGAGATCCTGCACAGGCTGTCCATCACCCTGGAGGGCATCGTCTCCCAGCGGCTGCTCCCCCGGGCTGACGGGAACGGCCGGGTGGCCGCGCTGGAGGTGCTGGTGGCCACCCCCAGGATTCGGGAGCTGGTGCGAAGGGGTGACGTGGGGGCCATCAAGCAGGCCATCCAGGCAGGCACCCAGGACGGGATGCAGACCTTCGATCAAGCCCTGTACGACTTGATCCAGCGCGGGCTCGCGACCGTGGAGGAAGCGCTGCGGCATGCGGACTCGCCCAACGACCTGAGGCTCCGGATCCGAGGCCTGGCGAGTTAAACTGGGAACTCCTGGATCGGGCTGGCTCCGGGGAGAGATCGTCGCCACCAGACCGGGGAAGTCCTAGCTAGGGCCTCCGGCGTCGTTGGTAAGGGTGTGACCGAGCCGTGGCACGCACGCTCCACCATACCCCGGAGAGGAGGTGGGGGCTGTGCGCAGGCTTCTGTGGACCGCGGCCCTGGTCGTCTGCCTGGGCGCTGTGGCGGGGGCGGACCCAGCAGGGGAGCCCGGAGGTGGGGTGGGCGAGGAAGCCCTGAGGTTCTACCGGCAGGGAGTGGAGCACTTCCGCCGCCAGCAGTGGGACCAGGCGGTCCGCGCGTACCTGCAGGCAGTCCGGCTGGACCCCGGTTCGTAGAGGCGTGGACGAACCTCGGGTACGCGTACCGCAAGCTCCGTGACTACGAGCGCTCCGTGGACGCCTACCGCCGCGCGTTGAGCCTCCGGCCCGACTACGCGCCCGCCCACGACTACCTGGCCCGGACGTACCTGGCCATGGGGGACCGCCAGAAGGCCACCGAGCGCTACGAGACCCTCCGCCGCCTGGACCGTCAGCTGGCCGACCGCCTGCTTCGGGCTATCCAGGCCAACGACCCGGACCTGGAGAGTTCCGGGTACTGAGCGCGGTGGGGACGGATCTCGGCCTCCTGCTGGTCCGGGTGGCCCTGGCCACCGTGTTCGTCCCCTACGGGTACCTGAACTGGGCATGGACCGCTTCGTGGGTCTGCCGTGGCCACGGGGTTCCCGGCGCCTGAGGGGCTGGCGCGCGCGGTGGCCGCGCCGGAACTGAGAGGCGGAGTGCTGCCCCTGCTGAAGCTCGTGACCCGGCCGGTGGCGGCCCTGCTGGCCGCGGAGATGGGGGTGGCGATTCTGCGGGTGCTCTGGCCCCGCGGCTACCTGGGGGCTTCGTCCTCGACACGGTCCTGTTGCTGTGTGCCGTCGCCCTGGTGGTGGCGGGAGGAGGCCCCTGGTCCCTGGGGGCCGGACCGCTGTCGCGCCAGAAGGCGATCCGCACAGACCGCAAGCCACTTCCGCACGCTTCCGATAGCTCCCGGGCGTTGTGGGTACTAGAATCGTGCCGAAAGACGGTTTCGTGGGGGAGGCGCGTGGCCATGGAGGAACGCCGCCCAGGAGGATTCCACGAGGAGCTCGCGGAAGAAGAGTTCGACGAACAGGGCGACCTGTCGTTGACGACGGACGAGGAGGCGGAGGACATGTACGGCGAAATGGAAGCGCCCATGACGCCGGCGCCCGGGGAGCCTGCACCCGCGGCGCCCGCGCCGGCGGCACCCAAGCGCCGGCCCGCGGCCCGCAAGCCCGCGCGGCCCGCGAAGAAAGCCGCCCGGCCGGCCCGGAAGGCTGCCGCCAAGAAGCCGGCCCGCAAGCCCGCGCGGAAGACTGCGGCGAAAAAGGCCGCGCCCCGTCGGGCTGCGCGGAAGGCGGCCACGGCCCGCAAGACGGCTCCGCGGCGTACGGCCCGCCGGCCGGCCACCAAGCGCGGGGCCACGCGGCGCGGCTCCCGTCGGGGGGGCCGCCGCTAAGAGCCAGTCCGGCACACGCGTGAACCGCCGGGACACTCCCGTGGTCTAGGCGGCACGCCGGACCGGCGTCCAGGCGACCGACGCAGGAGGCCGCCCGGGGGCGGTCTCCTGTCTTTTTGATGATGACGTACTTCGATTGCGTGGGGTTCCAGCTCCCACGGGGCTCCGACGTGGAGGCCCTCGCGGAGCAAGCGGCGCGGCTGGGCCAACCCCTCGCTGCGGAGCCCGGATTCGGCCTGCGGCGGTGGCAGGTGGGGGACGGGGTGGAGCTTTGGGCTGAGCTCGGGCCTACCGGGCAGCCCCTCGGGCTGCTCCCCTTCTTTGAGACCGGCGCCCGTCACCGGGCTGCGGTCGTCGCCGTCGGACACGATCCTGAAAACCCGGAGGAAGGGTGGGGGGAGGTGTGGCTGGACCCCACAGACCCCGCAGAGCCATACAGCGGCCGGTTCCCCCTGGTCTGCGACCTCGTGGACTTCCTTTGCGTGGTGCAGTACCTACCTCCCCTGCCAGCGTCCATGGACCTGGAGCTGGCGTGCTTCGCGGACGCTCTGGTGGGCTTCCGGGACAGCCTGGAGTGGGCCGCGAGTCAGCACGCCACGGGGTTCCGCCTGCCGCCCCGGACCTTTGCCAGCACCTGGCACACCAGCCTGGACGAGGGCGCGGATGGGGACAGACCCGACGCCACCGCGTGGATCGCGGGCACCGTGGAGCAGCTGCACCGCCGCACCAACCCCCTCACCCGCCGGCCCTTCGTCAACCTGCGGGTGGACGTGGGAGGTGTCGTGGTGGACCTCGTAGCGCCCGAGGATCTCGCCGGCGGACTCGAGCCGGGGTGGCTGGTCCAGGCCGGCGCGTGGGTCCTTGCCCGCATCCCTGGTCTAGAGCGGCCGGGGTAGGCCACGGCCTGCGGCGTCTGCCCTCTCAGCTGCCGAACAGGGCAGCCTCGTCGGCCCTGCGGTAGGAGTGGATCTCGTCCTCCTGGAACCAGAGCCGGATCTCGTAATCCGCCTCCTCCAGGGTTCCCGAGGCGTGGACCAGGTTCCGAACCGGCCGCTGCTCGAGATTGGCGAGGGTGGGTGAGTCGGTGCTCCAGTCTCCGCGGATGGTCCCTGGATCCGCGAAGACGGGCAGCGTCTGCCCCACCAGCTTGCGGACCGCGCTCACCGCGTGCACGCCCTCCACCACCGCCGCCACCACGGGGCCAGACGCCATGAACTCCACCAGCCACTCCCGCACCTGGCGGCCCACCTCCACCGGGTCCTCGGTGCCCATCCGCCCCCGGACGTCCAGGCCGTAGGCCTCGAACGCCTCCTTGGTCTTGCCGCCGATGGCCCGGAGGAACGTTTCGTCCGCAGGATAGTGGCGCTCCAGAAGCTCCCGGGGCGCCCGCACCATCTTCAGGGCCACCAGCTTCAGCCCGGCCCGCTCGAACCGCGCTAGGATCTCCCCCACCAGGCCCCTCTGCACCCCGTCGGGTTTCACCAACACCAGGGTCCGCTCCCTCCTCGGGTCGCGCAATTCCCTCACCTCCGCCGAAGAAAGTCCGGTCAATTCTACGGTCACGGGCCGTAGGGGCCTACCGGGTCCTGCGACCCCGCCGCGCGGCGCCCCTGGCCGCCGAGACCATCCACGGCGGGAAGCCTTCGTAGGGCGCGGACGGACACAGCCGCCGCAGCGGGCAGGTGGCGCAGCGGGGATCCCGGGCCGTACACACCTCCCGGCCGAAGTAAATGAGCCGCAGGGAAAAACGGGACCACTCCTCCGGGGGGACCAGCCGCATCAGGTCCCGCTCGATGGCCTCCGCCTCCACCTCCTCGGTCAGGCTAAGCCGCCGACTCAAGCGGGTCACGTGGGTGTCCACCACGATCCCGGTTCCGTCGGGACGGCTGCGGGTGTGCGGCCAACCGGGCCACCGCTCGATCTCCGCGGCCGCGAACAGGACGTTGGCGGTCTTGCGGCCCACCCCCGGCAGCCGCACCAGGGCTTCCATGTCCGGAGGGACCTCGCCTCCGTGCTCGGCCACCAGCCTGCGGCTGCACTCCACGATGGCCCGGGCCTTCTGCCGGAAGAACCCGGTGGGCCGGATGAGCTCCTCCACCACCGCCAGATCCGCTTGCGCGAGGGCCTGGGGGCCCGGGAACCGGCGGAACAGCTGCGGGGTCACGCGGTTTACGGTCTCGTCGGTGCACTGGGCCGACAGAATGGTGGCGATCAACAGTTCGAAGGACGATCGGTGCGTCAGCGGGATCTGGGGGTCCGGGTAGCGGGCCTTGAGGGCTTCCAGGATCCCCCGGACCCGGCGCCGCCGCCGCGCCTCCGACTCCTGGGGGCCAGCCGTCCGTACAGGCATGGACGTGGGGAGAGTTCGACCGCCGGACCGCGGTCCCTGCGCGCCGGTGCAGGAGAAGGGCCGGCTGCAGCGCGTAATAAAATCGAGCGGAACACGCGGTCGGACGCACGCGTTTGTGACCAACCGCTGTTCGACCCAGGAGGTGAGGCGGTGCGATTCGGACTCGCGCAGATCCGCTACCGGTGGGGGGAGAGCCGGTCCTGGGAGGAGGGCACCACCGACAACCTGGAGAAGGCGGTGGAGTTCATCCGCCGGGCGGGCCGGGAGGGGGCTGCGGTGGTAGCCTTCTCCGAATACTTCCTGGGCAACGTCAAACCCATGCCCATCCCCTGCCCCATCACCGACCGCCTGAGCCAGGCGGCCCGGGAAGCCAACGTCTACGTGATCTGCGGCGCCACGCGGGAGCTGATCCCGAAGCCCAAAGGGGCCCGGAAGGTCCCCAAACCCCGCATTTGCTCATTCGTCATCGCCCCCACCGGCAAGATCATCAGCAAGCACTACAAGCAGGTCTTCTACCCCACCGAGCGTGGCTTGTACGACCCGGGGCCCAACCGGCCCACCACCATCCACGGGGTGAAGGTGGGGATCCTGGGCGGCTACGAGCTGCTGGTCCCCGAGATCGCTCGGAAGCTGGCCAACGCGGGGGCGGAGATCCTCGTGGTCCAGATGGTGGCGTCGTCCGACATGCCCTACATGTTGGAGACCATGCAGTCCGCGGTCCGGGCGCGGACCATGGAGCTTCTGATGCCGGTCCTGGCCGTGGGCCAGTACGGGGAGTTCTACGGCGGAATCATGATGCAGGGTGGCAGCATCGCGTACGTGCCGGAGCTGGGCAAGTTCCAGGGCAAGTGGGCACCCAACGGGGCCCGCCTGGTAACGCGGATGGGCGAGTACGAGAACCTGCTGCCCGTGGACATCGCGCCGGAGACCGCCCGGGAGGTCCGGAAGAAGTTCTCGTGGTGGTAGGTGGCCAGCCCGCAGCCCGCACGCCTTGAGCGCCTGCGTGGGCGGATGGCCGCCGCAGGCTGCGAGCTTGTGGCCCTGGGACCGGGGGACGACTTCCGCTACGTGTGCGGCTGGTCGCCGCTAGCGGACGAACGGCTGTGCCTCCTGCTGGTGACTCCAGACGGCCAGGCGGTCGTCAGTCCCAGGCTGAACCTGGAATCAGTCCAGCAGAGCATCGCCGTATCTGTGTTCGCCTACGGGGACGCGGACGACCCGGGTTCCGCCCTGCTGGATGCCCTCGCCTTCCTGGGAGGACCGCCCCAGTGCGTGGCGGTGTCGGACGACCTCAGGGCCGACCACCTTCTACTGATCCAAAGCCGCCTGCCGCACGCTCGCTACTGCCTGGCCTCCGCCCTGCTGGCACCCCTGAGAGCGCGCAAGGACCCCTTCGAGGTGGAGGCCCTGCGCCGGGCCGCTCGGGTTGCGGACGAGGGGGTGCAGGCGGCCTTCCGGGCCTGCCGGGTGGGGACTTCGGAGGGAGAAGTCGCAGAAGCCGCCCGGAGGGCCATGGCCGCGGCCGGAGCGGACGAGGTGCCCTTCGTGCTGGTGGCCTCGGGTCCAAACAGCGCCCTGCCCCACCACAGGCCTGGAGGCAGGCGGCTGCAGCCGGGAGAGCCCATCCTTGTGGACCTGGGGGCGAGGGTGGAGGGCTACTGCTCCGACGTGACCCGGGTGGGTTTCCTTGGAGAGCCCACCCAGCGGTTCTGGGAGGTGTGGCAGGTGGTGGACCGGGCGCTCCAGGCAGCGCTCGCAGCCGCGCAGCCGGGTGTCCCGGCTTCCCATGTGGATCGGGCGGCCCGGCAGGTGATCGAAGCTGCGGGCTACGGCGCCCACTTCCTACACCGGACCGGCCACGGGCTGGGGCTTTCCGTGCATGAGCCACCCTCCCTCCACGGGACGAACTCCGAAATCCTCGAAGTGGGGATGGCCTTCACGGTGGAGCCGGGGATCTACCTGCCCGGAGATTTCGGCATCCGCCTGGAGGAGGCGGTGATCCTGGGCCCTTCCGGGCCGGAGGTGCTGAGCCGCCTTCCCCGGCAGGTGGTGACCCTCCGTGCGACTCCCTGAACACCGCGCTGGGGCTCAGCCGGGCCGGTATACCATCACAAGCTCCACACGGTCCTGCCGGTCCTTGCGGATGGCAAAGGAGATTCCCAGGGCGGGGTATGCCAGGATGAGGGTGGTGCCGTCCTCCTGGGCGTGGGAGGCGGGCCCGAACGCCGCCACCACCTCCTCCCGTCTACTACCCACCCCGACCCCTCCCGCGGTGCGGTACTCCGGACTCTCCACGAACACCGCGTCCACCCGTCCTTCCCGGTCCAGCCGCACCGTGATCCCCCGGCCCGGCCAGGACAGTTTCGCCCCCGCGTGGGCCCGGGCAGGACCCACGGGAGGCCCCAGCTCCCGTACCACCTGCTGCGGGGTCATCCCGAGAACCACCGGGCCCACTGCCCGACCCGGCACGATAAGGGTCCGCCCGCGCGGTGCGGCTCGCGCGGCGCCCGCCGCCAGCAGCACCACCAGCGCCGTGGACACCAGGGGAAGGGCTCTGCTAGAATTCATCCGGTCCCGCGCCCGTAGCTCAACTGGACAGAGCATCTGACTACGGATCAGAAGGTTGGGGGTTCGAGTCCCTCCGGGCGCGCCACAGCCCCACACCCGTCCATACGGCCTCGGATGCCCTGCGGTTCAGGGCCTCACCGGGAAGCAAGCTCCAGATCGCCCGCGGCCAGCGGCCCACCCGGTCCAGCGGCCCGGCGGGCCAGCTCCACCTCCGCAGGACTCGCCGGGAGGAACTCCACCTGCCGGTAGGTATGGCTGAGGGCCCTCACCTGGACGAAATACCGAACGTGACGGTCGGGGACCGGTGCGCGCCGACCCAGCCAAGAAGCCACCTCCGGCGGGTGAACGCATACCCGCACCCTGCGGCCGAACGACCGAGCCACCCAAAGCCCCTCCAGGACCGCCCGGATCGCAGCAGCCGGTTCGTCCGCCTCCGTCTGCCAGCCGCCCCAGCTGCGGACGCTGACCCCGTCCGAGGCCACCACCACCCCGTAGCGGCTACCCCGGGACTGAGGGAACGCACCGACCACCAGGTGCAGCCACTTAGCCGCCACGCGCCACCGTCGCCGCACAGAGGTACAGGACGGCCACCAGGGAGAGCTTGAGGCGCACGAGTCGACGGTCGTCCCCCAGGGCCTGCCACAGCCTGCGAACCCTGCGCCTCGTCCGGGTTCCCTCGACCGCGTACGCGCGCGCCACCAAACCGGCACCCCGACGCCTTTTCTGTGGCCATTATGGCGAACAGGTATTCGCATGTCAAGGGGCCTCCCTCACCCACCGCACCATCAGCTCCGGGTCCAGGTTGCCTCCGCTTACCACCGCCAGCGTCCCCTCCGACGGTTCCCGGAGGCAGTAAGCCACCGCGGCCGCCCCCGAGGGCTCCGCCACCACTTTCGCCACCTCCAACAGGCGCACCACCGTCCGCTGGATCTCCACGTCGGTCACGGTCACGAAGCGGTCCACGAACTGGGAAGCACACCTCCAGGTCAGCTCTCCCGGCTCCACCGCCCTCAGCCCGTCCGCCACGGTCTGTACCCGGTTCAGGCGCACCCGCCTGCCCGCCTTCCAGGAAGCGAAAAAGCACGCGGCTCCCTCCGGCTCCACCGCCACCACCTGGACGTCCGGCCGCAGGTTCTTCACCGCCACGGCCACGCCTGAGAGCAGCCCCCCGCCGCCACACGGCACCGCTACGGTTCGCACCGCAGGGAACTGGGTGAGGATTTCCAGCCCCACCGTGCCCTGTCCGGCGATAACATCCGGATCGTCGAAGGGCGGGACGTAGTGCAGCCCCCGGATCTGTGCCAGGTCCAGGGCCGCGGCGATGCGGTCCGCGGTGGTGCGGCCACACCGCACCACCTCTGCTCCCCAGGCCCGGATGCTCCGCTCCTTCACCGCCACCACGTCCTCGGGCACCACCACCACCGCGGGCAGGCCCAGAGACCGCGCCGCGTAGGCCACGGCCTGGCCGTGGTTGCCGGAGGAGGCGGTCACAACTCCCTGCCTGCACCGGTCGCGGTGGCGCAGGATGTGGTTGAACGCGCCCCGGGGCTTGAACGACCCAGTGACCTGCAGCGACTCCAGCTTCAGGCAAATCCCCAGGGCCCAGGCGGAGACCACGGGGGTCCGCAGGACCCAGGGCTGGATCCGCCTTTGCGCGTCCAGGACGTCCTGCAGGGTCGGCGGGCTCAGCTCAGCCTCCCCCCAGCAGGTCCAGCAGCATCTGCGCGTTCACCGCGGCCTGGCCCCGCTCGCAGTTGTTCATCATGAGGAACAGCCGGTCCACCTCCGCGGCCAGCCGCCGCGCGCGCCGCGCCCAGGGACGCAGCTCCTCCTCGGTGTACAGGTAGTCGAACCGCTCCTTCACGTCCGCGCCGCGGGCGGACCAGGCCTCCGCGTTGCGGCCGTGGAACCGCACCACCGACCAGTCCGCGGTGACCGCCACCTCCGGTGGAACGGTCCACTCCAGCTGCGGCTCGTCCGGCACCACATACACGAGGCCCCGCTCCCGCAGGGCGCCCCACACCCGGTCCCGCACCGAAGCCTCCACCCACGACCCGTGGCGGAACTCCACCGCCAGCCGGTAGCCCCGGGTCATGCGGACCAGGTAATCCAGCCTGCGGAAGAACCGCTCCGAGTAGGTGACCCACCGGGGGAACTGGAACAGCAGGTAGCCGAGCTTCCCCGCCTCCCGGAGCGGCCGGCAGAAGTCCAGGAACAGTTCCCAGCACAGCGTCTCCACCTCCTCCGGGAGGTCGCGGTCCACCACGCGCCGACGGGTCCGCAGAGCACCCGGCAGGAGCGCCCGGACCCCCTCCGGCAGACGGGCTGTCTCCGCGCCTTGGCCGGTAAATAGCCCGAAGGCCTTCACGTTCAGCAGGAACCCATCCGGCGTCCACGCCACGTACTTCCGGGCGGTGTCCGGGGGGAGCAGGGCGTAGTACGTGGCGTCCACCTCCACCGTGGGGAACACCGTGGCGTAGTACCGCAGGCGCGCCTCCGGGCGACTGCGGAAGCCCCGGGGGTAGAAGGACTCGAAACCCCGCGTCCACGAGCACGTGCCCACGTACACCTCCGCCCGGCCCAGCCGCAGCGGCCGGGCGGGCGCCCGTTCGAACACATCCGCCTGGGAGTTCCGCAACACGAACCCTCCTGCGGTTGCTTCGCGGGGCCGGCTCGGAGCTCCTGGCGGTGCTATACTCGGGGCGCGGCCGTGCTAGGCGGGGAGCTGGCGGTTCCCTGTACCCCCGATCCGCCATAGGGGGGCTGAACTCCCGCCCGAGGCGGCGCGGCTACGGGTCCGGTCCGCGGTCCCCGGCGAGGACGGCTGGGTCCTGCGCGACGGGAACCTGCGAACCCCGCCAGGTCCGGAAGGAAGCAACGGTAAGCAGACCCTCCCGGGCGCCGCGGGGGCACCTGGCCGGAGTCGGTACGCGGGGTCCGCCGCGGTCGTGGCGTCGACGGCGGGTGCACGGCCGCTCACACACCCAAAGCCCGACGCGCTACCGCTGCCCGTAGGCCACCACGAGGGCCACCAGGTTGTTGACCGCGTGCATCGCCACCGCGGGCACGAGGCTGCGCGTGCGCTCCACCGCCACCGCGAAGGCCCACCCCAGCACCGCGATGGGCAGGAAGTTCACCACCTGCAGGTGCACCGCGGCGAAGGCCAACGCGACCAGCCCCGCAGCCCACCCCGGAGGGAGCCTGCGCCGGGCCGCGCGGTAAGCTAGGCCTCGGAAGAATACCTCCTCCGCCAGGGGCACGAGCCCGCACACCAAGGCCGCGAACAGGGCCACCGCGGGCCAGTCGCTCAGAGGGGGCATCGCCTGGACGAGGGGATTGGACCACTGCTCCAGCTCTGCTAGGGTTCGGGCGCGCTCCTGGCCCACCACCAGTCCCAGCAGGTACACCGCGGCGGGCTGCACCGCGTAGTGGACCGCGGCCACGAGAGGAATCCCCGCCGCCACTCCCACCGCCGCCCACCGCGGCGCGCCCGCCCGGCTGAGGCCCAGCCCGGACCACGTCCGCCGGTAGCGCCGCAGCACCTGCCAGCAGCCTGCCAGCAGCGCCGCACTCTGCGCCACCACCGCCGTGGCCACGGCCCCGAACCCTTCCCACGGGTACACCAACAGGCCGGCAGCCAGCGGGACCGCGAGCAACCCGAAACTCGCCACCGCGAGGACCTCTGCGGCACCCCACTCCCCGGCGGGTGGCCGGAACAGCAACACGTACGCGGGGAAGGTCACTGGCCCGCCTGCGGCCACCAACAGGCCCCACCACCACGCGGCCCGGGACCACCGCCTGGCATCCTGGTAGACCCACAAGGCGCCAAGCCCCTGCAGGGCCACCAGGCCGATCCGCACTGCCAGCAGGGAGCTGTCCGGTCCCACTTCAGGTAGAATACCAGTGTCGGCAGGCCCGCTCCGGACCCATGGCGCATCTCTCTCTGTACCGCAAGTGGAGGCCCCAGTCCTTCGGCGACGTAGTGGGGCAGGAGCCGGTGACCCGTACCCTGCGGGGCGCCCTCGCCACCGGCCGGATCAGCCACGCGTACCTGTTCAGCGGCCACCGCGGTACCGGAAAGACCACCACCGCCCGGATCCTCGCCAAGGCCCTCAACTGCGAGCAGGGGCCCACGCCGGACCCATGCAACCGCTGCGCAGCGTGCCGGGCCATCGCCGAGGGCAGCTCCCTGGACGTCATCGAGCTGGACGCCGCCAGCAACCGGGGGATCGACGAGATCCGGGAGATCCGCGAGCGGGTCCGCCTGGCGCCCGCGGCCAGCCGGTACAAGGTGTACATCCTGGACGAGGCCCACATGCTCACCACGGAGGCGGAGAACGCGCTGCTGAAGACCCTGGAGGAGCCGCCCCCGCACGTGGTGTTCGTATTGGTGACCACCGAACCCCACCGGCTGCCCACCACGATCCTTTCCCGGTGCCAGCGGTTCGAGTTCCGACGGATCCCCACGCCCCTGGTGGTGGAGCGGCTGTCCCGCATCGCCCAGGAGGAGGGGCTGCAGATCACCCCCGGCGCCCTGCACCTGATCGCCCGGTCCGCGGACGGGGCGCTGCGGGATGCGGAGAGTGTGCTGGACCAGCTGGCCAGCAGCGTGGAAGGGCCCATCCACGAAGCGGACGTGGTCCGCCTTTTGGGCCTGCTGGAGGACGAGCTGGTGGACGCGGTCACGGAGGCGGTGCAGAACTCCGACGCCCCTGCCGCCCTGCGGCTGGCCGCACGGGTGGCGGAAAGCGGCCGGGACCCCCGCGCGGTGCTGCGGCGTCTGGTTTCCCACTTCCGGGACCTGCTGCTCCTGCGTACCTCCCCAGACCTCCGGGACCTGGTGGATGCGCCTGGGGATCGGGTCGCGCGGCTGCTCCAGCAGGCCCAGGGCTTCCCTCCAGAGGAGCTCCTGCGGGCCATCTCCCTCTTGGCGGCCGCGGAGAGCGAGGCCCGGTGGAGTACCCAGCCCCGGCTCAACCTGGAGTTGGCCCTGCTGCGCCTGGCGCGGCCCGACGCGGACCCCACCCTGGAGGGCCTGCGTGGCCGCGTGCTCAGGCTGGAGCGGATGCTGCAGGCGACAGAACCCGAACCGCCCGCCCCGCCGGCACAAGCGCCGGTACCGGCCGGCCGGACTGCGGAGGCGGACGGACCTGCGATCCAGTCCGCCCTACCCGTAGAACCCGAGCTGGACTGGGATTCGGTGGTGGCGCGGTGGCCCCGCGTCCTGGAGGAGGTCAAGGCCAGGCGTGCCTACACCTTCGCGCTGCTGGCGGACGGCAAGCCCGCCGCGCTGGACGCAGACGAGCTCGTGGTGGAGTTCCCAGCGGGCGGGGAGTTCGCAGCCGGCACCCTGCAGGATTCGCGGCACCGGATTCTGGTAGAACAGGCCCTGCAGCAGGCCCTCGGCCGGCGCCTGCGGCTGCGGTTCGTGGTGGCGGACACCCCACCCTCTCCACCGCACGAGCCGCCCAGGGACCCGCTGGTGGAGCAGGCCGCGCACCTCCTGGGGCCCGCTGTGGCCTTCCGGCCGCTGGAGGCACCGGAGGAGTAGCTTAAAGAGGTGAGCCGTGCGGGACATAAGCAAGGTGCTCCGGCAGGTCCAGAAGGTGCAGGAGGAGTTCGCCCGCGTGCAGGAGGAGCTCGCGCAGGAACGCGTGGAGGCCAGTGCGGGCGGCGGCACCGTCCGGGTGGTGGTGGACGGCCATGGCCGCGTCCTGGAGGTGCACATCGCGCCGGAAGTGGTGGACCCCGTGGACGTGGAGACCCTGGAGGACCTGGTGCTGGCGGCCCTGCACCACGCCCAGGAGCAGGCCCGTGCACACGCGGAGCAGCGCCTGAAGGGGATCGCCGGAGACCTCGGCCTCCCGGGTCTGGCGTAAAAGGGATGCTGCCTGAGGCTCTGGCCCGCCTGATCGAGCAGCTGTCGCGGCTGCCCACGGTGGGGCCGAAAACCGCCCAGCGCCTGGCGCTGCACGTCCTCCGGATGTCCGAGGACGAGGTCCGGCAGCTGGCCGAAGCTCTGCTGGAAGCCAAGGCGCGGGTGAAGCCGTGCTCGGTCTGCTTCCACCTCACGGACACGGACCCGTGTGCCATCTGCACCAGCCCCACTCGCGACCCCTCCGTCCTTTGCGTGGTGGAGGACTCGCGGGACGTGCTGGCCATCGAGCGGGCCCGGGAGTTCCGAGGCCGCTACCACGTGCTCGGGGGCGCCATCTCACCGCTGGACGGGGTGGGCCCGGAGGACCTGCGCATCCGCGAGCTACTGGACCGCCTGCGCAGCGGCGAGGTGCGCGAGGTCATCGTGGCCACCAACCCTCGCGTGGAGGGAGACGCCACCGCCCTCTACCTCGCCCGGCTCATCCGTCCCCTGGGGGTCCGGGTGACGCGGCTGGCGCACGGGCTGCCCGTGGGTGGGGACCTGGAGTACGCGGACGAGGTGACCCTCGCCAGGGCCCTGGAGGGTCGGCGCGAGCTGTAGGCCCGGCCCGTGGAAGGAACCCGTCGGGCCGGCCTATACTGGCCTGGGAGTCCGCCATGGAGTACGTAAGCCCCACCCTGGGGCGCATGACGTTCGACGAGATGTTCCGCCACGTGGTGGCGTTCGTGGAGGAACAGCCCGAGCGGCCCTACCACCTGATCGTGGGCACGGACTCTCTCGTCTCGGACCACACCTGCTTTGTGACCGCCATCGTGATCCACCGGGTCGGGCAGGGCGGCCGGTACTTTTACCGGAAGCACTACGCCCGCAAGATGGACAGCCTCCGCCAGAGGATCCTCTACGAGGTTTCGCTGAGCCTGGAGGTGGCCTCCCGCCTCTCCGCAGGGCTGGCCCGCAACGGCCACTCGCAGCTGCCCGTGGAGATCCACGTGGACGTGGGCGACCGAGGGGAGACCAAGTCCATCATCCGCGAGGTGGTGGGCATGGTCACGGGTTCCGGGTACGCGGCCAAGACCAAGCCGGAAGCTTACGGGGCCACGAAGGTGGCCGACAAGCACTCCAAGTGAGCCGCTAGCTCGCTTCCGCTTCCCGGCCGTCCAGCAGCCGCAGGAACGCTGCCACCACCTCAGGGTCGAACTGGCGGCCGGCCTGCTCCTGCAGGTAGGCCCGGACCTGGTCCCGCGGCCAGGCGGCCCGGTAAGGCCGAGGGTTCGAAAGCGCGTCCCAGACGTCCACCACCGCGAAGATCCGGGCCGGCAGGGGGATCTCCTCTCCCCGCAGGCCGCGGGGGTAGCCTGTACCGTCCCACCTCTCGTGGTGGCAGTAGGGGATGTCCAGGGCCGGACGCAGGTAGTGGATGGGCCACAGGAGCTCGTAGGCGTACTGGGGGTGGCGCCGCATGACCGCCATCTCCTCGGGCGTCAGGGGCCCCGGCTTGTGGAGGATCTCGTCGGGGATGGCCATCTTGCCGATGTCGTGCAGGAGGGCCCCCCGGCGAAGGTGCACCACCTGATCCTCTGGCACGCCCATGGCCCGGGCCAGTTCCACCGCTAGGGAGGCCACGCGCAGGGTGTGTCCCCGGGTCTCGCGATCCCTCAGATCCAGGGCCCTGGACCACCCCTCCAGGGTGGTGTCATAGGCCGCGGCGAGCTCCGCCTCCCGGGCCCGGAGGGCGTCCACCATCTCGTCGAAGGCGGCGGCCAGGGAGCCCAGCTCGGTGCCGTCGTAGGCCAGCCCCGTACGCGCCCACAGGTCCCCTGCGCGCACCCGCTCGGCCGCCCGCACGAGAGCCTGCACGGGCTGCAACACCAGCCACCGGCTCGCCCCCCACACCACCGCCGCCGCGCAGACCGCGGCCAACCCCAGGGCCAGCCAGCTGTTCCGCGCTGCGGCCCGCAGGTCCGCGAACAACACGTCCTCGGATACCGCCCACACCGCCACGACCGCGCCATCCGCCAGGGCCACGTGGGCCGTCGCGTGGCCCTTGCTCCGCCGGAAGGTCGCTGCGGAAGTCCAGCCGGCTTGTGCTACCCCGTCCGACGGGATGTCGCGCCGGTCCCAGACCGCCCAGGGTCTCCGTCGTTGGGCAGCGCCTTCTGGCCAGGCGGCCAGCACCCGCCCGCGCGGGTCCACTACCGCCCAGGTCTCCCCCGCCACGGCCGGCCGGCCGCGTACCAGGCCCTGCAGGCGGTCTCGGTGCACTGCGGCCAGCAGGGTGCCGAGGGTCGACCGGTACCTGGCGTCCAGAACGGGTACGGCCACCGCTAGGCCCAAGGCACTACCTCCGTCTACGTACACGCCCACCGAGAACCTCGCCGTCCGCACCAGCGCCCGGCTGGCGGGCTGGCTGGCCCAGCCCATGGCAGCCATCGGGTGGGAGGCGCACACCGGCCGACCCCAGCGGTCCACCCTCAGGACGCCTGCAAACAGCTGGCCGTCCGCCACGGTGCGGGCGAGCCGCTGGTTGCAGCCCTCCCGCTCCCCCTCGCGGACCGCACCAACCAGACCCAGGCGCACCAGTTCCCGCCGGGCGTCCTCCAGCAGGCGGCCGGTGTCCGCGGCGAGGAGCTCCGCGGATCGCCGTGCCCGATCCTCCACGAGGACCAGCTGTCTTGCTCGCTCCCGGCGGTACGTGTAGCCCAGGCTCAGGGCCACGGGGATCACCGCCACGAGGGTGACCACCACCAGCCGGCTCGAAAGGGTCACGACAGCCTCCCCTGCTTACCCTGGGAGAGCAATCCCGCGGCCAAGTTGTCTAATTCGAAGGTCAGATCGAGAGGCTGAGGCGCCGGACGGCCCCCTCGTCCACCTCCACCCCCAGCCCAGGGCCCAAGGGGACCGTGGCGCGCCCGCCTTCCACGCGAACGGTCTGCACCGCGTACGGGCTCTCAAGGAACTGCCGCCCGTTCAGGTCCGCCGGATGGCGGAGGCCGAAACCACTGAACAGGTGCAGGGAGGCAGCCAGCCCAAGGTCGGAGTCGGTGAGCCCGGATCCCATCAGGTCGATCCCGGAGTCCTCCGCGAGCGCGCAGAGTCTCCACGACAACCACAGGCCCGCGTTGCGCTGGACCTTGGCGATAGCCACGTCCAGACACCCGAGTCGAACCGCGGTCAGCAGGTCCTGCGGGTGTCGCAGGGTCTCGTCCAAGGCAACGGGGATCGGTGACCGCTCGCGCAGCCACGCGAGGCCGAACAGGTCGTTGCTCCTCAAGGGCTGCTCGAAAACCGCCACGTCCAGCTCGGAAAGTCGCCGGGCCACCCGCAGCGCTTCCTGCGGTCGGTAAGCCTGGTTGGCGTCCACCCACAGGAAAGCGGATCCCGCACGCCTTCGGACAGCCCGGACGATGGCCACATCTTCGTCTTCCGTGTGCAGTCCGATTTTGACTTTGAACGCGCGGTAGCCCGCAGCCCGTCCCTCCTCCACGCTGGCCTCCGCCGCCTCCACGCTTTCGGGCGACACCACCCACGCCAGCTCGATCTCCTCCCGCCTCCGGGATCCGCGCCAGACACCCACGGGCACCCCGAGACGCCGGCCCACAAGGTCGTGGACGCCCACGTCCAGGGCAGCCTTGGCCAGCGGGGCACCGATGGAGAAGCCACGCTGGATGACGCGGTCGAACGTCCGGTGGAGCCCATCCAGATCCCAGAGCGGATGGCCGTGAACCGCGGGGGCCAGATAGCCGCGCAGTGTCCCCACGATGGACTCGGTGGTCTCGTACGTCCACGACGGCAACGGAGTCGCCTCACCCCAGCCGTACACGCCGTCCGTGTCGGTAACCTTGACCAGCACGCGCACCGCGGGTTCCCCCACACGGGTCACCGCTCCTCCGGAGATGGCGAAGGGCCGCCGGACCGGGAGTCCCACCACGTACACATCCACCCGAGCGATCCGCGCCTGCAGATCCGTCCCCACCTCTGCTAAGCCCCCTTCGGTGGAGCCGTGCTTTCCCTGGGGATCACCACAGCGGGGAAAAACGCCACGCGAAGGTCTTCGCCGGAGTTCTCCAAGGCCAGCTCCATGGCCCGGACCCCCATCTCCTCCATGGGGATGCGGACCGTGGTCAGCGTGGGTGTGACGTCGCGAGCGATCGCCATGTCGTCGAAACCCGCTAGGGAGACGTCGTCGGGGACCCGGACCCCCGCCCGCCGAAGGGCTGCCAGGGCTCCCACAGCCATCTGGTCGTTCAGGGCAAAGATGGCAGTTGCACGCAGCCCTCTGCGGAGGAGCTCTTCCGCCGCCGCCTCTCCGCTGTCTCGGCCGAAGTCGCCGGGCAACACCCAGGTGGGATCCAGGGGGATGCCTCTCTCCGACAACCCCTGGCGGAAGCCCTCCACCCGATCCCGCGTGGTTGTCAGCCGTGGAGGCCCCGCGATCATGGCTACCCTACGATGCCCCAGATCCGCCAGGTAGTGGGCCAGGGCCCTGGCTCCCCCGAAGTTGTCCGGCAGCACCGCGTCACCGGGTAAATGGTGACGGCTGATCACCACCAGCCGCCCCCCGGTGGCCAGGTAAGCCTCCACGGCCGCCAACATCTTCTGCCCGTAGCTACGGTCGTCGCGCCCGCTCCCAGCCAGCACGATGGCCTCCACCCGCTGGGCGTGGAGGAGCCGCACGTACTCCACCTCTCGATCGGGATCGCGGTAGGTGTTACAGATGATGGTGAGCCGTCCCGCCCGACTGGCGATGCGCTGTACGCCCCGTACGATTTCGGCGAAGTACGGGTCGCTGACGTCGTGGGCGACCACCCCCACCACCTGCGTGCGCGCCCGGACCAGGGCCTGCGCGTGGGCGTTGGGCACATAGTTCAGGCTCCGCGCGGCGGCCAGCACCCTCCGCCGGAGCTCCGGCCGGACCCGGTAGCCGCTGCCGCTGAGAACCCGGCTGGCCGTCGCCAGGGACACCCCGGCCGTCCTCGCCACTTCTGCCAGCGTCGGCATGGAAATCCCTTTCAGACCCTAGGGTAACGGTCCTGTCAACACCGCCCACCCGCGAGACAAAGTGGCGACAGGCCCGGAAGCGGGAGGAAACAGGGAGGTTCTTGGAGAAAACCCTTTCCATGACCCGTACCGTGCGCATTCTCATGAACGGGGTTACCGGCCGGATGGGACGCAACCAGCACTTGGTCCGCTCCATCCTGGCCATCCGGCAACAGGGGGGTGTTCCCCTCGCAGACGGGACCACAGTGGTCCCCGAGCCCGTGCTGGTGGGCCGCGACCCCGAAAAGCTGCAGGCCCTTGCTCGAGCCCACGGGATCCGGCGGTGGACGGCTTCCCTGGACGAGGCGCTCTCGGACCCTGACGCCCTCATCTACTTCGACGCGCAGGTCACCTCAGCCCGAGCGGAGGCCGTCCGACGCGCCCTCGCCGCCGGCAAACACGTGTACTGCGAGAAGCCGGTGGCCTCGGATTTTGCGTCCGCCCTGGACCTGGCACGCCTTGCCCGGCAGAAGGGGGTGGCCAACGGGGTGGTGCAGGACAAGCTGTTCCTGCCGGGAATTCGCAAGTTGAAGAGGCTGGTGGACTCAACCTTCTTCGGCCGGGTCCTATCCGTCCACATGCAGTTCGGCTACTGGGTGTTCGAGGGTGACTGGCAACCGGCCCAGCGGCCGTCGTGGAACTACCGCCGAGAGGACGGCGGCGGCATCGTCCTGGACATGTTCTGCCACTGGCAGTACGTTCTGGAGAACCTGTTCGGGCGCATCCGAGCCCTCGTGTGTCTGGGGGCCACCCACGTTCCACAGCGCTACGACGAGCGCGGCCGGCCCTACGCCTGCACGGCGGAGGACGCGGCGTACGCCATTCTGGAGCTGGACGGCGGGATCGTCGCCCACGTCCTGTCCTCGTGGACTGTGCGGGTCCGACGGGATGACCTGCTGCAGATCCAGGTGGACGGGGCCCACGGGAGCGCGGTGGCGGGGTTGCGGGACTGTTACGTGCAGCACCGCGTCTGCACGCCCCGGGCGGTGTGGAACCCGGACATTCCCAAGGATCACGACTACTACGCGGACTGGACTCCTGTCCCCGACAACGAGCCCTTCGACAACGCCTTCAAGGTGCAGTGGGAGCTCTTCTTACAGCACGCCCTGGGCGGAGCCCCGTACCACTGGGATTTCCTCGAGGGCGCCCGAGGGCTCCAGGTGGTGGAAGCGGCCTATACCTCCTGGCGGGAGCGGCGCTGGGTAGACCTACCGGAGCTGGAGCTCTAGCCATGGCCGTAGAGGTACTCCTGCCCCAGCCTGACCGATCGCTGGTCCGGTACCGACTCGGTCCTCCCCGGGCTTTCTCCCGTCCCCGGGATCCGATCCGCTCCCGGGTCGCCTACGCCGCCGCCCATGTGGTGGCAGACCCCTGGCGGGAGCCGGAGGAAGGGAAGTGTCATCTGGACTGGGAGGCTACCCTAGCGTACCGAGCCCACCTATGGTCCTGGGGCCTCGGCGTGGCGGAAGCCATGGACACCGCGCAACGGGGGATGGGCCTCGACCCCGCCACGGCCATGGAACTCTGCCGCCGGACAGCTGAACTTGCGAACCCCTCCCACGCGCCTGTTGTGTGCGGCGTGAACACCGACGATCTCGCTCCCGGCCAGGCCAGCCTTGACGAGGTGGAGGCCAGCTACCGCCGGCAGCTGGAGTGGGTTGAGGGCCACGGGGCCCAGGCGGTCCTTATGAGCAGCCGGGCCCTGTGTGCGGCAGCCCGGGAGCCCGGGGATTACCGCAGGGTCTACGTCAGCCTGTTCCGGTCTGCCAGCCGGCGCGTAATGGTCCACTGGCTGGGTGAGGCCTTCGACCCCTCGCTGCGCGGCTACTGGGGCTACCGGGACCCCCGCGACGCGCTCGAGTTCTTCGTGGATCTCGTGGGCGAACACGCGGATCGCGTGGAAGGGGTCAAGGTCTCCCTGCTGGATCCGGAGGTCGAGGTCCAGCTTCGGCGCCGCCTGCCCCCGTCCGTGCGGGTCTACACTGGAGACGACTTCCACTTCGTGGAATTGATCCGGGGAGACGGTCAGCATATCAGCCACGCACTCCTGGGCATTTTCGATGCCATCGCGCCCGCGGCTTCTGCGGCGCTGCAAGCCCTCGACCGGGGCGACGCGGCGGCTTACGAGGAGATTTTGGCACCGTGTGTTCCACTTAGCCGCCACATCTTCGGACCCCCCACCTACCGGTATAAGACCGGCTTGGTCTTCCTGGCCTACATCAACGGACACCAACCTCACTTCCGCATGGTGGCAGGGATGGAGAGCGCCCGGTCTGTTCTCCATCTGGTGGAGGTGTTTGTCCTGGCCGATCGCGCGGGACTCCTTCACGACCCGGAGCTCGCGGCCCACCGTATGCGGGCCTTCCTCAGGCTGGCTGGAGTGGACGCCTGAATCCTATCGGAGCCCGGCGGGGCTCCCCTGCAGCTCCTCCAGAAGCCTGCGGAGGTGGCTTCCAGCCTGACGGGCCGTCGCTTCGGGGCTCGGACGCTGCAAACATTCCACCGTGACCCAGCCTGTGTAACCCACGGCTTCCAGGACCGCCAGCACGTCCCTGAGGGGGAAGTGGCCCCATCCGGGGGCAAGCCGGTTGCTGTCGGACACGTGCACGTGCGCCAGGACCCCGGCGGCCCATGCGGCCACGAAGGCCGCCGGTACAGATACGTCGCCGAGCTGCACGTGATACAGGTCCAGCATGAGACGCAGCCCCTCGTGGTTCACCTGGCGGACCCAGGAGATCCCCTCCGAGGTAGTGTTGACCAAGTCCAGCTCGTGGTGGTTCACAGGTTCGAGGACCAGGTAAGTCCCGCGGGCCCACGCGTACGCGGCCAGCTCACCCAGGGCGTCCAGCGCGCGGCGCGCGGCGCCCGGGTCTCCAGCCGCGGGACCGCGCAGCCGGCCCACGTTCACGGGCACCCGGAGGGCGGCCGCGAGGTCGATGATCGCCCGGCTCCGCGCCATCGCCGCCCTCCGCACTTCCTCCTCGCGGGCGGACAGGTGTAACCCGTCACGCCCGTAGACTTCCCCCGTGCACACGGCCGCTGGGGTCAGCCCCGCTTCCGCGATGCGTCCCGCCAACCGCACCGGGTCCAGTCGGCCGGGGTCCACCACGTACAGTTCGACCCCCTCGAACCCCGCCACGCGCACCCTCTCTAGGACAGTCTCCAGCGGACCGCACCACGCCAGGGCAGGGGCGCCGCCGTCCGGAGCGGCTACGGTGTACGCCAGGCGCATCCCGAAGCCGCTCACGTCAGGGCCGGCGCCTCTTCCCGTGCCCCACGCCGACGGACCCGCGACCCCAGGAGCGTCCGGCCGACCACCGTGAAGACGATGAGCGCCACCAGGACCGCGGAGATCGGCCGTGTGAAGAACGCTGCCGGATCGCCGCCCGTAAGGGCCAGCCCGCGCCGCAAGTTGTCGTCCGCCATCGGCCCCAGGATGAACCCCAGAACCAGGGGCGCCACCGGATACCCCGTCTCCCTCAGGGCAAACCCCAGCAGGCCGAACCCGAGCATCACCCACACATCGAAGATCCGAGCCGAAATGGCGAAGCTCCCGACCACGCACAGCACATACACCACGGGCATCAGCGCTTCCCGCGGGATCAGCAGGATCCGGACCATGGGGCGCACCAGCGTCAAACTGAGCACGAATACCGCCAGGGTCGCCAGGAGGAACAGCGCCACGACCTGCCACACGGTCTCCGGGTGCTGCAGCACCAGCAGCGGGCCGGGTTTCAGCCCGTGGATCGTCAGAGCGGCAAGCAGTACAGCAGCCGGCGCGCTTCCCGGCACCCCGAGCGTAAGCACCGGAACGCACGCACCCCCGATACACGCATTATCCCCCGTCTCCGCCGCAATGAGCCCCTCGATGGATCCCCTCCCGAACTGCTCCGGGCTCCGGCTTGTCCTCCGGGCCACGTCGTAGGAGACCCACGAGGCGATATCCTCGCCCACACCCGGGATGATCCCCACGAACGTCCCGATGAGTCCAGACCTCAGGATGTGCCACCGATGCCGGAACACCTCCTTGAAACGCGGCAGGACCCGGTCCAGGCGCGTGTGCACCACCGCGCGCTCACTCCGGCGCAGGACCGTCAGGATCTCTGACATCCCGTACGCGCCCACCAGGACCGGGATCAGGGCGAACCCCCCTTGGAGTTCCACCCGGCCCAGGGTGAAGCGGGGATACGCGTGGATGCCGTCCTGCCCCACGGTGGCCAGCAAAAGCCCTAGGGTCCCGGCGATCCACCCCTTCAGCGCGTCCCGCCCCCCGGTTAGGCTCCCGGCGATCACGACGCCGAACACCGCCAGCCAGAAGAACTCCCACGTACCGAACTGGAGCGCCACCTGACCCAAGAGCGGTGCGAACAGGGCCAGCATCGCGACGCCGAACAGGGTTCCCAGGGTGGAGGCCGTCACAGAAAGCCCGATGGCCTCGGCCGCGCGGCCCTGCATGGCCAACGGGAACCCGTCCAGGCACACGGCAGCCTGAGCCGGAGTCCCTGGGATGTTGAGGAGGACCGCAGACCGGCTCCCTCCTGTGATGGCGCCCACGTACGCTCCCAGCAGCACCGCCACCGCCTGACTCGCCGGCAGCGAGAAGGTAAGCCCGGTCAGCAACGACATGGCCATGGTGGCGGTCAACCCTGGCAGCATGCCGAAGACGATGCCCACCTGGGCGCCCACGAGGACCAGCGCCACCGTCGCAGGGTCCGTGGCCAGCCGCGCCAGTTCCGACAGGAATGCGAGCGCGTTCATGGCAGCGGCACGAAAAACAGCCGGCCGAACACCAGCACGACCCCGATCGCAGTGAGCACCGCCAGAACCGCCGCACGGGGTGCGTCCGTTCCGCGGAAGGCCACCGTCACGGCGAACACCAGCGCCGCCACCAGGACCCCGAAGGGTACCCGCCCCATGAGGGCCACAAAGGCCACGCAGAAAGCCAAGGCCGCCAGGACGCGTCCTGCGCCCCACGAGCGCGCCCCCCTGAGCCCGGCCGTCCCACCGATTCCCCTCCCCGGTGCCAGTAGGGATCTCGCCAGGAGGACCAGCGACTGGAGCAAGAGGCCGCCGGCCAACAGGGCCGGCGTCAGCCCCGGAGAGTCGTACCAGGTCCAAAGGGCGGTGTCAGCAGGGATGTCCAGCGCGGCCTTAAGGAATCCCAGAGCCACCCCTGCCAGAACGACGGCGCCAGCCGTGTCTGCAAGGGAAGCCGTTGTCGGCCGCCCCTCCGTCACATCCCCCTCCTGCACCTCAAGGCCGGGGAATCCCCAGCTCCGTCGGCGTCTTTTTCGCCAGCCCCGCCTCGAACAGGGTCCAGGCCACCCGCCGGGCCTTCTGCTCCGTCACCTCTGTAGCTTGACGGCCCGACAGGCTCACCGCCACCACCCCGTTCTGGCGCGCGAACAGACGCACCGCGGGAGCTTCTGAGGCGGGACGAAAAGCCGCCTCCACCGCAGCCACGATGTCAGCGGGCATGTCTTTCGGCACCATCAGCCCGAAGTACGAACCGGTCTCCGGAAAGTTAGGAAACACCTGGCTAATAGGGGGGATCACCCCGTAGCCCTCCATGGTCAGCGGACTACGGGACATCACCGCCAGTGCCCGGAGACGACCTGCCCGGAGCATCTCCGCCACTTCCATGGAAAGTTGCATGACCGCCTCCACCTCCCCCTGGACCGCCGCGACCACCGCGGGCGCGCCGCCCGCGTACGCCACGTGGCGGTAGGTAGCGCCCACAACAAGCCGGAATGTCTCTGCACCCAGGTGTCCAGAACTGCCCGCCCCGGCGGAGGAGACACGAACGGCTCCGGGTCGCGCCCGCATGGCGTCTGCGAGGTCCTTCGCGGTCCGGAACGGCGAGTTGGCGGGAACGGCGATCACGTTGGGCGCGTACAGGACGTAGAAGTACAGCCAGTCACGGTGGGTGACCTCCAGCTGACCGAGTACAGGGTAGCTGATGACCGCCGTGCTGGAGTTGGCCGCCCAGGTGTAACCGTCCCGTGGACGATCCCAGGCTTCCTTCATCCCAATAGCGCCTCCGGCTCCCGGTGTGTTCACGATCACGATGCGCTGCCCCAAAAACCGCTCCATCTGGCTCGCGAGCACCCGGGCCGTCATGTCCGTGGAGCCTCCGGCGGGCCAAGGCACGATGACGGTAATGGGGCGGGAGGGTCGCCAGCTTGGGGCCGCGGAGGCGAGCCCTGCCGTGGCCAGCACGGTCACGAGGAGCAGAACAACCCACCGCTTGCTCATGTCCTCCTCCCTCCTTTCTGTCGTTCCTCACTCCAGTGGGACACCAACGTGGCCGGCGAGTACACGAACAGCAGGAGCACGTCCTCCTCCCCCGCGTTCGTCAGCCCGTGCGGGACGTTGGGCGGCAGGTAGACCGCGGTCCCCTCCGAGACCTCGAACGTCTCGTCCCCGACCGTCATGTGCGCCCGACCTTTGAGGATCAGGTAGACCTCCTCGTTCTCGTGCGCGTGTCGGGGGATCCCACCGCCCGGATAGATCTGGCTCTGGCCCATGACGAAGTTCCGGGTGGGTAGCCCCGCCACACCCGCGAAAACCCGCGTCCGCCGGCCCGCAGGAAACTCCCACCCCTCCACGTCCACCACCCGGATTCGCGCGGGCTTCGGTTCCAAGGGGCACCTCCCCGACGACGGCCTTTTTTAGAAAACGCTTTCTAGGGCACGTCGCGGATTCCCTGCTGCCCGCCCCCGGAAACTTCAGGCAGGCCTCCACCGGAGGTCCAGCTGGCGGGCCGCCCGCACCTCGTCCAGGCGGCCCACAGCGGTGGTGTGGGGAGCGGTGCGCACCTTTTCCGGGTCCTCCCGGCACTCCCGGTCGATGGCGACCATGGCGTCCACGAACGCGTCCAGGGTCTGCAGGCTCTCCGTTTCCGTGGGCTCGATCATGATGGCCTCTTCCACGATCAGGGGGAAGTACACCGTCGGAGCGTGGAAACCGTAGTCCAGCAGCCGCTTGGCGATGTCCCGGGTCGTGACCCCGTCCCGCCGCTTCTGTCGCACGCCTGAGGCGACGAACTCGTGTTTGCAGATGCGCTGGTACGGGATCTCGTAGTACGGGGCCAGCCGGACGCGCAGGTAGTTGGCGTGCAGGACCGCGTGTTCCGCCACCGCCCGCAGCCCCTCCGCTCCCAGCGTCCGGAGATACGCGTACGCCCGCACCAGGTTCGCGAAGTTCCCGTAGAAGGCCCGCACCCGGCCCACCGACTGCGGCCGGTCGAAGTCCAGCCGGTACCGGTCACCGTCCCGGACCACCACGGGGACGGGCAGGAAGGGCTCCAGGTGGGACTTCACCGCCACCACCCCGGCTCCGGGACCGCCCCCGCCGTGGGGAGTGGAGAAGGTCTTGTGCAGGTTCATGTGCATCACGTCAAACCCCTGGTCACCGGGCCGCGTGATGCCCACCATGGCGTTGAAGTTGGCCCCGTCCAGGTACATCTGCGCGCCCACGGCGTGCACGCGCTCCGAGATCCGGTCCACCTGTTCCTCGAAGAGCCCCAGGGTGTTGGGGTTGGTCAACATCAGCGCCGCGGTGCGCTCGTCCAGGTACTGCTCCAGGGCCGCCAAGTCCAGATTGCCCCGGGCGTCGGATCGCACGGTGACCACTTCGTACCCCACCATGGCCGCGGTGGCCGGGTTGGTGCCGTGCGCGGAGTCCGGGACGATGACCCGGGTGCGCTTCTCGCCCCGGGAAGCGAAGTAGGCGCGGATCACCAGCAGGCCCACCAGCTCCCCGTGGGCGCCCGCGGCGGGCTGGAAGGTCACCGCGTCCATCCCCGCCAGCTCCCGCAGCTCCTCCCCCAGTTCCCACAGGAGCTGCAGCGCTCCCTGGGCCAGCTCCTCGGGCGTGTAGGGGTGGAGGCGGGCGAAGCCCGGCAGCCGCGCCAGCTCCTCATGCAGCTTGGGGTTGTACTTCATGGTGCAGGAGCCCAGGGGGTAGAACCCCTCGTCGATGGAGAAGTTACGGTGGCTGAGCCGGGTGTAGTGGCGGACCACATCCAGCTCGCTCACCTCGGGCAGGGCGGGCGGCCGCCTCCGCAAGGCCTGCGGCGGCACCAGCTCCTCCAGGGGTTGGGCGGGCACGTCCGACTCCGGCAACCCAAACCCGCGGCGGCCCGGCACGCTCCGCTCGAAGATCAACGGGAAGTCCCTCATCCCATCCGACCTCCCACCACGTGTCGCCCGCGCCGGCAAGCGCGGGCCAGGGCCTCCACGAACCGATCCATCTCCTCCCGGGTCCGGTTCTCTGTGGTGGCCACCAGCAGGCAGTCCCGCATCCCCCGGTAGAACTTCCCCAAGGGCAGGCCTGCCAGGAACCCCTCCCGGCTCAGGGCCCGGACCAGCGCCTCCGCCGGCCGGGGGGCCCGCACCACGAACTCGTGAAACGTGGGAGCGGGGAACGGCAGCTGGAAGCCTGGCAGCTCCGCCACCCGCGACTTCAGGTAGTCCGCCTTGCGCAGGCACAGCTCCGCCACCTGCCGGACCCCCTGGGGGCCCAGCAAGCTCAGGTACGCCGCCGCCGCCAGCGCGTTCAGGGCTTCGTTGGTGCAGATGTTGCTGGTGGCCTTCTCCCGCCGGATGTGCTGCTCGCGGGTCTGCAGGGTCAGGACGAAGCCCCGGCGGCCGTGACGGTCCACGGTGGCGCCCACCAGACGCCCCGGCATGCGCCGCACGAACTCCTGCCGGGTGGCGATGATGCCGAGGTACGGGCCGCCGAAGTTTAGCGGGTTGCCCAGCGGCTGGCCCTCCGCGGCCACGATGTCCGCCCCGAGAGGGCCCGGCGGCTCCAGCAGGCCGAAGGCCAGGGGGTCTGAGCAGGCCACCACCAGCAGAGCGCCCACCCGGTGCGCGGCCTCCGCCCAGCCCCGCACGTCCTCCAGGCAGCCGAAGAAGTTGGGGTGTTGCACCACCACGGCCGCGGTACGCCGGTCCACCGCGCGCGGGTTCGGCGGCGTGGTGCCGGCTTGGTGCGGCAGCTCCACCACCCGGATCCCCAGCGGCTCGGTGTACGTGCGCAGCACCTGCCGGTACTCCGGGTGGACTGCGCGGCTCACCACCACCCGATCCCGCTTCGTGAGGTCCCGCGCCATCACCGCGGCTTCCCCCAGGGCGGAGGCGCCGTCGTACATGGAGGCGTTGGCGACCTCCATCCCCAGGAGCTCGCACACCATGGTCTGGTACTCGTAGGTCGCCTGCAGCTCGCCCTGCATGATCTCGGCCTGGTAGGGGGTGTAGGCGGTCAGGAACTCGCCCCGGCCGACCAGCTGCCACACCGCGGGCGGCACGAAGTGGTCGTAGGCCCCCGCGCCCACGAAGCAGGTCATGCGGTCGGCGTGGGCGTTCCGGTCTGCCAGGGAGCTCAGATACCGGAGCACCTCCGGGTCGCTGAGGGCGGGCCGCAGGCGGAGGGGCCGGCGCAGCCGAACGCTGTCGGGGACGTCCGCGAACAGGTCCGCCACGGAGCGCACGCCGATCACCCGCAGCATGTGCTCGCGCTCTCCGGGGGTGGTGGGGATGTAGCGCACCCTAGGCCTCCCCGATGTGCCGCCGGTACCCCTGGGCGTCCATCAGCCGATCCAGCTCGGAGGGGTCCGTGGCCTCCACCACGATCATCCACCCCTCGCCGTGCGGGTCCTGGTTCACCAGCTCGGGGTGGTCCCGCAGCCGCTCGTTCACTTCCACCACCCTCCCGGATACTGGCGCGTACAGCTCGCTGGCGGCCTTCACGGACTCCACGACCCCGAAGGGCTGCATGAAACGCACCTCCGAGCCCACCTGGGGCAGCTCCACGTACACCACGTCCGTGAGGCGGTCTGCGGCGAACCGGGTGATCCCCACCCGGACCCTACCGTTTTCCCGCTTGGCCCACTCGTGCTCGCTGCTGTAGCGATAGTCCTCCGGATACACGTCCGCCTCCCTCCGCAACTTCGCTCGACAGCCCCACTATATCCCACCGCGTGAAGCCCTCCGGTAGAAGGGCAGGCTGGCCACCTCCGCGGCGACCCGCTGATCCCGCACTGCCACCTCCACCCGAGTACCGGCTGCGGACAGCTCCGTGGGTAGGTAGGCCAGGGCGATGCTGCGCTGCACCGACGGGCCGAAGGTACCGCTGGTCACCCGCCCCACCACCTCGCCGTCGCGGAGCACCGCACAGCCCGACCGTGCGATGGCCCTCCCCTCCAGCACGAGCCCGCACAGACGCCGCCGCACCCCCTCCGCTTTCTGGCGGCGCAGGGCACCAGCACCCACGAACTCCCGGCCCTCGAGTTTCACCGTCCAGCCCAAACCCGCCTCCAGCGGGGTGGTGGACTCGTCCATGTCCTGGCCGTACAGCAGGTAGCCTGCCTCCAGCCGCAGGGTGTCGCGGGCGCCCAGGCCGCAGGGGGTTGCTCCCAGCTCCACCAGGGCGTCCCACACCCGCGGCGCGTCGAGCCAGTCCGTGAGGATTTCGAAACCGTCCTCGCCCGTGTATCCAGTCCGCGATACCACAGCCCGGACCCCCGCCACCCGGATCGGCGGCGTCAGGCGGAAGCGGGGAAGGCCGGACAGGTCAAACTCGGTGAGGCGCTGCAGCAACTCCTGGGCCCTCGGGCCCTGCAGCGCCAACAGCGACGTGAAGAACGACACGTCCCGGACGCGGCAGTCCCGCGCGTGGTCCCGTACCCACTGGCTGTCCACCTCCCGCCGGCTGGCGTTCACCACCAGGAGATACCGGTCCTCGCCCAGCCGGCAGACCACCAGGTCGTCCAGCACCCCGCCGTTGGGGCGGCACATGGGCGTGTACAGGGCCTGGCCCACCGCGAGCCGCCGGGGATCGTTACACAGCAAGCGGTCGAGGGTCGCCAGCGCGCCGGGCCCCCAGATGCGGATCTCGCCCATGTGGGAGACGTCGAACAGCCCCGCAGAGGTCCGCACCGCCTGGTGTTCCGCCACGATCCCCCGGTACTGCACGGGCATCTCCCAGCCCGCAAACGGCACCCTGCGGGCCCCAAGCTGCACGTGCCGTTGGTACAGAGCCGTGCGGAGCAGGCCCTGCCGCGGCACCTCGATCCCGCGCCGGGCGGCCCAGGCCCGCAACCGCTCCGTACGCGAGACGTAGTCCTGCGCCAGCGCGCCAACAGTCCACAGCACGGTGACCGGCCGGTCCCGGTGCCGGACCCCGAAGTCCCGATCCCACAGTTCCGCAGGCAGCGACGTCAGGAACACCAGGAGCTCGTCTAGGGACGCCCGCAGCTCACCCAGCAGCGCGGCCCGGTCCAGTCCGCCCCACCGCGCCACCGACTCTGCGTTCAGCTCCGCGTAGTCCTGCTCCGCCTGGGGGAGGTAGAAGGGGGCCTGCCCCTGGACTAGCTGCTGTAGGCCGCGTGCCACGTGCCCGTTCCAGCCCACCAGGTGCGCGGCCACGTCCAGCGGGGTCCACCGCTCCAGGGGCTCCCGCAGCAGCCCCTCCGGTAGGGCTTCCACCAGCCTTTCCAGCTCGGCCGCGGCCTCCCGCAGGCGGTCCAGCACGCCCTCACGGTCCACCGCTCGCCTCCTTTTTCCGCCAGAACTCCTGCAGTAGCGCCTGGACCTCTTCGTCCGAGACCTGGGTGAAGTCCTCGTAGAACTGGCCCACTGCCACGAACAGGGGCTCTTCCCGGACGCACAGTACCTCACAGCCCTCCGCCCGCAGCCGCCGGACGGCCTCCGGAGGAGCCACGGGGACCGCCACGACCACCCGCGCTGCGCCCCTGCGGCGGACGGACCTCACCGCCGCCACCATGGTGGAACCGGTGGCGATGCCGTCGTCCACCAGCACCACGCTGCGCCCCGAAACCTCGGGGGCCGGCCGGTCCTGGCGGTAGGCCTGCAGCCGCCGGCGGATTTCCTCCAGCTGGTAGGCCACCTCCTGCTGCAGGTACTCCTGCGGCACCCGCAGGGAGGTGGTGACCCGCTCGTCCACGTACACGCTGCCGTCCTCCGCCACGGCGCCTATCGCGAGCTCAGGGTTGTACGGCGCGCGCAGCTTCCGGGGGACCGCCAGGTCCAGCTCGGCGCCCAAGGCCCTGGCCACCTCTGAGGCCACCACCACGCCTCCCCGCGGGATCCCGAGGACCAGGGCGGTGGCACCGTCCGCGGACAGGTGCCGTCGCACCAGGTCCCCCAGGACCGCGCCCGCGTGACGCCGATCCCGGAACAGCAAAAACCACCTCCTCCTGTGTTCCCGCGCGGCAAGTCAGGCTCCCAGGGCCTGAGCCACCGCCTGACGTTCCTCTTCCGAAAGGGGGTGGGAGGGCTTGCCGTCCCGGAGGGCCTTGGCGTAAGCGTACGAGCCGTCCCGCCCGTGCAGCACGCTCAGGACCACCCCGTCGCCCCGCCCGTCCAGCAACGCCAGGCTGAACGACAGCCGTCCCCCGGACTCCCGGAAGGCGTCGTAGCGGACCATGCCGACCCGCTGCACACACCGCGCCAGTTGCTCCGCCAGATGCGCCTGCTCCGCGCGGGCCGAGTCCAGGTCCGCCCGCAGCCTCTGGAGGTCACGGGCCTGACCCTCCGGGGATTGCCCCGTGCCTGGCCCGCGGGCCAGGGATGCGGTCCGGCGCCCCACCACGGCCACCGCGGCCGCCAGGGTTCCGACCGCGCACACCAGAGCCCAGTCCAACACCCGCAGCCCTTCCACCGTCTCCCCCTCCGCGGGACCGTCCTACCGCAGGCCCTGCAGCCTCCGCGCCTGTTCCTGGAGCAGCTCCCAGCACCGGCGCACGTGCCGGAGCTCCGTGCGCAGGTTCCCCACCGCCAGCCGGAGGACATACTGGTCCCGCAGGACGGTGTGCGACAGGTACGCCTCGCCGGTGGCGTTGACCGACTCCAGCAGCCGCTCGTTGAACCGGTTCGCCTCCTCCGGGGTCAATCCGGGAGCCCGGTGCCGGAAGCACACGGTGGAAAAGGGGACCGGCGCCACCCGCTCGAACTCCTCGGAGGCGTCCACCCAGTCTGCGAACCGGCGGGCCAGCTGCAGGTGGCCGCGCAACGCCTCCTGCAGCCCCCGCACCCCGAACATGCGGATCACCATCCACAGCTTCAGGGCGCGAAACCGGCGTCCCAGCTGGATCCCGTAGTCCATGAAGTTCACCGCGTCCGCCACGGGCGTCTGGAGGTAGGCGGGCACCAGGCTGAACGCACCGCGCAGGACGTCCGGGCGCCGGGTGTAGAAGGCGGTGCAGTCGATGGGGGTGAACAGCCACTTGTGGGGGTTCACCAGGAAGGAGTCGGCCCGCTCGCAGCCCCGCAGGACCCACCGCATCTCCGGCAGGATGGCCGCCGCGCCACCGTAGGCCGCATCCACGTGCAACCACACCCCGTACCGCTCACACACCCCGGCGACCTCGTCCACCGGATCCACGCTGGTGGTCGAGGTGGTTCCCACGGTCGCCACCACGCACACCGGCCGCCATCCGGCGCGCACGTCCTCGCGGATGGCCTCCTCGAGAGCATCCGGCCGCATGCGGTAGTCCTCGTCTGTGGGGACCTTCCGGACGCCCTCCTGCCCCAGGCCCAGCACGATGGCCGCCTTATCCACGCTGGAGTGCGCCTGCTCGGAGGTGTACAGGCGCAGCCGCGGGAGGTCCGGCCGCCCCGCCATTCCGCGGGTGCGGATGTCGAGGCTGAGGGCTTCCCGCGCCGCGGCCACCGCGCACAGGGTGGCTACCGAGGCCGTGTCCATGATGACCCCGAACTGTTCCGGCAGGCCCAGCATCTGCCGGAGCCAGTCCAGCACCACCTGCTCCAGCTCGGTGGCCGCCGGGCAGGTCCTCCAGAGCATCCCGTTGACGTTCAGGGCCGCGGACAGCATCTCGCCCAGCACGCCGGGCGCAGAGCCGGTGATGGCGAAGTAGGCGAAGAAGGCGGGGTGGTTCCAGTGGGTCACGGCCGGCAGCACCACCCGCTGGAAGTCCTGCCACACCGCCTCGAAAGGCTCTGGCTCAAGCGGAGGCGAGCCCGGCAGCAGGGAGCGCAGCTGTCCGGGCTGCGCTCTGGACAGAACCGGGTAGTGCTCCGCGTCCTCGAAGTACCCCTGGATCCAGTCCACCACTTGCGCTGCGGCTGCGGCAAACTGGCGTTCGACCTCCACGGCTGTAGTCATGGGTGGCTCCTCGCTTGCCCCATATCGGTGGGGAACGCCTGCGGGCGACCCCACACAGGAGGTTTACCGTTGGGCACGACCGTGGTCCCTCGGTCTGGCGTTGCGCGGACCGGCGCGTATCGAGTGTACACCCTCGCGTGGGCCGGCGCCGGAGTATTCTTGCTGCTGCTGTCCGCGCCCGCCCTCCCGCGCTTCCCTCCCGAGTACCTGCTCTTTGCCGCCCTCTCCGTGGCAGGGCACGTGTTCTTCGTCCTCGACCTGCCCGGCGGACTGCGCTTGAGCCTGCAGGCCATCCTGGCGCCCGTGTGGCTGTACGGCTGGAAAGCCGCACCGCCCCTGTTCCTGCTCACCCTGCCCCTCGTGCTCCGGAACAGCCGTGAGGATCCCCTCCGCGCCCTCCTGTACTTCGGCAACGGCTGCGTCTGGTCCGCTGCCGCGGGCAACCTGTTCGCGCTGCTCCGCCCAAGCCCTTCCCCCCAGCCCACCTGGCCTGAGGTAGCCTCCGTGCTGGTCTCCGGCGCGGCGTTCACCGTGGGCAACTTCCTCGTGGCCGCCTTCGGCCGCTACCTGGCCACCGGAGACGTCCGGATCCTGCAGCCCCGTCAGGCCCTCGAGGGGCTCACCCTGGTCTTCTCCGGGTACGTGCTGCTCGCCTACCTCCTGCTGCTGGCCCTGCAAACCGGACCGGGAGCCGCATTCCTCGCGGTGGGCGTGTGGCTGCTCACCGCGGTGGCGATGAAGGGGCTGGTGGAGACCCGCCGGGCCAACGAGCGCCTGCAGGAGGCGTTGCGCGAACTGGAGCGCCTCGCCGTCACAGACCCCCTCACGGGGCTGTGGAACCGCAGGCACTTCGTGCAGGTCCTTCCGAAGGAGCTGCAGAGGCACGCCCGCACGGGCCGGCCCCTCAGCCTGCTGGTGGTGGACCTCCGCAGCCTCAAGCACGTCAACGACACCTACGGCCACGAGGCAGGCGACCGGGCCCTGCAGCGGGCCGCGGAGGTCTTCCGGGAGCGGCTGCGCGCCTCCGACCTCCCGTTCCGCATCGGCGGCGACGAGTTCGCCCTGCTGCTTCCGGACACCGACACCCAGGGGGCTGTGACCGTGGCGAAGGCCATCACCGACCGCCTGTCCGGAACCCGGCTGGAGTGCGCGCCGGGCGCACGCCTGGAGGCCACCGTGGGGGTGGCCACCTTCCCCCACCACGGACTAGACCCAGACCACCTGGTGGCCGCCGCGGACGGAGCGCTCTACCGGGCCAGGGAAAAGGGAGTGCCGGTGGCCACACCCGAAGGGTGACTAAGCCAGTTCCAGGGCCTCCCCGACGCCCCGCATGGCCTCCAGGACGGTGGCCACGTGGTCCTCGAAGGGAACCCCCAGCTCCTCCGCGCCCCGCACCAGGTCTTCCCGGCTTACCGCCCGCGCGAAGGCCTTGTCCTTCATCTTCCGCTTGACGGACTCTACGTCCACATTCCGGAGGGACCGGCCCTTCACCAAGGCCACCGCCACCACGAACCCCGTAATCTCGTCGCACGCGAACAGGGCCTTCTCCATGGGGGTGTGGCGCGGCACCCCGCTGTAGTCCGCGTGGGAGAGGATCGCCCTGCACCAGTGCTCGGGCGCCCCGCGCCGGCGCAGCTCCTCCACGCCCACGAAGGGGTGCCCGCCCGGTCCCGCGTAAGGGTAGCGCTCGTAGTCGAGGTCGTGCAGCAGGCCCACGGTCCCCCACTCGTCCTCGTCAGCCCCGAACCGGCGCGCGTAGGCCCGCATGCAGGCTTCCACCGCGAGAAGGTGCTTGCGCAGGTTCGGGTTGCGGATCCACTCGCACACCAGGGCGTACGCCTCGTCGCGTCTCACGGGGCTCCCTCCAGAACTTTCTGCGTATCCTGGCACTGAAGTTGCCTGGTGGTCCACCGGAGGACGCCGATGGAAGGTACCCTGCCTCCGAGCCGTGCCGGGCCCTCCCGGGTGTACCTAGCCTACGCCCTTAGTTGGCTGGCGGCGGGCCTAGTCCTGCTGGCCGCCGCCCTCCCGCACCTGGCCCGGACCCAGGACCCCCGGACGTTCCTCGTCTTCGCCGCCCTCACGGCTGTAAGCAACCTCGTGGCCGTCCGGTTCCCCTCAGGGGTGATCCTGGGCATGCAGGCCCCCTTTGTCTTCGGAGCCGTGTGGCTGCTGGGCTGGCAGGCGGCGGCCCCCCTGTACGCCCTGTGCGCCCTGGTGCTGCCGCTGCTCCACCGCATCAGCCCCCAGCGCGCGATGGTCTTCTTCGGCAGTACCTCTGTGGCCATGTTCCTAGCCGGCGGACTGCTGTGGCGGATGTGGGGCGGCCCCATGCCCGAGCCACTTTGCCTTCGCGACGTGGCCGCTGTGCTGGGCGCGGGTCTGCTGCACGGGCTCATCAACACCCCTGCCGCCGCGCTGGCCCGGTCCTTTGAGTCCGGGGACCCGGCCACCCTCCGGCTGTGCATTCTGGGCCCGATGCTGGGCATCAGCGTCGCGGTGTACGCGCCGATGTCGGCACTGCTGGTCATGGCCTACCGCAGCGGGGTGCCCGTCTTCGCCCTCACAGTCTCCGTGTGGCTGCTGGTGGGCCTGACCCTCCAGGCCTACCGGGCCAGCCGGGACCTGCACGCACGGCTGGAGCAGGCCACCCGGGAGCTGGAACGGCTGAGCACCACGGATCCCCTCACGGACCTCCTCAACCGCCGCATGTTTGTCGAAATCGCGCAGCGGGAGCTGGCCCGGCACCGCCGCTACGGGGACCCCGTCAGCCTGGTGATGCTGGATCTGCGCCACTTCAAGCGCGTCAACGACACCCTGGGCCACCAGGCCGGGGACGCAGTACTGCAGTGGGTGGCCCACGTCCTCCGCCGGAGGATGCGGCGTACGGACTACGCGTTCCGGCTCGGCGGGGACGAGTTCGCCCTGCTGCTGCCGGGTACGGGGTTTTCGGGGGCCCTGGCGGTAGCGGACTCCCTGTACCGGGCCCTGCACTCCGGCGACGGGCTCCGGGGTGCGGACGTCACCGTGGGGGTGGCCAGCTGCCCCGACCACGGGGCCACCGTGGACGAGCTGGTGCGGGCGGCCGACCGCGCCCTTTACAGGGCGCGGGAGGACGACAAGTGGCTGGGCGCTGCACAGATCTAGCCTAAAGGACCAAGTCCATCGGGTACCCGCCCAGATCCACGGCCCCGTCCTCGGTGATCGCCCACACGTCTTCCAGCCTGACCCCGATCCCTTGGTCGGGATAGTACAGGCCCGGCTCCACGGTCACCACCATCCCCGGCCGCAGGACTGCCTCGTTACCTGGGTGATCCGAAAGCCGGGGCTCCTCGTGCACGTCCAGCCCCAGGCCGTGTCCTAGGCTGTGCACGTAGCCCACTTGGGTAGTGGGGTCCGAACACACGGTGGGGTGGCCCCGCGACTCGAGGAACCCGCACGCCATCCTCTGCAGGTCCGCGCAGCGCACCCCCGGACGCAGGTCCTCAGTCACCCGCACGTAGCACTCGTAGACGTCCCGGTACACCCGGAGGACTTCCGCGGAGGGCTGCCCCACGCACCAGGTCCGGGTCATGTCGAAGTGGTACCCGCCTCCCGAGGGCCTTGGAAAGATGTCGAACACCACCGGTACCCCCTCGGCCACAGGGGCCCGGTCGTCGCCCCTCGAATGGGGAAGGCCGGCGTCCCGGCCCTGCGAGAAGATGGTCCCAGAGTCCTCCAAGCCCTCCTCGGCCAGCCAGACCCGGACCCTGGTCTTCACGTCCCCCACGGTCAGCACGCTACCGTCCGGCTTGCGCAGCAGGCCGTCCCGGGCAGGGCAGGAGCGCAGAAACTGCTCGGTTTTCTGCACGACCCGTTGGGTGGCGGCCCCCACGGCCCGGATTCTGTCGAGTTCGTCCGGGTCCTTGGTCTCCCTGGCCGCGGCCAGCACGCTGCGGCCGTACTCGCCCACCACCTCCACCCCTTGCAGGCAGGCAGCCAGCCTGCCCAGGAACCGGTAGGCGACCCCTTGGTCCATCTCCCCGTAAAAGGCGACCCTCCCCCGCACGTCCTCGTCTTGGAACAGGCGCTGGAATAGCAGCACCCTGGCCTCCAGGGGGTCGCCCGCGGCCGCCTGAAGCAGCTCCTTCCAGTCGTACAGGCCGAGGTTGCGGGTCCGCAAACCGGTCCTTTCCGCCTCCCCGCGCTCCATGGTCCCGTGGCAGACCACCCCGGGCTCGCCGCGCTTTTTTACGTAGATCGCCCCCGGAATGGGGATCCCGCCCAGGACGTACAGCATGTTCGCCTCGTCCGCCCTGCCCGCCACCACCAGGGCGTCCAGGCCTCTTTCCTCCATCAGCCTGTCCAGGTCGGACCTCACGGCTATTTCTCGAGAAATACGCCCACGATCAGATCGCAGATCCGGGAGAGGTCTTCTTCGGAGTAAAACTCGATCTCCACCACCCCGCGTCTTTTGCCGGTCCGCACCCGCACCCGGGTTCCCAGGCGCTCGCTGAGAGTCTCCTCCAAAGCCACAAGGTCAGGACTCAGCGTCCTTTGGCGCCGTCGACGCCCTGAGCCGGCCTCAGGCCGCACTAGCCTCCCCAGCTCCCTGGTGGTGAGTTTGCGGGCTGCCGCCAGACCTGCCAGCTCCACCCGCCGCGTGGGGTCTGCCACCTCCAGGAGCAGGCGAGCGTGGGCCTCGGAAAGCTCACCGTTTTCCACCTTGTCCAGAACCTCCTGGGGAAGCGACAGCAGCCGCAGGGTGTTGGCCACCGTGGGCTGGCTGCGGCCCACCAGGCGCGCGATCTCCTGCTGCGAGAGCCCGAACTCCTGCACAAGCCTCCGGTAGGCCCGAGCCCGCTCCACGGGGTTGAGATCCTGCCGCTGCAGGTTCTCCACCAGGGCCATGGCCAGGCTCTCCAGCTCGCCCACCTGCCGCACCACCGCCGGCACGGTGCCCAGTCCGGCCAGCACCGCGGCGCGCCACCTGCGCTCGCCGGCCACGATCTCGTAGCCGTCCCCGGCAGGCCTCACCACGATGGGCTGCAGGATCCCGTGGACCCGCACGGAAGCTGCCAGCTCCTCCAGCTCTTCCGGGGGGATCGAAATCCTCGGCTGGTTTTTGCCGGGCCTCACCCGGTCTACTGGGAGGTACTCGATCCGTTCCTCACGCGCCTGGGCTTCGGCCCCCGGGATCAGGGCTGCGAGCCCCCTCCCGAGGCCCCTTGCCCGGTGCGCACTCACCGCACCACCCCCGCCACCCCTGCCGCAGGACGCAGCTTCGCCGCCAGCTCCTCCGCCAGGGCCTCGTACGCCCGAGCGCCCTTGGAGTGCGGGTCGTACAGCATCACGGGCTTGCCGTGGCTCGGTGCCTCGGCCAGCCGAACGCTGCGGGGAATGACCGTGCTGGCCACGCGGCTCCCGAAGTAGCGCCGGACCTCCCCGGCCACCTGTTCGCTCAGGTTCGTCCTCGGGTCGTACATGGTGAGGACCACCGCGGCCACGTTGAGGCGAGGGTTCAGGGTCCTTTTGACCAGCTCCACGGTGTGTACCAGCTGCGCTAGGCCCTCCAGGGCGTAGAACTCACACTGGATGGGCACGAGGACCCCGTCCGCGGCGGCGAGGGCGTTCAGGGTCAAAAGGCCGAGAGACGGCGGGCAGTCCACGAGGATCCAGTCGTAGCGCCCCTGCACGGGTTCCAGGGCCTCCCTGAGGCGGGTGTCCCTGGAGGGGGCGTCCACCAGCTCGACCTCTGCGCCGGCCAGGTCTACGCCGCTGGGGAGCAGGTCCAACCCATCAAGCTCGGTGGGAAGGGCGGCTTGCTTTACGGAGGTGCCGCGGAGCAGGCAGTCGTAGGTGGACAGCCTCACGTAGTCCCGGTGCACCCCGAGTCCGCTGGTGGCGTTACCCTGGGGATCCAGGTCCACGAGGAGCACCCTCCAGCGTCCCCTGGCCAAGTAGGCGCCCAGGTTCACCGCGGTGGTGGTCTTGCCGACGCCGCCCTTCTGGCTCGCAATTACTAGAGTACGCATCTGCGGTTTTCCTTCGGTATGGCGTTATTGTATCACGCAAATACGTATTTGCTCTTAAATAAATGGCGGCACTTGGCCGCCCGCGTGAGTCGTCATGCGACGGGAGTCTGATCCTCGAAGCCGGAGCCTTCGAGTGGAACCCCGCCCTGGGCCAAGACCTCTTGGCCTCGGAGAATGGCGACGATCCGCGAGAAGGCCTCGGCCAGCGCCTCGGTGCCTTGCTGGTTCGTCTCCCGATAGCGGCGCAGCGCGCTTTCAAGCGTGGAGACAACCGAATCCAAGTCGCGCGAGCCATCGCTGAAGATTTTGAAGAAGGTCAACCACGCGAGAATCGGAATGCCCGAAACCTCCTGCTTCTTGGTCGATGCGACGAAGTCGTCCAGCAGCCCATAGCGAGCCACGCGCCCGAAGTTGCCGCCCCCGTCATCGTTGGCACGGTCTGAGCATTGATCGGTCTTGACGGCAGGGTAGGGCGTCTGGTGGGTGGCCATGGTGATGCCGCCATTCCCCCCACGCTGGCCGCGCATGGTCTGCCAGTAGTAGTTACGCAGCTCGGCGGCATAACGCGCCTCGCCAACGAAGGGGCGCAGCAGCTTGGGGCTTCCGGCGACCACGTCGCTCAACACCCACGGGAAGACGACCAGCAAGTCGGCAGGCGCGCAAGCGTTGGGCGTGACGGTGTAGCGAAAGGTCGGCTCGCCCTCCTTGGAGAGTGCGAACCAGCCTTTCAGCTCGATCCCCATGAGGATCGGGTCTTCGCCTGGTGCCTCAGTGACCAGGCGCACATCCGGGAAGGCCTGCGCCTGGCGCTCGAAGCGATAGAGCGCGTAGCGCCCGTCCACGTCCCACACCTCCCGCAAGCTGTTCAGCCCGTTGACGACGGCGTCCTCGATGGACGCGCCGAGAGCGGAATTCAAGGTGAAGATGTCCGTCGCCCGGAAGTCTGAGATCCGAAGCGAGGTCTTGAATTCCTCGGGCAGCGCATAGAGCGTCTTGATGACGTTCTCGTAGAGCTTGCGATGCGGCCAGCTCGC
>CALIMJ010000037.1 GCA_938028835.1 uncultured bacterium | reverse complement strand
CCTCCCGTCTACTCCAGGATCTTCGTCACCACCCCGGCCCCCACCGTCCGACCCCCCTCCCGGATCGCAAACCGCAGCCCCTCCTCCAGCGCAATCGGGCTGATCAGCTCCACCTCTAGATTGATGTTGTCCCCCGGCATCACCATCTCCACCCCCTCCGGCAGCCTCACCGTCCCCGTCACGTCCGTCGTCCGAAAATAGAACTGCGGCCGATACCCACTGAAAAACGGCGTGTGCCGTCCCCCCTCCTCCTTCGTCAGCACATACACCTCCGCCAAAAATCTCGTGTGCGGCTTGATCGTCCCCGGCTTCGCCAGTACCATCCCCCGCTCTACATCGTCCCGCTCAACCCCCCGCAGCAACACCCCCACATTGTCCCCAGCCACCGCCTCATCTAACACCTTCCGAAACATCTCTAGCCCCGTCACCACCGTCCGCCGCGGCTCCGCCCGCAGCCCCACAATCTCCACCTCCTCCCCAACCTTGATCCGCCCCCGCTCAACCCGACCCGTCGCCACCGTCCCCCGCCCCGTAATCGTGAAAATGTCCTCAATGCTCAGCAAAAACGGCTTGTCCACATCCCGTACCGGCGTCGGAATGTAACTGTCCACCGCGTCCATCAGCTCGTAAATCCCATCCACCCACCGATCCTCCCCCCGCTTCAACTGCGGATTCCCCTGCAACGCCTCCAACGCCCGTAACGCACTCCCCCGTACCACCGGAACCTCCTCCCCAGGAAACTGGTACCGGCTCAGTAGCTCCCGTACCTCCACCTCCACCAGATCCAGTAGCTCCGGATCGTCCACCATGTCTACCTTGTTCAAAAACACCACAATCGCCGGGACGTTCACCTGCCGCGCTAACAGAATGTGCTCCCGCGTCTGCGGCATCGGCCCATCCGCCGCACTCACCACCAGAATCGCCCCATCCATCTGCGCCGCACCCGTAATCATGTTCTTAATGTAGTCCGCATGCCCCGGACAGTCCACATGCGCATAGTGCCGCTTCTCCGTCTCATACTCCACATGACTAATGTTGATCGTCAGCCCCCGCTGCCGCTCCTCCGGCGCATTGTCAATGTCGTAATACCCCTTCGGCTCCGCGAACCCATACCGCGCCATCGCATGCGTGATCGCCGCCGTCAACGTCGTCTTCCCATGATCCACATGCCCAATCGTCCCAATGTTCACGTGCGGCTTCCGCCGCTCAAACTTCGGCTTGGCCATTCTCCTCGCCCCCTCCGCGCAGGGTTTTCTAGGTCCGGGCCACCGCGAGCCGGCCCTTGAGGACCTCCTCGGCCACCGCCGCGGGGACCTCCTCGTAGTGGGAGAACTCCATGGTGTACACCGCCCGCCCCTGGGTCCGCGACCGCAGGTCCGTGGCGTACCCGAACATCTCCGCCAGCGGCACCAGGGCCGTGATCACCCGCAGCCCCTGCCGCTGCTCCATGGCCTGGATCCGGCCCCGGCGGGCATTCAGGTCCGCCAGCACGTCGCCCATGTAGGCCTCTGGCGTGGTCACCTCCACCCTCATCACGGGCTCCAGGAGGACGGGCTTGGCTTTCCGGGCGGCATCCTTGAACGCCAGGGACCCCGCGATCTTGAAAGCCAGCTCCGAGGAGTCCACCTCGTGGTAGGAACCGTCCACCAGGGTCACCCGCACGTCCACCATCGGGTACCCCGCCAGGACCCCAGACTCCATGGCTTCCCGGACCCCGTCCTCCACGGGCTTGATGAACTCCCTGGGGATCACCCCGCCCGTGATCCGGTCCACGAACTCGAACCCGTTGCCTCGGGGCAGGGGCTCGATCTCCACCACCGCGTGGCCGTACTGGCCCCGGCCGCCCGTCTGCCGGATGAAGCGCCCCTCGCCCCGGGCCGGCTGCCGGATGGTCTCCTTGTACGCCACCTGGGGCCGGCCCACGTGGGCCTCCACCTTGAACTCGCGCACCAGCCGGTCGGTGATGATCTCCAGGTGCAGCTCCCCCATCCCCGCGATGAGGGTCTGCCCGGTCTCCGGGTCGAACCGCACCCGGAAGGACGGATCCTCCTCCGCGAGTTTGGCCAGGGCCGCGGTCAGCTTGTCCGAATCCGCCTTAGTCTTCGGCTCCACCGCCACCGAGATCACGGGCTCCGGGAACTGGATGGGCTCCAGCACGAGGGGAGCCGCCTCGTCACACAGGGTGTCGCCCGTGGTGGTCTCCCGCAGCCCCACCGCGGCCACCACGTTCCCCGCGGTAGCCTCCGGGATGTCCTCTCGGTGGTTGGCGTGCATCAGCAGGATCCGGCTGACGCGCTCCCGCACGCCGCGGGTCGCGTTGAACACGTAGGACCCGGCGCGCAGGGTGCCCGAGTACACCCGGAAGTAAGTGAGCTTACCCACGTAGGGGTCGGTCATGATCTTGAAGGCCAGGGCGCAGAAGGGTGCCTGCTCGTCCACCGGCCGTTCCTCCACCTCTCCGGTCCTGGGGTTGGTCCCGCGGACGGCCCCGATGTCCAGGGGAGACGGGAGGTAGTCCACCACCGCGTCCAGCAGCGGCTGCACTCCCTTGTTCCGGAAGGACGAGCCTGCCAGGACCGGTACCAGCCTGCCCGACAGGGTCCCCTTCCGAATGGCCCGCCGCAGGTCCGCCTCCGGGATCGGCTGGCCTTCCAGGTACCTCAGCATCACCGCGTCGTCGCACTCCGCGGCCGCCTCCAGGAGCCGCTCCCGGTAAGCGTCCACCACGTCCCGCATCTCCGGGGGAATGGCTGTCTCGCTGGAGCGGGTCCCCAGGTCGTCCAGATACAGGATGGACTTCATGCGCACCAGGTCCACCACGCCCTGGAAGGATTCCTCCGAGCCCACCGGGAGCTGTACGGGGACCGCGGGAGCCCCCAGGCGCTCCCGCACCATGTCCACCACGCGGAGGAAGTCCGCGCCCACCCGGTCCATCTTGTTCACGTACAGGATCCGGGGCACCCGGTACCGGTCTGCCTGCCGCCAGACCGTCTCCGACTGGGGCTGGACTCCCTCCACGGCGCTCAGGATCACCACCGCACCGTCCAGCACCCGCAGGGAGCGCTCCACCTCGATGGTGAAGTCCACGTGGCCGGGGGTGTCGATGATGTTGATCCGGTGGTCCCGCCAGAAGCACGTGGTGGCCGCGGAGGTGATCGTGATCCCTCGCTCCCGCTCCTGGACCATCCAATCCATGGTGGCGGAGCCCTCGTCCACCTCCCCGAGCCGGTGCACGCGCCCGGTGTAGAAGAGGATGCGCTCGGTGGTGGTCGTCTTGCCCGCGTCGATGTGGGCGACGATCCCGATGTTCCGAATCCGCTCCAGCGGTACCCTCACGGCCAACGCCGACCTCCCGACACCGGACTACCAGCGGTAGTGGGCGAAGGCCTTGTTGGCCTCCGCCATCCGGTGCACCTCCTCCTTCCGCTTCACTGCCCCGCCCTGGCCCTGGGCGGCGTCCAGGATCTCCCGGGCCAGCTTCTCCACCATGCCGCGCTCGGGCCGCTGCCGGGCGTACTCCACCAGCCACCGGATCCCCAGGGACACCCGACGCTCCGGCCGAACCTCCACGGGCACCTGGTAGTTCGCCCCGCCCACCCGCCGCGGCTTCACCTCCAGCAGCGGCATCACGTTCTGCAGCGCCTTCTCCAGCACCTGTACGGGGGGCTGGCCGGTGCGCTGCTCCACGTTCCGCAGGGCGGAGTACACGATGCGCTCCGCGAGGGTCTTCTTGCCCCGGGTCATCACCTTGTTGATCAGCCGCTGGACCATCACGTTCCCGTACACCACGTCCGGCGGGATGGCCCGCGGCGGCACTGGTCCTTTGCGCGGCATGGCCTCTCCCTCCTACTGCTTGGGCCGCTTGGCCCCGTACTTACTCCGCCCCTGCCGGCGGTTGGCCACCCCGGCCGCGTCCAGGGCGCCCCGCACGATGTGGTACCGGATCCCCGGGAGGTCCTTCACCCGGCCGCCCCGGACCAGGACCACCGAGTGCTCCTGCAGGTTGTGACCGATCCCCGGGATGTAAGCGGTGACCTCGATGCCATTGGTCAGCCGGACCCGGGCGATCTTCCGCAGGGCAGAGTTCGGCTTCTTCGGGGTCATGGTCTTCACCTGGATGCAGACCCCCCGCTTGAACGGGTTCCCCTGCAACGCCGGGGACTTGCTTTTGTGCGTCAGGGGCTCCCGCCCCCGCCGCACCAACTGGTTGATGGTCGGCATTCCAACTCCCTCCCAGCCGAAGAGTCCGGCGGCCCCGGGCGCCCCGGAGGGGCGCCCGGATTACGCGCCCGCTGACCCGAACTGTGCTGTGCGCCGGATGCGTCCGCGCCCTCCGGGACCCGGGCCTTGTCCGTCAGCGGAGCTCCCGGCTGGCACCGGGGCTCTTGACCGGCCCAGTCCCTGCGGCGCGGCATCCCCCGCAGAGCGAGGGGCGCCGTGTCGGCCGTTCCGTGCGGCTACCGGTCGCGCTTGAGGATCGCCGCGGCAGATGCCCCAACGGCGATCCCGCACGCCCGACCCAGCTCTCTGCCGGAGGCAACCTCTACCACCGGCACGCCCATCTCCTGCGCGGCCCGCAGCACCGGCTCCACTATCCTCCGGTCCGCGTCCCGCGCCACGAACACCACCTCCGCCCTCCCCTTCCGGATGGCCTTGGTGGTTTGGTTGGCACCCACCGCGCGCGACTCCGCGCGGCCCAACGCCTCCAGCTCGGTCACCGGGTCCCCCTCCGGGCTACCGCCCCTCATCGCGGCTCCGGGCAACCTTCCAGAGCATAGACAATCGGCCCCGCGGTGTCAAATGGGCTTGGCCGCTCGGGCCCCGCGCCCTATACTCGTGGCCGGGGGTTGAAGCGAGCGACGGAGGGGAGGGCGTCGCCGGCGCCCTCCTTGCTGTTTGCCAGAAGGGTTTTGGTTCCCTTCCCCCGAACCGTACGCCGAAGGCGACAGGAGAGGACCGAAGATGGAAGCGACACCCCAAGTCCCCAGCCCACTGGAGGAAACCCAGCGGTCCGGCCTCAGCCTTGGCCTCGCGGTATGGCTTTTCTCCCTGCTGGGCGTGGCGGGCGCCCTGTACGCGCGCTGGGTGTGGACCCCCCAGTCGGTGACCCGGGAAGGCACCAGTATCCAATCTCTTTTCGACATCATCTTGGGGATCATCCTGGTGGCCTTCATCGTGGTCCACCTCCTCCTGGGGTATTTCGTGATCCGGTACCGAGCCCGGGGCAGGGAGGCCGCGCTGTACCTCCCCCACCATACCGCTTTGGAGGTCACCTACACCGCGGTGCCGGCGGCGGTGCTGGTGGCCCTCAGCGTGGCCGGGATGGTGCTGTGGTCGCGGGTGCACGCCCCTCCACCGCCGGACGCCTTCGTGGTGGAGGTCCGGGGCGAGCAGTTCGGGTGGTCCGCCCGGTACCCCGGCCCGGACGGGAAGTTGGGCCGGGTGGACAACCGCGTCCCGGCCCCCTTCAACGTGGACCCGCGGGACCCGGCTTCCCGGGACGACGTGATCAGCCCCCAGATCTACCTGGTAGTGAACCGGCCCAACCGGGTCCTCCTGCGGACCCGGGACGTCCAGCACAGTTTCTGGGTGCCCGCCTTCCGGCTCAAGAAGGACCTCCTGCCGGGCGCCACCACGGAGCTGGTGTTCACCCCGACCCGGACGGGGGAGTTTGACCTGGCGTGCGCCGAGCTGTGTGGGGTCGGCCACTACACCATGGCGGGGAAGGTCCGGGTGGTCACCCAGGAGGAGTTCGACCGCTGGATGCGCCAGCAGGCCCGGCGGGAGTAGGAGGAAGAAACCATGGCAGCGGAAGCCCACGTGCACGTGGAACACCCGCAACGGGAGAGCTTCTGGACCCGGTACGTGTTCAGCCAAGACCACAAGGTCATCGGGCTGCAGTACCTACTCACCTCCCTGTTCATGGCCCTGGTGGGCGGGGCGCTGGCCATGGTGTTCCGCACCCAGCTGGCATGGCCGCAGTCGGGGATCCTCCAGGCGGATCAGTACCTGGCCGCCATCAGCATGCACGGCACCATCATGGTGTTCTTCGTCCTCACCCCCGCCCTACTGGGCGGCTTCGCGAACTTCCTGGTGCCGCTGAAGATCGGCGCCCGGGACATGGCCTTCCCCTTCGTGAACATGCTGTCGTACTGGGTTTTCGCGCTCTCCATCGTGCCCCTGGTGGCCAGCTTCTTCGTTCCGGGAGGGCCCCTGAACGCGGGGTGGACCGCGTACCCGCCCCTCAGCGCCCTGCCGCAGGCGGCGCCGGGCAGCGGCCTCGGCCAGACCCTGTGGCTGGTCTCCATCGCCATCTTCTGCGTCTCCAGCCTGCTGGGCTCCCTGAACTACATCACCACCATCCTGGTCCTGCGGACCCGGGGGATGTCCCTCATGCGGATGCCCCTCACCGTCTGGGGCATCTTCGTGGCCGCGGTGCTGGCCCTGCTGACCTTCCCCGTGCTCATGGCCGCGGGGATCCTCCTGCTGTTCGACCGGCTGGCGGGCACCAGCTTCTTCGTGCCCGGGGGCCTGGTGGTAGGCGGCCAGGTGATCCCGCACACGGGTGGGAATCCCCTCCTGTGGCAGCACCTGTTCTGGTTCTTCGGACACCCGGAGGTGTACATCGTCATCCTGCCGCCCATGGGGATCGTCTCCGACGTCATCGCCAACTTCGCCCGCAAGCCTGTATTCGGCTATCCCGCCATGGTGGCCTCCATGCTGGCCATCGGCATCCTGAGCTTTCTGGTGTGGGGCCACCACATGTTCGTGAGCGGGATGCACCCCTTGCTGGGAACCGGGTTCGCCCTCACGACCCTGCTCATCGGCGTGCCCTCCGCGGTGAAGACGTTCAACTGGCTGGTCACCCTGTGGCGGGGCAAGCTGTACTTCTCCACCGCCATGCTGTTCGCGGTGGGGTTCGTATCCCTGTTCGTGGCGGGCGGGCTCACTGGCATCCACCTGGGCAACGCGCCCGTGGACATCCCCCTGCACGACACCTACTACGTGGTCGGCCACTTCCATCTGGTGATGGGGACCGCGGCGGTGTTCGGGATCTTTGCCGGCATCTACTTCTGGTTCCCGAAGATGTTCGGGCGGCTGCTGGACGAGCGGCTGGGGCGGATCCACTTCTGGCTGACCCTGCTGGGCGTGTACGGGACCTTCTTCCCCATGTACTACGTGGGCATGGCGGGGATGCACCGGCGCATCTATGACTACCGGGCCTTCCCCTACCTCGCCCACCTGCAGCCGGTGCAGGTGTTCATCACCCTGAGCGCTTTCCTCATCTTCGCGGGCGGGCTGGTACTGGCCTACAACATGCTGCGCAGCCTGACCGAGGGGCGGCCCGCGGATCGCAATCCCTGGCGGGGGACGACCCTGGAGTGGTCCACCGAAAGCCCTCCGCCCCACCACAACTGGCCTGGGGAGATCCCCCAGGTGTACCGCGGGCCGTACGAATACAGCGTCCCGGGAGCGCCCCAGGACTACCTGCCCCAGTGGGAGCCCGAGCCCGCGGCCGTGAGGGCGGGCGGGCACTAGCCCGGTCATGACGGTCACCCTGGAACGCCCCGCTCCACCGAAGGCGCCGCCGGCCCCGCCGCGCGGAAACGGCGGCTCACGCGGCCGGCCCGACCGGGAGCGGTCTAGCGCCCTCTTCGTGTGGCTGGTGGTCGCGGCGGTGGGCATGTTCTTCCTGGGGCTCAGCTCCGCGCTGTTGAGCCGCATGGGCTCCGTGGGTTGGGTCCCGGCACCCCGACCGCCGGTCCTGTGGCCGGGGACCGCGGCGCTGCTGGGAAGCAGCGCGGCCCTGGAAGCCGCCCGGAGAGCGGCACGCCGGGGGGTGCTGGACAGGGCTCGTGTGCGGCTGGCCTGGGGCGTGGCCCTCGGCACGGGATTCCTGGCCGCCCAGCTGATCGGTTGGGGGTGGCTGTCCTCCTCGGGGGTGGGGGTGGCGGCTAACCCCGGCGCGTCGTACTTCTACGTCCTGTCGGGCGCGCACCTGCTCCACGTGGTGGGGGGCCTGGTGTGGTGGGTCCTCGCCCTGTGGCGCACCCGCTCCCAGGCGCCTGCTGCGGTGGACCTGTCCAGCCTGTCGGTGTACTGGCACTTCCTTGCAGGTCTGTGGGTGTGGTTGTTCGTCGTCCTGTTCACCCGGTAGGAGGTCGTATGGCGGAAGCGGTCGTGGAGCGGAACGTCAGCGCGTGGGGCGGCGGGGTGTCGCCCTTCGGGATGAGCTGGGGGAAGTTCATGATGTGGGTCTTCCTCCTCTCCGACGCGTTCACCTTCGGGGGTCTGCTGAGCGCCTACGGCGCGGCCCGGATGACCGCGGGCGCCTGGCCCAACGCCACCGAGATCTTCAACATCGGACTGGTGGGGGCCATGACCTTCATCCTCATCTGCAGCAGCGCCACCATGGCGGTGGCGGTGAACGCCGCCAAGCGCGGGGACCACCCGCTGGTGGAGCGGTTCCTCCTCCTGACCATCGCCGGGGGGTTGACCTTCCTGGGCATGCAGGCGTACGAGTGGACCCACTTCATCCAGGAGGGCGCGCGGTTGCACACCAACCCGTGGGGGGTCCCGGCCTTCAGCGCCAGTTTCTTCATCATCACCGGCTTCCACGGTGGCCACGTCACCAGCGGGGTCCTGTACCTCATGTACGTGTTCTTCAAGGCGAGGGCGGAGCGGCGGGCCCTGGAGGACTGGCAGACGCCCCTGCGGGACCGGCAGGGACGGGCCCTCTACCCTGGGGCCCGCGTCCGGGTCATGGTGCTCGCGGACCGGCCCGAGACCGTGGTGGAGAAGGCCCACCCCCGGATCGGGCGGGTGGTGGTGCTGCTCCCGGGCAAGGGCGCCAACAACGCGGCCATGCTGCCGGCGGACGCGGTGGAGGCGGTGGAGGAGCCGCCGGTCCCGCCGTCCCCCGTGGACCCACACACCCGGGCCGAACGGGTGGAGAATGCGGGGCTGTACTGGCACTTCGTGGACCTGGTGTGGGTGTTCATCTTCACCCTCATGTACCTCATCCCGCCCGCGGTCCCCGTGGCCGCGGCACACTGACCTCGGGAGGCAGGGCATGTCGGATCACCAGCCCGCGCAGCACGGCTACGGGATCTACGGGGTGACCTGGTTCTGGCTTCTGGTGGTGACGGTGGCGGAGATCGGGGTCACGCTGCTGCACATCCCCCGGGGTCTGCTGATCACCAGCCTAGTGGTGCTGGCGCTGATCAAGGCGGCCCTCATCATGGCGTACTTCATGCACCTGAGGTGGGAGCGGCCGGTGGTCGCCACCCTGTTCAGCGTCCCCATCGCCCTCCTCCTGCTGGCCCTGTTCGTGGCGCTTGCCCTGGACGCGCAGGTGTTCTAGCCATCAGGGCCAGCGGGCTACGTGCCGCAGCCCGTTGGAGAGGAAGAGTCCGCCCAGCCCGACCAGGAACAGCCCGCAGCCGACCAGGAGGAGCCGGTACGCGGTCTCGGGGAAACGCCCGCGGCCGGCTCCCGCGGCCGCCGCCAGGAGCGTGGTCCAGATCAGGTCCAAGGCGATGTGCCCGAGGAAGAACAGGCCGATCACCGCCCCAGGACCGTAGCGGCTGAACAGCAGGTAGTAGCTGGCTCCCACCGTCGCCCACCAGAGCAACCAGTAGGGGTTTCCCACCGTGGCCAGCACCCCTGCCCAGACGATCCCCGCCGTCCCGAGTCCCGCGACGGGTCGGCCGGGGTTGATCTCTGGAGAGCGGGACCGGGCGGACCTGATGAGGCCCCAGCCCATCCACACCAGGACGATCCCACCGAGGACTCCGACCACGCCCGTCACTGCCGGCTCCCGCAGCGTTCGGTCGAACCCCGCGGCGAGCAGACCGACCATCACCAGCTCCGCCCCCGCGTGCCCCGCCGTGACCAGGGGTCCGGCCACGAGACCCCGACGCGCGCCTTCCCCCACCGCCACCGCAGACACAGGGCCGGGCGCCATCACACCGGTCAGGCTCACAAGCCACCACGTTACCGAAACCGCCACCAGCTCCCACACGGGTTCCTCGCCGGCCTACTCGGATTCCGTCCCGCGGACTGCCCCCGGCCCCAGCCACGGCCAGATCACCCACAGGGCGGTGAGGGCGTAGGCCAGGTTCATCCCCACCCACATGAGCACCCCCGCCCAGCGCTGGTCGTCCAGAGCGGACCACCCCCACAGGCGCGGAACCTCCAGGTAGGGAGCGTACAGCACGCGGTCGGCCACCGACAGGACGAAGGCGGGGACGAACTGCAGCACCGCGCTGACCCCCACCATCACCAGACGCTGGCCGCGCGTGGGGTTCCGGGGAGCCGGGCTCAGCAGCACGCCCCAGAACACCACCGCCGAACCCAGAAAGCTCGCGTGCTGCAGCAAGTGGGCCAGCTCCGACCGCAGGACCCAGTTGTACAGGGCCGGCAGGTGCCAGCCCAGGATCACCAGATTATAGAGGCCGGTGGACGCCCACGGATTCCACAGCACCCACAGCACGGGTCCCAGTACCGGCCGCCGGGTCAGCCAGCCGAGAAAGGGAGCGGGCAGGGAGGCGGCCAGGAGCGGCCCCGCCACGAGGACCAGCACCAGGTGCTGGACCATGTGCAACCACAGCAACAGACGGGCTCCCGCCTCGAGAGGCGAGAGCATCGCCAGGGCCACCGCAGCCAGCCCGGACCAGAACCACAGCCGGTGTCGGCGTGTCGCGCGGACCCGAGGGTGCAGGTGATAGAGCAGCGCGGCGGCCAGCAGCGCCGCCAGCACCTGCGGGTCCCCCTCCCAGTCGCGCCAGCTGAGGGTGGCGGCGTTCAAGGCTGCGGGCGGCTCAGAATTCCGCCGCCACCCGCACCTGCCGGTACCTGGGCATCCCCGTGCCCGCGGGGATGAGCTTGCCGATGATTACGTTCTCCTTGAGGCCGATGAGGGGGTCCACCTTCCCCTTGGTGGCCGCGTCCGTCAACACCCGGGCGGTCTCCTGGAAGCTCGCCGCGGACAGCCACGACTCCGTGGCCAGGGAAGCCTTGGTGATCCCCATCAGCACGGGGTCCGCCTGCGCAGGCCGCCCGCCCCGGGCCTCCACCTTGCGGTTCTCCTCCCGGAAGGTGAACACGTCCACCACCTCCCCGGGCAGGAGATCCGTGTCGCCCTCGTCGCGCACCTTCAACCGCCGCAGCATCTGCCGCACGATGATCTCGATGTGTTTGTCGTTGATCTCCACGCCCTGGGAGCGGTACACGCTCTGGATCTCCTGCACCAGGTACTTCTGCACCGCTTCCACGCCCTGGATCCGCAGGATGTCGTGGGGATTCAAGTTTCCCTCCGTGAGCCGCTGGCCGGCCTCCACCCGGTCGCCGTCGTGGACCACCAGGCGCTGCCCGTGCGGCACCACATACTCCACGGTCTGGTCCTTGCCCTCCAGCACGATCCGGCGGGCCCGCCGGTCCTCCACGATGCGGACCCGGCCCGCCATCTCCGCCATGAGGGCCTGACCCTTGGGCTTGCGGGCCTCGAACAGCTCCTCCACCCGCGGCAGACCCTGGGTGATGTCAAAGCCCGCCACTCCGCCCGTGTGGAAGGTCCGCATGGTCAACTGGGTGCCCGGTTCTCCGATGGACTGGGCCGCGATGATGCCCACCGCCTCCCCGATGTCCACCATCTTCCCGGTGGCCAGGTTGCGCCCGTAGCACTTGCTGCACACCCCGTACCGCGTCTCGCAGGTCAGCACGGACCGCACCGGCACGCGGTCGATCTCCGCGGCCTCGATGGCCTCCGCCAGCTCCTCCGTGATCTCCTGACCCGCCTCCACCAGGGGACGCCGCTGCCGCGGGGGCACGACGTCCTGGGCCGCCACCCGGCCCACGATGCGGTCCCGGAGGGGCACCACCACCTCGTTGCCCTCCCGGATCGGCTCCAGCACGATGAACCGAGACGTCCCGCAGTCCTCCTCCCGCACGATCACGTCCTGAGCCACGTCCACCAGGCGCCGCGTCAGGTACCCTGACTCAGAGGTCCGGATCGCCGTGTCTGCCAGGCCCTTGCGCTGGCCGTGCATCCCGATGAAGTACTCCAGGACCGTCAGTCCCTCGCGGAAGTTGCTCTTGATAGGGATCTCGATGATGCGCCCCGAGGGATCCGTGAACAGGCCCCGCATGCCCGCCAGCTGCCGGATCTGCTGGATGTTCCCCCGGGCCCCGGACTGGGCCATCATGTACAGCGGGTTGAACGGGTCGAAGTGCTTCAGCATGGCGTTCGTGACCTGCTCCGTGGCCTCGATCCACACGTCGATGGTCTTCTGGTACCGCTCCCCGTCCGTGATGAGGCCGCGGCGGTACTGCTGCTCGATGGCGTCCACCCGCTTCTGGGCCTCCTCCAGGATCTGGTCCTTCTCCGGAGGCTGCACGATGTCCCGCATGGACAGACTGAGCCCGGACTGGGTGGCGAAGCGGAACCCCAGGTCCTTCAGGGCGTCCAGCAGCTGCGCCGTCTTGGTGGGTCCCAGCCGGTAGTAGGCGTCCGACACGATCTGGCTGAGGACCTTCCGGTCGCACACCTGGTCCACGAACCGCAGCTCCTCCGGGATGGCCTCGTTGAAAATGATGCGGCCCACCGTGGTCTCGATGGGCTCGGTGCCCGGCGCCAGGCGCACCCTCACCCGCGCGTGCAGATCCACCACCCCGTGCTCGTACGCCAGGATGGCCTCCCCAGGCGTGCTGAAGGCCTTCCCCTCACCGCGGGCACCCGGCTTCTCCAGGGTCAGGTAGTAGCAGCCCAGGATGATGTCCCGCTGGGGGCTGGCCACCGCCTTGCCCGAGGCCGGCAGGAGGATGTTGTACGCACTCAGCATGAGCAACCGGGCCTCCGCCTGCGCGGCCGCGCTCAGCGGGACGTGCACCGCCATCTGGTCCCCGTCGAAGTCCGCGTTGTAGGCGGTGCACACCAGGGGGTGGATCTGGATGGCCTTCCCCTCGATGAGGACGGGCTCGAAGGCCTGGATGCCCAGCCGGTGGAGGGTGGGCGCCCGGTTCAGCAGCACGGGGTGTTCCCGCACCACGTCCTCCAGGACGTCCCACACCTCCGGGCGCTGCCGTTCCACCATTCGCTTCGCGTTCTTGATGTTCTGCGCCAGGTTCCGCTCCACCAGCTTCTTCATCACGAAGGGCTTGAACAGCTCCAGCGCCATCTCCTTCGGCAGCCCGCACTGGTGGAGCTTGAGCTTCGGGCCCACCACGATCACGCTCCGGCCCGAGTAGTCCACCCGCTTGCCCAGGAGGTTCTGCCGGAACCGCCCCTGCTTGCCCTTCAGCAGGTCGCTCAACGACTTCAGGGGACGGTTGTTGGGCCCCGTCACGGGCCGGCCCCGCCGGCCGTTGTCGATGAGCGCGTCCACCGCCTCCTGGAGCATCCGCTTCTCGTTGCGGACGATGATCTCCGGCGCCCCGAGGTCCAGCAGCCGCTTCAACCGGTTGTTCCGGTTGATCACCCGCCGGTACAGGTCATTGAGGTCGCTGGTGGCGAATCGGCCCCCGTCCAGCTGGACCATGGGCCGCAGGTCCGGGGGGATCACCGGGATCACGTCCAGGATCATCCACTCCGGACGGTTCCCGCTCTTCCGGAACGCCTCCACCACCTCCAGCCGCTTGAGGATCTTGATCCGCTTCTGGCCGGTGCTGCCGCGCAGCTCCTCCCGCAGCCGCTTGGACTCCTGCTCCAGGTCCAGCTCCATGAGGAGCTCCTTGATGGCCTCCGCGCCCATGGCCGCGCGGAACCGTCCCCCGTACTTCTCCCGCAGCTCCCGGTACTCGTTCTCCGTGAGGATCTGCTTCTTCTGCAGCTCCTTCACGTCCCCGGGGTCGATGACGATGTACGCGGCGAAATACACCACCCGCTCCAGGGCCCGGGGTGAGATGTCCAGCAGCAGCCCGATGCGGCTGGGCACCCCCTTCAGGTACCAGATGTGCACCACGGGGGCCGCCAGCTCGATGTGGCCCATCCGCTCCCGGCGGACCTTGGCCCGGGTCACCTCCACCCCGCACCGGTCGCAGATGATGCCCTTGTAGCGGATCCGCTTGTACTTCCCGCAGTGGCACTCCCAGTCCTTCACCGGCCCGAAGATCCGCTCGCAGAACAGACCGTCCCGCTCGGGCTTCAGGGTCCGGTAGTTGATGGTCTCCGGCTTCTTCACCTCGCCCCGAGACCACATGCGGATCTGCTCGGGGGAGGCCAGGCTGATCTTGACCGCCTCGAAGTGGTTCACGTCCTGCATGGCTTCCTCCCCCGCGCTAGATGGGCTCCTCCAGGAGGGCTTCCTCCCCCTCCAGGTTGATGCCCAGGGACCGCTGCGTTTCCACCACGTCCTCCTCGATCTCCCGCAGCTCGATCTCGCGGTGGTCCGCGCTCAGGACCTTCACGTCCAGGCACAGGGCCTGCAGCTCCTTCACCAGGACCTTGAAGGACTCCGGCACCCCGGGCTCCTGGATGTTCTCCCCCTTCACGATGGCCTCGTAGGTCTTCACGCGGCCCACCACGTCGTCGCTCTTCACCGTCAGCAGCTCCTGCAGGGTGCTGGCCGCCCCGTACGCCTCCAGGGCCCACACCTCCATCTCCCCAAAGCGCTGGCCGCCGAACTGGGCCTTCCCGCCCAGGGGCTGCTGGGTGATCAGGCTGTAGGGCCCCGTGCTCCGGGCGTGGATCTTGTCCTCCACCAGGTGCAGCAGTTTCATCATGTAGATCTGCCCCACCACCACAGGCTGGTCGAAGGGCAGACCCGTCCGCCCGTCGTACAGGGTGATCTTCCCGTCCCGGGGCAGTGCCGCCCGCTCCAGCAACGCCTCGATCTCCGACTCCCGGGCCCCGTCGAACACCGGGACCTCCGCGTAGAAGCCCAGCTGGGCGCACGCCCAGCCCAGGGTGGTCTCCAGGACCTGACCCACGTTCATGCGGCTGGGCACCCCCAGGGGGTTCAGGACGATGTCCACGGGAGTCCCGTCCGGCAAAAACGGCATGTCCTCCACGGGGACGATCTTGCTGATCACCCCCTTGTTGCCATGGCGGCCTGCCATCTTGTCGCCCACGGTGATCTTGCGCTTCTGGGCCACGTACACGCGCACCATCTGGTTGACCCCGGGAGGTAGCTCGTCCCCGTTCTCCCGGCTGAACACCTTCACGGCCACCACGGTGCCCTTCTCCCCGTGCGGGACCTTCAGGGACGTGTCCCGGACCTCCCGCGCCTTCTCCCCGAAGATGGCCCGCAGCAGGCGCTCCTCCGCAGTGAGCTCCGTCTCCCCCTTGGGGGTCACCTTGCCCACCAGGATGTCGCCCGCCCGGACCTCGGCGCCGATACGGACGATCCCCCGCTCGTCCAGGTCCCGCAGAGCGTCCTCCGCCACATTGGGGATGTCCCGGGTGATCTCCTCCGGGCCCAGCTTGGTGTCCCGGGCCTCGACCTCGTACTCCTCGATGTGGATGCTGGTGAACAGGTCCTCCCGCACCAGCCGCTCGCTGATCAGGATGGCGTCCTCGTAGTTGTAGCCCTCCCACGGCATGAAGGCCACCAGCACGTTGTGGCCCAGGGCCAGCTCCCCACCGTCCGTGGAGGGGCCGTCCGCCAGCACCTGCCCCTTCTTCACCTCCTGCCCGCTGCGCACCACGGGCCGCTGGTTGATGCAGGTGCCCTGGTTGCTCCGACGGAACTTGGTCAGCCGGTAGGTGATGCGGCGCTGGCCGCGGACCACGATCTCGTCCGCGGTCACAGACTCCACCACCCCGTCCTCCTCCGCCAGCACCACCGCGCCCGAGTCCGCGGCCACCCGGTGCTCCACCCCGGTCCCCACCAGGGGCGCCTCGGGCCGCACCAGGGGGACCGCCTGCGTCTGCATGTTGGATCCCATCAGGGCGCGGGTCCCGTCGTCGTGCTCCAGGAACGGGATCAGGGCGGTGGTCACGGACACGATCTGCTTGGGCGAGACGTCCATGAAGTCCACCTGCTCCCGCGGCACCACCACAGGGTGGCCGCCCGCCTGGCGCGCCACCACCCGCTCGGGGAGCATCCCCTGTTCGTCCGTCTGCACGTTGGCCTGGGCGATGGTGTATTTCTCCTCGTCGTCCGCGGTCAGGTACACGATCTCCCGGGTCACCCGGCCGTTGCGCACGCGGCGGTACGGCGTCTCGATGAACCCCAGGTCGTTCACCCGCGCGTACGTGGCCAGGGAGGAGATCAGGCCGATGTTGGGTCCCTCCGGGGTCTCGATGGGGCACATGCGCCCGTAGTGGGAGGGGTGCACGTCCCGCACCTCGAACCCAGCCCGTTCCCGACTCAGACCGCCCGGCCCCAGGGCGCTCAGCCGCCGCTTGTGCCGCAGCTCGGAGAGGGGGTTGGTCTGATCCATGAACTGCGACAGCTGGCTGGAGCCGAAGAACTCCTTGATGGCCGCGGTGACGGGTCGGATGTTGATGAGGACCTGCGGGGTGGCCTGTTCGGTCTCCTGGATGGTCATCCGCTCCCGGATCACCCGCTCCATCCGGAGCATACCGATCCGGAACTGGTTCTGCAGCAGCTCCCCCACCGCCCGGACCCGCCGGTTCCCCAGGTGGTCGATGTCGTCCTCCTGCCCCTCCCCGTTGTTCAGGGCGATGAGGTACCGGACGATCTGGGCGATGTCCTCGGGGGTGAGGGTCCTCTGGTCCGGTCGGATGTCCAGATTCAGCTTCTTGTTCAGCTTGTACCGGCCCACCTTCCCCAGATCGTACCGCCGGGGGTCGAAGAACAGGGTGTGCAGGAGGGCCGTGGCGGACTCCACATTGGGCGGGTCACCCGGCCGCAGCCGCCGGTAGATCTCCATGAGGGCAGTGTTCCGGTCCCGGCTCGGGTCCTTCTCCAGGGTGGCCTCGATAGCCCGGTCGCCACCGTAGAGCTTGCGGAGTACCTCATCGCTCTCGTACCCCACGGCCCGCAGCAGGACCGTGGCGGGCAGCTTCCGGGTGCGGTCGATGCGCACGTACACGCCGCCCGTGGCGTCGATCTCAAACTCCAGCCACGCCCCGCGGGTGGGGATCACGGTGGCCGCCGGGAACCGGCGGCCGCTGCTGTCGGTGAGGAAGCTGTAGTACACCCCCGCGGAGCGCACCAGCTGGCTGACGACCACCCGCTCCGCTCCGTTGATGATGAACGTACCGTTCCGCGTCATGAACGGGAAGTCGCCCATGAACACGTCCTGCTCCTTGATCTCCCCCGTGTCCTTGAGGACCAGCCGCACCCGGACCTTCAAGGCCGCACTGTAGGTGGCATCCCGCTCCCGGCACTCCTCGGGGCTGTACTTGGGCGCCTCGAAGTAGTAGCCGCCGAAGTCCAGCACGCCCTCCGTGAAGTGGAAGAGGTCCACCCCTTCCGGCGCGCGCCGCCGCTTGCGTTCGTCCGGGACCCCGAAGTACAGCTCCAGGTTGCCCGTGAAGTCCTGGATCGGCGAGATCTCCTCGAAGACCTCCCGGATCCCCTCCTCCACAAACCAGCGGAAGGACCTCCGCTGGACCTCCACCAGGTCGGGCAGCTCCAGGACGTCAGGGAGCTTCCCGAAGCTGACCCGCTCCCGCCGGCCTCGTTTCACCACGCGGCCGATCCCCAGGCGCAGGGTCCGCTCGAAGTTGAACGGACCCAGCGCGAACTGCTTGTTCAGCTCCGCGGACGCTTTCGTGGCGGTCACCCCCATCTCGTCAGCGGTTTCCCGGCGGTCCCTCTCCCACCGTTACCCGGTCGGGAGCCAGCGCGGGACGGCCTAGACTCCCCCGAGGATCGCTGGCACGACCCTCGGGGCCCCCGGCCCGTCCCATGGATTGCAGGCTTCGCGGACAGGCTCCTGGAGCCAGCGGCTCCGGCCCCGCGCGTCCCAGCCGCGGAGGCCGGTCAGACCGATACCTCCGGGCCCGGCAGCAGGCCCGGAGAAGAAAACAGTGAAAAGCCCGACCCCGGAGGGCTGTTCGGGCCTCCCACTCACGAGCTCCCGACCTCCGTAAGACTCAAACAGACCACACACACCCGGCGCAGGGGGAAAGGTTCGATCAGGTGCTCGTCCCTGTAGCCACAAATCGCAGATCAAAATAACACGCCGGGGCAGGTCCCGTCAACCCGGGATCGCCCGGCCGCGCGGCGTGGGGAGACCCCCGCCGTCCTACTTGACCTCCACCTCCGCCCCCACCTCCTGAAGCTTCGCCCGAATGGACTCCGCCTCCTGCTTGGACACCTTCTCCTTCACCGGCTTGGGCGCGCCGTCCACTAGGTCCTTGGCCTCCTTCAGCCCGAGCCCCGTGAGCTCCCGGACCACTTTGATCACCTGGATCTTGTTGGGCCCCGCCGCCTTCAGGATCACGTCAAACTCCGTCTGCTCCTCCTCTACCGCGGCCGGGGCCACAGCTGCGGGCGCCGCAGCGACAGCCACCGGCGCCGCGGCGGTCACCCCGAACCTCTCCTCCAGCGCCTTCACCAGTTCGGCCAGCTCCAGCACCGTGAGGTTGCCGATAGCTTCCACGATCTCCGCCGTGCTCAGCTTTGCCATCTCCGCTCCCTCCTCCATGTCCTAGGCTCCAGGGACCTCCTGCCGCTTCTTCCGGATCTGGTCCAGGGCGTAGACCAGCTTCCGCTCCAGGCCCACCAGGGTCCCCACCACCCCATACAAGGGTCCCTGAAGGCCCGCCAGCACCCTCGCCAGCAGCTGGTCGCGGCCTGGCAGCTCCGCCAGGGCCCGGACCCCCGCGGCGTCCAGGATCCTGCCTTCCGCGACGCCCCCCTTGACCTCCAGCTTCCGGTACTGCCGGATGAACTCGTGAACCACCCGGGCAGGCACCGTGGGGTCGTCGTAGGCCACCGCGATGCCCGTGGGTCCCTGCAGGAACTGCTGCAGCCCCTCCAGGCCCAGCTCTGAGGCCGCGATCCCCAACAGGGTGTTCTTGACGACCCGGTACTCGGCACCCTCTCTCCGCAGCTGGAGCCGCAGGGCTTCCATCTCCGGCACGCTCAGCCCGCGGAAGTCGGTGAGCACCAACCCCCGGGCCCGGCGCAGCTGCTCCTTCAGCCGCTGGACCGCCTCGACTTTTTCCGGCCTCGCCATCCAGCACCCCTCGTGCGTCCGGCCCTAACTGGGCGCCTCCGCGTACCCAGGACCACCTGCATGGCCGCACGGCCGAAAACGAGCGGCGCCCCGCAGACGGAGCGCCGGCAGACCCACCCTGGCGGGTGAGCCGGACGTCCTCGGCAGGCGGCCCTCACGCCTTTCACCCTGACGGGACCTGCGGTCTGCGGACGGCCCGGGCTAGTGGCCCGGACTGTTCAATTGTCGACGGCCGCTATGCTACCAGCTGGCGACCGCCCGGTCAATGCGCCCGAAGATGCGACCGCCCGGAGTCTAGGCCGCCCGGCCTGCGGCCAGGGCCACCGCCCGGGCCGGATCCACCCGCACCGAGGGTCCCATGGTGGGGCTCAGGGCGATGGTGCGGATGTACTGCCCTTTTACCGCGGCTGGCCGCGCCCGCACCACCGCGTCCAGCAGGGCTGCGAAGTTCTCCAGCAGCGCCTGGTCGGAGAAGGACGCCTTCCCGATGGGCGCGTGGACGACCCCGGCCTTGTCCACCCGGAACTCGATCTTCCCGGCCTTGATCTCCCGGACCGCCCGACCCACGTCGAAGGTCACCGTCCCCGCCTTGGGGTTCGGCATAAGCCCCCGCGGCCCCAAGATACGGCCCAGGCGACCCACCTGCCCCATGAGGTCGGGGGTAGCTACGGCCACGTCGAAGTCGGTCCACCCTTCCTGCTGGATGCGCTGGATCAGGTCCTCGGCGCCCACGTAGTCCGCGCCCGCGGCCTCCGCCTCCTTGGCTTTGTCTCCCTTGGCGAACACCAGCACGCGCACCGCCCGGCCCGTGCCGTGGGGCAGCACCACCGTCCCCCGGACCACTTGGTCCGCATGCTTCGGATCCACCGCCAGACGCAGGGCCGCTTCCACCGTCTCGTCGAACTTCGCGCGGGCGACCGCCTTCACCAGCCGCACCGCCTCCTCCGGATCGTACAGCCGCGTGCGGTCCACCAGTTTCGCCGCGTCCTCGTACCGCTTCCCTCGCCGCGCCATCCCGTCCTCCTGGCACAGACCCGCAGCTCAGCCCACCACCTCTATCCCCATGCTGCGGGCGGTGCCCTCGATCATCCGCACCGCCGCTTCCAGGGAGGGGGTGTTCAGGTCCGGCATCTTCAGGCGGGCGATCTCCTCCACCTGCTTGCGGGTCACCCGCCCGACCTTCTTCTTGTTGGGCTCCGGCGAGCCCACCTCCAGCCCCGCGGCCTTCTTCAGCAGCACGGAGGCCGGCGGGGTCTTGGTGACGAAGGTGAAGCTCCGGTCGGAGTAGATGGTGATCTCCACGGGGATGATCATCCCCACCTGGGAGGCGGTCCGCTCGTTGTAGGCCTTGCAGAACTCCATGATGTTGATCCCGTGCGGGCCCAGGGCCGTGCCCACCGGCGGGGCAGGCGTGGCCTTGCCGGCGGGGATCTGCAGCTTTACCTGCGCCACGACCTTCTTCATGCGCCGTCACCTCGAACCCGCTACGTGCGCTCCACCTGCGTGAAGTCCAGCTCCACGGGAGTCTCCCGGCCGAAGATGGACACCAGGACGCGGACCTTCTCCTTCTCCGGCAGGATCTCGTCCACCACCCCCGTGAACTCCTGGAAGGGGCCGGAGGTGATCCGCACGGTGTCGCCCTTGTGGTAGTGGATGCGGAGCTTGGGCGTCTCGTCCTTCACCTGCCCCAGGATGGCCCGGACCTCCTCGTCCTCCAGGGGGACGGGGCGGTTCCCCGCGCCCACGAAGCCGGTGACGCCGGGGGTGTTCCGGACCACGTACCAGGAGTCGTCGTCGAGGATCATCTCCACCAGGACGTAGCCGGGATAGATCTTCTTCTTGGCGATGCGCCGCTTCCCTTCCTTGATCTCGATCTCGTCCTCCGTGGGGATGAGCACCTGGAAGATCTTCTCCTGCATCCCCATGGACTGGACCCGCTTTTCCAGGTTGGTCTTCACCTTGTTCTCGTAGCCCGAGTACGTGTGGATCACGTACCACCGGCGGCGCGGGTCCCGGGGCGCGGTGGCCGCTGCCTCCGCCGGCTCTTCGACCGTGGAAACCTGCCGCTCCTCCGTCACCGCAGCACCCGCTGGAACAGCCACGTGAACAGGGCGTCCCACGCCCCCAGGTACGCGGACAGCACGCCCACGACCACCAACACCACCACCGTGCTGGCGATGAGCTCCTGGCGGCTGGGCCAGGTAACCCGGTTCAGCTCCGCCCGCACCTCCCGCAGGTACCGCGTGGCCCGCTCCAGCACGGACGGGCCCCTGCGGACCGCCGGCCGGGCCGCGGGCCGCTCGGACCTCCGGATCAGGTTCGTGACTCGGGCCATCTGGCCCCTCCACACCCTCGCAAACTGCGTCCAAACACAAGACGGCGCCCCTGGCGGGCGCCCCGGTGATTATAGAGAGCGCACCGCACCGTGTAAAGGGCCACCCTCTGGGTTCGCACCCGAGAGCCGGGCCTATAGCCGGGCAAGGGCTGCGACCACCTTGCGGAGCACCTCCTGCGCGGCCTCCCTCAGGCCCAGGGGACCGGACACCGCGGGCCGGAAAGCGTCGAAGGTGGCCTCGTAGCGCGGCCGGCTGGTGCCCCTCTCCCAAACCCACACCTCCAGCACCGCCACCGCGCCACCGCCTCCCCTCCGGGGCAGGTCGAGCTCACCGTCCCCATGGGCGGTGCTGTCCAGGTGGGTCCACCGCCCCACCACCAACCAGTCCGCCCCCAACAACTCCTGGACCTCCCGCGCCCGAGCCGGGTGGAACAGCTGCGACGGGAAGAGGCCCAGCGACCGCATGGCCCCAGAGACCCGGTCCGCGGGGATCACGCGGAACCGTCCAGTCCGGTCCAGGAGCCGGGATAGGTCCCGGTTCATCTGCTCCGCGTCCACGTGGATCCCGTCCGCACTGAGGTCCCAAAGCGGCGCCACCGCCAGCGTCCTGGGAGCCTGCGGCTGGGCCAGGGCCACCGCGGTGAGCGCGACCACCATGGCCACGACCGGGAGTCCCCTCACCCTCCACCTCCTCCAGGCCTAGCGTACACCGAGCGCCCGATCCAGGAGACCACGGGAGTGTGGCGGGCGTGCAAAGCTGCGGCTCTGGATTCCCGTGCGGGCCATCGACTGGCAGGGGCGCTGGGATTCGAACCCGGAACCTCCGCGGTGTTGAAGGGGGGCTGTAGCGGGCCAGAAGCGACTAAATTACGGCATTTGCCGCGGGGGCCTGGAGTTTCAACCCTGATTTCAAACACAGACCTTTGTTTGCTTTGCGATTCCGCGCGCGGCAACGAGCCGGCTCCGGGCACAGGCCGCCGTGTCAGGGTCCCAAGCGGTGTCGTAGCTCCGCGGGCACCGGGGCCCGGCGGCTGGTTCACGTTCACAGAAGCGGTCACCCGGCTTCCCTTCGGCTCTGCTCGGTGCGCCCGTGGGCCTCGGTAAGGCCCGCAGCGGCCTCCTCCAGGCGCTGCCCGGTCGCCCTCTGCGCTTCCACCGGCTCGGCCGTGGTCTGCCGGAGCTTCTGGACCTCGGCAGACAGGTCCTGCCGGCCGCGGGAGGCACAGCGCTCCCCGGGGGCTAGAAGTCCCTGGAGCTCGACCCTCCACTCCGGCCGCTGCTCGAGGAGCCTCAACAGGCGGTGAAAGTCCCGAACGGTGAACGCCATCCCTCGTCCAGGCCCCTAGCTAGGAAGCCCTGGCCCGCAAGGCCTCCTGCAGCAGCCCCCGGATCTCCCGCAGGTCCTCCCGCAGCTCGCTCAGGCGGGCGTCCACCTGGGCAAACCGCGCGTCCACCTGGGCAAACCGAGCGTCCACCTGAGCAAACCGGGCGTTCATGTCGGCCCGAAGGTCGTCAATCCGGCGGTGCACGTCGTCGAACCGGCGGTTGACATCGTCGAACCGGCGGTTGTTGTAGAGGATCCCGGCCAGCACCGCCAGCACGACGGTCACTAGGATGGTCGCCACCTGCTCCCACGCCACGGGGCTATGGTAGCCCGGCGCCGGCCCCGGCGGCAACGGCGCCCCGGCTCTACGTCAGTAAGTGTGGCGGGCGGAGCAGGAAAGCCAAGGGAACGAGGGCCAGGAACCCGTAGCCTGATCTGGGTGTGGATGCCGTCGGTGTAGGCGCTGGTGGCGCGGTGGCGGTGATAGCTCAATTAGCTCGGCCTTCCAGGCGTGGAGGGTACGGCCCCAGCGGACCAGCTTGGCATCGTCCGCGTGCTGGAGGGACAGGGAAAGGCGCTCCAGGAGGGCCTGGGCGCGGGGGAGGCTGGGGGCGCGGTAGAAGGCTCGCAGTGCTTCCTGGCCCAGTGGAAGTGGGCCAGGGTGGGGTATTGCTGATAGATGGCCCTCAAGACCTCGGCCTGCTTGGGGGTCAGATCTTCCTGGCGGGGATTTGGCGACGGCGGAGTTCCTGTTCGATCCGCCGGGCCTCGTACACCGTGCGGTGGGCGTCCTGGATGATGTGGAAGGGGTCGGCGACCACCTGGGCCTGGGGCAAGACGCTGCGGAGGAGCTTGCGCCACGCACACCGCCCCGACCCGGCCCCGCACTTCCTCCGGCATCTGCTGGAAGAAGGCCTC
>CALIMJ010000036.1 GCA_938028835.1 uncultured bacterium | reverse complement strand
ATGGCCTGGGACGACTTCACCACCGCCTCCAGGACCCTGTTCGAGAACCCGCAGGTCCGGTTCGTCAGCGTGAACCTCTCGGACCGGGACGCCCGCAAGCACGGTAGCTTGCCCGTGGTGGCGGATGCTCGGGTGGCCCTGGAGGGGCTGGCACAGCTGCTTCAGGGGTACCGGGTGGATCCCGCGTACGCGGAGGAGGTGGCGAAGCTCCGGGAGGCGTGGGACGCGGAGGTGGAGCGCCTGACCAGCCAGCGCCACGACCCACCCATGGCGCAGGCGGAGGTCATCGGGGTGGTGAACGCCTTTGTCCGGCCCGAGGACGTGGTGGTGTGCGCGGCCGGCAGTCTGCCGGGAGACCTGCACAAGCTCTGGCGTGCCCGCCAGCCCGGGACCTACCACCTCGAGTACGGGTACTCGTGCATGGGCTACGAGATCCCGGGTGGCCTGGGGGTGAAGATGGCAGACCCCAGCCGCGACGTCTACGTGCTGGTGGGGGACGGCTCGTACCTCATGATGCCGAGCGAGATCACCACCAGCATCCAGGAAGGTTACAAGCTCACCGTGGTGCTGCTGGACAACCACGGGTACGCCAGCATCGGGGGGCTGTCGGAGTCCCTGGGATTGGGAGGGTTCGGGACCCAGTACCGGTTCCGGAACCCGGTCACGGGGCAGCTGGACGGGGACGTTCTCCCCATCGACCTGGCCGAGAATGCGGCCAGCCTGGGCGCACACGCCATCCGGGCCCGTACGCGCGAGGAGCTGTGGGAGGCCCTGGAGGAGGCCCGGGCGCAGGACCGCACCACCGTGATCGTGGTGGAGGTGGACCGCGACGCCAGGGTCCCGAGCTACGAGGCGTGGTGGGACGTGCCTGTGGCGGAGGTGTCTCGCATGCCCTCGGTACGGAAAGCCCGGGAGGAGTACGAGAAGAACCGGGCGAGGGAGCGCACGTTGCTGTAAAGAGCAGGTATACGGTCCGACGGCCGGACGCCTGGTCCGTTGCGCCGATGGAGGCACAAGGTGGAGGAGCTCCGGGTGGGCGTGGTGGGGGCTGGCGGGATGGGCTCCCGCCACGCCCGCAACCTCGTCTTCCGGGGGCCCGGGACCCGAGTGGTGGCGGTGGCGGACGCGGACGTGGCCCGCGCCCGGGCGCTGGCCGCGGAGTGCGGAGCCGCGCGGGTGTACGAGGACGGCCGTCAGCTGGTCGAGGACCCCGAAGTGGACGCGGTGGTGGTAGCGAGCCCGGACCCCACGCACGCGGGCTACGTCCTGGCCTGCCTGGAGGCCGGCAAACCCGTGTTCTGCGAGAAGCCCCTGGCCACACGGGCGGACGAGGCAGGGGCCATCGTGCAGCGGGAGGTGGCGTTGGGCCGCCGGCTGGTGCAGGTGGGTTTCCAGCGGCGGTACGATCCGGAGTTCCGGGCTCTGCGCCGGGCGCTGTCGGACGGCGCGGTGGGCAGGCCGGTGCTGTACCGCGCGTGGCACCGGAACGTGCGCGCCGCGTTCGCCCCGGACACTAGCATGGCGGTGCTGGTGAACGCAGCGATCCACGACCTGGACGAGATCCGGTGGCTGTCGGGGCAGGAAGTGGACGTGGTGCACTCGGTGGTGGGTTGTCGTGTGGACCCCTCTCTGGCGGAGGGTGTCTACGACCTGCAGCTGATCCAGCTGGGGCTGCGGGACGGCGCGCTGGCGCTGGTGGAGCTGAACCTGTCCGCGGCCTACGGGTACGAGGTGGGCATCGAGGTCTCCGGGGACCGAGGGACGGTGACCGCAGGACTTCCCGGCGGTGTGGTCACCCGCGCGGAGGGTCGGTGCACGAGAGCGGTGCCACCAGACTGGCTGGAGCGGTTCGACGCGGCCTACGCGGCGGAGGTGGTGGCCTGGGTGGACCACGTGCGACGGGGTCAGCCGTGGCCGAACGCGTGGGACGGGTACGCCTCCCTGGTGGTGGCGGAGGCCTGTGCGGAGGCCCTGGCCACCGGCCGTCCCGTACGGGTCGCCCTCGAGGCCACCCCGCCCCTGTACGGACAGGAAGACGGGTGAAGAGAGATGTGGGTCGGGTTGATGACGGACAGCCTCCGCCACGAGCCCCGCGGGCGGGTGTTCGAGCGGTGTGCGCGCTGGGGGATCCGGTCGGTGGAGCTGGGGACCGGCAACTTTTCCCCGGCCCCCCACCTCCAACTGGGGGAGCTCCTGGAGAAGCCGGAGGCCCGCAGAGAGCTGTTGCGGGAGCTGCGGGACCACGGGCTGGTGATCAGCGCTCTCAACTGCAGCGGCAACCCCCTTCACCCGCGGGCGGAGGAGGGGGCCCGACAGGCGCAGGTGGTGCGGGACACCATCGCGCTGGCGGGCCTGCTGGAGGTGGACACGGTGGTGACCATGTCGGGCTGCCCCTCAGGCCCGGGCGGCAGGGATCCCAACTGGGTGCTGTCGGGCTGGCCGCTGGAGTTCCTGGAGGTGCTGGACTGGCAGTGGCGGGAGCGGGTGATCCCCTTCTGGCAGGAGATGGCGGAGTGGGCCCAACGGTGTGGGGTGCGTCGCATCGCGGTGGAGATGCACCCGGGCCAGTGCGTGTACAACCCCGCTACCCTGCTCCGTCTCCGGGAGGCCGTGGGCCCCACGGTGGGGGCCAACGTGGACCCCAGCCACCTGTTCTGGCAAGGGATCGACGTACTGGGGGTCGTCCGGCGGCTCGGTGAGGCCATCTTCCACGTGCACGCCAAGGACACGCGGGTGGACGAAGTCCGCGTGCGGCAGGACGGTGTACTTTACCTGTCCGGGAGCTGGCCGCCCGCGGACGGGCCGTGGACCTTCCGGACCCTGGGGCTGGGCCACGACGCCTTCTTCTGGACGCAGTTCGTGGACGCCCTGCGTCAGGTGGGCTACCGGGGCGCCCTCAGCGTGGAACACGAGGACCCTTTCCTGGACCCCTTGGACGGGGTGGCGCGGTCTGTGGAACTGCTTCGGGCCTGTCTGCCCAGGGAGCAGCCCGGCACAGAGATCACACGTCCTTAACGGTTACAGGTTACCGGGGTGTTGGGTGCGGTACCGGCTGCTAGTCACCGACGTGGACGGCACGCTGCTGCCGGCGGACCGCAAGCTGCCGGCGGTGGTGCGGGAGGCGGTGCGCGCGGCACAGGCGCGTGGGGTCCGGGTGTGCCTGGCGACCGGGCGCATGTGGCGGTCGGTCCGCCCGTACCTGGAGGCCGTGGGTGCGGACAGCCCCGCGATCCTGTACAACGGAGCGGTGGTCTACGACTTCGAGGCCGACCGGGTGGTGGAGCGGCACACCCTGGACCCCGATGGCGTGCGGGCGGCTCTGGACGTCCTCCGGGAGTTCCCTGACGTGCGGCCCCACGTGTTCGCGGACGACCGGGTGTACGTGGACCGCCAGGACGCCCAAAGCCGCGCCTACCTGGAGCGGGACGGGATCACCGCAGAGGAGGTGGGCGACCTCCTGGAGAGACTCCCCGCGGACCCGATCAAGGTCCTCGTGGTCGGAGATCCCGACCGCCTGCAGGCGCTGGACACCGAACTCGCCCGGCGCGCCCCGCAGGTGCGGCGGGTGTTCTCGGAGCGTAACTTCCTAGAGGTGCTGCCCGCCGGCGTCTCCAAGGGGAGCGCTTTGCAGCGGGTGTGCGCGCTCCTCGGGATTCCGCCCGACCTCGTGGTCGCGGTGGGCGACAACCCCAACGACCTGGAGATGCTCCAGGCGGCAGGGCTGGGGGTGGCGGTTTCCAACTCGCACCCCGCCTTGCGGGGGGCGGCGGCCTACGTGACGCGGGCCGGCCCCGGAGAGGCCATCGTGGAGGTGGTACAGCGTTTCCTTCTGGACGGCCAGACCCAGGAATCCGAGGGGAGGTGAGACCGTGCGGCGATGGTGGATCGTACTGTTGCTGGGCCTGGTGATGGCCGCAGCACCGGCGGGCGCGCAGGCGCGCCGGATCGTGGTGTACTCCGCGCTTCCGGATCTGGAGACGTCCCTGATCAACCGGGAGTTCACGCGGAGGACGGGGATCCCTGTCGAAGCCCTGAGCGTGGCGGCCGCGGGGACGCTGGCGGCCCGCATCCGGGCAGAAAGGGATCGGCCGCGGGCGGACATCTTCGTGGGAGGGTCCGCGGACTTCCACGCCCCGTTGGCCCGGGAGGGTCTGCTGCTCCCCTACCGCTCACCCGTCGCGCGCGAGGCGCGGGTCAGCCCGGCGTTCCTGGACCGAGACGGTTACTGGCACGGGTGGTATCTGGGCATCCTGAGCATCATCGTGAACACCGAGCGGTGGGACCGGGAGATGGCGCCCCGCAGGGTCCCCAAACCGGCCACGTGGGACGACCTGCTGCGGCCGGAGTTCCGTGGACAGTTCATCATGCCCAGTCCCGTCACCACGGGCGCCGGTTACATCTTCGTGGCCGGGCAGATCTTCCGCCTGGGAGAGGACCGGGCGTGGGCCTACCTGCGCGAGCTGAACCGAAACGCGGCCCAGTACACGCCCACCGCGCCGGGGACCATCACCCTGCTCGAGCGCGGTGAGGCTGTGGTGGCCATGATGTGGGCCCACGAGGCTATCGGGGCACGACGTCTGCGGTTCCAGCCCCTGGAGGTGATCGTGCCGCCCGACACCGCGTTCGAGATCGGCGCGGTGTCCATCCTCCGGGGCGGCCCCAACCCGGAGGGCGCCCGCGCGTACGTGGACTTCCTCCTGACCCGGACCCCGCAGGACATCAACGCCCGGTACGGGTTCCGCTACCCGGTCCGGGCCGACGTGGAGGCGCCGGCGGGGGCTCCGCCCTTTGAGTCCGTCAAGTTCGTCCGGTACGACCGGGAGTGGGCCATCGCGAACGCGGAACGTGTGCGGGAGCGGTGGACCCGGGAGATCGGCCGCTAGCTTCGGTCCTGGCCCGGGCGCGTCCGAGCCGGGAACCGGGCTACCAGGGAAGGCAGACGTTGGTGGGACGCCTGGGTGTCGTGGCAGCCGGGGTGGAGGCCAGAAGGCAGCTGGCCGACCCCGGCCTGGCCCTAGCCTTCGTGGGAGGCGCGGCAGCCCTGGGGCTGTTCGTGCTCTACCCCACCGTCCGCGTGCTGCTCTACCCCACCCTGCACGACTACCTGACCATCCCGCACAGCGTCCGCTGGATCCAGGCGGCCCGGAACAGCCTGGTGAGCACGGTCCTGTCCACCAGCACCGCGGTCTTGGTGGGACTGGCGTTTGCTTTCGCCACCAGCCGCCCGGACGTGCCCGGGCGGCGGTTTTTCCGAACCGTCGCCCTGTTGCCACTGTTCGCGCCGCCCTTCATGGTGGCGTTCTCGTACATCCTGCTGTTCGGCCGGCAAGGCCTGGTGACCCGCCACCTGTTGGGCCTCGACGTGAACATCTTCGGCCTGCACGGGCTTTGGCTGGTGCAAACGGTGGCGTTCTTCCCCCTGGCGATGCTGGTCATCGCGGGGGTCCTGGAGAGCGTCAGCCCGAGCCTGGAGCATGCGGCCCGCAACCTGGGTGCTGACGAGTGGCAGGTGGCCCGTACGGTCACCCTCGCGTTGGCGCGTCCCGGCATCGCGGGCGCGGCCCTGGTGGTCGCCATCTCGGTGCTGGCAGACTTCGGCAACGCGGTGGTCATCGCCGGCGGCTGGCCCTTGCTGGCCACCGAGGCGTGGTTCCGGCTGGAGGGGATGGCCGACCTGCGGGGTGCCTCCCTGGTGGTGGCGATGCTGGTAGTCCCCACCACGGGTCTGTTCCTTCTGGAGCGATACTGGGTCGGCCGGAGGCGGTACACCACCATCACCGGCCGGGGCGGCCGGCTGGAGCGGCCGCCCACGTACCCGCCGCTCAAGTGGGCGGCCTTCTGCGTGTGCGCGCTCACCAGTGTCCTGGTGCTGCTGGTGTACCTCGGCGTGGTGGCGGGCGCCTTCACCGCGGTGTGGGGGAGGGACTGGTCCCTCACCTTGGACCACTGGCATCTGGCCTCGGACCGCGTGGGCAGCCTGTGGGCCAGCCTGCGGGTGGCTGCCGGCGCCGGGCTGGTCACCGCGGTGGCGGGGATCCTCTTGGCCTTCCTCACGAGTCGGGCCGTGCCCCTGCGGAGGGCGCTGGACTTCCTGGCGGTGTTGCCGGGGGCGCTACCGGGCGTGTTCGTGGGGGTGGGCTTCGTGTTGGCCTTCAACCGGCCGCCCCTGGAGCTGGTGGGAACCCCCTGGATCCTGGTCCTCGCGCTGGCCTTCTGGCACCTTCCCCTCGGCTACCAGGCGGCGGTGGCCCAGCTGCAACAGATCGACCGGTCCATCGAGGAGGCGGCCAGCAACCTGGGTGCCCGGGGCCTGCACCTGCTCCGGGACGTGTACCTGCCGCTGCTGACGCGCGCCTTCGTGGAAGGCTTCACCGTGTCCTTCGTGCGGGCGGTCACCAACGTGAGCATCGCGGTGTTCCTGGTATCGCCCGGGAACGTGGTGGCCACCTTCGCCATCCTGAACATGATCGGCAACGGGATCTGGGGAGGGGCCGCGGCGTTGACCACCATGCTCCTGCTGGTGACGTTTGCGGCACTGGCCGTGGCCCGGCTGGCGGCGGGACGGGCGCTACGGCCCGTGCCGGTGGGGTAGCGGTGGCGGTACACCTACGCCTGGTGGACGTGGTGAAGCGATTCGGCGGCGTGGTGGCGGTAGACGGTGTGTCCCTGGACATCGAGGAGGGCTGCTTCTTCACCCTCCTCGGCCCCTCGGGTTGTGGCAAGACCACGCTCCTGCGGGTGGTGGCGGGGTTCCACTTACCCGACCACGGGGAGGTAATTCTGCGGGACCGTCGGATCACGCACCTGCCGCCTCACGCGCGGGGAACCGCCATGGTGTTCCAGGAGTATGCTCTGTTCCCTCACATGACGGTGGAGGAGAACGTAGGGTACGGCCTCCGCATGCGGCGGGTGCCGGTCTCGGAAGCGCGGGAACGAGTCCGGCGGGTCCTGGAGCTGGTGGGCCTCGTGGGTCAGGAGCGCAAGTACCCGCACCAGCTGAGTGGCGGTCAGCAGCAGCGGGTGGCGCTGGCGCGGGCCCTGGTGGTGGAGCCCGAAGTCCTGCTGTTGGATGAGCCGCTGAGCAACTTGGACGCGAAGCTGCGCTTGCGGGTCCGGGAGGAGCTGCGGGACCTGCAGCGGCGGCTGGGGCAGACCACGGTGTACGTGACCCACGATCAGGAGGAGGCGCTGGCCCTCTCGGACCGCATCGCCGTCATGAACGCGGGTCGGGTCCTGCAGGTGGGCACGCCCGAGGAGGTGTACCTGCGGCCCCGGAACCGGTTCGTGGCTGAGTTCGTGGGGCTGGCGAACTTCGTGGAGGGCCGATGGGTCGGGCCCGGGAGGGTCCAGGCAGGCCGTGTGGAGCTGCGAGTGGACGACGGAGGATCCTCAGGGGGGAGGGTTCTGCTGGCGGTGCGGCCAGAGGAGGTCCGGGTCCGCAGCGGGCCGCCCGCCGGGAGCCCCAATGCCCTGCGCGGGCGTGTGCGGTCCATCACCTTCCTGGGCCCGGTGCGCCGGTGTACCGTAGAGACGGACGGGCTGCAGTGGGTGGTAGATGTTCAGCCGGACGTGGGCCTGCAGGTGGCGCAGGAGGTGTACCTGGAGGTCCCGCCGGACCGGCTGCGGGTCGTGGAGGAGGGATGAGGGAACGCGCCGCGGTTCTTCCGGACTCAGAGCCGTCAACTTAACCGTCGGAAGGAGGGGATGACGGTGCGAAGGGCCTGGTTGGTACTCATGGGTCTGCTGTTGTTCCTGCCCGCCTCATCCGGGGCGGGACCCGCTCAGCGGGTGGTGGTGCTGTGCAGCCCGAACCCCGCGTGGTGCGACGCCATCAAGGAGGAGTTCCCGAAGGCCACGGGGATCGCCCTGGACTACGTGCGGCTGAGCTCCGGCGAGGGGCTGGCACGGCTGCGCGCGGAACGGCGCAACCCCAGCTTCGACGTGTGGTTCGGGGGTACCGGGGATCCCCACATGGTGGCCTTCGAGGAGGGCCTCACGGAGGCCTACCGGCCGAGGAGCTGGAACGACCTGCGGCCGGAGCTGCGGGAGGCCGTGGCGGGGAAGTACATCCCCCTGTACGCGGGGATCCTGGGGTGGGCGCTGAACGAGCGGGTGCTCCGGGAGCGCAACGCGCCCGTGCCCCGGACGTGGAAGGACCTGGCCGACCCGCGCTACCGAGGGCTGGTGGCGTACCCCAACCCGAACACGTCGGGCACGGGCTACACCATGCTGGCGACGTTGGTCCAGCTGTACGGGGAGCGCGAGGCCTTTGACCTGCTCAAGCAGATCCACCGAAACGTGGCGGAGTACACCCGCAGCGGCGCCGCACCCGGCCAGCTCACCGGACGCGGGGAGGTGGCCGTGGGCATCACCTTCATCCACGACGCGGTGGACCAGGTCCTGAAGGGGTTCCCCATCAGCTACGGGGCGCCCCGGGACGGCACCGGGTATGAGATCGGGGGGCTCAGCCTGGTGAAGGGCGGTCCCAACCGAGCTGCCGCCATCACCTTCATCGAGTGGGCGCTGACGCCGGAGGCCCAGCGACTGGGACCGGAGAGGGGCCAGTCGTACCAGATCCCGTCCAACAGCAAGACCCCCATCCCGCCCGTGGCGCCGCGCTTTGAAGCGTTCCGGGTCATCAAGTACGACTTCGTGAAGTACGGGAGTGCCGCGGTCCGGGACCGTCTGGTGAAGCGCTGGACGGACGAAGTGTTCCCGCTTCCCAAGTAGGGGAGTTGGCGCGGGCGGTCGCAGTTCCCCAACTGCGGTGGGCCGCCCAGCCGGCTACGGCCGGCTGGGCGGCGCTCACCCTGGTGGCGGCCTCCGCCATGCCGTGGAGCCGCGCGGGCCGTGATCTCGGCTCGTGGGTGGCAGACTCCACGGGGCTCGCCTTAGCCTCGAGCTCCTCCCTGGCGGCGGGAGTGCTGGTCGTCGCCGCCGCCACCCTGCTGGCCGCGGTGTGGCCCGGACCCGAGCGAACCCGGGGCGCTGCGCTGGCTGGCCTGGCGCTGGCGGGCGTGGGGCTGTCCGCCTTGCTCGTGGCCCTGCGGGGCACTCCCCTCGGCCCAGGTGCAGTGGGGGCGGTCCTGGGGTTCCTCACCCTCGCGGGGTTCGGCCTGTCCGCCTCCGGCTGGTGGTTCGTGGATCCGTTCCTGTCCGCGGCAGTGCTGTGGGCCGCCGCCTTCGTGCTGCTGCTCATCCTGTTGCCCCTGGCTTCCGTGGTGGTGGCCAGCGTGTGGGTGAACGGTCGCCTCACCACAGAGGTCCTGCAGCGAACCCTCAGCTCCCCGGCTTTCTTCGCCCTGGACCACCCGGGGACGGCCCGAAACGAGCTGTTGCTGGCGGCCCAAGTGGGCGGTGTGGTGGCGGTCCTGGCCGGCGTCGTCCTGTGGCGGCTGGGTTGGGGTCGCCGAGCCTTGCGGGGCGCCGCGCTCAGCGGACTGGCGGCGGCGGCGCTGATGGCCCTGTACCTGGGCTTCGGGGCCCTGCGAAACAGCCTCCTGCTGGCGGTGGTGGTGGGTGCGGTGTCCACCGGGCTGGGCTTTGCGTTCGCGCTGCTGTCGGAGCGGTCCCAGCTGCCTACCCGCCGGCTCATGGGGCCGCTGTCGGTGCTCCCCCTCATCACCCCTCCCTTCGTGCTGGGCATCGCCATGTTGTACCTGTTCGGCCGACGGGGCTTCGTGACGTACCGGCTCCTGGGACTGTCCACCGACGCGTTCTTCGGCCCCCTGGGCGTGGCGGTGGCGCAGATCCTGGCCTACACCCCCATCGCGTACCTGGTCCTGGTGGGCGTGGTCCGCGCCCTGGACGCGAGCCTGGAGGAGGCGGCCCAGACCCTGGGAGCCTCTCCGGGCCACCTGTTGCGGACCGTCATCTGGCCCCTGGCGCGTCCGGGGCTCGCCAACGCGTTCCTCCTGGTGGCCATCGAGAGCCTGGCGGACTTCGCGAACCCCATCGTGGTGGGGGGCGGAAAGCCGTTCCTTGCCACGGAGGTGTTCTTCGCCATCGTGGGCCGGTACAACCCCCACGAGGCCGCCACCTACGGGGCCGTACTGCTGGCGTTGACCCTGACGGTGTTCGCCCTGCAGCAGCGGTGGGTGGGGGGGGCCTTCTACGTCACGGTCACGGGCCGACCCACGGGCGCCCGTCCCCAACCGCTACCGGGGTGGCTGGACTGGGCTGCCTCCGCGGTGTTCGCGCTGTGGATGCTGCTGGTGATCCTCCTGTACGGCTCCGTGTTCGTGGGGGCCGTGACCCGCCTGTGGGGGTTCGACTACACCTTCACCCTGCGCCACCTGCAGGACCTCCACCCGCAGGGCTGGCACGTGTTGCGGACCACGGTCCGGCTGTCCGCCTACGCGGCGGTCCCCTCGGTGGTGGTGGGGTTTTTGATCGGCTATCTGGTGAACCGGGTGAACTTCCCGGGCCGGCGCGCCCTGGAGTTCAGCTCCATGCTCTCCTTCGCCACTCCCGGTACCGTGATGGGGATCGGCTACGTCCTGGCCTTCAACCAGGGTCCCCTGCTGCTCACGGGTACGGAGCTGGTGATCGTGCTGGCCTTCGTGTTCCGGAACATGCCGGTGGCCATCCGGGCCGCGGTGGCGGCCCTAGAACAGATCGACCGGTCGCTGGAGGAGGCCAGCACCGTGCTGCGGGCCGGCGCGAGCCTGACCCTTCGCAGGGTGGTGGCTCCCCTGGCGCGCTCGGCCTTGCTGTCCGGGTTGGTGTTCGCCTTCGTGCGGGCCATGACCGCCGTGAGCCAGGTCATCTTCCTCATCACGCCGCAGCACAACCTGGCCACCACGCAGATCCTGTCGTACCTAGAGTACGGCAGCCAGGGGCGGGGCGCCGCCCTGGCGTCGGTGTTGACCCTGCTGCTGGTGGCGGTGGTGTTGACCCTCCAGCTGTTCAGCCGCCGCCTGGATCCGAGAACCGCCCAGCTGGGAGCGGGGTGAGGGCTGTGGCCGAGAGCGTGCCCGTACGTCTGCGGGGTGTCGCCAAGCGGTTTGGCTCCGTGGTGGCGGTGGACTCGGTGGACCTGGACGTCCCGCCCGGTAAGCTGGTCACCCTTCTGGGGCCTTCCGGGTGCGGGAAGACCACCACCCTGCGCATCGTGGCCGGGCTGGAGCGGCCCACCGCGGGGCGGGTGTGGATCGGGGAGGAGGACGTCACGGACCTGCCCGCCGCGCGGCGCGGCGTGACCATGGTGTTCCAGTCGTACGCCCTGTTCCCGCACCTCACCGTGTTCGAGAACGTGGCCTACGGGCTGCGGGTGCAGCGGCTGCCCGCCGCGGAGGTGCGCCGCCGGACGCTGGAAGCGCTGGAGCTGGTGGGACTTCCGGAGACGGCGGAGCGCTACCCCGCCCAGCTCAGCGGCGGCCAGCAGCAGCGGGTGGCCCTGGCCCG
>CALIMJ010000035.1 GCA_938028835.1 uncultured bacterium | reverse complement strand
GCGCCGGGCCAGCTACACCGCCACGCAGGTCACCACCTGCACCACGCCGTGGATCCTGCGGAGCCGCTCGGCCAGGGTAGGGACGTCCCGGGTGGCCTCTGTCCGGACGACCACCACCACGTCGTAGGGTCCCAGGGTGGCGTACACCTCGGACACCCCCGGGAGGTTGCGGGCTTCGCGGGCCACCTGCGCAGGGGTGTTCCCGTCGAGGGTCAACAGCAGGAAGGCCACGTTCACGGGCGGCTCCCCACCGGCTCCCTGGCGTGCAGCTCCGCGGACTCCAGCAGGACCTCCGCCAGCACCCGCGCGCCCCACCACACCTGCTGGGTCGACAGCCCGCCGTAGGCGAGCAGCCACCCGCGGCGGTCCGGGGTGCCCAGGTAGAAGGGCGCCAGGGGGCTTACGCGGACGCCCCGCCGACGGGCCAGCTCTGCCAGCTGCAGCTCATCCACTTCCGCCGTGAACTCCAGAAAGGCGTGCAGCCCCGCCTCCATCCCCCCCAGACGCGCGATCCGCGAGGCCGGCTGCAGGGCCTCCCGCAGGGCGCTGCGCCGCTCCGCGTACTGCCGCCGGACCCGGCGCACGTGCCGGTCGAAGTCGCCGCTTGCCAGGAACGCGGCCAGGGCCCGCTGTACAGGCCAGGGGACCCGGTCCCCGGAACGCTCCCGGAGGCGCAGCAGCCGCTCCCGCAGCCACCTTGGGGCCACCACGTAGCCCAGCCGGAGTCCGGGCGCCAGGACCTTGGAGAAGGTCCCCACGTAAACCACCCGTCCAGCCCGGTCCATGCCCGCCAGGGCGGGTAGAGGCGGGCCGTCGAACCTCAGCTCGCTGTCGTAGTCGTCCTCCACCACCAGCCGGTCGTGCCGCGCCGCCCACTCTAGAAGGGCCGCGCGCCGGCCCACGGACATGCGCACCCCCAGCGGGTACTGGTGCGAGGGCGTTACGTACGCGGCCAGGGGTCCCGTACCCAGGTCGGCCACCCGCAGCCCGTCTTCGTCCACCCGCACGGGCACCAGACGCGCCCGCCGGTCCTCAAGGGTCCTCCGCGCCGCCGGGTAGCCGGGCTCCTCCACGGCCACGGGGTCCCCGGGCCGCAGGACCGCCTGCGCCACCAGGTCCAGGGCGCGCACCCCACCGGTGGTGACCACGATGTCCTGGGGGCTGCAGCGCAGTCCTCGGGCGCGGCCCAGGTATCCGGCAAGGGCTTCCCGCAGGCCGGGGTCGCCCTCCGGCGGCCCCGCGTCCCGGGGCGGGCTCTGCCGGCCCACCGCCCGCCACATGCGCGCCCAGCTGCGCTGACTCACGGGCTCCACCACCTGACGGGCCAGGGTGAAGTCCACCCAGCCCTCGTCCTGCCCGGGGTGGCCACCGTCAGGGCCCCTCAGCGGTTCCAACCACTCAGGAGGGGGACTCGCGACGCCTTCGGTTATCCCCGACGCCACCGGCAGTTCCGCAGCCACGTAAGTGCCCGACCCCCTGCGGGCTTCCAGGTAGCCCTCGGCGACCAGCTCCTCGTACACCGCGGTCACCAACGTCCGCGAGCAACCGAGGGACTGGGCCAGGGATCGGGTGGAGGGCAGGCGCGCCCCGGCCCGCAGCCGGCCCTCGAGGATGGCAAGGCGGATCTGTTGGGCCAGCTCGTGCGCCCTGGGCTTTCCCTGCACCGCGAAGCTCAGCTCCATCGAAGTGGTATTTGCATCCTGGACGAAAGTGGACGTTTTTGCAAGCCACTTGCACCGGTAAGCTACGCACCTAGGTACACGTGCAGGTCGAGTAGCGTTGAGTACCCGGGACCTCACTGCAGGTGCACTGGCCACGGCCCTGGTGGCCGCCGCCACGTCAGCCATCCGGATCCCTGTCCCGGCGACCCAGGGCTACATCAACCTGGGTGAGACGGCGATCTACCTGACGGCCCTGCTGCTGGGTCCGGCGCACGGGCTCGTGGCAGGCGGCGTGGGCTCCGCGCTAGCCGACCTGCTGGGCGGCTACGCCCAGTTCGCGCCGTTCACCCTGGCGATCAAGGGAGTAGAAGGCTGGCTGGCCGGTTACCTCTTCTGGCGGGTGCTGAGGGGGTCGGAGGTGGCGGGTGCGCTGTGGGCTGGCCGCGCGGTGGTCGCGTGCGCGGTGGCGGGCGCCTGGATGGTGGCGGGATACTACGTCACCGAGGCGTTCCTGCTGGGGCTCGGCCCGCACGCGGCGGCCGCCGAGGTCCCCGGGAACGTGTTCCAGGTCCTGTCAGGAGTCGTGGTGGGGCTGGCGGGTTCCTCGGTCCTCCGGGGCGTGGTGGCTCCCCGCTGATGCGGGTGGGGAAGGTCCCGCCCGAGCTGCTGGAGCGGCTGGTGTACCCGCACCTGGGCCGCAGGCCGGACGTTCTGGTCCGCGCCCGCGTGGGAGAGGACTGCGCCGTGGTGGACTTCGGGGACTGGGTGTGCGTGCTCACCACCGACCCCATCACGGGCGCCAGCCGTCACCTGGGCCGGATCGCGGTGTACGTGGCCACCAACGACCTAGCGGCCACGGGCGCCGAGCCGGTGGCGCTGCTGATGGACGTCCTGCTCCGGGAGGGTGCGGAGGAGGAGGAGCTGCGGGAGCTGATGGAGCAGGCGGGACGGGCTGCCGCGGAGCTGGGCGTGGAGATCGTGGGCGGGCACACGGAGGTGACCGCGGGCCTACCGAGGACCCTGGTGGTGACCACCGCGGTGGGCCGGGCCCGCAAGGGTGCCTTCGTCACCAGCTCCGGTGCCCGACCCGGGGACTTCCTCGTCCTCACCAAGGCCGCGGGACTCGAGGGGACCGCGATCCTCGCTTCGGACTTCGAAGCGTACTTCCGGCGGTACCTGGGAGCGGACGTGGTCCAGCGGGCTCAGGCGTTCCTGGAGGAGATCAGCGTGTTGCGGGACGGGCGGGTCGCGGTCCGCGCGGGCGCCCGGGCCATGCACGACGCCACCGAGGGCGGGGTCCTGGCCGCGGCGGTGGAGATGGCCACCGCCTCCGGGGTGGGGGTGGAGCTGTACGTGGACCGTGTCCCCGTGCGGGCGGAGACCGAGGCCGTGTGCTCCCTCGTGGACGTAGACCCCCTGGGGCTGGTGAGCAGCGGGACGCTGCTGGTGGCCACGCCGGTGCCCGACCGCACCGTGGCCGCCCTGCAGGAGGCCGGGGTTCCCGCGGCGGTGGTCGGGAAGTTCGTGGAGCGCGGCAACTGGAAGGTCCTGGGTTGCCGGCGGGAGCCCCTGGAGCCGTATCCCGTGGACGAGCTGTGGCGGGCTCTGGAACGGCTGGAGCGCAAGACGCAGGAGGGGAGGTGACGCGGTTGCGTGAGGTCGGGACGGAGCGGATCAAGCGGGGGCTCGCGCAGATGCTCAAGGGCGGGGTGATCATGGACGTGACCACCCCGGAGCAGGCGCGCATCGCGGAGGACGCGGGCGCGGTGGCGGTGATGGCTCTGGAACGGGTGCCCGCGGACATCCGGGCGCAGGGTGGCGTGGCCCGGATGGCGGACCCCGCGCGCATCAAGGCCATCATGGCCGCGGTCACCATCCCCGTGATGGCCAAGGTCCGGATCGGCCACTTCGTGGAGGCGCAGGTTCTGGAGGCCATCGGGGTGGACTTCATCGACGAGAGCGAGGTCCTGACCCCCGCGGACGAGCACCACCACATCGACAAGCGGCGCTTCCGCGTGCCGTTTGTGTGCGGGGCCCGGGACCTGGGGGAGGCCCTGCGCCGCATCGGGGAGGGCGCGGCCATGATCCGCACCAAGGGTGAGGCGGGCACGGGCAACGTGGTGGAAGCGGTGCGGCACGTGCGCCAGATCCTGGACGAGATCCGCCGGCTGCAGGCCCTGCCGGAGGAGGAGCTGATGAGCGCCGCCCGCGACCTGCGGGCGCCGTACGAGCTGGTGTTGGAAGTGCGGCGGCTGGGCCGGCTGCCGGTGGTGAACTTCGCCGCGGGCGGAATCGCCACGCCTGCGGACGCGGCTTTGATGATGCAGCTGGGTTGCGACGGCGTGTTCGTGGGCAGCGGGATCTTCAAGTCGGAGGATCCCGCCCGCCGGGCACGGGCCATCGTGGACGCGGTGGCCCACTACGACGACCCGGACGCGGTGGCGCGGGCCTGCGAGGGCCTGGGCGAGCCCATGCGGGGGCTGGACGTGCGGCGGCTAGAGCCCGCAGAGCTCCTGCAGACCCGGGGCGGGTGACAAGCAACCCACCAGGAGGAGGTGGTGTTCGTGAGGGTCGGCGTGCTGGCCCTGCAGGGGGACGTCTCGGAGCACGCGCAGGCGCTGGCCGAGGCCGGGGCGGAGCCCGTCCTGGTGCGGACGCCGCAGGCGCTGGAGGGCGTCCAGGCCCTGGTCCTCCCGGGAGGCGAGAGCACCACCCTGGGCGCGCTCATGGCGCGGTGCGGGCTCGACCAGGCCATCCGCCGCCGGGTGCAGGAGGGCATGCCGGTGTTCGGCACGTGCGCAGGGCTGATCCTCATGGCCCGGCGCGCCTCAGACGGAGAACCCCCTCTGCTGGGCCTTATGGACGTGGCAGTGGAGCGCAACGCGTACGGGCGGCAGCGGGAGAGTTTCGAAGACGACGTCGTGTGCCCTGCGGTGGATCCCCACCCCTTCCGCGTGGCCTTCATCCGCGCGCCCGTGATCACGGGGGTAGGGGAAGGCGTGGAGGTGCTGGCCCGTCACGAGGGGTTACCGGTGCTGGTCAGAGAAGGGCGCCTGCTGGCGGCTACCTTCCACCCGGAGATCACCGGCTACACCGGGGTGCACCGGTACTTCTGCAGCCTGGCGGCGGCCGCCGGCGGCGTGGGTTGACAGGCGGCGGGCCGTGCGATAATGAGGGTGCGGCAAAGCTGCCGCGCAAAACCGCATAGCAAGCCCTGGGGGAGCTCGGAAGAGCCGGGCTGAGAGTGCGGCCGGCCCAGCGGGCCAATGCCGCAGACCCCGAAGACCCGATCCAGGTAATGCTGGCGTGGGGAAGTGGCCAGACCACGGAAACCGCCAGGTCCTGCTCGGGCCTGGCGGTCGTGTTTGTGGGAGGTGCGCGTGGGACTGGCAGAGGAGCTCTGGCGGGCTCACAGCCAGCTGGCGGAGGCGTGCTGGAGCCACCCCTTCGTGCAGGGCATCGCCTCGGGCGAACTGCCCCTGGAGCGCTTTCGGTTCTACGTGGGCCAGGACGCGTACTTCCTCGACGCCTTCGCGCGGGCGTACGCCCTCCTGCTGGCCAAGGCCCCGGACCGGGAGGGCCTGCTGACCTTCAAGACCCTCCTGGACGGCGCTCTGGACGAGCTGCGGCTGCACCGGGAGTACGCGCGGCGGTGGGGCGTGGACCTGCAGCCCTCGCCGGCGCCTGCCACCGCCGCGTACACCGACTTCCTCCTGCGCACCGCGGCGCTGGAGCCCGTCGGACACGGGGTGGCGGCCCAGACCCCGTGCATGCGGCTGTACGCGTACCTGGGCTCGCGGCTCCAGACTGTCCTGCGGCCAGAAAGCCCGTACGGGGAGTGGGTGCGCACGTACGGCAGCCCGGAGTTCGAGCACCTGGCGCAGACCCTGGAGGGGCTGCTGGACCGCTACGGCGGGGACAGGGCCCGGCTGGAGGAGCTGTACCGGCGGGCCATGCAGCTGGAGTACGAGTTCTTCGACAGCGCGTGGAGGTCCGCGTGAGCCCGCAGGCCCTGCTACTGCGGTACCGCGCGCTGTGGGAGGCGGCCACCCGCCACCCGTTCCTGGAGGGCGTGCGCACCGGAGCCCTGCCGGAGCCGGCGTTCCGCCGCTGGCTGGTCCAGGACTACCACTTCGTGGGCGGGTTGCTGGCCTCACAGGCGTACGTGCTGGCCGCCGCGCCGCGGGCCGACCAGCGGGTGGTGGCCTTGGGGCTGGTGGCCCTGGTGGACGAGCTGGACTGGCTCGAGGGGCACGCCCGGGAGCGCGGCCTGGCCCTGGAGGTCCCCATCCATTCCACCTGCCAGGAGTACGTGGACTTCCTCCGGTCGCTCCACCGGGCGCCGTACCCCGCGCAGATCACCGCCCTGTGGGCGTGCGAGCGGGCGTACCTGGACGCCTGGACGGGGGCCGCACCAGGTGCCGAGCCCTACCGGGAGTTCGTACGCCGCTGGACGCAGCCGGCCTTCGCGCAGTACGTGACCGCGCTGGAGTCGTGCGCCAGCCGGGCGCTGGGGACTGCGTCCGCGGCGGAACGGGAGGCGGCAGAGCAGGCCTTCCGGCGCGTGGCGGAGCTGGAGCGGGCTTTCTGGGAGATGACGTGGGAAGGAGGCGAACCGTGACGCGCAAGCTGGTCCTCACCGCGGTGTTCGCGGCGATCCCGGTGGTGCTGTCCTTCGTGCCGGGCTCGATTCCCGTCGCCGGCGCGAAGCTGCTGCCCTGGCAGCACATGACCAACGCGGTGGCGGGCGTGATCCTGGGGCCGTGGTACGCGGCCCTGGCTGCCACCCTGGCCGCGGTGCTCCGCAACCTGTTCGGCGTGGGCACCCTGCTGGCGTTCCCGGGCGGGATCCCCGGGGCCTTGGTGGTGGGCTTCGCGTACCGGTGGTGGCGGCACACGTGGGCAGGCCTTCTGGAGCCCGTGGGGACCGGTCCCGTGGGAGCCACCCTAGGTAGCCTCCTGGTGGCGCCCCTGTTCATGGGGAAGGCCATCCCGCTGTCCACGCTGCTGCCCCTGTTCCTGGCCAGCAGCGTACCTGGCGCGGTGCTGGGCTGGCTGGTGCTGCAGGCCCTGGTGCGGGCGCGGGCGGTGCCGGAAATGGTGGCCTGATGGCGGAAGCCCGGGAAGCGACGCTGGTCGCCGAGTGGGGCGTGGAACCCGTCCCCACGGAGCAGCGGCCCCTGGCCGCGGTGGAGGTATTCGTCCTGTGGTTCAACCTCGGGGTGAGCCTGCTGCTGCTGGTAGCGGGGGCGCTGCTGGTGCCGGGCTTGGGGCTGCGGGAGGCGCTTCTGGCCACGGTGGTGGGAGCGGTTCTGGGGAACCTGCTGCTGGGGGTGGCCGCGTGGATCGGTGCCGAGGTCGGCGCGCCCAGCATGGTCCTCCTGCGCGCACCTCTGGGCATCCGCGGTTCGGTGGCGCCCACGGCCCTGAACGTGCTGCAGAACGTGGGCTGGGGCGCCTTCGAGATCCTCATCATCGCCACCAGCGCGGACGCCATCACGCGGCGGCTGCTGGGCGCGTCCAACTACGTGGCGTGGGTGGCCGTGTTCGGTCTGCTGACCACCCTCATGGCCGTGGGCGGGCCCATCGTGGTGGTCCGGCGCTGGCTGCGGCGTTACGCCATCTGGTTCGTGCTGGCCTCCACCGTGTACCTGACCTGGTACGCACTGGCGCGGTTCGATCTCGCCACCCTGTGGAACCGGCCCGGTACCGGTGAGCTGTCCTTCTGGCTGGGCGTGGACCTGGTGGTGGCCATGCCGGTGTCGTGGATCCCCCTGGTGGCCGACTACACGCGCTTCGCCACGCGACCAGGGGGCGCCTTCTGGGGCACGGCGGTGGGCTACGGCCTGGCCAACGTGTGGTTCTACGGCCTGGGAGCCCTCTTCATGCTGGCCCTGCGGGCGGAGGACCTGGTGGCCGCGGTGCTGGCCATCCCCGCGGGCGCCGTGGCGCTGGCCATCCTTCTCGTGGACGAGACGGACGAGGCCTTCGCCAACCTCTACAGCACCTCGGTGTCGCTGCAGAACCTGTGGCCGCAGGCCAACCGCAAGCAGCTGGCAGTGGGAGCCGGGGTGGTGTGTTCGGTCCTGGCGGCCACAGTCCCCCTGGTGCAGTACGAGTCGTTCCTGTTCCTCATCGGGGCCTTCTTCGTGCCCCTCTTCGGGGTCCTGGCCGCGGACTACTTCGTGGTCCGCAGGCGCCGCGTCTCGCCCGAAGACCTGTACGGTCCCGCTGCCCGGGCAGCGCGCTGGCCCGGCTTCGTCTCCTGGCTGGTGGGGTTCGTGGTGTACCAGTGGATCGTCCCCACGGAGATCCCTGGCTGGAAGGCCCTGCTGGCGGCCCTGTTCGGAGCTGTGGGAGCGCCCTTCCCGCTCTCCAGCCACTTCCCCTGGCTCGGGGGTTCGCTCCCGAGCCTCGCGTTGAGCTTCGTGCTGTACGCCGTGCTGGCACGACGGAGGTAGCGGGTTGAAGGAGCTGGCGGAAGTCGCCGAGCAACTCCTGGACCGGATTCGCGGGCTCCGGCCCCTGGTGCACCACATCACCAACGCGGTGAGCGTGAACGACGTGGCCAACGCCACCTTGGCCGCAGGCGCCCTCCCCGTGATGGCCCACGCCAGGGAGGAGGTGGAGGAGGTGGCGGCTACTGCGTCCGCCCTGGCGCTGAACCTGGGCACCCTCACGCCGCGCCGGGTGGAGGCGATGCTGCTGGCGGGCCGCCGGGCGGCAGAACGCGGGGTGCCCGTGGTACTGGACCCCGTGGGGGTCGGCCTCAGCGGGCTTCGGACCCAGGCAGCCCAGCGGTTGTTGCGGGAAGTTCGGGTCACCGCGGTGCGGGGTAACCTGGCGGAGATGGCCTACCTGGCAGGAGGGGGAGGCTTGCTGCGCGGGGTGGAGTCTCTGGGGGCCGCATCCCCTGCGGAGGAGGTGGCCCGGGAGGTGGCGCGGCGTCACCACGTGGTGGCCGCGGTGACCGGGCCGCGGGACTGGGTCGCAGACGGTGTGCGGTTTGTGGCGGTGGACAACGGCCACCCGTGGCTGAAGCGCGTGGCGGGGGCGGGCTGCATGGCCACTGGAGTGGTGGCGTGCTTCCTCGCGGTGGCGGATGACCCACTCGCAGCCACTGCCGCGGCGCTGGCGTACTTCGGCTACGCCGCGGAGCGGGCGGCCCGACAGGCTTCCGGGCCCGCCAGCTTCCGGGTGGCCCTGCTGGACCAGCTGGCCCGCCTGGAGCCGGAGGACCTGCGGGCAGGCGTGCGCGGCGGCCCGGTGGAGCTGCCTGCAGCTCCGCAGGGAGGTTGAGGTGCGGCTGGACCTGCGGGTCTACGTGATCACCGACCGCACCTTCCGCGGCCGCAGCCACGAGGACGTGGCCCGCGCGGCCCTGGTGGGAGGGGCCACGGTGCTGCAGCTGAGGGACAAGCGGGCCAGCGGTCGGGAGCTGGTGGAGTGGGCCCGCCAGCTTCGCGCCCTGACCCGCAGGGCGAAGGTGACGTTCGTGGTGAATGACCGGGTCGACGTGGCGCTGGCGGCAGACGCGGACGGCGCCCACGTGGGGGAGGACGACCTGCCCGTGGCGGACGCGCGCCGTCTTCTGGGCCCGGGCCGGATCGTGGGAGCCTCCGCGGGTACCGTGGAGGAGGCGCTGCAAGCCGAGGCGGACGGCGCCGACTACCTCGGCGTGGGACCCGTGTTCCCCACCGCCACCAAGGCGGACGCGGGAGAGGCCATCGGCCCGGAGGGGCTGCGGAGGATCGTGGAGGCAGTGCGCGTCCCGGTGGTGGGCATCGGCGGCATCACCCTGGACAACGCCGCGGAGGTGATCCGGGCGGGCGCCGCAGGGGTGGCGGTGATCTCCGCGGTGGCGGGAGCGGACGACATGGTGGAAGCCACCCGGCGGCTGCGGGAGGTGGTGGACGCCGCACTACACGGGCGAGGAGGTGCACGAAGGTGACGGTACCGAGGGCGCTCACCATCGCGGGTTCGGACTCCGGGGGCGGGGCGGGCATCCAGGCGGACCTCAAGACCTTCTCCGCCCTCGGGGTGTTTGGGATGAGTGCGATTACCGCCTTGACCGCCCAGAACACCACGGGGGTGTACGCGGTGCACGAGGTGCCACCGGAGGTGGTGGCCCGGCAGATCGACGTGGTGGTGGAGGACATCGGGGTGGACGCGGCCAAGACCGGCATGTTGAGCAGCGTGCCCATCATCGAGGCGGTGGCGGACCGGGTGCGCCACCACCGGCTGGACCGGCTGGTGGTGGACCCCGTGATGGTGGCCAAAAGCGGCGCGCCCCTGCTGCGGCCGGAAGCGCAGGACGCGCTGCGCACGCAGCTTTTGCCCCTCGCCCTGGTGATCACCCCCAACCTGCCGGAGGCGGAGGTCCTGCTGGGCCGGCCCATCCGAAGACACGAGGACATGCGGGACGCCGCGCGCGCTCTGCGGGAGCTGGGGCCGAGGACGGTGCTGCTGAAGGGCGGCCACCTGGAGGGCGACCCCGTGGACGTGTTCTACGACGGGGAGGAGTTCGAGGAGCTGCGGGCCGAGCGCCTGTCCACCCGCCACACCCACGGGACGGGCTGTGTGCTGTCCGCAGCCATCGCGGCGTACGTGAGCCGGGGCCTGTCCGTCCGGGAAGCCGTGAGGAAGGGGAAGGAGTTCGTGACGGAGGCCATTCGGTACGGTCTGCCTCTGGGCCGGGGGGTCGGACCGTGTAACCCGCTATTCCAGTGGTTGCGGTCGGATTGAGCCGCAGGGGTGGAGGATGAGGTCCTTGCGCACGTCGGGGTGGTACTCGCGGGCCAGGCGGCGGTAAGCTGCCTTGATCTCCTCCAGCGACGCGTCCCGCGGAACGTTCAGGACCTCGTAGTAGTCGCGCGGCATCGCCTGCGGTCACCCCCCGGGGGCGGA
>CALIMJ010000034.1 GCA_938028835.1 uncultured bacterium | reverse complement strand
GGTCTTCAAAACCGGCGCCGCCCCGCTAGGGCGGGGTGGGTTCGATTCCCACCGCCCTCCGCCAACTGACCCCACGCAGGACGGTCAAAAACCGGCTCTTGGCGCGTTCGATCGGGTAGAGACCAACACCGGTTGCCGCCCTGCGGCAGCCCAGCTACCTTGGGAGGGGTAGGCATGGCCACACTGGAGGAACGGCTGGCGTTCGTGGAGGGCCGGGTGGAGGAGCTGTCGGGGGGTTACGTGCAGCTCCGGGAGGACATCCGGGCGCTGCAGGCACGGGTAGAGGCCATGGACCAGCGGCTCACCGCCCGCATGGACGCTCTGGACCAGAAGGTGGACCGGTTCCGGGAGGAGCTGAGCGGCCGCATCGACGCCCTTGGGGCTGATCTGCGGCGCCAGATCGAGGCGTTGGACACCAAGCTGATCGGCCGCATGGACGCTCTGGAGGCGGACCTCAGGCGCCAGGCGGCGGAGCTGGACACCAAGCTGACCGGCCGCATGGACGCTCTGGACGCGAACCTCAGGGGCCAGATCGGCGCGCTGGACGCTCGACTGAGCGGTTGGCTCCGCTGGCTGGTCGGCATTCTCGTGGCAGCGCTGGTGGGTCAGCTGGGGATCCTAAGCCAGGCCGTGCTCCGGTAGCGCTCTCTCCAGCTCCGTGGCAGCCCAAGACACCGGTCGTTGATCTGGGCCGCAGGCAGTTGTACAGTCTTCTAGCCGATCCCGGGTGCGCGGCCCCTCAGGGAGTAGCCACTTTGCCCTGCTCTGCAGCCACCCCGTGGACCCGCTCCGCGCCCGTATACACGTTGAACCGGTCGCCCCGGAGGAAGCCCACCAGGGTCACCCCGAAGGCCCTGGCCACCTCCACCGCAAGGCTACTGGGCGCCGACACCGCGCAGAACACCGGGGCGCCAGCCGCCACGGCTTTCTGCACGAGCTCGAAACTCGCGCGGCCGCTCACCATAACCACCGAGTCCCGCAGGGGAAGCCTGCCCTCCAACAAGGCCCAGCCCACCAGCTTATCCATAGCGTTGTGGCGGCCCACGTCCTCCCGGACCGCCAGCAGCCGCCCCTCAGCGTCGAACAGGGCCGCCGCGTGGAGGCCCCCGGTCTGCGCGAACAGGCCCTGGGCTCGGCGCAGCCGTTCCGGCAACTCCCGCAGCAGGCGCGGGTCCAGGACCGGTCCGCCGTCCAGCACGGGACACCCACGGACGCGCAGGGCTTCTAGGCTGGCCTTGCCGCAGACCCCGCACGCGCTGCTGGTGTAGAAGTGGCGCTCCAGCGGCTGCAGGTCGGGGAGCTGCTGGGCCCGGAGCTCCACCGTCACCACGTTGTAACGCTGCTCGGCGTCCAGCCGCTCGTCCAGGCAGTACGCGATGCGGGCGACCTCATCGCGGCTGCGGACCACCCCCTCGCAGAAGAGGAACCCCGCGGCCAGCTCGAAGTCGTGTCCCGGGGTACGCATGGTCACCGCCACGGTCCTGCGGTGGCGGCCGGCCACGAGGCGGACCTCCATGGGCTCTTCGGTGGCGAGGAAGTCCGTGCGGACTTCTAGGCGCTCCCCCGAAACCACCCGCACGGCCGCGCGGACTTTGGAGGCCGGACGGCCCGCCACTGTCTCCACCCCCCTCTCAGGCTACCACGCGCACCAGCCCCTCACCGGGCTCCAGCACCTCTCCCACCTCCGCGATTACCGGGACCCGCCTTTCCGCCAGGGCCCTCTCCAGACGGGCCGCTCGTTCGGGTGCCACCGCGATGAGCAGCCCCCCACTGGTCTGCGGGTCGCACAGCAGCAGCTGCAGCTCCTCGGACACTCCGGCGGCCCAGCGGGCGTAGCGGGCGGCGGCGCGGCGGTTGCGGTAGGTCCCGCCCGGGAACACCCGCTCCCGGACGAGATCCCAGGCTTGCTCCAGGATCGGGACCCGCGACGCCCGCACCTGGACGTCAACCCGGGAAGCTGCGGCCAACTCGTGGAGGTGGCCCACCAGTCCGTAGCCGGTCACGTCGGTGCAGGCGTGCACGCCCACTTCCACCATGGCCTCCGAGGCGGCGCGGTTCAGCTCCAACATGAGCGTGGTCGCTGCTTCCACCGCCGCGGGACTGGCCCGCTCCTGTTTGATGCCGGTGGTAATCACGCCGATCCCCAGGGGCTTGGTAAGGAGGAGCCGGTCTCCAGGTCTGGCGCCCGCGTTGGTCACCACCCGGTCGGGGTGGACGAACCCCGTCACCGCGTATCCGAACTTGGGTTGCGGGTCGTCCAGGGAGTGGCCTCCCGCCACCAGGACCTGCGCCTCCCGCATCTTGTCGAGCCCGCCGCGCAGGATGGCCGCCACCACCTCGTACGGGAGCCGGCCCGGCGGGTAGGCCAGCAGGTTCAGGGCGAGGAACGGCCGCGCGCCCATGGCGTAAACGTCCGACAGACTGTTAGCTGCCGCGATGGCCCCGTACGCGTACGGGTCGTCCACCACGGGCGTGAACACGTCCACGGTCTGGACGATGGCCCGCTCCGCGTCGATCCGGTAGACGGCAGCGTCGTCCCGCGTCTCCAGACCGACCAGGAGATCGGGGTGGGACACGGGAGGCAGCCGGGCCAGCAGCTCCGCCAGGTCCTCCGGACCCAGTTTCGAAGCTCAACCCGCGCAGTCCACCAGGCTCGTCAGGCGCACCCGCTGCCGTTCCGTCACGGGGTCCTCCTCGCTGTGCCCTTGCCGCTATTATGCCTCGGACCGGCGTTTTTCGCCGTGCGGAAACCACAGGTTCCTTGACGGATCGGGAGGCCCGTGCTTTGCTACAATCTGAGCGACGCGCGGTCAGCCAAGGGGGAGGTGGGGCTCATGGCCATGACCGTGACCCGGCGGACGTTCCTCACCGCGGGAGCGGCCGGTGCCGCGGCAACCCTGTTCGGCTTCGACCTCAGACCCGCCCAAGCCCAGGTCCGAACCCTGAAGATCGAACGCACCACGGAGACCCGCAGCATCTGCCCCTACTGTTCCGTGAGCTGCGGGGTCATCATCCACACCTTCGGAGACCGGTCCCGCAACGTCACGGGCTCGGTCGTGGTGCACGTGGAGGGCGACCCCGATAGCCCCATCAACCGGGGGACGCTGTGTCCGAAGGGGGCGGCGCTGCGGCACAACATCAACAGCGAGAAGCGCCTTACCCGGGTGCTGTACCGGGCTCCCGGCAGCGACCGGTGGGAGGAGAAGAGCTGGGAGTGGGCCCTGGACACCATCGCCCGGCGCCTCAAGGACACGCGAGACCGCACCCTGCGCGCCCAGGACGCGCAGGGTAACCCCTGCAACTGCCTCACCTCCGTGGGGGTCCTGGGCTTCAGCGCCCACGACAACGAGGCCGGCTGGCTCGCCAACAAGGTCCTGCGCACCGCCTTCGGCATCATCCCCTTCGAGACCCAGGCTCGGATATGACACGACCCCACGGTGGCCAGTTTGGCCCCGACCTTCGGACGCGGCGCGATGACCAACAGCTGGAACGACATCGCCAACGCGGACGTGGTGTTGGCGATGGGCGGGAACCCCGCGGAGAACCACCCCGTGGGGTTCCGGTTCGTGATGGAGGCCAAGCGCAAGCGCGGTGCCAAGCTGGTAGCGGTGGACGTCCGGTTCCAGCGCACCGCGGCGGTGGCGGACCACTTCGTCCAGATCCGTCCGGGAACTGACATCGCCTTCCTGGCCGGGCTCATCAACTACGCCCTGCAGAACGGACGCTACCACGAGGAGTACCTCCGGCTGTACACCAACGCCCCCTTCCTCGTCCGCGAGGACTTCTCCTTCGATGAGAAAGAGGGCGTGTTCTCCGGATGGAAGGCCGACCGGAAGGAGTACGACCGGTCCAGCTGGGACTACGAGCTGGACGAGCAGGGGTTCGCGAAGGTGGATTTGACCCTGCGGCACCCCCGCACGGTGTTCCAGTGGATGAAGCGCTTCTACGCCCGGTACACGCCGGAGGTGGTGGCCAACATCTGCGGCTGCCCCAAGGAGGACTTCCTCAAGGCCGCGGAGATCATCACGGAGACCCACCGGCCGGACCGGGCCATGACCATCCTGTACGCCCTGGGCTGGACCCACCACAGCTACTCGGTCCAGCTCATCCACTGCGCGTGCATGCTCCAGCTGATCCTGGGGAACATCGGCGTAGCCGGCGGCGGGGTCAACGCGCTCCGCGGCCACGCCAACGTCCAGGGCAACACGGACATGGCGGTCCAGACCCACAACCTTCCCGGCTACCTGGCCATGCCCCGGGCCCGGTGGCGCACCCTGGAGGACTACCTGAAGGCCCGCACGCCCAAGCCCCTGCGGCCCAACTCCATGAACTTCTGGCAGAACACCGACCGGTTCCTGGTGAGCCTGCTGAAGGCGTTCTTCGGGCCGAAGGCCACGAAGGAGAACGGGTTCGGGTACGGGTGGCTCCCGAAGATTCCCATCCGCGCGGACGGGAAGGAGGAGCGCTGGACCTGGGTGTTCATGAGCGACGCCATGTTCCGCGGGGAGCTGCAGGGCCTGTTTGTCTTCGGCATGAACCCCGTGAACCACGGCCCGAACACCCGGAAGGTCATCCGGGGGCTGGCGAACCTCAAGTGGCTGGTGGTGGCGGAGACCTACGACACCGAAACGGCCTCCTTCTGGAGGCCGGAGATCCTGGAGCACGTGGGCCTCAAGCCCCAGGACGTGCAGACGGAGGTGTTCCTGCTGCCCGCGGCCAACTTCGCGGAGAAGGACGGGACCTTCACCAACTCCGCCCGCTGGATCCAGTGGAAGTGGAAGGCCGTGGACCCGCCGGGGGAGGCCCGGGACGACCGGGAGATCCTGGCTCGCCTGTTCCTGAAGGTGCGCGAGCTGTACCGGAAGGAGGGCGGCAGGTTCCCCGATCCCATCCTGAACCTGTGGTGGTGGTACACGCAGCCTGAGAATCCCAGCGCGGACGAGCTGCTGCGGGAGATCAATGGTTTTGCCCTGGAGGAGGTGAAGGACGACAAGGGCAACGTAGTGCTCAAAAAGGGGGAGCAGGTGAAGGCGTTCCTGCAGCTGCAGAAGGACGGCTCCACCTGCAGCGGCAACTGGCTCTACGTGGGCGTCTACACGGACCAGAACAATGCGGCCCGGCGCGACCCCTCGGACCCCACGGGGCTGGGCTTCCACCACAACTGGGCCTTCAACTGGCCGGCCAACCGGCGGATCCTGTACAACCGGGCCAGTGCGGACGCCCAGGGCCGGCCCTGGGACCCCAAGCGGACGGTGCTGCGCTGGACCGGCGAGCGGTGGGTGGGGGACGTGCCGGACTACAAGGTGGACTCCCCGCCCGAGGCGGGCCTGGGCGCCTTCATCATGCTGGCGGAGGGAGTCGCGCGCTTGTTCACCGCCGGCTCCTTCGTGGACGGGCCGTTCCCCGAGCACTACGAGCCTGTGGAGTCACCGGTGGAGAACCTCCTGCACCCCAAGCACAGTGCCAACCCGGTGGCCATCATCTTCACCGGCACCGAGTGGGACAAGCTGGGAGACCCGCGGGAGTTCGACATCGCCTGCAGCACCTACCGGCTCACTGAGCAGCACCACTACTGGACCAAGAACAACGCCATCAACGTGGAGCTGCAGAACGAGTTCTTCATCGAGATCCCCGAGGAGCTGGCCCGGGAGCGCGGGATCCGGAACGGCGACTTCGTGCGGGTTTCCTCCGCCCGCCACTCCATCGTGGGCCGGGCCATGGTGACCCGTCGGATCAAGCCGCTCCAGGTGAACGGCAAGAAGGTCTACGCCATCGGCTTCCCCATCCACTGGGGCTACCTGGGGTTCGGCCGGCAGAAGGGGGGGATCGCGAACTTTGTGACCCCGTCCGTGGTGGATCCCAACAGCACGTGCCCCGAGTACAAGGGGTTCCTGGTGAAGCTGGAGAAGGCGTAGGGGGTAGGGGCCATGCCGAGAGTGGGGCTGGAGGTCAGGGCAGTTTCGGCCACCAAGCGGGTGACCCCCGGGCTGGGACACCCGCCCACGGGCGAGGTCACCAAGCTCGTGGACGTGTCCGTATGCATCGGGTGCAAGGCGTGCGAGGCGGCGTGTAAGGAGTGGAATGACCTTCCCCCCAATCCGGACCGTCCCTTCACCGGCTCCTACCAGACCCTGCCGGACCTGGACTACAACTTCTGGCAGCTCATCAAGTTCAACGAGGTGGAGCGGGACGGCCGCCTGGTCTGGGCCCTCACCAAGTTCCAGTGCATGCACTGCGAGGACCCCGGCTGCCTGCGGGCGTGTCCTGCGCCCGGCGCCATCGTGCAGTACGCCAACGGGATCGTGGACTTCGTGCAGGAGAACTGCATCGGCTGCCAGTTCTGCGTCACCGGGTGTCCCTTCGACGTCCCGCGCATCAGCCCCACGACCGGCAAGGTGTACAAGTGCACCCTGTGTTCGGACCGGGTAGCGGTGGGTCTGGAGCCGGCCTGCGTTAAGGCCTGTCCCACCAACGCCATCTCCTTCGGCACTCGGCCCAAGATGCTGGCGGAGGCGGGGGAACGGGTGCAGCGGCTGAAGGCGGACGGCTACCCAAACGCCGCCGTGTACAACCCGCCAGGGGTGGGGGGCACACACGTGATCTACGTCGTGCCCTTCGGGAACGAGCCGGAGCTCTACGGGCTCCCAAAGAACCCGCGGGTCACCTTCGTCAACCTGTGGAAGGGCCCGCTGAAGTGGCTGGGCAACACGGTACTGTTCGGCGGGATCCTGGGCGCGGTGTTGCACTACTTCCGATTCGGGCCCCGGGAGGTAAACGGCAGGGGCACCGAGGCCAGCCACCAGGAGAGGGTGCAGTGAGGTGAGACCATGGAGCAGCGGAGGGAACGGGACGGGGTGGTTTTGAGGTACACGATGGGAGAACGGGTCGTGCACTGGGTGGTGGCGTTATCCTTCCTGTACCTGCTGCTGACCGGGCTTGCGCTATTCTACCCGCCCTTCTACTGGCTGGCCGGCCTGCTCGGAGGGGGGCCGGTGATCCGCTACTGGCACCCCATCGTGGGGCTCGTGTTTTTTGGGGCGCTGGTGGTCATGCTGCTCTTGTGGGCGCGGGACATGAGGCTGGAGCGGTACGACCGCGAGTGGCTACGGCACATGGTGGACTACGCCGCTGGGCGGGAGGAGGTGGTGCCGCCTTCCGGCCGGTTCAACGCGGGCCAGAAGTTCCTATTTTACCTGCAGTTCCTTGCGGGGATCCTGCTGCTGCTCTCGGGTGTCGTCCTCTGGTTCCCCCTGAGCTTCGGACGGCTGGTGCGGGAGGCCAGCTTCGTGGTGCACGACCTCGCGGCCATAGCCGCCATGGGGGCTCTGATCCTCCACATCTACATGGGCGTGTTCGTCATCCGCGGGAGCTGGGAGGCCATCACCCGGGGTACGGTGTCCCGCAGGTGGGCGGAGGCCCACCACGGACTGTGGCTCCGGCAGCTGCGGGCGGCCGGGTCGCGTTCCCACGAGTAGGAGGCGGGAGGACCCGGAACGGAGAGCCCGCCTGCTGGACTTAGCCCGGTGGCCGCCAGCTGGGACCGGCGTCTCCAGCGTGCCGAGGAACTGGCGCAGCGGTGGCCGTTCGCCGCGGAGCCGTTGCGGTTCTACGCCCGCGTGGTGCGCTTCCAGGCCAATCTGCAGGGCGCCCTCCGGTGCTCGGTGCCTATCCTGGCGTCGGGGGAGGAGGGATTCGCCCTCCGGTCCGCCTCGCCCCGAGACCACCGCCTTCTCTTGAGGGCGAAGTTCGCGGACTTCCTGGAGCTGGTAGGGGAGGTGGCTCCGCCGCAGCTGGCCTCCGCGGCGGAGGCCCTACGTTCAACTCCCGAGGAGCTGTGGGAAGCCCTGTGGGACGCGTACTGGAGAGGTCAGGCGCTACCCGACCTGGAGGTCGAGGGTCCGGTGTTGGCCTTTTTCCCGAAAGCCTTCCTGCAGCCGTACGCGGCTCTGCTGGCCGCGGGCCTCCGCGGGGATGGGGAGACAGAACCCCTGTCCGGCCCAGGTGTGGAAACCTCGCCCGTCTGCCCCCTGTGTGGGGCCGCACCTCAGGTGTCGGTCCTCCGTGAGGAGGGGCACGGGGCGGCGCGCTCGCTGCTCTGCTCCCGGTGCGAGACAGAGTGGCGGTACAAGCGGGTCCGGTGCGTGGCGTGCGGAGAGGAGGAGTCCCGACAGCTGGTCTGCCTGCAGGCCACGGAGTGGCCCCACGTCCGGGTCAGTGCGTGCCAGGTCTGCCGCCGGTACATCAAGGAGGTGGACCTCACCAGGGATGGACTCGCGGTACCCGTGGTGGACGAGATCGCTGCGATCCCCCTGGACCTGGCGGCCGGGGAGGAGGGGTACGAGAAGGTGGAGCCCAACCTGATCGGCCTGTGATCCGTCCGGGAGCGGTGGGGCGGAGCTTGCAGGGGTTACCCGAACCCTGGGCATGTTGGGATGCCCGAGGCCCCGCAGCCCGTTAGGTTCTTGTGGGAAGTGGTTTCCGAACCTGCCAGAGCCGTGACCCGCCATGATGGCGGAGAAGGTGTCGAAAGTCGCGCCCCGGGAGCGGACAGCCCAGCTGGCCGGCGGGTTCACGGCCGCCCACCTGGTGGTGGCGCTGCAGGGTGCCCTCGCGGAGTTGCGACGTTCCTGTGACGAAGTGAACGCCCTGAACGTGTTTCCCGTGGCAGACCACGACACCGGCTCCAACCTCTGCGCTACCCTCGGTAGTGCTGCAGATGCGGCACGGGAGGTGGAAGACGAGGGCCTCGGGGCCGTGGCCGAGGCTGCAGCGCGCGGGGCCTTCTTCGGAGCCCGGGGAAACTCCGGAGCGATCCTGGCCGAGTACCTGTATGGCCTGAGCCAGGCGTGGAGGGGGCTCGAGCAGGCAGACGGCCAGAGGATGGCTGCCGCCCTGCACCGGGCGGCCCGTACCGCCCGGGCGGCGGTGCACAACCCGGTGGAGGGGACCATCCTTACCGTGGCAGACGCGGCTGCCGCCGCAGGCGATCGAGCGGTCGCCCTGCTGGAGGTCCTGGATCTCGCGGCTACCGCGGCCCGGGCGGCCTGGTCGCGGACCCGACGGCTGCTCCCGGCCCTGCGGCGGGCGGGGGTGGTGGACGCGGGGGCGGCCGCGGTGGTGGCCTTGCTGGAAGCCATGGCCGCAGCCGTAAGGGGCGTCCCCCCTCCACCCCTCTCGCCTCCCGTGCGCGCGGCTGCCGCCGCGGCCTCAGCCGGTCCGGTCGCCCCCGTGGCCCGCTACTGCACGGAGGTGCTGCTGCGAGCCCACCGGCTTCCCGGCGCACGGGCGCGCCGGGCCCTGGAACGGCTCGGGGACTCCGTGGTGATGGCCGAACGGGACGGTCTGGTCCGCGTGCACATCCACACCGACGCGCCCCACCGGCTGGTTGCACTCGCCGCCCGGTGGGGTGACGTGGAGGAGATGCGGGCGGTGAGGCTCCCGGCGGACTCGCGGCAGCCGGAGGGCGTCAGGACTCCGCGAGGTAAGCTACCCCCAGCACACCCGGGCCGGTGTTCACCGCCATCACAGGGGTGAAGGGGAATACCGGGATTGGGCCGGGGTGCTCGGCCCTGAGGGCGCTGGCCAGGTGTTCCGCCTCGTCAGGCATCCCCGCCTCGGTTACCGCCACGTGCAGGCGCGCGGCGCGGAGCCCTGCCCTGCGAACCTCGGCCACCATCCGGCGGATCGCGGAGGACAGATTCGCGGCCAGCGCCGCCCGACGGATCCGGCCTTCCCCGATGGCAAACAAGGGGACGGCTCCCACGCGCCGGTTGAGCAGGTGGGCAATTCCGGGAACCCGGCCGCTTCTGTACAGGTGGTCGAGACTGCGGACCGAAGCCACAAGCCGGGCCCGAGACCCCACGGTCTTCACCCACTCCACGATCTCCTCCAGCGCCCTCCCCGCCTCCAATCGTCGGGCGGCCTCCTGCACGACCAGCCCCTGGGCAGCGGCAGCCGTACCCGTGTCCACGACCTCCACCGGGATCGGAAACCGGCTCGCCGCCCGGCGAGCGTGTTCGTGTGCGGCGGACAACCACCGGGCCACCGTGAGCACCAGGATCCGCTCCGCGCCCCGCCGGACGGCTTCCTCGAACGCGGTCAGGTAGTCGGCCGGGGAGGGAGCCGACGAGGTGGGATACGGTGGCCCCCGATCCAGCCACGCCAGGACTTCCGGGAGGGTCACGTCCACCCCGTCCCGGTAGCTGCGTTCTCCTCGGACGATCCACATGGGAACCACCAGGATGTTTCGCTCCGCGCAAAGGTACGGGGGCAGGGAGCACGCGGACTCCGTGACCACCAGCACCCTGCCCATGGGGATTCCTCAGGAAGACGGGGAGAACCGCCGCCTGGCTTCCTTCAGCCGGCTCCAGAGCCACGGAAGCTGGCGCACGGCTACGGTCAGGGTTACCGCGGTCGCGGCGGCGACCTCGTGCTGGGGATACTCCCGAGCGGCCAGCAGGGCCACGTAGAGGGGTAGGCCCACGATCCCCACGGTGGGCGCCCACCGGGTACGCAAAGCCAGCAAGGCGCCGAGCCCCAGGGACAGCACCGCCGGACCGGTGGCCACCACCAGGAGCACGCCCGCGGCAGGGGCGAGCCCGCGTCCTCCCCGGAACAGCAGGTGCACGGGCCAATTATGGCCGGCCACGGGCGAGGCGCAGATCAGCACGAAGCCCTCGAGGGTGGTAGCCACCCGGCGCGCAAGCCAGGCCACCAGGGCCCCCTTGGCCACGTCGAAGGAAGCGACCACCACGGCTGCCGAGCGTCCGAGCTTCCGCCACGCCCCCGCACCCCCGGGGTTATCGCCCAGGGCGCGCATGGACGTCCGGAGCCTGCGCCGGGCCAGGATCTCAGCCGGAAGGACCGAGCCCAGCGCGTACCCGACGACAGCGGCCAGCCACTCACCGGTTTCCATCCTGCGCCCCGTCCACCGTGGCACCATTCCGTTCCGGCCCCGCGGTCACGTGGAGCAGCCGGCTGGCACAAGCTGCTGCCTTCCTGATTTACCTTACATCGAACTACCGAACCCGGGCCGCCTGCGCCGCGGACGGTGGCTATCGCAGGGGCATCCGGGCCACCGTGAGCCGGTCGTCCACCTGCACCACCCCCGGCACCGAGCGGGCGACCTCCAGCACGGCCCGCCGTTCCTCCGGCCCGAACACCACCCCCTGGAGGGTTACGGTACCCCCCTGTGCGGTGACGTGGAGGTCCACGGGGCCCAGCCGGTCGTCGGACTTCAGGGCTTCCTGGACCCGGGCTGCCAGCGCCCGATCCCGCACCTCCTGCCGCGAGGCTTCGTCCGCCTGAAACTCCGGACTGTCTAGGAGGTGCTCCACGAGCTGGCATCCCATCTCCACGGTGACACGCTCCGTGTTGATCACCAGGTCGTACAGGTCACTGTCCTCCCACTCCACGTCGAAGAACTGCCGAATGCGCGCCCGGACCCCCTGGTCGTAACGCTCCGCGATGGCCTGCGCCTCGGGGCGGGGCACCCCCAACCGGTCCGCCAGCCGCTCCACTCGAAGCGGAAGCGGGGCGCACACCCGCACCCGGACCGCGTGCCGCACGCCGCGAAGGAGCAGGGTGGACCACCGCCCCAGGATGACCACGTCGTCCGCCTGGGCGTACTCCAGGACACGCGCGGCCACGTGGTAGAAGTGACGGCGGGCGGGCAGGCTCAGGCGTTCCCAGAACCCCGGGGGGCTCTCCACCAGCCGGGTGAGCTCGTCCTCCGTGAGGGGAGCCACTCGGGCCGCCTCCTCCAGGATCTCCCGTCGCACGAACCGGTAGCCACGACGGCGGGCCAGCTCCTCCGCGATGAAGGTGCCGAGGCTGCCCAGCTCTCGGGTGAAAGCGACGATTCCCAAGTCGGGCTCCGTTACACGCCGTGCCCCTAAGAGCCCGCGGTCCCGGGGGCCTCCGCCGGGACCGCCCCGCCGCGGGCGCGCCGGACCACCTTCCGGGCGAAGGGTAGGAGGAACACCGCGACAGAGGCCGCCAGGAAGAAAGCCGCGATGGGACGGGTGAAGAAGATGGCTGGCGAGCCCTGACCCATGATCAGGCTCTGGCGGAAGGCCTGCTCCGTCATGTCCCCGAGGACGAGGGCCACCACCAGCGGGGCGAGGGGGTAGCCGAGCTTCTTGAACAGGTATCCCGCCAGCCCAGAGCCCAGCATGATCCACAGGTCCAGGACCTGGTTGTTCACCGCGTACGCGCCGATGCTGCACAGGATGGTGATGAGGGGAGCCAGGATGGCGAAGGGAATCCGGACGATCGCCGCAAAGGCTGGCACCAGGGTGAGGACGATCAGCACGCCGATCACATTTGCCAGGTACATGGACCCGATGAGACCCCACACGAACTCCCGATTCTCCCGGAAGAGGAGGGGGCCGGGGTTGAGCCCCCAGATGAAGAAGCCGGCCAGCATCACCGCTGCCGTGGGGGAACCCGGAATGCCCAGGGTCACCATGGGGAGCAGGGCCCCGACGCCCGCGGCGTGCGCCGCGGTCTCGGGCGCCACCACCCCTTCCACCTCGCCCGTGCCGAACTTCGAACCCCTGGGACTGAACTGCCGCGCCATCCCGTAGCTCATGAAGGACGCGGGGGTGGCTCCGGTACCCGGAAGCACCCCGATCCAGAAGCCCAGCAGGGTGCTGCGGACGATGGTCCACACGTAGCGGGGGAACATCTTCCACGTCTCCCACACGTCCCGGAAGCTCAGCCGGGCTCTCAGGCCCTCGATCCGCAGCGCCTCCTCCACCGTCAGCAGGATCTCGCCGAGCCCGAAGACGCCGATGGCGATGATGACGAAGTTGACCCCGCTCTGCAGGGCCACGGACCCGAAGGTCATGCGGGGAGACCCGCTGACGATGTCGAAGCCCACCGTGGCCAGGAGGAGGCCCAGGAAGGTCATGAGCACCGCCTTGACCGGATCTCCGCTCTCCAGCCCCGCGATGGTGGCGAAGGCCAGCAAAAGGACTGCGAAGTTCTCCGGCGGGCCGAACTTTAACGCCAGTTCCGCCAGGGGTGGGGCGAAGAAGGTGAACAGGACGATGGCCACGAAGGCCCCGATGAAGGAGGAGGTGAAGGCGGCGGTCAGGGCCACGCCCGGCTTGCCCTGTTTCGCCAGGGGATAGCCGTCGAACATGGTGGCCACCGACCACGGCTCGCCGGGGATGCGGAACAGGATGGAGGTGATGGCCCCACCGAAGATAGCGCCCCAGTACACCGAGGCGAGAAGGATGATGGCGGCAGTGGGCTTCAGGTGAAAGGTCAGCGGCAGGAGCAGCGCCACGCCGTTGGTCCCACCCAGGCCGGGCAGCACCCCGATGGCGGTCCCGAGAAGCAGCCCGACCACCGCTACCATGAGGTTCTCTGGGGAAGCCGCTACCCCGAGTCCGTAGAGGAGGTCGTGGAACGTCCGGATCGGATCCATCTCGCTACCTTCCGTACAGCAACCACTCCAGAACGAGCCCCTTCGGCATGGGCATCAGAAACCACCGTTCGAATATCAAGAACAGGACCAGGGGGACGCCGACACTCACCGCCACGACCACTGGCCAGGAGTGGCGTCCCACCCCCCGCGTGTACCCCAGCAGGTATAGCAGCCCTCCGAGGTAGATGCCGAGGTAGTGGAGGAACGCCACGATCCCCACCATCGGTAGGAACACCACGAGGATGCGTTTCCAGGCTCCACCCGGAAGGAAGGCCTCGCCCGGACTGTGGTGGGAACTCCACGTGCGGACCAGTACCGCCAGTCCGGCGAGGGTGAAGCCCGTGGCGAGCCAGAAGGGGAAGAACCCGGGGCCGGGACCGGATGCCGTCCAGCCCGTGGGCAGGCGGGAAGCCTCCCCCAGGAACACGATCCCCGCTGCCACCAGCAACCCCGCGAACGCCAGAGCCGCCTTCCGCACCCCGACTCCCCCCTCTGGCGCGGTGGGTCCGGACCTAGCGCGCCAGCCAGCCGGCCTTCTCCATCAGGTTCCGCACCAGGGCATCCTTCCGCTCCAGCCACTGGACGAACTCCCGGCCGGTCAGGTAGGCTTTGGTGTACGCGCCCCGCTCGATGAAGTCTGCCATCTCCGGAGTGTCCAGAACCCGCCGGAACACCTCCTGGTAGAAGGCCACCGCTTCCGCGGGCATCTGCGGCGGGCCGAAGATGCCCCGCAGCATCTGGTACTCGATGGGGTAACCCAGCTCTTTCATGGTGGGGATCTCCCCCCACTTGCCCACCCGAACCCGCTCCGAGGCGAAGATAGCCAGCGGGCGCACCCTTCCGGCCTCCCAGTGCCCCACCGCCTCGATGGGGTTGTTCACCGTGAAGTCCACTTGCTTGCCGACCAAGGCCGCGGCCACCGCGCCGCCGCCGGGGAAGGGAACGTAGGTGAACTTCGCACCCCAGGACTGCTCCAGGAGGACCATGATGATCTCGTCCTCCTGCTTGGACCCGGTTCCCGCCATCTTGAGGCGACCCGGGGGGCCCGCCTTCGCCGCGCGGACGAAGTCGTCCAGCGTCCTCCAGGGTGACTCCGCGTGGACCCACAGCACGAAGTGGTCCAGGAGCAGGCGGGCGATGGGGGTCAGGTCCCGCCAGCTGAACCGGGAACCGTCCCGCTTGCGGATGACCTGCGCTGCGGGCGTGGCGAACAGGCTGTCCAGGGTGATGAGGATGGTGTGCGGGTCGCCCGTCTTGTCGATCATCCACAGGAACGCCTGCGCGCCCGCTCCCGCGGGCCGGTTGACGGGGATGAACGGCTGCGGGGAGAGCCGGTACTTCTCAATGAGAGGCGCCATCAGACGCGCCTGCTGGTCGGCGCCACCCCCGGTCCCTGCAGGGACCGTCCACTCCACCGGGCGGTTGGGCTGCCAGGCCGGAGCCCCCCACACTCCGGATCCCAGCAGCGCCACGAGGCAGACCATTACGAGGGCTAGCGAGCCCTTTTGGACACGCCCCATTCCCCGTACCCCCTTTGCTTTCTGAGCATAGCGCTCAGCTTTTTGCGCTTTCCCGTTGTTTGAGTCTACGCCTCCTTCCCGGTAACTCCTCCTGCAGAACCTTCACGCAGAGACCTTCAGCGTGCCGCGGAAGGGTGCGACCCCCGGGACCTCCCACTCGTCCCACATCTGATCCACCATCCTCTGGATGTGCGCCATGTCCTCCTCCGTCAGGTGAGCGAACCGGCCCTGCCGGGTGAGGTACTCCCGCACCGGAATCCTCCCTTTGGCTGTCTTCCGCGCGTCGTAGGTGTAGACCACCTCGCCGTCGATGATCTCGTACAGGGGCAGCAGGCCCGACCGCACGCCCAGCTCGCCCAGCTCGTGCGAGTACCGCGGGTGGAAGTCCCAGCCCTTGGGGCAGGGGTCGTACGTGTGGATGAAGGTGGGCCCTCCGATGCTGAGGGCCTTGCGGACCTTGTTCAGGAAGTCCAACGGGGGGAAGGTAGCGCAGGCGGTGGCCACGTACCGGCAGTTGGGGTGGCCCACCGCTAGCATGGCCGCTACGTTCTTCTTCCACCGCCGGTGCATGATCCGCTCCACCTTGCCCACGGGGCTGAAGGTGGTCTGCGCGCCCCAGGTGGTGAGCCCCGTGGCCTGGATGTCCGTGTTGGCCGCGGACTCGTTGTCGTACATGATGATGAGGAGATCGTAGTCCGTCTGCAGGGCCCCGGAGATCCCGGACAGCCCCATGTCGCCGCCCCCGAGATCCCCGCAGAAGGAAATCACGTGGATCTTCTCCTGGGGGATGCGGTTCTTCCGCATGAGCGCCCGCAGCCCCGCGGCCATCCCCACCGCGGACGAGCCGCCCGCTCCCAGCTGGGTGTGCATCCACGGCACGATCCAGGGCGTGGTCATGTAGCTGGTGTTGGCCACGTACATGCACCCCGTGGACCCCGCCACCACCGTCCGGGGCCCGGCCGCCTTGATGAACTGCCGCATCACGGTGGCGGACTCGCAGCCCTGACACGTCCGGTGCCCGGAGGTGTAGAACTCCTCCAGGGGAATCTGCTTGACGCCCTTGATCCGGTCGTAGACGAGGACCTTGTCCGCAGTCGCCATGGTCTCCCCCTTCGGTTTACTCCCGCACGCCCACCCAGGTGACGAACCCGTCCAGGCGGTCCTTCCGGGCCGCCTCCTGGGTGATCTCGTACATCCGGATCGCATCCTGGATGGAGACGTCCCGGCCCCCGAGCCCGGTGATGAAGTTCACCACCGCGGGCCTCTCCCGTACCGGGTACAGGCAGGATCGCACCTCGTGCAGCAGGACCCCGCCGTCGTCCGGAGCCCCGTGGGCGAAGTCGCGGTCGATGACCCCGACAGCCCGGAACCTCCGAAGGGACTCCCGCAGCTCCTCCGTGGGGAAGGGCCGGAACCACCGCAGGTTGACGTAGCCCACCCGGTGGCCCTGCTCGCGGAGGCGTCGGACGGCGGTGCGCGCCGGCATAGCCACGGTCCCCATGCCGATCAGGACCACCTCCGCGTCGTCGGTAAGGAACTCCTCGAAGGAGTAGGGAGGCCGGTAGCGCTGGCCGAACACCTGGTTGAACTCCTCGTATGCGGTGGCGATGACCCCGCGGGCCCGCCGCGCCGCCTCCCAGTTCTGGCGCCGGATCTCCATGACCCAGTCCTCGTTCACCTGCGGCGCGATGGAGACGGGGTTGTCTGGGTGCAGCCGACGCTCACCGAGGTCGAAGGGCGGGAGGAAGCGGTTCACCGCCTCCTGAGAGGGGATCCGCACGATGTGCTGCGAGTGGGTGAGGAACGCCCCGTCCATGGCTAGGGCCATGGGCATCCTTACCTCCCGGTCCTCCGCGATCCGGTAGCCCAGGAGCACGTGCTCCAGGGCCTCCTGCGCGGTGGCGACCCAGCACAGCAGCCATCCCATGTCCCGGATGGCCAGCGCGTCGTTGTGCTCGACGCCAAAGGCCCCGGGGTCGTCCAGGGCCCGATTCCCCACCAGGAACAGCACGGGCAGACGGTCGGTGGCGGTCACCACGAGGGCCTCGAAGCCGTACATCCAGCCGGTGCCGCTGGACCCCGCGAAGGCGCGGGCGCCTACGGATGCGGCGTGCTTGACGATCTCGAACTGGGAGTGCTCACTGTCCGCGACGATGTACTCCGCCACCAGCTTGCCGTCCGCGATGATCTTGGAGATCGCGTCCATCACCTCCGTGTATGGACGGATGGGGTAGGCGGCGATCACGTCCACGTTGGCCAGGCGGATCCCCTCCGCTACCGCCTGGCAGCCGGTTAGCAGGTCTTCCCGCTCGTAGACGCCTACCGGTTGTGCGACGGCCATCCTCGTCCCTCCTTCCGTACCCTACGCGCCCGCGCGGGCCGCCGGCTTGGGCTTGCCGCCTGCGGGCACGGGCTCCACCTCCACCACCCGCTGGCCCGTGCCGGTGACCACGTTGGGCAGCACCCGGTGGGTCCCCTTCTTTTCCTCCGCCCACCGGACGTAGCCTTCCGGATCGCGCTTCCAGTGCTCCCACGGGCTCCGGTTGTCCTCGAAGGCGAGCTCGTCCACCATCACGATGCACTCCTGGACCGGGCAGACCTCCGCACACTTCCCACAGCCCACGCAGTACTCGTAGTCCACGTCGTAGGTGCCGTCCGGTGTGGGGTCGAAGCACTGGTCCGGGCACTCCAGCCAGCAGAGGGTGCATTTGGTGCACAGGTCGAACCGGACCACGGGGCGCTGGGACTTCGTGGTGCCGCGCTTGAACAGCTGGTTGCGGGACTGGCCCTTCGGTCCCAGGTGGAACTCCCTTGGGACCGCCTTGACCACCACGCCCTCCGGGAACTCGTGCCACTTCGGCAGCTTGGGGATCTCGTAGGGCCAGTCGATCCCCTGCAGGGGCGTGACCTCGTGGACGTTGTGGCGTACGGACTCGTACGCCTTCTGGGCCGCCTGGACGCGGTGCTCCTCGTGGGTTTTGTCCCACAGGTAGCCCTTCACCGCCTCGATGCTGAGCAGCTGCGGGTCCAGAGCGGCGAGGGCGCCCAGCACCCGCTCGTGGGTGAGGTCGTCCCGGTACACCCACAGGCCCGCGAAGCTCGCCTCCCCTTCGAGGATGGCCAGGTAGTAGGGGTAGGGCTTGCGGGCCATGAAGCGCACCAACTCCTCGGGCCGACGTCGGGACACGATGAGCAGGTACCCGTAGGGCACCACCTTCTCGTTGATGGGTCGGACCCCGTGCCACGCCCACGGCTCCACGCCCTTCACCATGGTGTCGTCCAGCACCACGGAGATGTTCGCCTCGTCGATGTCCAGCTTGGCCCCGCACTCCGCCTCCAGCTCCTCCTCCGACAGGTCGGGGGAGACGAAGGCAAAGTACTTGCAGGGAATGCCGTTGCGCTCGGGAGCGTCGCTGTAGCGGCCGTTGGAGAATCCCACCTGGCCCATCCGGGCAGCGATCATGACGATATCGCCGCCGATCCTCTTCGCCAGGGTCTTCTGGAAGATCCCCCGGTAGTTGATCTCCACCCGCTTGATCATCCGCCGTCCTCCTTCGCTCCGGGATGGGGACTGCACACCCTGCCAGACGTCGAGGCTCACCTCCCTCGGACCCGGGGCCGGTTCGCGGACACGGCCCGGCCCAGGACCTCCTCGATCTCTTCTAGGTGGCGCCGCATGGCGGCCTCCGCGGCCGCGGGGTCGCGCCGACGGATGGCTGCCAGGATCCGCCCGTGGCCCTCCAGGGACTTCTGGAGCCGTCCGGGAACCTGAAGGGATCGCTCCCGGCTGGTCCTCAGCAGGTCCATGAGGACGTCCAGGATCCGCAGGATCACCTGGTTGCGCGCCGCGGTGGCGATGGTGTAGTGGAACTCGGAGTCCTCCTCCACCGCCAGCTCGCCCTGCTCCGCCTTGGCCCGCTGTCGGTCCAGGATGGTCTGCAGGCGTCGGATCTCTTCCTCCGTGGCGTGCTGGGCGGCACGGGCAGCGAGGTGGGGCTCGATCATCTTCCGGACGTCCAGCAGGTCCGTCAGGAGCGCACGGCTGCGGACCAACAGGGAGGCGAGGGGGTGCACCACGGCCTCAGGGCTGAGATCCCGGACGACGGTGCCCTCACCCTGGCGAGGCTCCACCAGACCCATGAGCTGGAGCACCCGGATGGCGTCCCGCACGGAGCTTCGGCTGACACGGAACCGCTCGGCCAGCTCCCGTTCCGTGGGGAGCCGGTCACCAGGCCGTAGCTCGCCTTCCAGGATGAGCTGCTGGATGCGGGCCGCCACCTGCTCGTAGACCCGCGTCCGCCGGATGGGCTCCAGCGTGACGGGAACCATGGGATTGGTCCGATGATCGGTTCTTCGTGCCTAAGCCTGCCACACCCCCGGTTGCCTGTCAAGTAACCAGGGCTACCGGCGAGCTACTCACCGCCCGAGGAGGTGAAGCGCCACGGCCAGAGCCACCACGGCCCATGGCGGGCTGGCCCCCGCGCCTGGACGCGGACTCCACCGCGGCGAAGTAAGGAACCCCGGCTGTCTACGAACCGGCACGTGGGCCACGGGCGTCGCCGCGGAATCCCGCAGCCCGGCGCGCCGTCCGGTTCTTCCGACCGCAGGATCAGCGGGGAGATCTCTCGCAGGCGGGTGCCCTTCAGGATCCGCAGGCCGGCAGAGGAACACTCCTCCGCGGTACGGCCCAACACCGGACCCTCCGGCGTTCGAAACCTCCCAAGGCGGCCAGCGGGTCCAGGGGGGTCCAGCCGGTACAGAGGCAGGTGTGGTCGGTTGAACGCCTCCACCTCCGCTCCCCACGCGTCTCGCGCTTGCTCGGAAGCCTACGTGCCGCGGACGTCTGCCACCTCCTACGTTTGAAAGCCACGGGGTACAATAGCCGCGTGATTTCCCCACGGGAGGAGGACGATGTACGCGGTCCGGATCCACCAGCACGGCGGTCCCGAGGTGTTGCGGTACGAGGAGGTCCCCACGCCCGCGCCCGGTGAGGGCCAGGCCCTGGTCCGGCTGGTGGCGTGCGGGGTGAACTTCATCGACATCTACCAGCGGAAGGGCCTGTACCGGATCGACCTGCCCACCGCACTGGGACAGGAGGGCGCAGGCGTGGTGGAGGCGATCGGACCAGGGGTCACGGAGGTGAAACCCGGAGACCGGGTGGCCTACTCCAACGTCCTGGGGTCCTACGCGGAGTACGTGCTGGTCCCGGCCCAGCGCCTCGTGCCCATCCCCGACGGCGTGACGTACCAGCAGGCGGCGGCCGCCATGCTGCAGGGGATGACCGCGCACTACCTGGTGACCACCACCTACCCCCTGAAACCGGGCGACGCCTGCCTGGTTCACGCGGCGGCCGGTGGGGTGGGCCTGCTCCTCGTCCAGATGGCCAAGCGGCGCGGCGCGCTTGTTATCGGAACGGTGTCGACGGAGGAGAAGGCCCGGCTGGCGCGGGAGGCGGGCGCCGATCACGTGGTCCTGTACACCCAGCAGGACTTCGAGGCGGAGGTGCTGCGGATCACGGAGGGGCGCAAGCTGCAGGTGGTGTACGACTCCGTGGGCAAAGACACCTTCGAGAAGAGCCTGAACTGTCTCGCGCTGCGGGGCATGCTGGTGCTGTACGGACAGTCCAGCGGGCCGGTGCCGCCCTTCGACCCGCAGGTGCTGGCCCAGAAGGGATCCCTTTTCCTCACCCGGCCGGTCCTGTGGCATTACACCACCACCCGGGAGGAGCTGCTGTGGAGGGCCGGGGAGGTTCTGGGCTGGATCCGCACGGGAGAGCTGAAGCTGCGCATCGACCGGGCCCTGCCGCTGTCGCAGGCCTCGGACGCCCACCGGGCTCTGGAGGGCCGCGAGACCACGGGCAAGGTGCTGTTGCTGACGGGCTTCGAGGGGTAGGAAGGCACCCGGTCTCTTGAGGGGCGAACGGCCGTTTGCTACCATAAGGGCCAAATGCCGCAGGTCTTGTCCGTCCGGCGGGGCAGGAGCGGGGAGGTCCGGGTGCGCCTGGACGATGGGCGCACCCTGGCTGTTCCCGAGGACGCCTGGCGGCAGCTGAATCTGCCCGCGCCCGGTCCGGTGGGACCGGAGGCGCTGCGGACGCTGGAGCGCGCCACCGAGCTGCACCGGCTTCGGCGGCGAGCCCTGGTGCTGCTGGCGGTCCGGCCGCGTTCCGCGCGGGAACTCCTCCAAAGGCTGGCGAGGCTTGGGGACGCGGGGCTTGCCAGCCAGGTGGTGTCGGAGCTGGAGCGGCGGGGCCTGGTGGACGACCGGCGGTTCGCCCTGGAGTGGGTGCGGTCGCGGCAGGCCTCGCGCGGCCTCGGGGCGGCGCGTCTGCGGTACGAGCTGCGGCGCAAGGGCGTGGCGCGGGAGCTCGCGGAGGAGGCGCTCCGGGAGGCCGGAGCCGAAGAGGAGGCCCTGGCTGTGGAGGT
>CALIMJ010000033.1 GCA_938028835.1 uncultured bacterium | reverse complement strand
GTATACCGCACGACCTTCCGCCGCCCGGCCCGGGACCGGGTGCTGCGCGCCGGGCTGGCGGCCGCCCTCGCTGCGGTGCTGGCGCAGCAGCTGGTGGACGGCACGCTGCAGTCCTTCCACCTCGGGTTCGCCTTCTGGCTTTTGGTGGCGGCAGGGCTGGCGCACCGCACCGAGACACCGGAGGCGGCCGGATGACCGGGATCACGGTGGTCGTGCCCGCGTACAACGCCGCGGGGGTCCTGGGTACCTGCCTGCAGCACCTGGCAGAGCAGGACTACCCGAAGGACCGGTACGAGGTGGTGGTGGTGGACGACGGGTCCACGGACGACACCCCGCAGGTGGTACAGGACTGCGCCGGCCGCCTGGACCTACCCCTGCGCTACGTCCGGCAGGACAACTCAGGCCTGGCAGCGGCCCGAAACGCCGGCGCCCGGCTGGCCACCCACCCCGTGGTACTGTTCCTGGATCCCGACATGTGGGCACAGCCACAGCTCCTGCGGGCCCACGCGCGCCACTACGACGGTCGCCGGGTCGCGGTCCAGGGCACGCGGCTGCTGCATCCCGCGGCGAAGGTCACACCCTTCATGGAGACCAAGGAGCTGTTGCCGGACCTCACCCGTCGGCGGCGGGTGGGCCTGTCCCCGTACCACACCATCATGAGCAACTTCTCCCTGCGCACCGAGGACCTGTGGGCAGTTGGGGGGTTCGACGAGGCGTTCCGTGGCTACGGGTGGGAGGACATCGAGATGGGCTTCCGCCTGCACCGCGCGGGGGTCGAGCTGCACTGGGAGCCGGAGGCCTTCGCGTGGCACCACCACGTGGAGTCCCTGGACGAACGGCTGCGCAAGCAGCGCGAGGCGGGCGCGAACGCGGTGTACTTCTGGCGGAAGCACGGGAGGGACCGGCGCCTGGGGCTGTTCCTGGAGATCCACCCTGCCCTCTTGCCGCTCAAGTGGCTTGTCTATCGTAGCGGAATGCTGGCCCGTCCGATGCGGGCCCTGGTGAGGGCCGCGGAAAACCGGGCCGCCGTCAGCGGGGGCCTGCGGCGTCGCTGGTGGCTGCTTGTGGCCAGCGAGGGGTACAACTTCCTCGTGCAGGAAGCGTACTACGAGGGCGTGTGGCGCGCCCTGCGCGCCCCTTCCCCACTGCAATCCCCTTCTCCTGCACGTGCCCGCACGATAGAGAGAGGCTGATGGTCCGGATCAGCGTCGTCATCCCCGTGTTCAACCGGGCCGAGGTGTTGCGGGTCACCCTGACACACCTCTGTCGCCAGCACTACCCGCCGGACGCGTTCGAGGTGGTGGTGGCAGACGACGGCTCCACGGAGCCCGTCGGCGATGTCGTAGAGGGCTTCGCATCCCGGCTGGCGGTGCGTCACGTCCGGCAGGAAAACGGCGGGCGTGCGGCGGCGTGCAATTTGGGAGCGCGCCACGCGCGGTACGAGGTGCTCCTGTTCCTCGACTGCGACATCTGGGCCGAGCCGGACACGCTCTCCCTGCACGCCCGACACCACGAGTCCGGCGACCGGGTGGGCGTGGTCACCCTCTCCCGGCACCACCCCGGCACCCGGGTGAACCCGTTCATGGAAGTCAAGGGCCTGTTCCCGGACCTCACGCCCCGCCAGCCGCAGGACCTGTCTCCCCTGCACGCCATCATGCAGTGCTTCTCCGTGCGGGCTCGTGACTTCTGGGCCGTGGGCGGGTTCGACGAAGGGTTCCGGACCTACGGGTGGGAGGACTTCGAGCTCGCGGTGCGGCTGCGGGCCAGCGGCGTCCGCCTCAAGCTGGAGCCGCGGCCTCGGGTCTGGCACTACCACGTGGAGACCCTGGACTCCGCCCGTGCCAAGCAACGGCAGGCGGGAGCCGGAGCCGTGTATTTCTGGAGGCGGCATGGCTGCCCGTGGGGCCTGGGTTTCTTCCTCGAACTGCATCCCCTGCTGCTGCCCCTGAAGTGGCTGGTGTACCGGACACCCCTGTTCGTACCGGCCTTCCGGCACCTGGTCCAGCTCGCCGAGCGCCGGCTGGAGCACGCGCGAGGGTGGCGCCGCCGTGCGTGGCTCGTGGTGGCCCACGAGGGCTACGTGGAACTGCTCTGGCATGCCTACTACGAAGGCGTGTGGGAGGCCCTGCGCGCCAGTCGGCCGGTTCCCGCGCAGGCCCGGAGCTAGCGCCGTGCGGGTGCTCCTGGTGTCCAACGGCTACGGCGAGGATCTCATGGGCGCCGCCCTAGCCCGCGCTTTGCGGGAGCGCGGTGTGCACGTGGCCGCCTACCCGCTGGTGGGGATCGGGCACCCGTACGAGGCGGAAGGGATCGAGACGCTGGACCCCCGCCGGACCCTCCCGACCGCGGGCTTCGGCTTCCGGACCGGCCTGCGGGCGGCCTGGAAGGATCTGCGGGCAGGCTGGCTGTCCCTGACGTGGGCCCAACGGGCGACCCTGCGGTCACAGCGGGGCCGGTACGACGCGGTGGTGGCTGTAGGGGACGTGTTCTGCCTGTGGATGGCCGCTGCCGCGGACCCGTGCGGAATCGTCTACGTGCCCACCGCCAAATCAGAATACAACGACCCGCACCGCCCCTTCGAGCTGGCCCTGGTCCGCAGGCTCGCGCGGGTTTCGTTCCCCAGGGACGAGGTGACCGCCCACCGGTTCCGCAGCGCGGGGCTTCCCGCGGAGTACGTGGGGAACCTCATGATGGACTGCCTGCAGTTCCGCGGGGAGAGCTTTGGAATCCCGGAAGGAGCGCCCGTGGTCCTGCTGCTGCCGGGTAGTCGGGCTGACGCGGCGGCGAACTTCGCATCCCTCTGCCGGGTGGCGCAGACGGTGGCCTCTAGGCACCCGGAGGTGCACTTCCTCGTGGCGGTCTCGCCCACCGCCGATCCCGCGGGCCTGGCCGGGGCCTGCGGGGCTGACCTGGACGAGGAGTGGCTGGTCCTGGGGGAACTTCGGGTCCGGTGGACCCGGGCCTTCGCGGACGCGCTGGCCCGCGCGTGGGTCGTGCTCGGCATGGCGGGGACCGCCCACGAGCAGGCCGCGGGGCTCGGCAAGCCCGTGGTGGCGTATCCCAGCCCAGGGGGAGTGCAGTTCACCCCGAAATTCCTCCGCATGCAGGCGAGGCTGCTGGCAGACGCCCTGGTGGCCGTCTCCGGGCCAGCGGAAGCAGCCGGGTGGGTAGTGCGGCTGCTGGAGGACCCCGAAGAGCGCCACCGCCGCGGACGCACGGGACGGGAGCGCATGGGCCCGCCGGGCGCAGCGCCTGCCATGGCAGACCGTATCCTGACCCTCTGCGGTGCGCCTCCGGTAGGAGTCAGCCGGCCCACCGTCCAACTGTAACGACCAGTCCAGGCCTTGGGGGTGGGCCGTGGCGCAGGACGTTCGGCCGGTGCCCGACGGGCGGTTACCCGGTGACACCCTGGACTCCCTCCTGTGGAACTACGCGGAGTTCGACACCCCGGAAGAGGTGGACGCCCTGTTCCGCGCCCAGCGACGGCTCAGCGTGAGCCACGCGTTGCTGTTCTTCGCAGGGACCCTGTTGCTCCCGGTGGTGCAAGCGGTGTGGCCTGCGTGGACCACAAGTCCCGTCTGGGGCGGCCTGACTCCCGCCTTCATCGCGGCGACGGTGCTCTACCCCCTGTTCTGCCTCGTGCTCGCGGCTTCCTACACCATGCGGGCCAACCGCCTGGACGAGGACCTCCTGGGCCGAACCCTGTGGCGGGAGGACTCGTGGGAGCCGCCGGTCCGGACGCCCCCGAGTGGGGAAGGGTACTAGGCAGTGGCCACCGCCGCCCTGGCCACCACCCTCCTGGTCCTCGCCAGCGCCCTCCTGGTGTCCTGGCTGGTCCGCAGGCGGACCAGCACCAAGGTGGAGTTTTACCTGGCGGGCCGGACGGTGAGCGCGTTCCTCAACGCCTCCGCGGTCTGCGGGGACTACTTCAGCGCGGCGTCCTTCCTCGGGGTCGCGGGCGCGGTCTACGCCTCGGGCCTGGACGGAGTCTGGTTCGGGGTGGGTTTCGCGGGCGGCTTCGTGCCCCTGCTCCTGTTCACCGCCTCGCCCCTGCGGCGGTTCGGCGAGTACACGCTGCCCGACTACTTCGCCGCGCGGTTCGAGTCCAGCGGAGCCCGGCTGGTGGCCGTCGCCCTGGTGCAGCTCATCGTCCTGTTCTACCTGGCCCCGCAGATGGTGGGTGCCGGTACCGTGTGGGAGCTCCTGGTGGGTCAGGGGATCCTCGGCCTGAGCCCTTACGCCACCGGGGTGGTCCTCACCGCGGTGGCGATGACCGTGTTCAGCACCCTCGGCGGCATGCGGGGGATGACCTGGAACCAAGCCCTGCAGTTCTGGATCATGACCTCGGCCATGGCCCTGGTGGTCGCCTTCGCCTTCGCTGTGGGGTTCAGCTACACGCGTGCCCTCCGCGACCTGAGCGCCGGGCCGCTCGTGAACCCCGAACGCTGGCGTGTGGCGGACCTGTTGCGTCCCGACGCCTCCGGACAGACTCCCGCGGACCGGGCCCGGTCGGTGATGAGCGAGTCCTACTGGAAGCAGCACGTGGAACCCCGATTGACCGACCCCCGGGCGGAGGTGGTGGTCCTGATGCCGCAGCGGAGCAAGCTGCGGCCCGGGCCCGCGGTGTACAACCAGCCCGGCCACCTGTACTCTCCGGCAGACCACGCCTCGCTCCTGCTGACCCTGGTGCTGGGGACCGCGGGCCTGCCGCACGTGGTCATGCGCTTCTACACCAACCCCACCGGGCCCCTGGCCCGGCGCAGTACCGTGTACGTGGTCCTGCTGACCAGCGTGTTCTACTGGCTCGCCACCACCGCGGGGATCGCGGGCCGCGCCCTCACGCCCCTCGCGGGGCAGCGGCCGGGAGCGCCGCTGCCCGTGCACGTGGTGGAGGGGCTGCTGGCGCACCCGGACCAGGTGCTCCCGTTCCTCGCGCAGACGTTGGGCGGCGACCTGCTGCTGGGGTACGTGGCCGCGGGCGCCTTCGCGGCCATGTTCTCCACGATCGGGGGGCTGTTGCTGGCCTCCGCGGCGTCGTGGGGCCACGATGTGTTCGAGCAGTTCCTGCGCCCGGACGCCCCGGAGAGGGTGCGGGTCCTGGTCGCCAAACTGGCCCTGGTGCTGATGGCCGCGGTCGCCATGGTCATCGGACTGGCCTTTCCCCGCGTGGCGTTTTTCCGGGCCTTCCCCGCGGTGATCGCCCTCATGGTGAGCTGGGCGTTTGCCGTTTCCGCCAGCGGCCTCGTGCCCGTCCTGCTGGTCAGCATCTGGTGGAAGGGGACGACCCTGCGGGGTGCGCTGGTCGGGATGCTGGTGGGCGGAGGAACCTGCCTTGCGCTCCTCGCCAACAGCTTCCTGCGGGTCGTGGAGGCGTATCCGTCGTGGCTGGCCGGGCTTCCCGCGGGCCCGGCCCTCCCGACCCTCCTCAGCGCCCCCCTGGCCTTCCTCTCGGTGCTGGTCGTGTCGTGGCTGGACCGCCGCAACGTCCCACCCCACGTGGACGAGGTGTGGCTGCGGCTGCACGGCACTGCCCGCGAGCGCCAGGAGCGGCTCCTGGAGCGGGTGGTGGCGCGTGCCCGCGCGGCCTCCTGACCGCCGTGTCCCTGGGCAGGCATGAGCCACCGGCGCCGGGGGGGGTTCCGTCACTCCTCCCGGAGTCCCAGGGACCGCCGCACCGCGGGCGCTAGCCCCCTGCTCACGGGGATCTCCGTACGCTGGGCGTCGTCCACCACCAAGCTGATGTTGCCCTTGAAGTACGGCACCACCTCCCGGACCTTCGCCAGGTTGACGAGAAAGCGGCGGTGCACCCGCATGAACCCATGCGGCCGCAGCCGCGCCTCCAGCTCCCGCAGGGTGAACCGGCAGCCCAGACGGTCCCGGTGCAGCTTCAGGTACACCTGCTCGGCCTCCGCGTACGCAAACACCACCTCCTCCGGGGCCACCAGGACCGTCACGTCGTCCCGGTACGCGGGGATCCGCGGCGGGGAGGGAGTCCGGTCCGGCTCCCGGCTCAGGCCGCCCCGCGCACCCAGGCGCTCCAGCACGTTGGCCAGGCGCTCCTCGTCGAAGGGCTTCAGGAGGTAGCCCACTGCGCCCACGTCGAAGGCTTCCACCGCGTACTGAGGGTAGGCGGTGGTGAACACCACCCGGGGCCCCCCGCACCGCGCCAGCTCCCGCGCCAGCTCCAGGCCGCTGCGGCCCGGCATCTCGATGTCCAGGAACACCACGTCGTACGGGACGGCGGCAATCAGCTTCCGCGCCTCGTCCGCGGTGGCCGCCTCCCCCACGATCTCCACGTCCGGGAACTGGGACAGCTGCGCCCGCAGCTCTTTTCGGGCCGGGTACTCGTCGTCCACGATGAGGACCCTCACCGCGCCCCTCCCCACCGCAGCAGCTCCTCCAAGGTCCGCGCGCCCAGACGCACCACCAGGGCGACGAACAGTTCCGCGGTGGCCACGGCGTCGCTGGCCGCGTCGTGGCGCGGGTACGCGGGCAGACCCAGGTACGCCCGCGCCCGGCCCAGATCCAGCGGCACCGACGCCGCGGTCAGCCAGCGGACCCGGCGCTCCAGGCGCTGCAGCAGCCGGACGGTGTCCACCACGGGCACCCGCGGCCAGGCCATCCCGTGCGCGCGGTAGGCCCGCTGCAGCACGGGGAGTTCCACCTGGCTACCGTGCACCACCAGCACCCCCTCCCGCAGGCAACCGTCCAGGCGGCGAAGGACTCCTTCCAGCCGGGGCGCGTCCTCCACCTCGCGCGGGACCAGGTGGTGGGCCTCCGCTCCCGCCCACACTGCACCCCTGCCCGGCCTCACCCGGGTCGCGTACAGCTCGCCGTACCGCACCACCCCGTCGCGCACCGGCACCGCCGCAGCGGCCAGGATCCGGGCGGTGCGGGGGTCAAGCCCTGTGGTCTCCAGGTCCATGCACCAGTACACGGCCTCCTGCCAGGGCACCCGCAGCAGACTTCTCGCCACCACCACGCGCACGACCCGCACCCTGCCTCCTAGCCCCAGAGGTACAGGTGGTACCGCCGTCGCAGCGCCTCCTGCAGCTGCCGGGCGGTCCACAGGCTCTGCCGCAGACGGCGGAACTCCCACCCCGACAGCTCGTCCACCGCCACCTCGTTGCCCGGCTGCTCCCCGCGCGCCAGCGCCCGGAGCTGGAACTGCAGCCTCAGCCGGAGCCCGATGGCCAGGGCCTCCTTCGCGCCGTCCGCGTCCTCCCGGCTCAGCAGTCTCCCCTCCGCCGCGGCGTCCAGGCGCGCGAAGGTGTTGCGCACGCGGCTCCCTGCCGCCAGGGCCAGGACCCGTGCCGCGCACACCACGGGCGCGACCAGCCCGGCCTTGAGGTCCACCCGTCCGTGTCTGGACCGCACAGTCCGGAACGGCCCCAGGGGCACCGCAAACCCGGCGCACCCTCTGGCCATGTGCGCTAGGGTAACCGGCGCCAGCCGGACCGACTCCACCACCCGCTCCAGGGGTTCCAGGGAGAGGGATCCCGCCACCGGCCGGAAGTCCAGGAACACCTGCAGGTGCAGGAGGTTCTCTCCTTGGGGATCCGCCAGCCAGCCCTGGAAGGTGTGCAACCAGGCCCGCAGGGGCATCTGCCACCGCGTGGCCATGTAGCCTCCCGGACACGGCGGGAACCCTGCAGCACTCAGGCCTTCCGCCACCGCCTCCGCGAAGGCCCGGAAGTACTCGCCGTGGCCGTCCTCCGCCACCACCAAGAAGTTGTCCTGGTCGGTGGGTAAGACCTGCTCCTCGCGCCCCTCCGACCCGCAGACCACCCACGCGTAAAGGGCGGGCTCGCGCCCGAGCCGCGCGTGGGCGTCCCGGATCACCCGCCGGCACAGGGCGTCGTGCAGGTAGCTGACCGCCCGGCAGACGTGACCCACGTCCACCCCGGCCTCCAGCAGCGCCGACGCCGCCTGCGCCACCTCTTCCGCGTACCGCCGGACCTCGCCGGCCTCCAGGCGCTTGAGGAGAAACAACGGGCTGTGCGCCTGCAGCCGGATCAGGTCGGTGTCGGTGACCATGCCCGCCACGCGTCCGTCCCGGACCACCGGCAGGTGGTGCACCCCCAGCTCCAGCATCCGCAGCACCGCCGACAGCGTCGGGGTGTCCGCGTCCACCGTGTGGACCGGGGAACTCATCACGGAAGCCACCGGGACTTCTCCCCCCAGGCCACGGGCCACCACCTTCGTCCGCAGGTCCCGGTCGGTCAGGATCCCCACCACCGCGCCCACGGGCAGCCCCTCCGGCCCCGGCGGCTGCGCGGCCACCAGCACCGAACTCACGCCCTCCTGCACCATGCGCTCCGCGGCCTGCCGGCACGTGGCTTCCACGGGGACCCACACGAGCGGCCGCCGCACCAGTTCCCCGACGGGCACCAACACCCCGGACCGCACCTGGTCTCCCACCGCGGGGACGCGGCGGACCGAGTCCACCACGGTCGCCGGCCAGCGGTACAGCAGGCTGTCCTCCTCCGCCCACGCCTCCAGGGGAGCTGCGAACGCGCCCTCCCGGCCCCCGAACACCTCCGCCTCCTCCAGGTGCGCCACCCCGCCGTCCTTGTGCACCCGGACCGCGCCCTTGCGGACCAGGTACACGTAGCGGTCGCTGGAAGACCGGTCCACCACCCGCTCCCCCCGGGGCACGTACACCACCTCCAGGGCAGCCGCCAGATGGGCCAGCTCCCGCTCGGACAGGTTCCCGAACGGCCGCGCGGCCCTCACGAACCCGACGGGGTCCACGTCAGCGCATGGGCAGCCGCAGGTGCACCGTGGTCCCCTTGCCCGGAGCACTGTCGATCTGAAGGCCGTAGGCGTCGCCATAGAGGCGCCGGAGCCGTTCCGCCACGTTGGCGAGCCCCACGCCCCGCCGGCCGCTCCGCCGGTCGCCGTTTCCGCCTCGGGCCGCCAGCACCTCCGCCACCCGTTCCGGAGGCATCCCCACGCCGTCGTCCCGCACCACCACGTGTACCCTCAGGGTCAGCAGGTCCAGCCGGGCTCGGATCTCCACCGTCCCGGGGCCGTTCTTGGGCCCGATCCCGTGCCGGACCGCGTTCTCCACGATGGGCTGGACCGAGAGGGCCGGGACCCCCACCTTCAGGACCTGGGGGTCGATGTCGTACACCACCCGCAACCGGTCCCGGAACCGGGCCTGCTCGATGAACAGGTAGTCGCGGATGTACTGGTACTCGTCCGCAAAGGGGATGATCTGGCCCTGCAGCTCCATGTTCATCCGGAACAGGTCCGCCAGCCGCAGAAGGATCCGCCGGGCCGTCTCCGGGTCGTCCCGCAGGTAGCTGACCACGGTGTTGAGGGTGTTGAAGAAGAAGTGGGGGTTGATCTGCGCCCGCAGGGCCCGAAGCTCCGCCTCCGCGGCCAAGCGCGCCTGCTGGTCCATGTGAACCAGCTCCAGCTGCATGGCCAAAAACCGCGCGAACAGCTCTGCGGAACGGCACACGTCCTCCACCGCCGGGCACTCGGGGGCCAGCACCAAAGCCAGAGCACCCAGCACCTCCCGTCGGTGCGCGAGGGGGTATCCCACCACGACTCCTCCTGGCACGGAACGACGATGGGCGCGTGCCTGGGTCCGCGCCGCCGCTACCACTTGCTCCATGTGCCCCACCAAGGTACCGTCCCCCGCCTCGGGGCCCGACACCGCCAGCACCTCCTGCCGATCTGCCACCGCCACCGCCCGCACGCCTTCCAGACGCGCCAGCAGGTCGGCGGTCTGCTGGGCGGTGTCCCGGTTCAGGCCGTCCCGGAGGACCGGCAGAGGGGCGGGCAGCCGCGGCAGCCCTCTGCGCCCGCGGGCGTAGCCCACCTGAGCCACGCTCAGCCGGCCCACCACCACGGCCAGGACCGCGTTGAACAGCGCCAGCGAGGCTGCCAGGGAGACGGGGTCCGTCCGCAGCAGGGAGTACAGGACGATGGTCTCCAGGACCGTCAGCAACCCCGCGCTGGCCGCGGCGATCCGCAGCACGCTCTCACCCCGGACGAGACGCCCCAGTCTCTATTTTTGCTGACACCTCCCCCCGGCTCCTCCCCCGTTCACGCTGCTTGGACCACCGCTGGCCACGCAGTTCACCGGACTTTTTCACCGCTTCACCCTGCAGGGGTCCCGGGTTCACCCCGTCCGCCCGCCTGACCACGGCGCGCTGTGCCCCACTTACCGCCAAAGCCTTGTCACGGCCCGGTGGGACGCCTACGCAGGAGGCAGGGGTCGACTCCCCATCTGTCCACCACACAAGTCTCGCGCCGGACCCACGGCGAGAAAGGGGGGAGGTACATGGCAGCTCCCGTGGAGCACCCGGAGGAGCACCTGCCGGAGCGGCACAAGACCTGGTACTGGAACCGGTTGGTCCAGGTCACCGCGGTCTTCTTCGTCCTGTGGACGGTGATCGCCATCTGGTGGCACATCCCCGCACCCTACGCGTGGCGGAACGTCCTCCTGTTCGGAAACATGCCGCTGCACTGGTACCTGGCCGCCTTCATCAGCATCTGGGTCGGGGTCCTGATGATCTTCGTATACCACTGGGTGATGGAGGGAGTAGACCAACAGCTCCGCGCCCAGGCCCTCGCGGACTGGGAGGAGCTCCCTGAGGACGTCAGGATGAGCCTGCGCCTGTCGGGAGTCACCCCCACCGGCGCCCAGCGGTAGGAGGCTTCCCATGCGGATTCACCCGGAAGTGTACCGAGTCCTCCTCCCCTCCGTGGCCGGCTACGTGTTGCTCATCCTCCTCGCCGCGCTCTTGTTTGGACCGCGGGTGGCGTCGGCGTGGATGGTGATCGGGTCCATCCTCATGTACATCTCCATCGCGTACGTAGCCCGGGGGACCACCGCGCACGCCATGTACGTGGCGGAACGGCGGATCCCGCCCGTGGTGAACGGTGCGGCCACCGCGGCGGACTGGATGAGCGCGGCCAGCTTCCTCAGCATGGCCGGGGCCATTGCGCTGCTGGGCTACGACGGGCTCCCGTACATCATCGGCTGGACCCTGGGCTACACCATCCACGCCTTCTTCATCGCCCCGTACATCCGCAAGTCCCACACGTGGACGGTTCCGGACCTGGTGGAGACCCGGGCCGGGGGCTACGGGCCGGCGCGGGTGATCGCGGTGATCATGCTGTTCATCACCTCCCTCACCTACCTCACCGCGCAGCTGGTGGGCGCGGGTGTGGTGTTCAGTCGGTTCCTGGGGATTCCAGCCCAGATCGGGGTGTTCGGCGCCCTCTTCGGGATGGGGATCTACGCGGCCAGCGGTGGGTGGAAGAGCATCACCTGGACCCAGTTCGCTCAGTACATCGTGCTCATCGTGGCCTACCTGGGGGCCGCGCTCCTGGTGGCCAGCATCGTGGGAATCTGGAAGCCGCTCCCGTGGTTCGGCTACGGGGAGCTGATCCAGGCGCTCCAGGCCCGCGAGACCCAGGCGGGACTCCCCGCGTGGACCACGCCCTTCGCCAAGCCCCTGGGGGGAGCTGCGGGCCAGCTGAACTGGATCCTGTCGGCCGTGCTCCTCATGCTGGGCACCATCGGCCTGCCCCACATCCTGATGCGGTCCTACACCGTCCCGACCGCGTCCGCGGCCCGGCTCAGCGTGGGCTGGGCCCTGTTCTTCATCGGCCTGCTGTACTGCACCGCGCCCATGTACGCGGCCATGGCCCGCTACGCCTTCAGCGGGCTGTGGGGCAAGCCCATCGCGGAGGTCCAGAACGTGCCCTGGGTGGCCAAGTTCCTGCCCACGGGGCTCATCAAGATCAACGACGCCAACGGGGACGGCATCCTACAGGCCGCGGAGCTCACCTTCCACGGGGACATCGTGGTGATCGGGATGCCGGACATGTGGAACCTGGCGTGGTGGATCGCGCCCTTCGTGGCTGTCGGCGGGCTGGCCGCGGCCCTGAGCACCGCGGACGGCCTGCTGATGGTCATGGTCACCGGGATCACCCGGGACATCTACCACCGGTTCATCAACCCCAACGTGCCCGAGCACGTGGAGGTCCGCATGACCAGGTGGCTGGTCATGGTCCTCTCCGTCGCTGCCAGCTTCCTGGCGTTCCTGGCCATCCAGGACCCGCGGTTCGCCCTCTACGTGGCCCTGCTGGTGGGCTGGGCGTTCGTGTTCGCGGCAGCCAGCTTTACCCCCGCGGTGGTGCTGGGCACCTTCTGGAAGCGGCTGAACCGGTACGGGATCGTCTGGGGCATGGTGGCGGGGATGGGGACGGCCCTGCCGTACGTGCTGGCGGTAGGCGTGTTCCAGGCACCCCCGCTGTCCCTGTTCGGCCAGCCCATCGGCACCATCGGGTGGGGCTGCGTGGCGTTCGTGGTGAACCTGATCGTTTCCGTGGTGGTCTCCCTGTTGACCCAGCCGGAGGGCGAGGCGGTGATGCGGTTCGTGGACCGGATGCGCCTGCCCGAGCTGGCGCGGGTTCCCGCGGTGGCGGGAGCTTCCCAGGAGGGGGACGCCCAGCAGCGCTGAGCCCTGCGTGGAGGGTCCGTTGACGGTGGAGCTCGTCCCTCCCCAGGTCCGATCCATGGTAGAGGCCGCCCGGGCCGACCCCGAGGGGTTCTGGGCCCGGGCGGCCGCGGCCCTTCCCTGGCTGCGGCCGTGGGACCGCGTCTTCCGACGCGACGGAGCGTCCTTCCGGTGGTTCGAGGCCGCCCTCACGAACCTGTGCTGGAACGCCCTGGACAGGCACGTGGAGGCGGGCCGGGCCGGGCGGGCTGCCCTCGTGTACGCGAATGAACGCGGGGACCGGCGGGTCCTCACCTACGGCCAGCTCCTGCACCTGGTACGGCATCTCAGCGCGGCCCTCCGGGGATTAGGGGTTCGCAAGGGAGATCGCGTCACGGTGTACATGCCCACCTGCCCTGAGGCCATCGCCCTGATGCTGGCCTGCGTGCGGGTGGGCGCCATCCACTCCGTGGTCTTCGCGGGGTTCGGGGCGGGGGCCCTGGCGGACCGCGTGCGCGCCAGCGGGTCGAGGTGGGTGTTCACCGCGGACGTCACCTACCGGAAGGGCGCGCAGGTGCCGCTCAAGGGCATCGTGGACGAGGCCCTGCGCCAGGTCCCCGGCGGGGTGGAGCACGTGGTGGTCCTGCAGCGCGGCCCGGACGGCTCCTCCCTGGAGCCCGGACGGGACCTGAGCTGGGACCGCTTCCTGGCGAAAGCTGAAGGACAACCCTCAGACTTTGAACCCATGGAGGCAAACGAGCCGGCCTACATCCTGGCCACCTCCGGTACCACGGCGAAACCCAAACTGGCGGTGCACACCCACGGCGGGTACTCGGTGGGGATCTACAGCCTGGGCCGCTGGTGCTTCGGGCTCAAGCCGGACGACGTGTGGTGGTCTACCTCCGACATCGGGTGGGTGGTGGGGCACAGCTACATCGTGTACGCGCCCCTGCTGGCCGGCTGCACCACGGTGGCGTACGAGGGCGCCCTGGACTTCCCGGGACCCGACACTCCCTGGCGGATCGTGGAGGAGCTGCGGGTGACGGGGATCTTCACCTCCCCCACCGCGGTGCGCCTGATCATGAAGTACGGGGAGGAGCCGGCCCTGCGGTACGACCGGTCCTCCCTGGAACGGGTGGTGTGCGCGGGAGAGGTCCTCAACCCGCCCGCGTGGGAGTGGCTGCAGAAGCGGGTACTGCAGGATCGGGTGCCCGTCATCGACCACTGGTGGCAGACGGAGACGGGAGGGCCGGTGATCGGGAACCCCTACGGGGTCGCCCAGCTGCCCATCAAGCCGGGCTCCGCGGGGATGCCGCTACCCGGCATGGAGGTGGCGGTGATGACTCCGGAAGGGGACGAGTGCGGTCCGGGGGAGCGCGGGATCCTGGTGATCCGCCGGCCCTTCCCTAGCCTCACCCCGGCCCTGTGGGGCGAGCCGGAACGGTACGCGCAGGACTACTGGCAGCGGATCCCCGGACGCGAAGTGTACTTCACGGGGGATGCGGCGCAGGTGGATCCCGACGGCTACGTGTGGTTCGCGGGTCGGGCGGACGAGGTGATCAAGATCGCCGCACACCGCATCGGGACCATCGAGGTGGAGACCGCCTTCCTCAAGCACCCCGCGGTGGCAGAAGCCGGCGTGGTGGGCCGGCCCGACGAGGTGCGCGGCGAGGTGATCTCCGCCTTCGTGGTCCTCAAGCAGGGGCAGGAACCGTCCCCACGCCTGCGCGAGGAGCTGCTGGACACCGTCCGCCGGGAGCTAGGCCCGGTGGCTGTAGTCGGCGAGGTGAACTTCGTGTCGATGCTGCCCAAGACCCGCAGCGGCAAGATCATGCGGAGGGTGCTGCGGTCCGTGATCCTGGATCGGGACCCGGGCGACATCACCACCATCGAGGACGAGGGGTCGGTGGAGGAGGCCCGGGCCGCCTGGCGTCGGCTTCAGGCGGAACTCGGCAGGTGAAGTCCGGGGGCCGGGCGAACAACGACCCCTGAGCGTCTTGCACCAGGCAAACAGGGGAGAAAGGGGGGCTGTATGGAGACGGTGCAGACCCAGGCGACGATTGCGGCCCTGCTGCAGGAGACCCGCCGCTTTCCGCCTCCTCCGGAGTTCACCGCGCGGGCCAACATACGGGATCCCGGGGTCTACGAGGAGGCGGAGCGGGACTTTGAGGGCTTCTGGGCCCGGCACGCGGAGGCCGAGCTGGAGTGGTTCCGCAAATGGGACCGGGTGCTGGAGTGGAACGTGCCCTGGGCCCAGTGGTTCGTGGGCGGCCAGACCAACGTCTGCTACAACTGCGTGGACCGGCACGTGAAGAGCTGGCGGAGGACCAAGGCGGCCCTGGTGTGGGAGGGCGAGCCCGGGGATAGCCGGGTCCTCACGTACCTGGACCTGCACCGGGAGGTGCAGCGGTTCGCCAACGCGCTCAAAGAGCTCGGCGTGCAGAAGGGGGATCGGGTGACCCTCTACATGGGCATGGTCCCGGAGCTTCCCATCGCCATGCTGGCCTGCGCGCGGATCGGAGCCCCTCACAGCGTGGTGTTTGGGGGGTTCAGCTCGGACGCCCTGGCGGGCCGCATCCAGGACGCCCAGGCCAAGGTCCTGGTCACCCAGGACGGCGCGTGGCGGCGCGGACAGGTGGTCCCCCTGAAGCAGTTCGCGGACCAGGGCCTGGAGAGCTGCCCCTCGGTGGAGAAGGTGGTGGTCCTGCGACGCGCGGGCAACGAGCTGGCCATGAAGCCGGGCCGCGACGTGTGGTGGCACGAGCTGGTAGCAGGCGCTGCCGCCACCTGTCCCGCGGAGCCGCTCGACAGCGAGCACCCCCTGTACATCCTGTACACCTCGGGCACCACCGGGAAACCCAAGGGGGTCCTGCACACCACCGCGGGCTACCTGCTGGGCGTCCACATGACCACCAAGTGGGTATTCGACCTCAAGGACGAAGACGTGTACTGGTGTACCGCGGACATCGGCTGGGTGACAGGCCACAGCTATATCGTGTACGGGCCGCTGAGCAACGGCGCTACCTCCGTGATGTACGAGGGCGCCCCCGACTGGCCGGACAAGGACCGCTACTGGCGGATCGTGGAGAAGTACCGGGTGAACGTCCTGTACACCTCCCCCACCTTCATCCGCACCGCCATGAAGTGGGGGCCCGAGTACCCGCGGCGGTGCGACCTCAGCAGCCTGCGCCTGTTGGGCACCGTGGGCGAGCCCATCAACCCCGAAGCGTGGATGTGGTACCACGAGAACATCGGAGGCGGCCGCTGCCCCATTGTGGACACCTGGTGGCAGACGGAGACGGGGATGATCCTCATCACCCCGCTTCCAGGCATCACCACCACCAAGCCAGGATCCGCCACCCTCCCCTTCCCGGGCGTCGCGGCGGACATCGTGGACGAGCAGGGGAACTCCCTGCCGCCTAACACGGGCGGCTACCTGGTCCTCACCCGCCCGTGGCCAGCCATGTTGCGGACGTTCTGGGGCGACCCGGAGCGGTACGTCCAGGTTTACTGGAGCCGGTTCCCGGGCAAGTACTTCACCGGGGACGGCGCCCGGCGGGACGAGGACGGCTACTTCTGGATCCAGGGCCGGGTGGACGACGTGGTGAACGTGGCCGGTCACCGCCTCAGCAACATCGAGATCGAGAGCACCCTGGTGGCCCACCCCGCGGTGGCGGAGGCGGCCACCATCGGCCGCAGCCACCCCGAGAAGGGGCAGGCGGTTTCTGCCTTCGTCGTCCTGCGGGCGGGCTACGAGCCCAGCGACCAACTCAAGCACGAGCTGCGGGAGTGGGTGGCGCAGAAGATCAGCCCCATCGCCCGACCCGAGGACGTCTTCTTCTGCGCGGACCTGCCGAAGACGCGGTCCGCGAAGATCATGCGCCGCCTGCTGCGGGACATCGCGGAGGGACGGGCGCTGGGGGACACCACCACCCTCACGGATCCCGCGGTGGTGGAGCAGATCCGGCAGCGGTACGTGGAGGAGGGGAAGGAGGAGGCGTAGGTCGGGGCTACCCTCCCACAACCCAGAAGGCCGCGGACCACGCGCGGCCGCCAGACCGCCCGAGGCACTCTGCCCGGACGAACCCGTCCTGCGGCGCGGGTTCGTACTGGGCGGACCCGCGGGCGACTTCCAGCAGCAACCGGCCCCGGAGGTCGTAGAAGCGTACCCGGGAGGCGTCGCTTTCCACCACCACGCAGCCGTCCTGCACACCGAACCGTGCCTGAGGGCCCGTGGTGGCGTACACCGCGCCGGCCCAGAGGGCGTCCCGCAGCGCCCGTTCGCTCACCTCCTCCGTCCGGACCACCACCCACGCCTTCCCGAACTGCCCGTCGTGGTGGAAGTCGTCGGAGGCCACCGGGAACACAGGGTGCGTCGGCCCGTGGGCCCGCACCACCTCTACCCACCGCCGCGTGTCCGCCTCCGGGTCCGAGTGGGGGTTCCACACCTCCACGAACCGCACCCCCCTCAGACGCCGCGTCCGGCGGGCGCTCCACCGCCCACTCCACAGGTTGCCGGTCCACGAGGGGTGGTTCAAGCCGGTCAGGCCGCCCTGGGCGGCCACCTCCTCCACCGCCTGCTGCACGTTTCGGGCCCGGGGCACCGTCTGCACCAGCAGGCATCCCAGGTGCGGCCCCAGAGGCCGCACCGGCCCGGGGACGGTGAGCTCTACCCCCCCAACCACGCAGAACTCGCGGTCCGACAGGCCGGAGATGTCCGTCACCACGTCGTGGTCGGTGACGGCGAGGAAGCTGAACCCTGCGCACCGGTAGCGCTCCGCCACCGCCTCCGGCGGATGGCGGCCGTCCGACCGGGTCGTGTGGACGTGCAGCTGCGCCTTGCGGTCCTGTCCGGGGACCGCGTACGGGTCGAGGACGCGCATGGTCCCTCCCATTGTGCGGGAAAGCGTCCCGGGTGGGGTAGAATGGCGGCGGAGGCGCGCGGGGTGCGGGTCCGGCTGAGGCTGTTCGCAGTTTACCGGGAGGCCGTGGGCTCTCCCACGGTGGAGCTGGAGCTGGACGGGTCGCCCACCTGCCAGGACGCGTGGGAGCAGCTGCTGGCCCTGCACCCGCCCCTGGCACGGCTGCCCGCCCCGAGGTTTGCCGTGGGCGACCGGTACGTGCCGCCCGACCACCCCCTCCGCCACGGAGACGAGCTGACGCCCATCCCACCCGTCAGCGGCGGCGCGCCCCACGTGGCGCTGGTGCGGGAGCCCATCCGGACCGACCAGCTGCTGGCGCGGGTCCAGCACCCCCACGCGGGCGCGGTGGTCCTGTTCCTGGGGACGGTGCGCGACAACCCAGAAGGCCCCCGGGTCCTGCACCTGGACTACGAGGCGTACGAGCCTCTGGCGGTGGCGGAGATGGAACGCATCGCGCGGGAGGTCGCCGAGCGCTGGCCCGTGGTGGCGGTGGCCATGGAGCACCGGGTGGGCCGGCTGGAGGTGGGAGAGGTGAGCGTGGCGGTGGCGGTCTCCGCGCCGCACCGCGGGGAGGCGTTCGAGGCGGGCCGCTATGCCATCGACACCCTCAAGGTCCGGGTCCCCATCTGGAAGAAGGAGGTGTGGGAGGGGGGAGCGCGCTGGGTGGGGTCCGAGGCCGTGGCAGGAGAAAATCCCGCAGACCGCGTACTGTAGGGCCACGATGGGGGCTGGGGTCCCGCTGGTGGACGTGGTCCTGAGCGTGCGCGGGCTTACCCTGCGGTTTGCGGGGGTGCTGGCGGTGTCCGACGTGTCCTTCTCCCTGCACTCCGGGGAGCTGCTCGGAATCATCGGGCCCAACGGCGCGGGCAAGACCAGCGTCCTGAACTGCATCAACGGCTTCTACCGCCCCCAGGCGGGGCGGATCTCTTTTCTGGGCCGGGAGATCACCCACCTGCCCCCGCACACCCGGGCACACCTGGGGATCTCCCGCACGTTCCAGAACATCGCCCTGTACCCGCACATGACGGCGCTGCAGAACATCCTTTCGGGACGCCTGGCCCACATGCACAGTTCCCTGCTGGGCTGCGGGGTGTACTGGGGCTTTGGCCAGCGCGAGGTCCTGCAGCACCGCCAGCGGGTGGAGGAGATCATCGACTTCCTGGAGATCGAGCCGTACCGCGACCACCGGGTGGCGGAGCTTCCGTACGGGATTCAGAAGAAGGTGGAGCTGGGCCGCGCCCTGGCCATGGAGCCGCGCCTGCTCCTCCTGGACGAGCCCATGGCGGGCATGACGGTGGACGAGAAGGCGGACATGGCCCGGTACATCCTGGAGCTCCGCGAGGTGCACGGGCTGCCCATGATCCTCATCGAGCACGACATGGGCGTGGTCATGGACCTGTGCGACCGGATCCTCGCCATGGATTACGGCCGCAAGATCGCGGAGGGCCCGCCGGAACAGATCCAGAACCACCCGGACGTGATCCGCGCGTACCTGGGCGAGGAGCACGGGGTGGCGGAGGGGGTGGCAGGCGGCGCATGAGCAGCCAGAGGGTCCTGGAACGTCCTGCGGAGGCCCTGTCCCCAGAGGAGATCCGTGAGTCCCTGGGCGCCCTGGACACCTTCCCCAAGCGACTGGTGCACAACGCGGAGCGCTTCGGCGACCGGGTGGCCTTCCGGGAGAAGGAGTTCGGCATCTGGCAGGAGATCACGTGGCGGCAGTACCTGGACCACGTGCGGGCGTGCGCGGGGGGCCTGCTGGCCCTGGGGATGCGGCGGGGGGACGTGGTGGCCCTCATCGGCGACAACCGACCGGAGCTGTACTACGTAGCCATGGCCACGCAGGCCCTGGGCGGGGTCTCCTGCGGGATGTACCAGGACACCCTGGCGGACCAGCTGGCGGAGCTGCTGGACTTTGCGGACGCCCGGTTCGTGTTCTGCGAGGACCAGGAGCAGACGGACAAGGTCCTGAGCCTGGAGGACCGTCTGCCCGGGGTGGAGCGCGTGATCGTGGATGACTGGCGGGGGATGTGGCGCTACCAGCAGCCGAAGCTGCTGCGGTTCTCCGACCTGGAAACCCTGGGACGGGAGTTCCTGAGCCGGCAGCCGGAGCGGTTCCTGCAGGAGGTGGCCCGGGGCCGCGGCGATGACGTGGCCATCTTCTGCCTGACCTCGGGGACCACCTCCCTGCCCAAGCTGGCCATGCTCTCCCACCGCAACCTCCTGGCCCAAGGCGAGAACTTCCTGGCGGTGGAGCCCCACGTGACGGAGCGGGACGAGTTCGTGAGCTTCCTCCCCTTCGCCTGGATCGGGGAACAGATGATCTCCTTTACCCTGCACCAGCTGGTGGGGTTCACCGTGAACTTCCCCGAGGAGCCGGAGACCGCCCAGCGGGACCTGCGGGAGATCGGGCCCCACTTCATGTTCGCCCCGGCCCGCATCTACGAGGGGATCCACTCCGCGGTCACCGTGCGCATGCTGGACGCGGGACCGGTCCGCCGCCGGATCTATGAGGCCGCTATGGCGGTGGCCGCCCGGCGGGTGGACGTGGAGGCCGCAGGCCAGCCCCTGCCCGCCTGGCTGCGCCTGCTGTGGAAGCTGTGCTACTGGGCGGTGTACCGACCCCTCCTGGACAAGGTGGGGCTGGTGCGCATGCGGGTGGCGTGGAACGGCGGGGCCTCCCTGGGCCCGGACTACTTCCGCTTCTTCCGAGGTCTGGGACTGAACCTCAAGCAGATCTACGGCCAGACGGAGATCGCGGGGATCTCCTGCGTGCACCGGGACGGGCAGGTCCGCTTCTGGACCATGGGCGCTCCCATCGCCAACACCGAGATCCGGATCACCGACCAGCAGGAGATCGTCAGCCGCAGCCCGTCGGTGTTCCTGGGTTACTACAAGAACCCCGAGGCCACCCGGGAAGCTCTCCGGGACGGGTGGTTGTACTCCGGAGACACCGGGGTCCTGGATCCCAGCGGCGACATCATCCTCTTCGACCGCAGCGGGGACATCATCACCCTACAGGACGGGACTCGCATCCCGCCCCGGGTGATCGAGGACATGCTGAAGTTCACCCCGTACATCCAGCAGGCCATGGTCCTGGGTGAGGGCCGGCCGTACCTGGCCGCCATCCTGAACATCGACTTCCAGAACGTGGGCAAGTGGGCGGAGGACCGTGGGGTGGCGTACACGTCGTACATGGACCTGTCGCAGAAGCCGGAAGTCCTCCAGCTGCTGGAGAAGCTGGTGAGGGAGACCAACGCCCGCCTGCAGCCCGCCTGGCGGGTGCGCGCGTTCGTGTCCCTGTATAAGGAATTCCACCCCGACGACGACGAGCTCACCCGGACCCGCAAGCTCCGCCGTCGCCACATCCTGGAACGCTACCGCGAGCTGGTGGAGGCGGTGTACGCGGGCGCGGAGCGGTTTCAGGCCACGGTGACGGTGCGGTACGAGGACGGCCGCGTGGCCACCCTCCACCCCGTGATGGAGATCCGGCGGCTGGAGGCGGACGGGTGACCCCGCAGTTCATCCTGGAAGGGGTGGTGGTGGGCCTCGCGGTGGGCTCCATCTACGCCCTCATCGCGGTGGGGTTCACGGTTCTCTACAAGTCCACCAAGATCCTCAACCTCGCCCACGGGGAGCTGGTGCTGTTCGGCGGCTACCTGGCCATCGCGGTGACCTCTGCGGCGGGCTTTCTGCCCGTCCCCGCGGCCTTCGCCCTGGGCGTGGCGGTCACCCTGCTGGCGGCCGCAGCCCTGGGCTTCGCGGTGGAGCGGGCGGTGATGCGGCCCCTGTTCGGCCAGCCTCTGCTCTCCGTGATCATCGTCACCCTGGCCCTGGGGTACGTGATCCGGGGGGTCATGGTGGGCATCTGGAGCGGGGAGACCCGCACCTTCCCGCCCGTGATCCCGGCGGCGGTGGTCCGGGTGGCTGGGGTACCCGTGTCCCTGGTGGGCGTGTGGAGCGCGGCGGCCGCCGCCTTGCTGCTGGTCCTGTTCAGTCTGTTCTTCCGCTACACCCGGTGGGGGATCGCCATGCGGGCTGCGGCCAACGAACAGCTCACCGCGTCCACCCTGGGGGTGAGCCTCAAGCGGGTGTTCGCGTACGCCTGGGCCTTCGCCGCGGTGGCGGGAGCCGTGGGCGGGATCCTGCTGGGGCTGTGGCTGGGGGTGAACTTCGCCCTGGCCGCGGTGGGACTGAAGGCCCTGGCGGCGGTGATCCTGGGAGGCCTGGACAGCATCCCCGGCGCCATCCTGGGGGGTCTCCTGGTGGGCGTGACGGAGACGGTGTTGGGCGGCTACATCGACGCCCACGTGAAGCTGTGGGGCCAGCCCCTGCACGGCTTTAAGGAGGTGACGGCCTACCTGGTGATCCTGCTGGCCCTCATGGTGCGGCCCTACGGCCTGTTCGGCACCGAACACATCGAGCGGCTGTAAGGAGGACCGGTGGCGTACGCGCGGCCGTGCGGGGACTTCAAGACCTCCTACGCGCAGGACATGGCCCTGCTGGATATCCGCCTGTACCGCGCGGGCTTCTGGGTGCTGCTGGCCGCGCTGGCCCTGGCGCCCTGGATCCTCGGACGGTGGATCTACCTCCTCAACGACATCGCCATCTTCGCCATCGGGGCCACGGGGCTCTCCCTGGTGATGGGATTCGCGGGACAGATCTCCCTGGGCCACGCGGCCTTCATGGCGGTGGGGGCCTACACCTCCTGGTTCGTCACCAGCCAGCTGCGGCTGCCCTTCGGGGTCGCCCTTCCCGTGAGCGCCCTCGTAGCGTTTGCCGTGGGCGCGGTGGTGGGGCTGCCCTCCCTGCGGATCAAGGGGCTGTACCTGGCCATCGCCACCCTGGCCTTCCAGTTCCTGGTGGAGTACCTGATCGTGCAGACCGTAAGCGGCATGGGCGGGACGCCCGTCCCGCCCATGGACCTGTTCGGGGTCCCTGTGAACACGGAGGTGCGCTTCTGGTACCTGGCGGCCGCGGTGTGGGTCCTGGGCGCGGTCTTCGCCACCAACCTGACCCGCACCCGGGTGGGGCTGGCCCTCATGGCGGTGCGCGACCGCGACTACGCCGCCCAGGTATTAGGGGTGAACCTCTTGTACTACAAGACCCTCGCCTTTGCCCTGGGGGCCGCCTACGCGGGAGTGGCAGGCAGTCTATTCGCCCACTACAACCGCGTGATCGGCGCCGAGCACTTCAGCCTGGCTCAGTCCATCGACTTCGTGGCCATGCTGGTCATCGGCGGGCTGGGAAGCGTGTGGGGCCCGCACCTGGGTGCCGCCTTCGTGCGGATCCTCACGCAGCTGCTGAAGATGTGGGCCCCGGTGCTGGGCGCCCTACTGCCCGTGCTGGGGCGGGCCACCACCTCGGTCCACGACATCGTGTTCGGGGTCGTCCTGATCGCGTTCCTCATCTGGGAGCCCGGGGGCCTAGCCACCCTGCTGCGGAAGCTCAAGCGCTACGTGGACCTGTGGCCCTTCCCCCACTAGCTAGGCCAGCCACCGCTTTCGGCGCTTGTAACTCTTCACCTCCGTGAACCGCCTGCGGCCGGACTTCGTCATCCCCAGGTAGAACTCCCGTACGTCCGCGTCCTCCCGGAGCCGCTCCGCGGGCCCGTCCAGCACGATCTTCCCGTTCTCCATCACGTACCCGTAGCTGGCCAGCTGCAACGCCATCCGCGCGTTCTGCTCCACCAGGAGGACCGTGATCCCCTGCTCCTGGTTGAGGCGCCGGATCAGCCGGAAGATCTCGCCGGCCACCACAGGGGCGAGGCCCAGGCTGGGTTCGTCCAGCAGGAGCAGCTTGGGCCGGGCCATGAGGGCACACCCGATGGCCAGCATCTGCTGCTCCCCGCCGGACAGGTACCCCGCCCGGACCCGGCGCCGCTCTCGCAGGCGCGGGAAGTAGGTGTACACCAGGTCCAGGGCCTCGCGGGTGCCCCGCGGGTTCAGGGCGGTCCCCACCAGGAGGTTCTCCTCCGCGGTGAGCTCCTCGAACAGGCGCCGGCCCTCCCGCACCATCACCACGCCCAGGCGGCCCACCTCCTCCGGCAGCCAGTTCTCGATGCGCTGGCCCTCGAACTCCACAGAACCCCGGGTCACCTCCCCCCGCTCCAGGCGCACGAGCCCCGAGATGGCCTTCAGGGTGGTGGTCTTGCCGGCCCCGTTGGCCCCGATGAGGGCAGTGATGCTGCCCGGCGCCACCTGCAAGGACACGCCCTTCAGCACCAGGATGGTGTTCCAGAAGACGACCTCTACGTTGTTGACGGCCAGCACCCTACCAGCCCAGCCAGTCCTTCCGCCGCTCCACCGTGACGGTCTCCACCGGCCGGATCCGGCCGCCGCGGATCTGCATGATGCGGGTGGTGGTGGACGGCCGGTGGTCGTCCCGGGTCAGGGTGATGGGTGGGGCCAGACCCTCCGGGTCCCAGTTCCGGATGAGCTCCAGGGTAGCCCGGATGGAGGCGCCCGTCAGGCCCAGCCGGGCGTATGTGGACCAGTTGTCCACCACCGTCTCCAGGGCCCGACGCAGCAGGTACACGTTCAGCCACCCGCGGATGTACGAAGCGATGTAGGGAGAGTCCACAGTGCCCCACTCGAACTTCGGGACCTCCTTGCCCTGGAAGCGGCGGTACGCGTCGAAGATGGTCCGCATCCCGGGCACCGGCTCCCCGTAGTACGCGTGCGGGGTGCTCCCGTACACCCCCTCCGCCGCCGCGCCGATGCGCTTGATCATGCTCTCGTCGAAGCCCCACACGTTCACGAACCACCGGGTCTTGGCGCCCACCTGCTTGGCGTCCCGGACCGTCACCGAAGCGGAGCTCGTGGTCCCGCCGAACCACGCGAAGTCCGCCCCCTGGTCCCGGATGGCGGTCACCTGGGACCGTGCCTCCAGGGCGGTGAGGGCCACGATCTGGTCGGGCAGCACCTCGAAACCCAGCTCCTGCGCGTACGCCTTGCCGGCGGGGATGGGCGCACGCCCGTACGGGTGGTCGGGGTACACGAACACCATCTTGGGTCGGGCGATCCCCTCCTTGCGGGCCAGCTCGCGGGCGAACTTCACCACCGCACGGATCTGGTCGGAGTAGCTGGAGACCGGGTAGAAGTTGTACGGGGTCTTGGACGGGTCGTTCAGGTGCGAGGAGTAGGAGGCGGAGATGAAGGGGATCTGGTCCGCAGCCACCTGCTCCTTCAGGGCCTCGGTGTCGTTGGTGCCCCAGCCGATGATGGCCACCACCCGATCCACGTCCCGGTACTTGCGGTACAGGGACAGGCTCTCCGGGATCCGGTACGCGTAGTCGGCCCACACCAGGTCGATCTTCACCCTGCCCCGGATACCCCCCAACACCTCGTTGATGTAGCGCACGTGGTCCAGGACCCCCTTGGAGTAATCCACGCCCACGTCTGAGGTGGGGCCCGTGAGGTCAAACAGGGCTCCCACCTTGATGCTGGACGGCAGGGGCGCCTGCGCCACCGTGGGAGACGCCAGGGCGAATGCCAGCAACAGGACTCCGGGGACCAGCCACCACCCCCGCATGTTCCGACCCCCTTTCGATTTTTGCTCGCGGCCGTTATTCGGCGGCCCGGGCGCGCGCTCCTGCTGCCGCGTTACGGGACCAGGACCACCTTTCCGAAGTGCTGGCCGGCTTCCAGGTAGCTGTGGGCGTCCCGCACCTCCGACAGGGGGAAGACCCGATCCACCACGGGCCGCAGGACCCCGCGCTCCACCAGGGGCAGCAGATCCAATAGCTCGCCCTTGCTGCCCACCCAGGTGCCGTACAGGCTCAGGGCCCGGCCGAACACGTACCGCACGTCGGTCTGCACCAGCGGCCCGGAGGTGGCCCCGCAGGTCACGAGGCGTCCCCCGCGCGCCAGGGCCTTCACGCTGACCTCCCACGTGGCCTGTCCCACGTGCTCGAAGACGACGTCGACCCCCCTGCGGTCGGTGAGCCGCCGCACCTCCGCCAGGACGTCCTGCGTACGGTGGTTGACGGTCTCGTCCGCCCCCAGCTGCCGCGCGCGTTCCAGCTTCCAGTCGTCACCGGCTACCGCGATGACCCGGGCCCGGAAGGCCTTGGCGATCTGGATGGCCGCGCTCCCCACCCCGCTGCCGGCTCCCCAGACCAGCACGTCCTCCCCGGGCCGGAGCCGCGCGTTAGTCACCAGCATGTTCCAGGCGGTGAGGAACACGAGCGGGAATGCCGCCGCCTCCTCGAAGGTCAGGTTGGCTGGCTTGCGCACCAGGTTCGCCTCGGGAACCAGCACGAACTCCGCGTCGGTCCCGTCCCGGTGCTCGCCCAGCAGGCCGTATTCCCGGCACAGGTTGTCCCGGCCCCGCAGGCACGCGGCGCAGACCCCGCACGAAACCCCGGGGTTCAGGACCACCTCCTCGCCCGGCCGCGCGGACTTCACCCCGGGCCCCACGGCGTCCACCACGCCGGCGCCGTCGGAACCCAGCGTGAGGGGCAGGGGAAAACGGACTCCGGGGATCCCCTTGCGCACCCACAGGTCCAGGTGGTTCATGGCCGCAGCCCGGACCCTCACCCGTACCTGCCCCGGGCCGGGCTCAGGGGTCTGAAGCTCCTCCAGGCGCAGGACCTCCGGACCGCCGTGCTCGTAGACCCGGACCGCCCGCATGGCCCTACCCCGCCACCGCGGCCCGCTCTGCAGACCGGTACACGTCCATCATCCGCAGGTAGTTGGACTTCACCAGCTCCGACGCCTCTTGGCGAGAGAGCCTGCCGTCCAGGTAGCCCTGGACCCCGTCCCACCAGATGGTCCGGCCGATGGCGAAGCCGATGTAGCCCGGGACCCCCGCGCCTGCCTGCAGCCACCGCACCACCGCGGCCTCGTCCGCCCCGCGGCCCAGCACCACACACGCCACGCGGTCCCGGCCACCCGACCGGACCTGCGCGCTGGTGCGCTGGCAGTCCGCCCGGTCGTCCAGCCCCTCGATCTTCCACACGTCCGGCTCCACCCCGGCCTCCTGCAGCTCCCGGATGGCCCGCACCATGAGTCCCGGCCGCACCTCCCGGTCGTAACGCCCCTCGTCCCCCCCCACCGACTGCAGCTGTGCGGCCGTCGCGGGGACCAGCAGTTCGAACAGGAACTTCCGGCCCCGCTGGTGCAGCCACTCCGACAGCCGGCGCAGGCGCGCCGCCTGCCGCGCGTTCAGCTCCCGGTCGCCGTCCGGGTTGTAGCGCACCAGCACCTTGGCGAAGGTGGGGTCGAAGGCCTCGATGTGTTCGCCGAAAGCTTCCCCGTACTCGAAGTCGAACTCCTCCTGGCCGCTGCGCTCCACGGGCATGGCGAACACCAGGCCCCGCCGCCGCGCGTCGTGGGCGATCTCCGCGCCGAACTGCTCGTCCACCAGGATCCCCGCGGACTCCCGAGGCGCTCCCTCCTCCAGCGCCCGCAGGAAGCCCTCGTAGATGACCCGCTTGGCGTCCGACACCCGCTGCGCCTGCTCCGCCGTGGGCTCCCCCCGAATGCCCGCCAGCTTGAGGAACGAGCCTCGGTGGTCGAACGCGAGGATGTACAGGGACCTCTCGTATCCCAGCTCCATGGCCTCTCCTCCCCTCACGGACTGCGCGGCAGGTCTTCCTCTTCCACGCGCATGCGACTGGGCCCTTCCACCACCACGCGTCCCTGGCGGTACCACACCACCACCCGCTGCCCTTCCAGCACGCTGGAACGCCAGCGCACCCGCACCGGGCCCATGAGGTCCACCCGGCCCTGCGAGAAGTCCGCCACCGCTTCCCTCGCCACCCCCTGACCTGCGGGGAACCGGAACGCCACCGGTCCCGCGAGGTGCGCGGTCTGCTCCCGCAGGCGGAAGGTGGACTCCTGGCCCTGCAGAGTCCCCTGCGCGGTCTCGAACCGGGCGGGAGCCGCAAGTGCTGCCACCTGCTCCCGGCTGCGGTACACCACCCGGGGAGCCGCCGCGGTCACCTCCCCGCCAGCCAGCATCGCGGGCCGGCCGGCCCCCACCCCCACACCGATGCGGACGTCCAGCTGCACCCGGTCCGCGGAAAGCGTCCACCCGCGGGAACGCAGTCGGCTTCCTCCCTCCGCGTCCACCTGCAGCAGCTGCAGGGTCCGGGTGAACCGGATCCGGGCCCTCTGGCTGCGCAGCTCCCCCTCGGGGCCCACCGCCCGCACCCCTCCCGACAGGGTGCCTACTCCTGCCGTCCGGTCCAGAACGAGTTCCGCGGCGGTGAGCACCCGGTCTCCGTCGGTGATGCGCACCTGCCAGGCCCGCAGCCTACCGCGTTCTGCGTCCAGGTCCAGCCGCTCTGCGGTGACCACGAAGGCCGCCTGCGCGGAAGCGACCCACATCAGCGCCGCGGCCACCGCGGCGCCCGCCGCCCGGAGCGACGCCTTCACCCCAGGGTGACCGGCTGCAGGTCGATCTGGGCGCGCTGCAGCCGGCCGCTGTAGTCGATGTACACCGACTTCCACTCCGTGAACACGTCCAGGACCTGCAGGCCGCCCTCGCGGTGCCCGTTACCCGTGAACTTGGTCCCGCCGAAGGGGAGGTGGACCTCCGCCCCGATGGTGCCGTGGTTCACGTAGACGATCCCCGTGTGGATGTCCTCCACGGCGCGCATGGCCTTGTTGACGTCCCGGGTGAAGATGGAGGCGGACAGGCCGTAGCGCACTCCGTTCACCACCTCCACGGCTTCCTCCAGGCTGTCCACGCGGATGAGGTCGGTCACCGGGCCGAAGATCTCCTCCTGCGCGATGCGCATCCGCGGGTCCACCCGGTCGAACACCGTGGGCCGGAAGAAGAACCCGCGCTCCAGCCCGTCGTCCAGCGCGCGCTCCCCGCCCACCAGCACCGTGGCGCCCTCCTCCCGGCCGATCCGCACGTACCGCTCCACCCGCTCCAGCTGCGCCTGGCTCACCAGCGGCCCCATGTCCGTCTGCGGGTCCAGGCCGTGCCCCAGCCGCAGCCGGCTCGCCCGGTCCACCAGCAGGTCCGCCACGTGCCCGTGCACCTTGGGGTGGACGAGGACACGGCTGCACGCGGTGCACCGCTGGCCGGAAGTGCCGAACGCGCTCCACGTGAGGGCGTCCGCCACCAGGTCCAGGTCCGCGTCGTCCATCACGATGGCCGCGTTCTTCCCTCCCATCTCCAGGGACACCCGCTTGCCCCGGGCCGCGCACTTCCCCGCCACCTGGAGGCCCACCTCCGTGGACCCCGTGAAGGAGATCAGGGCCACGTCCGGGTGGTCCACCAGGGCCGCCCCCGTCTCGTCCCCGCCCAGGACCAGGTTCAAAACTCCCGGCGGCAGCCCCGCCTCCTCCAGGATCTCCACGAACTTCACCGCGCAGATGGGAACTTCCGGAGCCGGCTTGAACACCACGGTGTTGCCGCAGACCAAGGCCGGGACGATCTTCCAGGACGGGATGGCCAGGGGGAAGTTCCAGGGCGTGATGACCCCCACCACCCCCACGGGCTGGCGGACGCAGTACGCCGCCTTGTGGGGCATCTCGCTGGGGGTGGTGTACCCGTGCAGGCGCCGGCCCTCGCCGGCGATGAAGTAGGTCATGTCGATGGCCTCCTGCACGTCGCCCCGGGACTCCAGGAGCACCTTGCCCATCTCGCGGGTCATGAGCTGGGCCAGCTCTTCCTTGCGCCGGACCAGCAGCTCCGCGGCCCGGAACAGCACCTCCGCGCGGCGCGGCGCCGGAACCTTCCGCCACCTCGCAAACGCCTCCTGCGCCGCGGCCACCGCGTCCGCCACGTCCTCGGCCCCGGACCGGGCGCAGACGCCGAGCACCTCGCCGGTGGCGGGGTCGATGGACTCGAAGACGGCGCCCGAACGGGCGGGCTGCCACCGACCACCGATGTAGTTCAGGTAGGTCCCGACCATACGCCCTCCCCGCTTCAGGACACGCGGGCCGCCCGCAGGCGCCGCGCCGCCTCCCGGAAGGCCCGCGCCCCCGCGCTGTCAGGGTAGCGGACCACCACGGGCTCGCCGGCGTCGCCCGCCTCGCAGATGCGCGGGTCCAGGGGGATCCGGGCCAGGAGGGGAACCCCCAGGCGGTCCGCCAGCGCCTGACCCCCGCCCTCTCCGAACACCGCCACGGGCTCGGGCCCCTCCAGGTAGCTCATGTTCTCGATGACGCCCGCCACCTTGAGGTTCACTTTCCCCGCCATCCGGGCGGCCCGGGCCGCCACCTCCACCGCGGCCTGCTGAGGGGTCGTGACCACCAGCATCTCCGCCTGAGGCAGCTGCTGCGCCACGGTGATGGACACGTCTCCGGTGCCGGGCGGCAGGTCCAGGAGCAGGGTGTCCACGTCGCCCCAGTGCACCTCGGTGATGAAGGTGATGAGGGCCTTGTGCAGCATGGGACCCCGCCAGATGACCGCCTCGTCCCGGTCCACCAGCATCCCCATGGAGACCGCCCGGACGCCCCACCGTTCCAGGGGGATGATCATCTGGTCGATCACCGTGGGCCGGCCCTCGATGCCCAGCATCCGCGGGATGGAGAACCCGTACACGTCGGCGTCCAGGACCCCCACGCGGCTCCCCGCCTGAGCCAGGGCCACCGCGAGGTTGGCGGTCACCGTGGACTTCCCGACGCCGCCTTTGCCACTGGCCACCGCCAGCACCCGCACCGAGCTGTGCGGCCCCAGGAAGGGAGACGGGGCGGTCCCCTCCGCACCCCTCAGCTTGGCGATGAGGGTCTGCCGCTCCTCCGGGCTCATGACGCCGAGGTGCACGTCCACGGACCGTACGCCCGGCAGCTGGGCCACGCGGTCGCGGATGGACTGCAGGATCACCTCCCGCAGGGGGCAGCCTCCGATGGTCAGCACCGCCTCCACCCGCACGTGCCCGTCCTGCACCCGGACGTCGCGGACCATGTCCAGGTCCACGATGGACCGCCGCAGCTCCGGGTCCTCCACGTCCCGGAGGGCTTGAAGAACCTGCTCCCGCGTCAGCTCGGGCTCGTGCCGTCCGAACCGCATGGCGCCTCCCCTGCGTCCTCCTTCCCTCCCATGCTACCACCCGAGGCTGCCGGCTTTCGCACGGAGCGTCACCACCAGTCCTTCCCGCGGCCGCAGCTCCAGGTCCCGCTCAAAGCCCTCGCGGTCCAGGTGGGTGGACAGCAGCACGTGCCCGCCCGTCGCCAGGCGCGCGGGAGCTTCCGCGAAGTTCAGGGCGACCAGCACGACCTCACCCTCCAGCTCCCTGCGGTACGCGAACACGCCCGGGGGTGCGTCCACGGCCGCATAGCGGCCCGCCACCAGCGTGGGGTGGGCCCGCCGCAGCCGCAGAAGCCGCCGGATCAGGTGCAGGAACGACCGCGCGTCCTGCTCCTGGGCCGCCACGTGGCGCCAGGCCGCGTCGGGGTTGACCGGCAGCCACGGCTCGCCGGTGGTGAACCCCGCGTGGGGCGTGGCGTCCCACTGCATGGGCGTGCGGGCGGCGTCCCGGGACCACCTCCCGCCCCACTCCCGGAACCCCGCCCAGTCCCGCACGCGATCGGGCGGGATCCTTCCGTCCACCATCCCCAGCTCGTCGCCGTAGTACAGGGTCGGCGTGCCCCGCAGGGTCAGAAGCAGTACGTGCGCGAGCCGGGATCCCTCCTCGCCGAGCCGCGTGGCCACGCGAGGGCGGTCGTGGTTCCCCAGAACCCAGCTGGGCCAGGCCCACGGCGGGAGGGCGGCCTCGTAGGTGTCCACCAGCCTGTGGACGTCCCCTGCGTTCCAGCGCTCCGGGGGCAACTCCACCAGCGCGAAGTTGAAGGGGAGGTGACACTCGGGCCGATCGGGGGTGCCGTAGTAGCGGACGAGCTGCGGGGCCGGCAGGTACACCTCACCGATCAGCACCGGGCCGCGGTCCCGGTACTCCTCCAGCACCGCGCGGAACTGCCGGAGCACCTCGTGGGTTTCTGGCTGGTCCTCGGTGTAGGGGTGCAGCAGCCGGTCCCGCTCCCGCATGCCCGGCCGCCAGGTGGGGTTGGGCGGCTCGTCCCGGAAGGACGCGTCCTCCACCAGCAGCCACGCCGCGTCCAGCCGGAATCCGTCCACCCCGCGGTCCAGCCAGAACCGCACCACCTGCACCATGGCTTCCACCACCTCGGGGTTGCGGTAGTTCAGGTCTGGCTGCGCGGGGAGGAACTGGTGCAGGTAGTACTGGCCGGTGGCGGGGTCGAGGGTCCACGCGGGTCCGCCGAAGAAGCTGAGCCAGTTGTTGGGCGGGCCTCCGTCCGGAGCCGGGTCGCGCCACACGTACCAGTCGCGCTTGGGGCTGTCCCGGCTTGTGCGGGACTCCGCAAACCACGGGTGCTCGCTGCTGGTGTGGTTGGCCACCAGGTCCACCACCACCCGCAGGCCGCGGCGGTGAGCTTCCGCCACCACGCGGTCGAAGTCCGCGAGCGTCCCCATGGCGGGATCCACCCCGCAGTAGTCGGACACGTCGTAGCCGAAGTCCCGCTGCGGCGAGGGGTAGAAGGGCGCGAGCCACACCGCACCGACGCCGAGTTCCGCCAGGTAATCCAGGCGCCGCAGCACCCCGCGGAGGTCTCCCACCCCGTCGCCGTCGGAGTCCTGGAACGACCGGGGGTAGACCTCGTAGAAGGCCTCCCGCTGCCACCACGCGACGCCGCCGGGCTGGGGGGTTTCCTGGCCCTTCACGTCGCCCTGAGCCCCGCAGGCCGCGCGGCCCGCCAGACGGTGACCGACCGGGCCGGCGCCAGCCACGCGCTGCCCGCGGCCACCAGCCCCGCCCGCCGCCGGGTCTCCGCGCTGCACCACGCCCACTCCCAACTCCAGGCATCGGGCGCCCGGGGCAGGACGAACCGCACGGCCCGCCCGCTGTTGAACACCACCAGGAGCGTGTCGTCCACCACCGGCCGGCCCCGTTCGTCCCTCTCTGAGAACGCCCACCCGCACAGCACCATCCCCAGCGCCCGCAGCTGGGGGTCATGCCAGTCCTCCGGCCCCATCTCCCGGCCCGCGGGGTGCACCCAGGTCACGTCGCGGCACGCCTCCCCGGCGCCCCGCAGGAATTCCCGCCGGCGGAAGTTAGGGTGGCGCCGGCGGAAGGCCACCACGAGGCGGACGAACTCCAGGAAGCGCTTTTTCTCCTCGTCGAGCTCCCACGCGTACCAGGACAGCTCGTTGTCCTGGCAGTAGGCGTTGTTGTTGCCGCGCTGGGTGCGGGACAGCTCGTCGCCCCCTAGCAGCATCGGGACCCCCTGCGAGAGCATCAGGGTGGCCACCAGGGCCCGCTTCAGCCGGTCGCGGCAGGTGCGGACCTCCGGGTCGTCGCTGGGGCCTTCCACCCCGCAGTTGGTGCTGTAGTTCTCCTCCGCGCCGTCCCGGTTCCCCTCGCCGTTGGCCTCGTTGTGCTTGCGCTCGTAGCTCACCAGGTCCTGCAGGGTGAAGCCGTCGTGGCTGGTGACGAAGTTGACCGAGGCGAAGGGCTTCCGCCCGGACCGCTCGTACAGGTCCGCGCTGCCGCTGATCCGGGTGGCGAACTCCGCCACGGTTCCCTCCTCTCCCCGCCAGTAGCGCCGCACCGCGTCCCGGTACCGGCCGTTCCACTCCGCCCACTGCCACGGAAAGTTCCCCACCTGGTAGCCGCCCGGCCCCACGTCCCACGGCTCCGCGATGAGTTTGACCCGGCTCAGGACGGGGTCCTGCTGGATCACCTTGAAAAACGCGCTGAGCATGTTCACCTCGTACAGCTCTCGCGCCAGGGCGGCCGCCAGGTCGAACCGGAACCCGTCCACGTGCATCTCCACCACCCAGTACCGCAGGCTGTCGGTCACCAGCTGCAGGACGTAGGGGTTCCCCAGGTCCAGGGTGTTCCCCGTGCCGGTGTAGTCCATGTAGAAGCGGGGAGCCTCCGGGTTCAGCTTGTAGTAGGCCGCGTTGTCGATGCCCCGGAAGCTCAGGGTCGGTCCCAGGTGGTTGCCCTCCCCCGTGTGGTTGTACACCACGTCCACGATGACCTCGAACCCCGCCGCGTGCAGGGCGCGCACCGCCATCTTGAACTCGCGGACCGCCTCCACCGGTCCGGCCACCGCGTAGTCCGGCTCGGGGGCGAAGTACGCCAGCGGGTTGTAGCCCCAGTAGTTAGTCAGCCCCCGGTCCACCAGCGCCCGGTCGTCCACGTGGGCGTGCACGGGAAGCAGCTGCACCGTGGTGACACCCAAGGACCGGAGGTGGTCGACGATGGGTTCGCTGGCCAGCGCCAGGTAACTCCCCCTTATCTCCTCGGGGACCTCGGGGTGCAGGCGGGAGATCCCCTTCACGTGGGTCTCGTAGATCACCGTCTCCTCCCACGGCACCCGGGGAGGACGGTCGTCGCCCCACTCGAACGCGTCCTCCACCACCGCGGCCAGCGGAGCGTAGGGGGCGCTGTCCCGGTCGTCCGGGGCCAGGTCCTCCTGCGGGTCGCCCACGCGGTAGCCGTACAGGCTGTCGTGCCACCGCAGGCGACGGCCGATGGCCTTCGCGTACGGGTCCAGCACCAGCTTGCGGGGGTTGAACCGGTGACCGCGCTCCGGTTCGTACGGGCCGTGCACGCGGTAGCCGTACAGCTGGCCGGGGCGCACCCCGGGCAGGTACGCGTGCCACACGGGACCGGTCCGCTCGTGCAGCTCCACCACGTGTTCGGGCTGCGGGTCCTCGGGGCGCGCGAACAGGCAGAGCTCCACGGCCTCCGCGTGCTCGCTGTACAGGGCGAAGTTGGTCCCCAGGCCGTCCCACGTGGCCCCCAGCGGGTACGGCCGTCCGCGCCACACCCTCACCCGGAGCCCTCCCAGCGCAGGAACAGCACCGCCAGGGGCGGCAGGACCAGCCGCAGGGAGTACGGTCGGCCGTGGCGGGGAACCGGCTCCGCTCGCACGCCTCCGAAGTTGCCCCAGCCGCTCCCGCCGTACTCCCGCGCGTCGCTGTTGAGCACCTCCTCCCACCGTCCGGGCTCGGGCACTCCGACCCGGTAGTCCTGGCGGGGGACCGGGGTGAAGTTGCACACCACCACCACCTGCCGCCCGCCGCCGGCGCGGCGCAGGAAGCTCAGGACGCTGGACTCGCGGTCGTCGGGGTCGACCCACTCGAATCCCTCGGGCTCGCAGTCCAGCTCGTGCAGGGCGGGTTCCGTGCGGTACAGCCGGTTGAGGTCCCGCACCCACCGCTGGATGCCCGCGTGGCGCGGGTCCGCCAGCAGGTGCCAGTCCACGCTCCCCTCGTGGTCCCACTCCCGCCGCTGGCCGATCTCCCCGCCCATGAACAGCAGCTTCTTGCCCGGCTGCGCGTACTGGTAGCCCAGCAGCAGCCGGAGGTTCGCAAACTTCTGCCAGTCGTCCCCGGGCATCTTCTCCAGCAGGGAGCGCTTCCCGTGCACCACCTCGTCGTGGGACAGGGGCAGGAGGAAGTTCTCGGAGAACGCGTACAGCATCCGGAAGGTGAGCTCCTGGTGGTGGTACTTGCGGTACACCGGGTCGCGGGCGAGGTACCGCAGGGTGTCGTGCATCCACCCCATGTCCCACTTCAGCCCGAACCCGAGGCCGCCCGCGGACGTGGGCCGGCTCACCATGGGCCAGGCGGTGGACTCCTCCGCCACCGTCTGGGCTCCGGGGAAGTCCCGGTAGACGGACTCGTTCAGCTGCCGCAGGAACCGGATGGCGTCCAGGTTCTCCCGTCCGCCGTACTCGTTGGGCAGCCACTCCCCCTCCCGTCGGGAGTAGTCCAGGTACAGCATGGACGCCACCGCGTCCACCCGCAGCCCGTCCGCGTGGTAGCGGTCCAGCCAGAAGTGCGCGCTGCTGAGCAGGAAGCTCCGGACCTCGGGACGCCCGTAGTCGAAGATGGCGCTGCCCCAATCCGGGTGCCACCCGCGGCGGGGGTCGGGGTGCTCGTACAGGGCGGTCCCGTCGAACCGCGCCAGGCCGTGGGGGTCCGTGGCGAAGTGGGAGGGGACCCAGTCCAGGAACACGCCCACCCCGTGCTGGTGCAGGGTGTCTACCAGCTCCATGAACTCCTGCGGTGTGCCGTACCGGCACGTGGGCGCGAAGTAGCCTGTGATCTGGTAGCCCCACGACCCGTAGAAGGGGTGCTCCATCGCCGGCAGGAACTCCACGTGGGTAAACCCCTGCTCCCGCACGTATTCCGCCAGCCTGGGCGCCAGCTCCCGGTAGGTCAGGTGTCGGCCGTCGTCCCGGCGCCTCCACGACCCCAGGTGGACCTCGTACACGCTGATGGGGGCGTCCAAGGCGTTACGCACCGCGCGCTCCGCCATCCACCGGCCGTCAGCCCACACGTAGGTGAGATCCCAAACCACCGAAGCGTTCCCCGGGGGTGGTTCGGACCAGAAGGCAAACGGGTCCGCCTTGTCCAACGGGGGTGCTCCTCCCCGCGGGACCACCCGGTACTTGTACCGGTGCCCGGGCCGCGCGGACCGCACCACCCCCACCCAGATGCCGGAGTCTCCTAGCGGCTCCAGCGGGTCCGCCTCCGGGTCCCAGCCGTTGAAGTCCCCCATGACGCGCACCGCCGCGGCGTGGGGCGCCCACACGGCGAACCGCGTCCCCTCTTCCTGCGGATGGGCTCCCAGCTTCTCGTACAGCCGCGTGTGGGTGCCCTCCCGGAACAGGTACAGGTCCAGCTCGCTTATCACGGGTGGCGACCCCTTCGGAGGGCTAGGTCCTGTAGCGTCTCGGACACCTCCCGCAGCTCGTCCCAGGCTTCCACCGGATACCGCAGCCGCCTGCGCCAGTTGGGGTGCTGGTCTGCGGTGGTCCCGGGCACATTGTGGCACGCTGTCTCCAGCCACAGGTCCTCCAGGTGCACCAACACCGAGCCCGCGGGGCTTTCCGCCAGCCAGCGCAGTGCCGCTTGCAAGGCCGTCCGCGGCGAGGGGCCCCGGACGCCCAGCTCGCGGGCCAGCGCCGTCACCACCGCCTGACGCCGGTCGCGCTCCGCGGACATGTGCTCCACCGTGATGCGGCCCAGCCGTTGGAGTTCCACCAGGTCCAGACCCTGCCACCAGCTGGCGAAGGGAGCTGTGTCGTGAGTCCCCAGCGACGCCACGGTCCCCGGAGCCGGTGGGCGCAGGCGTTCCGAGCCGGCCTCGAAGGCCAGGACGTACATGCGCCACAGGCCCCGACGCTCGAGCTCCCTCCGGACCGCGCTGGGCACCGTACCCAGGTCCTCGCCCACCACCACCGCGCCCGCGCGGAACGCTTCCAGGATCACGGCGGCGTACAGCTCGTCCGCGGGGTAGCGCACGTACACTCCCTCCGTGGCCGGGAACCCCCTCGGGATCCAGTACAGCCGGTGCAGGGCCATGACGTGGTCCAGGCGGACCATCCGGGCCACCCGGAACAGCCGGGCCAGGCACGCTCTCAGGTAAGCGTGCCCGTCCTCCCGCGCCCGCTGCGGGTGCACCGGCGGAAAGCTCCAGTCCTGGCCGAGGGCGGAAAAGGGGTCCGGCGGCGCTCCCGCGGAAACCCCCTCCACGAACAGCTCCCGGAACTGCCACGGGTCGAAGCCGTCCGGGTGCGCGCCCAGGGGGAGGTCCAGATACAGCCACACCCCGGTCTCCGCCACCGCCTGTAGCTGCCGGTCCGCCAGCCACTGCGCGTACGCGTACACATCCCGGGCTACCGGGTCCGCGCCGTCTAACCGGACGCCCGACCGCGCAGCCTCCGGCCAAGCTCTCCACGGCCGGCGCTGTCGTTCCAGGTACGCCCGGAACGTGGCGTACTGCGGCATCCACGGCTGCTCCCGGACCCATCCCCGTACCTCCTCCTTGAGCCGATCCGGAAGCTGCCGCCAGCCCTCCTCCAGCAGGGCCCGTTTCTCCGCGAAAGCGGCCCGGTAGTCCACCAGCCCCGTGGCCGCGGGCCGCTGGGGACCAGGCAGGTGTACGAACAGCTCGTTCCAGAACAGGCGGCTGGCCGGCAGGTAGGGGCTGGGCTCGAAGGGCTCGTCCAGAAGGCCCGCAAACAGCGGTAGGGTGGCCAGCACGCCCGCCCCACGCGCCAGGGCCCAGCTGGCGGCCCGGCGCAGGGCTTCGAAGTCCCCGCAGGGACCGCAGGTACGGGACCACAGGCCGTAGGTGGGCACCCACAGACCCACGCGGGGCGGGCTCGCACCCGGCAGGCGGCGCGGGACCGACAGCACCACCGTGTGCAGCTTCCGCCCGCCGGTACTCACCACCGCGCGGTGACAGCCAAAGGGCAGCCGGCCCGGGACCTGGACGTGCGACTCCACCCAGCCGTCCCGGCCCCGCACGTGCCGGACGGCCAGCTCCGGCTCCCCGACCTCCCCACCGCCCTCCAGCAGCACCGTACACCGCAGACGGTCCACAGGGCCCGGCAGGCGTAGCTTCAGACGCAGGCGTCCGTCCCACGCCACCGTGACGGGCTCCACAGCCGGTGGCGGCGCTGCGGGGTCGACTCCAAGGGCTTCCACAACCGCGCGCAGGGCCTCGGGCGAGGCCCGCCGGAGGCGACCCGAAACGTCCCAGTAGGCGAGCTGCACCAGGGCGCGGACTAGGCTTCCCCGTGGAAGCACCGGGGGCGTCACCCCAGCAGGGTACCCATCAGGGCCAAGTGGTCCGCCAGGTCCCGCAGGATGAGAAAGTTCTGGCGCACGTGCTCCCGAGCCTTCTGGCCCATCTCACGCGCCAGATCGGGGTTGTTCAGCAGGTACCGGACACGGAAGGCCAGGCCCTCCACGGAGTTCACCGTGTAGCCGGTGACGCCGTACACGATCTGGGCGGTGATCCCTCCGGCGAACCCACCGATCACCGGCTTAGCCTTCCACATGGCCTCCGTCACCGTCAGCCCGAACCCCTCCCGCAGGGATTTCTGGATCACCACGGTGGCTGCTCGCTGCAGGGCGTTGATCTCCAGGTCCGCGGTGGGCGGCAGGACCACGACGTGGACGTCGGGATCCCCCTCCGCTTCCCCGAGCTGTTCCCCTCCCTCGACAGCGCGGGCATATGCCCTGCCCGTGGGGCCCTAAGCCTCCGCGGGTTCCGGTGCCGGCCCCGCGGGTGCAGCACTCCGCCGGCGGCGCCTGCGGCGGCGCCGGCCGGGTGCCTGTGCGGGAGCTTCCGACGGCGCCGCGGGCTGCGCTAGCTCCTGCATGGACTCCATGCGGGGCTCCGCCTCCTCCCGCACCTCCTGGGCTCCGGGGCGCACCTTCATCAGCCGGACCTCTTCCGCCACCAGCTCCCGCTCCGCGCTCCACTTCATGCGGTCCAGGGTCCGCTCCACCTCCTGCACCGCCACCCGCTGCGCCGAAGCGTCGTCCAGCATTCCGATGCCCGGATCGAGCTCCACCGTGTAGCGCAGCCGGGTGCCCTCCTCCTCGGACTCCACCTCGAACTGCGCGGCGTAGTGTAGCAGGGTCCCGTGGGACTGCCGCCAGCGCACCGACCGCCCCGGCTCCAGCTGCGCCCGCACCACCGACTCCACGGGCAGGCCTGCGAGGAAGCCCCGGAGCCGCAGCACCCACCGGCCCGCGCGTTTTTCGACGGTGTCCGCGCGCATCCACAGGTCGGACCAGCGGGGAAGGTGTTCGAGGCGGCTGGCCATGCCATAGGCCGCCGCCAGCGGCACCCGGAGCAGGCGGTGCCCGGTGACCACCGCCCCGCGGGCGGCAGTCACCGCTGGCGTCGTCTGCGCCACCGCGGGGGGACGCATCCGCCGTCGCCGGCGCCTGCGACCGGGACTGTCCACCTAGACCACCGAGCGCAACTCCTCCCGAGCCCGGCGGGCGCCCTCCACCATGGAGGCCAGCTTGCCCACCGCCTCGTCGATGGTCCGCGTCTTCAGCCCGCAGTCCGGGGACACGTACACCTGACGGGGCTCGAACACCTCCAGGGACCGGCGGATCCCGTCCAGCACCTCCTCCACCGTCTCCACCCGGTGGGAGTGGGCGTCGATGACCCCGAGCCCGATGTCCTTGGTGAACCGGTGCTGCCGGAACACCTCCAGGAGGGCGAAGTCCTCGTTCTTCAGGGCGAGGTCGATCTGCCGCACCGGCAGGTCCAGCATCCTGGGGTAGATGCGGGGGACGTCCCCGTAGCACACGTGGGTGATGGTGTAGGCGCTGAGCCCGTCCGTGACGATCTCCATGGCCTCCCTCGCCAGCTCGAAGTCCTCGTCCGGACGGGTGTGGATGGCGGGTTCGTCGATCTGGATGAAACGGGCCCCGGCCCGTTCCAGGTCCACCGCCTCCTCGTGGATGGCCCGCGCCAGCTCCAGCACCAGCTCCCGCCGGGTCGGGTAGTACTCGTTGAAGGACCACTCCGCGATGGTGTACGGGCCCGTGAGCATTCCCTTCACCGGCTTCCCCGTCAACGACTGGGCGAACCGGAACCACTCCACGGTGATGGGCCGCTTGCGGCCCACGGGTCCGGTCACCACGGGCTTAGGGTAGTAGCGGTTCCCGTACGAGCGCACCAGGCCCGCGATGGCGAACCCGTCCATCTCGTCCGCGAAGTACGCCACCATGTCGCCCCGGTACATCTCGCCGTCCACGAAGATGTCCAGACCCAGCTCCTCCTGGCGCTGGATCCACTCCCGTGTCGCCTGCTCCTCCAGCCGGCGCAGTTCGGCGGGGTCGATCTGGCCCCGCAGCCGCTTGCGCCGCGCCTCCAACAGGTACGGGGGCTTGGGGAACGACCCTACGGTGGTGGTGGGGAACAGGGGCAGGTCGCTCACCGGGTCACCTCCACAGCCGCCCGCTTGACCTCCGACAGCCGCACCAGCTTGGCCTTTGCGGCCCGCCGGGGCAGGAACTCCAGCCCCGCGCTGGGGCCCAGGTCCACGCGGTCCAACGACACGAACCGGCAGACCCGGTCCAGGGCCCGCAGCACTTCCTCCACGGTCTCCAGGCGGGTGTTCCGCGCGTCCAGCACCCCGAAGCCCAACCGCCGGTCCGGGGGGAACCCCTCCGCCTCCAGCACCTCCCAGTTCCGGGGGCCCGCCACGAAGTCCAGCCCCACCCCCTGAACCGGGAGCTCCACCAAGGCCCCCAGAAGGCCCCGCGCGTCCCCGAAGTAGGTGTACAGGACCACGGGCGACCGCACGCCCTCCAGCAGGGCCGCCATGGCCTCCCGAAACAGGGGCAGGTCCCCCCTGTGCTGGAGGATGGCCGGCTCATCCACCTGCACCACGGGCGGAGACTCCGCGTCCAGGGCCCGCAGCTCCTGGTTCAGCGCCCGGGCCACGGCCAGCACCAAGTCCGCAAACCTGGCGTAGTGGCGGTTCTGGCTGAGCCGGCTCAGGGTGTAGGGCCCGGTCACCACAGGCTTGACGGGCCTGGGGCTGTGGCTTTGGGCGAACCGGTAGTCCTCCACGGTGATGGGCTCGCGCCAGCTCACGGGTCCCTCCGCCACCGGCTGGCGGTAGTACACGTTGGTGTCGAACCACCGCTGCAGCCCGTCGATGCTGAACCCGGACAGCCGGCGCGCGAAGTACGTCTGAGGGTCCTCCCACCGGATCTGACCGTCCGTGATCAGGTCCAGGCCCGCCTCCACCTGGTCCCGGATGGCCTCCAGGGTCACCGCGTCCTCCACCTGGCGGAACTGCTCGCGGGTGATCTCGCCCCGCTGCAGCTTTTCCGCAGCGGTCCGCCACCGGCCGGGTTCAGGCAGGTCAGGGATCTTGGGGTAGCTCCCCACGTGGGTGGTGCGCAACGTTTCCCTCCTCTGCGGTCACGTGGCCCGCAGCACGGCCTTGGCCACGATGAGCCGCTGGATCTCGCTGGTGCCCTCCCCGATCTCGCAGAGACGCACGTCCCGATAATACCGCTCCACGGGGTAGTCGCGGATGTACCCGTAGCCGCCGTGCACCTGGAGGGCCCGGTCTGTGGCCCGGTGTGCTGCCTCGGAGGCGTACAGCTTGGCCATGCTGGCCTCCTTGCGAAACGGCAGGCCCTGGTCCGCCAGCCAGGCGGCCCGCAGGACCAGTAGCCAGGCAGCGTCCAGCTCCACCGCGGAGTCCGCCAGCATCCACTGCACCGCCTGGAACTCGGCGATGGGCCTCCCGAACGCCACCCGGCCCCTGGCGTACTCCACCGCGGCCTCCAGGGCCGCGCGGCCGATGCCCACCGCCATGGCTCCGATGCCGATCCGACCGCCCTCCAGAACCCGCATGGCCTGGGCGTAGCCCTCCCCTTCCGCACCCAGCCGGTTCTCCTCCGGGACCTCCACGTCCTCGAACACCACCTCCGCGGTATCGGAGGCCCGCAGGCCCAGCTTGTCCTCCTTCTTGCCCACCCGCAGGCCCGGGCTGTCTCGCTCCACCACGAAGGCGCTGATGCCCGCAGGTCCTTCCCCGCCCGTGCGGGCCAGCACCACGTACAGCCCCGCCACGGAGCCCTGCGTGACGAAGGCCTTGGTGCCGTTCAGCACGTACCGGTCGCCGCGCCGCTCTGCCCGGGTCCGCAGGGCCGCGGCGTCACTGCCCGCGTGGGGTTCCGTGAGGCACCAGGCTCCCAGGTCCTCCCCGCGGGCCAGCCGCGGCAGGTAGCGGCGTTTCTGCTCCTCGTTGCCGAACAAGAGGATGTGGGCGGTGCACAGGGAGTTGTGGGACGCCACGGTGAGGGCCAGGGCGCCGTCGCCCCACGCGATGCGCTCCACCGCCAGGGCCGCGGACACCGCGTCCATACCGCTGCCCCCGTAATCCTCCGGCACTGCTAGGCCCAGCAGGCCCAGCTCCGCCAGCTGCGGCACCACCTCGTGCGGGAACCGGCCCTCCCGGTCCCACCGCGCCGCATGAGGCCGTACCCGTTGCGCGGCGAACTCCGCCACCGCCTGGTAGACCAGCCGCTGGGACTCCGTCAGCTCGAAGCGCACCCCTCACCCCTTCACGACACCGATGGGCCGCATCTTCGCCACCTTGCGGGAGATCCCTGCTCCGTGGCAGACCTCCACCACGTCCGCGACGTCCTTGTAGGCCTCAGACGCCTCCTCCGCCAGCAGGGACCGGTTCTGCGCCCGCACCAGGATCCCGCGCTTCTCCAGCTCCGCGGCGATGTCCACACCCCGCAGCTCCCGCACCGCCGCCTTCCGGCTGCGCACGCGTCCGGCGCCGTGGCAGGTACTGCCGAAGGTCTCCTGCATGGCCCGCTCGGTCCCCACGGCCACGAAGGAGTACCGCCCCATGTCGCCCGGGATCAGCACCGGCTGGCCGATCTCCCGGTACCGAGCGGGGATCTCCGGGTGGCCGGGCGGGAAGGCCCGCGTGGCGCCCTTCCGGTGCACCACCAGCCGGACAGGGCGGCCGTCCACCGGGTAGGTCTCCAGCTTGGCGATGTTGTGGGCGACGTCGTAAACCACCTGCAGCCCGATCTCCCGCAGGGGCCGGCCCAGTACCCGGGTGAAGGACTCCCGCACCCAGTGCGTGATCATCTGCCGGTTCGCCCAGGCGAAGTTTGCCGCGCAGCACATGGCCCGGAAGTACTCCTGGCCTTCCGGGGACGAGAAGGGGGCGCACGCCAGCTGCCGGTCCGGCAGGCTGATCCCGTACTTCTTGAGGGCCCGGTCGGCCACCCGGAGGTAGTCCTCGCACACCTGGTAGCCGAGGCCTCGGGATCCCGTGTGGATGAACACCACCACCTGGCCGGGGAAGAGTCCCATGACCTCCGCGGCCCGGCGGTCGTACACCTCCTCCACCACCTGCACCTCCAGGAAGTGGTTCCCGGAACCCAGGGTGCCGATCTGGTCCTTGCCGCGTTCCTTGGCCCGGGGGCTGACCGCGTCCGGCTCCGCGTCCCGGAGCTGGCCGGAGGCCTCGATGCTGTCCAGGTCCGCGGGAGTCCCGAAGCCCCGCTCCACCGCCCAGCGTGCCCCGCCCCGCAGCACGTCGTCCACTTCGCGCAGGGAGACCCGGACCTTGCCGGTGCTGCCCACGCCGGAGGGCACGTTGCGGAACAGCTCCTCCACCAGCTCCCGCAGCCTGGGGCGTACGTCCTCCTCCGTGAGGTCCGTGCGCAGCAACCGGACGCCACAGTTGATGTCGTACCCCACGCCACCGGGAGAGATCACCCCGTCCTCCGCGCGCAGCGCCGCCACCCCGCCGACCGGGAAACCGTAGCCCCAGTGGATGTCCGGCATGGCCAGGGAGTACCGGACGATCCCGGGCAGGGTGGCCACGTTGGCCACCTGCTCCAGAGCCTGGTCCTGACCGATCTGCCGCAGCATGGCCTCGTCCGCGTACACGAGCCCGGGCACCCGCATGCCTGGCTTGTAGTCCTGCGGGATCTCCCACCGGTAGTCGTCCACCTTCCGTAGCACCCGTGTCCACTGCGTCACGGCTGCACCTCCCAAACAAAGAGCCCCCCACCTCCGTGAGGGGCCCCGCGGACTCCTTCCGGTCGACGCGGCTAAAAGGGCACGGCCTCCACCGCCTGGATCTCCGGAACCTCCTCGCGGATCATCCGCTCCACCCCGGCCTGCAGGGTCATCATGGAGTACATGCAACCCACGCAGGCGCCGGCCAGTCGGATCTGGACGATGCCATCGGACACGTCCACCAGCTCGATGTCACCCCCGTCGGCCTGTATGTACGGCCGGATGGCCTCCAGCACCCGCTCCACGCGCGCCCGCACGTCCAGCTCGTTCGAAACCGCCTCGCTCATCCCCGCCTCCCCTGCTCGGCCTGCTGGGCGTCCTCACACGGCTGCGCCTCGCCCGCGTCGTCCGCGGTCTTGAAGGAGTGCCCGCAGCCGCACGTAGCCACCGCCCTCGGGTTGTGCACCGCAAACCCTTCCCCGAACGGCGTCTGCCGGTAGTCGATGCGGGCGCCGTCCATGACCTGCCAGGTCACGGGGTCCACCACCAGCCGGATCCCGTGCTGCTCCGTCACCCGGTCATCCGGCTGGAGCCGGTCGTCGAACCCCATGCCGTAGGTGAACCCCTCGCACCCGCCCTTGGTGACGAACAGCCGCAGGTAGACCTCCCCCGGCTGGTCCGCCATCAGCTCCCGGATCTTCTGGGCTGCGACTTCCGTCAGGGTAATCATCCCGCCTCCCCCGGCCCCGCGGAAAGCCGGTCCGCGGAAACCCGACTCGATTCTAGGGGCCGGCCCGGAGCCTGTCAAACGCGTGCTCGCGTGCGTAGTTGGCCGCCCGGGGCGCGTGTGCTACAATCCCGCTGATCTCGTACGAACCCACGGACGGAACCCTCGCCGGCCGCTGAGGCCGCGCAGGGTGCGACAAGGGAGGTATGGAGGCGTGAAGCGGGCGGCCGAGGCGGCTTCGGGGCTGTTCAAGGTCTTCACGGAAACCTTCCAGATCCACAGCACGGAGCGGTTCGAGGTCCGGAACATTACCGACCTGGTCCGGAACCTCCCCGCCCTGGCGGAGGTCACGCACGGGATCGTGCACCTGCAGTCCCTGCACACGACCACCGCGTTGTTCCTGAACGAGTTCCAGGACGCCCTGCTGCAGGACGTCCGGGAGCTGCTGCAGCGGCTGGTGGCGGAGACGGAGCGCTACTTCCACAACGACCCGGCCTACTCCGACTGCGACCGAAGCAACGCCACCTCCCACCTGCGGTCGCTGCTGCTGGGGAACAGCGTCACCATCCCCATCCACGAGGGGAAGCTGCTGCTGGGCCGCTTCCAGAGCGTGATCTTCGCAGAGCTGGACGGCCCGCAGACGCGCCGGATCGTGGCGCAGATCATGGGGGTCTAGCGCGCCGCTCGCGCGGCGGCCCGGGCCGGGAGGGAGCCCCCCTCAGGTGCGGGCCGCCGGCTCTCCCTCCCGCTCCGGCAGGCCCGTACGGACCGGCCGGCCCGCGTTCTGCCAGGCGAGGATGCCGCCCACCAGGTTAAACACCCGGTCGTAGCCCCGCTCCCGCAGCCACCGGGTCACCTTGCCGCTGCGCTGGCCGGAGGCGCAGTACACCACCACGGTGCGGTCCCTGGGGATCTCCTGGTAACGGGCCTCCACCTCGCCCATGGGGATCCACCGCATCCCCTCGATGTGGGCCTGAGCCACCTCCCACGCCTCCCGCACATCCAGCAGCACCGCCCCCTCCCGGAGCAGGCCGTCCACCTCCGCCACGGACACCTCCGCGGGAGTCGGCTGGACCCCCGCAGAGCGGTCGTGAGCCGGCACCCCGCAAAAAGCCTCGTAGTCAATGAGCTCGCGGATGGTGGGGTGGTCTCCACACACCGGGCAGTCAGGGTTCCGGGACCACCGCACGAAGCGGATGTCCCCCGTGAGGGCGTCGAACAGCATGAGCCGGTTGGCCAGGGTCTCCCCCACCCCCAGCAGGACCTTGATCGCCTCCAGGGCCTGGTGGGTACCCATGAAGCCGGCCACCGCCCCCACGATCCCGGCCTCCGCGCAGGACGGCACCGCCCCGGGCGGCGGAGGACTGGGGAACAGGCACCGGTAGCAGCCCCCGCCCGGGAGGAAGGTGGTGGCCTGGCCCTCCCACCGCAGGATGCTGGCGTCCACCAGGGGCTTGCCGAGGAGGACGCACGCGTCGTTGACCAGGTAACGGGTGGGGAAGTTGTCGCTGCCGTTGATGACCACGTCGTACTGCGAGAGGATCTCCAGGGCGTTGGCGGAGGTCAGGACCGTCTGGTGGGGCACCACCCGCACGTCGGGGTTCACGTCCTCCAGGGTCCGGCGGGCGGACTGGGTCTTGGGCCGGCCGATGTCGTGGTTGAAGTGCAGGATCTGCCGATGCAGGTTGGTGAGGTCCACCCGGTCGCCGTCCACGATCCCGATGGTACCCACGCCCGCGGCGGCCAAGTACAGGGCCGCGGGGGAGCCCAGCCCTCCGGCGCCCACGACCAGCACGCGGCTTTCCAGCAGCTTGCGCTGGCCGGCTACCCCGACCTCCTCCAGGATGATCTGCCTGGAGTACCTCTGCAGCTGCTCCTCTGTCAGAGCCTGTACCGTCGCCATCCTCCGTCTCCCGAACACTTGAGTGGATTCCCAGATCTGGAAACGCAAAAGCGCGGGGGTCTCCTCCCGGAGCGGGGTTTACCCCCGCCGGGGACAGATGCACTCGCGGGGCTTTCGCAGGCTACCCATCGGTCCGCTAGGAGGGTACCCGACCGGGGGGAGGAGTGTCAAACGCCGCCGGGAGCCCGGACCCTCCGACTGACACGGGTCAACAGGCGGCGCTGAGGGTCCCTCTGCTAAAATGCCCGCAGAACGCGTCAAGGAGGCGCCATGGACCTGTACGACATCACCATCATCGGGGCGGGCCCCACCGGGCTGTTCGCGGCCTACTACGCAGGGTTCCGGGCTCTGCGCACGAAGATCATCGACAGCCAGTCCGACCTGGGCGGCCAGGTCACCGCCCTGTACCCCGACAAGTACATCTACGACGTGGCCGGGTTCCCCAAGATCCTCGGCAAGGACCTCATCCGCAACCAGATCGAGCAGGCCATGCAGTACAACCCCACGGTGGTCCTCAACGAGCGGGTGGAGGTCCTGGAACGGCTGCCGGACGGCCACTACCGCCTGGTCACCCACACGGGCCAGGAGCACTTCACCCGGGTGGTGCTGATCGCCGCGGGGATCGGGGCGTTCACCCCCAAGAAGTACAACCGACCCGAGCTGGACCGGTACGAGGGACGGGGCCTGTTCTTCTCCGTCCGCAACCGGGAGGACTTCCGGGACCGGCGGGTGCTGGTGGTAGGAGGCGGGGACAGCGCCCTGGACTGGGCCCTGAACCTGCTGCCCATCACGCGGGAGCTCACCCTGATCCACCGACGGGATCAGTTCCGCGCCCACGAGGACTCCGTGCGCAAGCTGATGAGCTCGGAGGCGAAGGTCAAACTCTTCTACGAGCTGAAGGCCCTGGAGGGGAACGACCGGGTGGAGCGCGCGATCATCTTCAACAACCGGACCAAGGAGGAGGAGGTTCTGGAGGTCGACGCCGTCCTGGCCTTCCTCGGGCTGGTCAGCAACCTGGGGCCCATCCGGGAGTGGGGACTACAGATCGAGGACGACTCCATCGTGGTGAACACCAAGATGGAGACGAACCTGCCGGGGGTGTACGCAGCGGGCGACATCACCACCTACCCGGGAAAGCTGAAGCTTATCGCCACCGCGTACGGGGAGGCGGCCACGGCGGTCAACAACGCCTACACGTACCTGAACCCGGGGGCTAAGGCCTTCCCCGGACACTCCAGCGCCATCATGGAGAAGAAGGAGCGGGAAGCGGCGCGGGCGGGTTGAAGTCCCCACCGGACCGGGTCAGTCGCCCCCCCGGACGGTGACCACCGGCTCCATCCGCAGGGTGCGTCGGGCCACCCACGCCAGCCAGCCGCCCACGGTCCACCGGGCGGGCTTGCGGGCCAGGTTGCGGAAGCCCACGGACAGGGCGTCCGCCACCGCCTGCTGCACGGCCTCCGCGGTGACGGGCCGACCCAGCCGCAGGAGCTCGCGCTCCACGGCCCGTCGCAGGGCCGGCAGGTCCTGGTCCGTCAGACGATCGAAGGCCTCCCGGTCTCCGGCCAGCGCCCGGTCCAGCAGCTCCCGCTCTTCCAGCAGGGCCTGCTCGTAGGCCTCCACCGCCTCCGGGGGCAGCGAGGCACGGCGGCGCTCGTGGGCGTGCTCCCGCCTGAGCTTGGCTTTGTAGCGGGACAGCTGCTGCTCCAGGTCGTCGAAGGCGGCCCGGATCCACCCCTCCGCGGTCGCGGACCGATTGCGCCGTGCGTACAGCACCCGCCCGGGAAGGTGCAGCCGGGCGCTGCCGGTGTACTCCTCCTTGCGGGCCGCCCGCTCCAAGTGGACCTGCAGGTGGACCAGGTCCGGCCGAAAGTGGCGCAGGCGGCGCTCCAGGCGCCTCAGGGAGCGGTCCAGGACCTCGCGGGCATACTCGCCCAGCTCGAACCGCCGCGTGGTCAGGTGCACCTCCATATCCTCTCCTCCCCGCTGAGTTGCTGCCAGGCCGGCTCCACCGCACACGTGCCGCACTCCGGCTCCTGCACGCCCACCCAGCGCACTGTCGCGTCCACCTGCTCCCAGTCTGGCTCCCGGGGGTGGGCCAGGGTCCAGCAGGCGGCCACTTCCCCGCGACGGTCGAACACCAGCACCAGCGCGTCCGCCCCCGGGCTGTGCCGCTGACGGGTGCGGCCCGCAGGGTCGCGCACCTGGGGGATCGGGGCGTCCACCGCCGCTTCCTCCTCCCGGACCACCAGCGCCTCCACGCCCCAGGACGACCAGGCCCCCGCCCGCCGGCCCGCGGCCCTGGCGACCTGCGCGCAGTCCCAGCAGCCGGGTCCGTGCAGGACCAGCACCACGCGGGCGTGCAGGCGCCAGCTCGGTAACACCTGTACCCGGTCGCCGTCCTGCAACCAAACCGAGGCCGAGTTCACCGCACCGCCGCTCTCTGGACCTGCTCGTCCGCGTGGTAGCTGCTGCGCACGAGAGGCCCGGACTCCACGTGGCGGAACCCCATGGCCAGACCGACCCGTTTGATCTCCGCGAACTCCTCCGGGTGCCAGTACCGGTGCACGGGCTCGAAGCCCGGGCCCGGGCTCAGGTACTGTCCCACCGTCACGATGTCGCAGCCCACGGACCGCAGGTCTCGGAGGGTGTCCACCACCTGGTCGAAGGTCTCGCCCAGGCCCACCATGAGGCCGCTCTTGGTCAGGCACGGGTAGCCCCACCACTTCACCCGCGCCAGCAGCTCCAGGGACCGGTCGTAGTTGCCCCCGCCGCGCACCCGCCGGAACACGGGCCGCACCGTCTCGATGTTGTGGTTGAGAATGTCGGGGCCGGCGTCCAGCACCGTCCGTAGGGCTTCCGGGTCCCCCTTGAAGTCCGGGATGAGGACCTCCACGGTACAGTCGGGCCGCAGCTGGCGGATCCGGCGGATGGTCTGCGCGAACACCGCGGCCCCACCGTCCCGCAGGTCGTCCCGGTCCACGGAGGTGACCACCGCGTGGCGCAGCCCCATGGCCGCCACGGCTCGCGCCACCCGTTCCGGTTCCATCCAGTCCACCTCCGTGGGCAGCCCGTGGGCGATGGCGCAGTACGAGCAGTTCCGGGTGCACACGTTGCCCAGGATGAGGAAGGTGGCGGTCCGCCGCTCCCAGCAGTCCCCGATGTTCGGGCAGCGCGCTTCCTCGCACACCGTGTGCAGCCGCTGGGAGCGCATGATGTGGACCAGCTCGCGGTAGCTGGGTCCGGAGGGCAGGCGAGCCTTCAGCCACGGCGGGCGCTGCGGGACCGGCGCGATGGACAAGACGGGACCTCCTTTGCGTCCTTCAACGCGTCACAGGGTCTACCGATTCCAGGCTGGCCTTCACGTGGTTGAGGAACTGGACCGCCACCGCCCCGTCGAACACCCGGTGGTCGAAGGACAGCCCCAGGTGCATGACCGCGCGGATGGCGATGGCGTCGTCGCGGACCACCGGCCGCTTCACGATGGCGTCCGTAGCCAGGATGGCGGCCTGGGGGTAGTTCACGATGGGCAGCGACCACACGGACCCGAACACCCCGGGGTTGGTGAGGGTGAAGGTGCCGCCCTGCACGTCCTCCAGGGTGAGCTTCCCCTCCCGGGCGCGGCGGGTGAGATCCTCCAGCTCCCGGGCGAGGCCCACCAGGCTCTTCTCCTCCGCCCGGTGGATCACCGGCACCACCAACCCCTCCTCCACGGAGACCGCGATGCCCAGGTTCACGTGGGGCTTCAAGACGATGGCGTCGTCCGCCCACTGCGCGTTCACCACAGGGAACGCCCGCAGGGCCTCCACCGCCGCCCGGGCGAACAGCGCGGTGTAGGTGAGGCGCACCCCGTGCTGCTGCTGGAAGGCCTCCCGGTGCGCGTCGAACCAGCGGACTAGGTCGGTGACGTCCGCCTCCACGACCCCGTACGCGTGCGGGACCTCCCGCTTGGCCCGGCTCAGGCGCTCCGCGATCGCCCGCCGCACGGGCGAAAGCGGGACCCGCCGTTCCTCCGCAGCCGGCGCCGTGGGGACGACCGGCGCTGCGGGAGGCGGGGCGGGGGGTGCGGCTCGTTGCTTGCGGTGCTCCACGTAGCTCAGAACGTCCTGCTTGGTGATCCGGCCCCCCGTGCCCGTACCGCGGATCTGCGCCAGCTCCTCCGGGGTGATCCCGTGCTCCTGCACCAGCCGGCTCACCAGGGGCGAAAGCCGCCCCGCGGCGGGGCGCTCCTCCCTCGCGGGCGCCGCCTCCTGGGCCTGTGCGGGCCCCTCCTCCTCCACGCGGGCGATGACCGAGCCCACGGGCAGCGTCTGCCCCTCCTGTGCCACGATCTCCACCAGCCGCCCGGCCACCGGCGAGGGCATCTCCACGTTCACCTTGTCGGTGATAAGCTCCACCAGCGGCTCGAACCGCTCCACCCGGTCCCCCGGCGACTTCAGCCACCGGCCGATGGTGGCCTCGTACGTGCTCTCCCCCAGCTGCGGCAGATGGACTTCCGTGGCCATACGCCCCTCAGTAGTGGGCCAGCTTCCGCACCGCGGCGAGGATCTTCTCCTGGTTGATCCAGTACCACTGCTCCAGGGGCCGCGCGAAGGGGATCCCGGGTACGTCGGGTCCCGCCAGGCGCATCACCGGCCCGTCCAGGTCCTCGAAGGCCTCCTCCGCGATCAGGGCCGCGATCTCGGCCCCGAACCCGCCGAACCGGTTGTCCTCGTACACCACCAGCGCCTTGTTGGTCTTAGCCACGCTGCGCAGGAGGGTGTCCTTGTCCAAGGGCCGCAGACACCGGACGTCCACCACCTCCACCTCGATCCCCTCGCGGGAGGCTGCCTCTGCGGCCTGCAGGGCCTCGTGCAGGGTCCAGCCGTAGGTGAACAGGGACAGGTCCCGTCCCTCCCGTCGCACCGCCGCAGGGCCGAGCGGCACCGTGTAGTCGCCGTCCGGCACCTCCTCGCGCACGAGCCGATACATGCGCTTGTGCTCCAGGAACAGGACGGGGTCCGGATCGCGTACGGCTGCCTTCAGCATGCCCTTGGCGTCGTAGGCCGTGCTGGGCGCCACCACCTTCAGGCCCGGCACGTGGGCGTAGAAAGCCTCCACACACTGGGAGTGGTACAGGGCCGTGCCGTGAGCCCCGCCGTAGGGCACGCGGATTACCAGGGGGACCCCGAACGCCCCGTTGGACCGGTACCGCATGCGGGCCGCCTCGCTCACGATCTGGTCGAAGGCGGGGTGGATGAAGTCCGCGAACTGGATCTCCGCGATGGGGACGAGCCCGTTGCACGCCATCCCGATGGCGCAGCCCACGATGGACGACTCCGCCAGCGGCGTGTCGATCACACGGTCCTCCCCGAAGCGCTCGAACAGCCCCTGGGTGACTCCGAACACCCCGCCCTTGCGGCCCACGTCCTCGCCCAGTACGACCACCCGCTCGTCCCGTTCCATCTCCTCGTGGTGGGCGCGGTTCAATGCGTCCACGTACCGCAGCTCCGCCACCGTCCCCCTCCTCTCGCCCAGGTCCCTCGCCCGGTGACGCCTCTCACAGGGCCGCCCCTATCGGCCCGACCACCACACGGGGTCCGTGGGGTGGTCGGGGTCGGGGTCGTAGTACACGTGCCGCGCCGCGGTGGCCGGGTCCGGGTCCGGTGCCCGTTCGGCCTCGTCCGTGGCCGCGTCCACCTCCCGTCGGACGCGGTCCCGCAGCGCCTGCTCCCGCTCGTCGTCCCACAGCCCCACCGACTGAAGGTACTGCCGGAACGCGGGGATAGGGTCCCGCTGGCGGGCCGCCTCGATCTCCTCCCGTGGCCGGTAGCGCTCCTGCTGGTCGTCGCTGCTGTGGGACCCCAGCCGCTCCACCCGGAACTCCAGCAGGGTCGGCCCCTCGCCGCGCTTGGCGCGGTCGTACGCTTCCTTGGCCGCCCGGTAACACTCCAGGACGTCAGAGCCGTCCACGCTCACGCCCGGCATGCCGTAGCCCTGCGCCCGCAGGGCCACGCTGGGGACCGCCATCTGCTTGTGCAGGGGCACGGAGATGGCGTACCGGTTGTTCTCCACCGCGAACAGGCAGGGTACCTTGTGGATGGCGGCGAAGTTCAGCGCCTCGTGCCAGTCCCCCTGGCTGGTGCCACCGTCCCCGATGGTCACCAGGACCACCTCACCCGTCCGCCGGACCTTCGCCGCGTAGGCCAGCCCCGCGGCGTGCGGGTACTGGGTGCCCACGGGGCTGCTGGTGGACAGGATCCTGTGCCGGGGGTGAGCGTAGTGCCCGGGCATCTGGCGGCCGCCGCTGCTGGGGTCTGTGGCTTTCGCCAGCACCGCCAGCAGGATCTCCGTCGGGGTCATGCCCTTCACAAGCACCGCGGCCACAGACCGGTAGTAGGGGACGAACCAGTCCCGCTGGCGGTCCAGGGGCCACATCATGCCCACCTGCGCGCCCTCGTGGCCGGGCCCCGAGATCACGAACATCGCCTTACCGGCCCGCTGCAGCTGCCACATGCGCTCGTCCAGCGTCCGGGCCAGGACAGTGTAGTAGTACATCTGGAGGACGTCCTGGTCGGACAGGCCCAGCTCCGTGTGCCGGGCCTCGGCCCGCACTTCCCTGGCGCTCATCCCACTCCCTCCCCCGTACTACAGGTGCACCACCCGGCCCAGGGCGTCCAGGGCGGCTTCGTGGACCGCCTCCGCCAGGGTCGGGTGCGCGTGGACCGCCGCCGCCACCTCGTGGATGGTGGCTTCGACGCTCTTGGCCAGGATCCCCTCCGGCACCAGTTCGGTCACGCGAGGTCCGACCAGGTGCATCCCCAGGATCTCCCCGTGCCGGGCGTCCGCCACCACCTTCACGAACCCCTCGCGCTCTCCCAGGATCAGGGCCTTGCTGTTGGCAGAAAACGGGAACCGCCCCACCCGCACCTCGTACCCGCGCTCCCTGGCCTGGGCCTCCGTGAGGCCGAAGGACGCCACTTCCGGGCTGCAGTAGGTGCAGCGGGGGACGGCGTCGTAGTCCAGGGGTGCGGCCGCGTGGCCGGCCATGTCCTCCACCGCCCGCACCGCCTCCTCGGAGGCCACGTGGGCCAGCATGGGCTGCGCGTGGATCACGTCCCCGATAGCCCAGATGCCGGGCGCGGTGGTGCGGTACGCCCCCTGGGTGCGAACGAACCCCTGTCCGTCCACCTCCACGCCCACCTCTTCCAAACCCAGGCCGTCCGTGACCGGGCCGCGGCCCACCGCCACCAGCAGACGGTCCGCCTCCACCCCCTCCACCTGGCCGTCCTTCTCCACCGACAGCTGCAGTCCCGTGGGGGTGCGCTCCACGGACTTGAGGCTGGCGGACGTGAGCACCCGGATCCCGCGGCGCGCGAAGGCCTTCTCCACCGCCGCACTCACCTCCTCGTCCTCCGCGGGCAGCGCCCGGGGGAGGATCTCGATCACGGTCACCTGGCTCCCCAGGCTGGCGAACGCGCTGGCGAACTCCACGCCGATGACCCCCGCTCCCAGCACCGCCAGCTTCCCCGGGACCTCCTGGAGGGAGACCAGGTGGTCGCTGCTCAGGACCCGTTCGCCGTCCAGGGCCAGCCACGGAAGGCTGCGGGGCCGCGAGCCGGTGGCGATCAGGACGTGACGGGCCCGCAGCTCTGTCTCCGACCCATCGTTCAGGCTGACGTGCACCCGGTCCCGGCTGACCAGCCGCGCGGTGCCGGCGAAGGTAGCGATGCCGTTCTTCCGCATCAGGTATTCCACGCCGCGGTGCAGGGTGCTCACCGTCCGCTCCCGGTAGCGGTGCACCGCGCTCAGGTCCACGGACACCGACTCCACCCGCACGCCCAGCTGGGGGGCGCGGCGGGCCAGCTCCGCCACCTCCGCCACCTGCAGCAGGGCCTTGGTGGGAATGCAGCCGTAGTGTAGGCACGTGCCGCCCAGCTTGTCCCGCTCCACGATGGCGGTCCGCATCCCCAGCTGCGCCGCCCGGATGGCCCCCACGTAGCCTCCCGGTCCCGCTCCGATCACCACGAGGTCGTAAGCGTCCTGCACGGTTTCCTCCTATTCGCCGCGTGGTCCGAGCTCGCTTACATGATACGGCCCCGCGCCGTGGGCGCCCGCCCGTACGCGGGGCCTGGGTCCCGGCCGGGCCAAGCCGGCTCAGCGCGCCTGCTGGCGCACGACCTCCGCGATGTGACCGTAGAAGGCGTTCACGCCCGTGAACAGTGCGGCTAGCGCCATCACGGCGAGCACCCCCGCGCCCAGGTACGCGAGGTTCCGCCGACCTTCACCCTGGCTGTAAGCGAAGGGCAGCATGCCCACGCTCGCGATCCCGGCGGCCAACCACAGGACGAACGTGACAGACGGGTTGCGTGTCAGCTTGAAATCCAGGACCGCTCGTGCGCCCTGGAGCAGGAACAGCCCCAGAAGAGCCGCCGGCCACGCCAGCATCCGTAGGTCGAGCCCCGTGTACAGGTAGAAACCAGCCAGGACCAACATCAGGGAGAACAGCCCGGTGCTGGTCCCGAACAGCTCGGAGTAGTGGCCCACCGGGAACCCTGCCCAGTCGGACCAGATGAGCTGCACGAAGCCTCCCAGGGAGAAAAACCCGAGGGCGAAGAACAACGCCCCGAAGGACCTGCGGAGCTCCGCAGTCTCCTTCCCGGTGGCGACGTAGTACAGGTAAACGGCACCGGCAACCCCCGCGGCGGTAACCAGAGCGAGGATCAGGACGAGAGGGTTGTGCGAGCTCACCGCCTGCCTCACCGACATCACCCCCTTTCAGTTCCGTGGGATCAGAGGCTTCCGCCTCGGGACAGCTCAGCCGGAGCCCCGCTCGCCCACTTGCCGCCCGCCCACTTCCGGTCACCAGAAGGCCTGCCGCTCACGCTGCCCTACGAGCAGTATACGGACTCTGCGGCCCGCAAGGGGAGCAGGTAGCCGCCGTTTCGAGCCTCAGCCCAGCGGCCGCGCGCGCACCGCTTCGCGGCCTGGCTCCCTCCGACAAAAACCGCTTCACCCTCCCGGGCCCGGTGCCCGGCTGTGCGCGAACAGCCGGATGATCTGCTGCTCCACCAGCTGCGTCATCCCCTGTTCGAAACGCACCGCCTCCCGCTCCGCAGTTTGCGGGTCCAGACCCAGCACGTCCTGCAGGAACCGCTGACACAGGCGGTAGCGCCGTTCCTTGCCGAAGGCCACGCGGCTGCCTTCGGGAGTCAGCCGCACGCCCTCCTCCCGGGAGTAGCTGACCAGCCCCGTACGCTGCAGGCGCTCCACCATCTCGTGGGCGGACGCCACCGAAACGCCGAGCCGGCGGGCCAGGGCGGTCAACGTGACCCGCCCCTGGGCGCGTAGGTGGAGGACCGCCCGCAGGTAGTCTTCGGTCCTGGAAGAGTTCACGAGGTGAGGCTTCCGCATTCCGGACACGTCCCCTTCAGCTCCAGGTGGATCTGGCTCACCGCGAACCCCTCCGGCAGGGCCCGCCTCAGGGCTTCTGCCGCCACGGGCTCGGGGAGGTCGTAGACCCGGCTGCACCGCTCGCACACGAAGTGCGGGTGGGGAGATGTGACCGCGTCGTAACGCCGTCCCTCCGCAGTCACGATCTCCCGGACCAGCCCGGCTTCCCTGAGCCGCTTCAGGTTGCGGTAGATGGAACCCAGGCTGACCCCCGGAAGGGTCCGGCGGACCTCCGCCAGCACCTCTTCCGCGCTGGGGTGGCTCCGCGTGGCGGCCAGGACGGCCAGGATCTGCTGCCGCTGCCGGGTCATCCTCATAGGAATGAGAACCATTCACATTCTACCACGTCGGCGAGCTGGCGCCAGGGAGCTGGGGGACCGGGCTAGGTCCTTACCGGATCGTGACGGTGATGGTGTGGTAGCCGGTGGCACCGTCCGGCAGGGGCGGGCGCGGACGGCCTTCCTGGAGGGTCCCCACCCCGTCCCGCGCCCGGACCTTCAGCAGGTACCGGCCCGGACGGGCCTGCCACAGAGCCGCCCAGAGCACCCAGGTGTGCTTGCCCATGGCGGCCTTCACCTGGGCCGGCCGCCAAGTGCGGCCGTCGTCGAAGCTCACCTCCACCGCGGAGATCCCCCGGTCTCCCGCGTACGCCACTCCGCCTACCTCCACCGTCCCCGCGGCTGCCGCCCCGCCCTCCACAGGGGTGGTGAACTTGGACATGGTCTTCACCACCGCTTCGTCGCTCCACCCCCGGGACTCCCAGTAGCCCAGGTGGTCTCTGTCCGTGAGCTCGATCCTGGTGACCCACTTGGGGTTCTTCATGCCGAACAGCCCCGGGATCACCGCCCGCACCGGGAACCCGTGCGCCTTGGGGAGGACTTCGCCGTTCATCTCGTATGCCAGGAAGCTTTCGGGGTCCATCAGGTCCTCCAGGGGTACGGCCGTGTGGTAGCCGTCCGCACACCGGAAGACGGCCTTGCGCGCCTGCGGCCTGGGCCGGGCACGCTCCAGCAGGTCGCGGAACCGCACACCTTTCCAGACGGCATTGCCGATCAGGTCCCCGCCCACGGGGTTACTGATACACTCGAAGGTGTGCGGCCGGCTGTAGCCCGGTAGCGCCCTCAGCTCCTCCAGGCTCAGCCGCAACGGCCGCTCCACCAGGCCAAAGACCTCCAGCCGCCACCTGCGGGCGTCCACGTCCGGGTCGAAGAAGTTCTTGCTGACGGTGTAGAATTCACTGTTTGGCGTGACCTCGGGGGGAAGCCCGCGGATACGGCTGAACAGTGACTGCGCCCACGCAAAAGCCCGTTCCAGCCAGGCGGCTGCACCCCAGCCGGTCAGCGCGGCCACCATCAGCCGCGCCCCGCGCCTTAGCGCCTCCCTTCTGGTCAGGCCACCCGCCCCCGCGGGTCGGCCGGGTTTTCGGGAAACGGCCACGGCCGCCCCGTACAGCAGGCTCCCGGCCGCCAACAGCGCCGCCGCGTGGGGCTGCGGGCCAAGCAGGGAGCCTGCCCACCCTCCGCCCGCCACGGGCAACAGCACTGCCGCCCACACCACCCACGTAAACAGGCTCGCGACAAGCCACCGCGTCCAGAAGCTTCCCGTACCGCGCGCCCAGTGGTGCAGGGTCCAGGCGCCAAGCGCGCCCAGCCCGAACACCAGGAGGTTTGCGCCAACTAGCGCCAGCTGTTTGGCCAGGTGGGTCACCCCCAGGTACCTCCGGCCCACCCCCTCCAGGAAGTTCACCAGCAGGGCAAAGGCCTCTGGAGAAAGGGCCCTGAAAGCCCGTTCGCCCAGGACTTCCACGGGAGCCCGAACGTCCAGCAGGGGACGCAACCACAGGGGCAGCCCGACCGGCACGGGCCCCACCACGAGCGCCCCGAAGGCCAGCCACCCCCAGAAACCACCCCACAGCAGCCGGCGCATCTCACCGCAAGCCTACCGCAGTTGTGTGACGCCCGTTCAACAGACCCGAGGGTCCGCAACGCGGCACGCGCCGGAGGGGCCGGAGGCCTAGCCGAGCAGGACCGCGGCGGTGCCTACCACGCACACCAGGCTGCCCACCACCAGCCCGGTCCCCACGTGCTCGTCGCCCCGCAGCATCCAGCGGCTCAGAAGGATCACCAGGAGGACCTGCAGGTTGTACAGGACGGCCACGTTCGCCACAGGGCTTCGCTGCAGCCCCAAGAACAGCAGGAGGATGGCCGCGGTGTTGGCCAGGGCGCTGGCCAATACGTCCAGCCGCCACGGCCGCTCGGAAGCCCGTGGCCGGTTCCACAGGGCCAGCCATCCGGTCTGCACGACGAGGGCGGTGAACGCGCCGATAGCGGCGCCCAAGAAAGGCGACGGGGTGATGTGAAGGCCCGCCCGTCGGAAGGTGTCGCCCAGGGCGAACCCCAGCGCCCCTCCCACTGCCAGCAGCACGCCCATGGGGTCCAGGGGACCCCGGGAGCCCGGGGCCCGCTCCCGCAGGACCAGCCACAGCCCCGCGGTGATGAGGGCGGCGCCGGCCAGCTGCCCTGGCCGTGGCAGCTCCCGCAGCACCACCAGGCCCATGAGGGCCGCGAACAGGGTGTTGGACAGCCGGATAGCCGTGGACCGGGAAGGCCCGATGCGCAGCACGCTGTGGTACGAAAGGTTCCGCCCGACCACGGTGCCGCAGAGACCTCCGAGCACGAAAAGCAGGAAGGACTGAGGAGTCAGCGTCCACAGGGCTCCTCGAGCCCCCTCGAAGGCGGCCAGGACGCTGAATGCCACAACGTTGGTGACGATGCTCACAAACACCCCGGCCTCGGGGGCCACAGGGTTCGGGCCCACCATGAACCGCCGCGACAGCACCGTAGCCAGGGCGAACGCCACCGCGGCGAGCAGCGCGAAGAGCTCTCCCAGCACGGGCAACCGGCTTCCATCTTGCCACACCGCCCGCGACGACGGGACCCGGCCGCTCGCCCTGAGGCACGGGGCAGTCCGACCACGCAGCAGGCCCTGTCGGCCGGCATACTCGAAGGGGGATGGCGACCGCAGGCAACCGGATTCCCACGCGCGGGCCGCTTTGGATGCTGGCGGCGACGGGAGCGCTCCTCGGGGTGGCCTCCGCCGCCAGTCCGGTGAGTCCCGAGCTGCGCGTCACCCCGGCAGACGTGGCTCAGGGTGGGGTCTTCCTCGTGGAGGTTGCGGTATCCGGCCAAGCGGGATCTGTTCGCGTCACCGTCGCCGGACGGCCCCTGCTGCTGTACCGCACCCCTGCAGGCTTTCGGGCCTTCGCGGGGACCAGCCCGGCGACACCCCCGGGAGCACTCGCCGTCCGCATGCAGGCCGATTTCGGCGGCCGGACAGTCCACGCGATCCGCACGGTGAGGGTCCGGCCGGCCCGGTTTGCCGTCCGCTACCTCCGCGTGCCGCCCGAGATGCTCGACCCGCGTCTAGCCGCCTACGAGCGCCAACGCGTGCTGGCCGCTACCTCCAACCCTCTCCCGCGTCCCCTGTGGGACGGCCCCTTCCGGGTTCCGGTGGCCGGACCGGTGGCCTCCCCCTACGGCGTGCGCAGCCTGTACAACGGCCAGCCCCGCGGCCACCACCTGGGGGTGGACATCCGCGCCGCTGCAGGCACGCCCGTGCGGGCTGCCCACGCCGGTGTGGTGGTGCTGGCGGAGCGGCTTCCCCTGGGTGGCAACACTATCATCGTGGACCACGGGGCGGGCGTGTTCACGTCGTACCTTCACCTGGCGACCCTCGCGGTGCAACCGGGCGAGCGCGTCCGGGCCAGCCAGGTGGTGGGGTTCGTGGGCTCCACGGGACTCAGCACAGCGCCGCACCTGCACTGGGCGGTGCGGGTGAACGGCGTCCCCGTGGACCCCTTGCAGTGGCTCCGGGGTGAGCTGGTGAGCCGGCCCTAACCGGAGTGCAGCTCCGTCCGGACCGGGATGGCGTGGGTGGCGCAGTACACCCCCGGGCAGCGCCGCGTGGCCAGCTCCCGCACTTCCTCCAGCCGCTCCCGCGGGGCGTCACTTTCCACGTAGACGCTCAACCGGACCCCCTCGACGATCGGTGCTTCGTGAAGCCTGAAGACGGCAGCGAAGTCCACGTCGCTTTCCGCCGCCACCCGCAGGCCCTTCAGCTCCACCCCCAGGCTGGCGGCCACCGTGGCGAAGGTGGCTGCGTAGCAGCACGCCATCCCGTACAGGCAGTACAGCATGGGGCCGGGACGGCTCCCGCTGCAACCCTGCCAGGTGGGCTGGTCTGCCTCCAGCACCACCTCTCCGCCCTCAAACTTCACACGGGCCTGGAACTGCGGCCTGCCCGGCTCGAGGTCCCACGTGCCTTCCACCCGGTTGGGCCTGCGCGCTGCGGCGGGGTCGGTCCGGAAGCTCTCCAGGGTGCGCTCCAGCGCGTCGAGGGACACGTTGTTCCGGTTCACGTCCGCCCTCCTTCAGCACTCCCACGTCCCAGTTCGGGATGGGTCAGTCCTCGGGTACCTCGTCCAGCAGCTGCTGCAACCTGGCCTGCACCTCCTCGGGGTCAGGCCCTCGAATGCGGAACTCCTTCTGCCTGGAGGCCTGACCGCGCACCAGCTCCACCGCGCAAGGCGGAACCCCCAGGACGGAGGCCAGCAGCCGCCGGGCCGCCTCGTTGGCTCTTCCGCCCTCCGGCGGAGCGTGGACCGCCACCACCAAGGAATCCCCGCGGACGCCCGCAATCCCCTCGCGCCTGCTGGCCGGCCGCACGCGGACGCGTAGAAAGACCCCGCCTTCCACAGCACGGATCAGACCGCCCTTCCATCGGTCGCCACTCCGCCGCACGCAACCCACCACCTGACCGGCTCCCGATCCGGAGCGCTCCGCTGCGGATCGCTGGCAGCTGGTCACCGCGCAAGGGACCGCTCAACACCCCAACAGCTCCCTCGCGTGACGCCGGGCCGTCTCCGTCGGGGTGGGGCCTGAGAGCATGCGGGCGATCTCCTCCACGCGGGCCTCGGGGTCGAGGACCTCCACCACGGTCCGCGTCCTCCCGCGCTCCGTCACCTTGCGGATGGCCAAGTGGTGGTTGGCCAGGGCGGCGATCTGGGGCAGGTGGGTCACGCACAGGACCTGGCAGACGCCAGACAGCTCGCTCAGCTTGGCGCCGATGACGTGCCCGGTACGGCCTCCCACACCGGAGTCCACCTCGTCGAACACCATCACCGCGGGCGGGTCAGCCCTGGCCAGCACGGTCCGAAGGGCCAGCATCACCCGCGACAGCTCCCCCCCTGAAGCCACCCTGTGGAGTGGCCGCGGCGGTTCGCCGGGGTTGGTGGACAGCAGGAACTCCACCCGGTCGGCGCCCCACGGCGCCACCGCGAGCCGGCGCCCGCCGGCCGGCAGGCCGTCGGGGTCCTCCTCCACGTCCAGCCGTACCCGGAACCGCGCCGCAGGCATCGCCAGGTCCTGCAGGTGCTGCAGGATGGCCTTCTCCAGGCGGCGCGCCGCCGCCGCCCGGGCGGCCGACAGGTCCCGGACCGCGGAGGCCAGCTGGGCTTCCACAAGGGCCACCTGCTGCTCCAGCTCCGCCCTCCTGCTGTCCGCGTTCTCCAGCGCCTCTAGCTCCCGGGCCGCCCTGTCCCGGTAGTCCAGGACCGCCTCCACGGTGTCCCCGTACTTCCGCAGCAGGGCCCGCAGCGCGGCCAGGCGGCTTTCTACCTCCTCCAGCCGCGCGGGGTCGCTTTCCGCACGCTCGACCGCTGCGTGGAGGTCGCGGGAGAGGTCGCTCAGCTGAGCCCCCAGCGACTCCAGGGCCTCCACGAGCGGTTCCAGTGCGGGATCCCACACCGCCGCCTGCCGCAGCAGGACGGCCGCCCGGCCCACGCGGTCGGCGGCGGCACCCTCGTCCCCGTACAGAGCCTGGTAGGCGCCAGCCACGGACTCTCGCAGCCGCTCCGCGTTCACCAGCCGCGTCCGCAGGCCCGCCAGCTCCTCCAGCTCGCCGGGCCGTGGCCGCACCGCGTCGATCTCCGAGATCTGAAACCGCAGCAGGTCCACCCGCTGCGCCCGCTCCCGCTCGCCCACGTCCAGGGACCGTAGCTCCGACCGCAGCTGGCGCCAGCGGCCGAACAGCTCTTCCGCACGCGCCCGCAGAGAGAGCAGGGCTCCTCCGCCGAAGGCGTCCAGAAGCTCTCGGTGGGACGCGGGTTCCAGCAGCCGCTGCCCCTCGTGCTGGCCGTGGATCTCCGCCAGCAGGGTTCCCAGCCGGCGCAACACGCCCACGGTGGTGGGCTGGCCGTTCACGTAGGCCCGGGCCCGTCCACCGATCTCCCGGACCAGGACCAGGGCCCCGTCCTCCCACGGGAGCCCCAGTTCGTCCACCACGGGCCGCAGCTGCGGGAAGGACGCCGCCTCGAACACCGCCACGACCCGCGCGCAGCTGGCGCCCGTCCGCACGACGTCGGAGGGTGTCCGTTGGCCCAGGACCGCACCCAGGGCGTCCACCAGCATGGACTTACCGGCCCCCGTCTCCCCCGTGAGCACGTTCAGCCCCGGTCGAAACTCCACCCGGACCTCGTCCAGCAGCACGAAGTCGCGCACGTGCAGCTCCCGGAGCACGGCCTACCGTTCACCCCAGGCGAACTTCTGGCGCAGCAGCTCGTAGAAGGACGGGGGCTTCAACCGCACCAGTTGCGCCCGCTCCTCGGCCCTGCGCACCCGGACCACGTCCCCGCCCCGGAGCGGGCAGCCCACCTGCCCATCCACCGTGAGCAGCACGCCTTCCACCTCCGAGGCCACCTCCACCGTGGCCACGTCGTCCGCGTCCACCACCACGGGCCGCGCGGTGAGGGTGTGCGGGCAGATGGGCGTGATCACCAGCGCGCGCACCCCGGGGCTCAGGATGGGGCCTCCGGCCGACAGGTTGTACGCGGTGGAGCCCGTAGGGGTGGAGACGATGAGCCCGTCGGCCAGGTAGGTGGCCAGGTGCTCCCCGTTCACGCACACGCGGATGGGCATCAGCCGCGCGTAACCGCTCTTGGTGACCACCATGTCGTTGAGGGCCAGAAACCGCTCCGCCACTTCGCCCCCCCGCACCACCTCCGCGGCCAGCATCATGCGCTCCTCGACCGCGTGGCGGCCCGCCACCAGCCGCTCCAGAGCCTCCGGGAGCTCCTCGAGCCCCACCTCCGCCAGGAACCCGAAGCCGCCCACGTTCACCCCCAGCACCGGGACGCCGCGGACCGCGCCAGTCCGCGCGGCCCGAAGAATGGTACCGTCCCCGCCCACCACCACCAGGGCGTCCGAAGACTCCGCCAGCTCCTGCTCGGAGGCCGCCAGCTCCTCCAGCCTCACGGCCCGAGCGCCCTCGGCATTCACCCGCACCACCAGACCGTGCCGGAGGAGGGTGGAAACCGCCTCGCGCACCCGCACGGCCACCTGCGGGTCCTGTGCCGCCTTCTCCGGGTTCACCGCCACGCCCACAGTCCGCACCGTCTACTCCTCCTCCACCACAGCCGCGTGCGCCTCGGCCACCGCGCGGTCTACCCCCGCCTCGTCCAGGGTCCGCCGAGCGCCCTTGCGCAACAGCAGCAGGAACTCCACGTTGCCCCGGTCCCCTCGGATGGGGGAAGGCATCACGTCCTGCGCGCCGAGGCCGTACGCTTCCAGCCCCCAAGCCACCTTGCGTAGCACCTCCCGGTGTACCTCAGGGTCCCGCACCACGCCCCGGCGCGCCACGCCGCGTCCCGCCTCGAAGGGCGGCTTGACCAGTGCCACTACGGGGGCAGCCGGCCGCAAAAGGGGCACCACCGGCGGCAGCGCCTGCAGCAACGAGATGAACGACACATCCGCGCAGGCGAAGTCCACAGGCTCTGGCACCAGGTGCGGGCCTAGCAGTCTGGCGTGGGTGCGCTCCAGCACCACCACCCTTGGGTCTGCCCGCAGCTTCGGGTGCAGCTGGCCCCTGCCCACGTCCACCGCGTACACCTTCCGCGCCCCGTGCTGGAGCAGGCAATCGGTAAAACCGCCCGTGCCCGCGCCCAGGTCCAGAGCCACCACGCCCCGTACGTCCAGGCCGAAATGCCGCAGCGCCGCTTCCAGCTTCAGCCCGCCGCGGCTCACGTACGGGTGCGGCGGGGCCGCCACCTCCAGGACGGCTTCCTCGTGCACCTGGGTACCGGGTTTGTCGACCCGCTGGCCGTCCACCCGCACGAGGCCCGCCAGGATCAGCGCCTGCGCCCGCTCGCGGCTAGGCACTAGGCCCCGTTCCACCAACAGCACGTCCAGCCGGCGCTTCTTTTTCGCGCCGTCACGCTCCCGGGCCTGCCTGGCCGCTCCCCCCTCGCGCACCCCTGCGGCCACCGCTACCGCTCGCGCTCCACCACAAAGCGGGCGAGCTCCGCCAGCAGCTCACCCCTCGGTCCCAGCGGGCGTAGGGCCGCGACCGCCGCCTCAGCCTCCTCCCGCGCCATCTGACGGGACCGCTCGAGGCCGAAGACCTTCGGGTAGGTGGCCTTGGACGAAGCTTCGTCCGCGCCCGCGCGCTTGCCGAGTTTCTCCGACTCGCCCACCACGTCCAGGACGTCGTCGGTGATCTGGAACGCTAGCCCGAGGTGTTCGCCGTAGGCGGTGAGGCGGGGGAGGTCTTCCTCGCGGCCGCTCAGCAGCGGCCCGACCCGCGCGCACGCTCGGATCAGGCACCCCGTCTTCCTCCGGTGGATCTCCGGGACCCAGTCGGCGGGCAGCTGCCCCCGTTCGGCCAGCAGGTCCAGGACCTGGCCTCCCACCATGCCCTGGGTTCCCAGGGCCGCCGCCAGGTCCAGGACCACCCGCAGCACCCGGTCCGGCGGCCCGAGGCGGTCTGAGGCGGCCGCGATCCACTGGAAGGCCATGTCGTGCAGGGCGTCCCCCGCCAGGATGGCGATCGCTTCCCCGTAGCGCACGTGGCACGTGGGGCGGCCCCGGCGCCAGTCTGCGTTGTCCATGCTGGGCAGGTCGTCGTGGATCAGGGAGTAGGTGTGGACCGCCTCCACCGCGCAGGCCACCGGGAGTACCGTGTCCGCGTCCAGCCCGCAGGCCTGCGCGGAGGCCAGCACCAGGGCGGGGCGGAAGCGCTTGCCACCGGCGAACACGCTGTACCGGACTGCCTCATGCAGGGTCCTGGGCTCCTGGTCCGCGGGCGGCAGCAGGCGGTCCAGGGCCGCGTCCACCCGTCGCCCCGTCTGTTCCAGGAATGCCTCCGCCCGGGAACCGATCAGTGAAACCTCCCGGTTGCTGCCTGCCGTTGACCCACCCTCACGCTCCTCAGGAGGCCAGGAGCGCGTTCACGAAAAGCGCGGCGAGCCGTCTACGAGTACCGGATCCGGAAGTAGCGCTCACCCAGGGGCTGCTCCCAGTGCAGCTCTACGCCGGTCACCACTGCGCTGCGGGGCCCCCGACGGACGGCTTCCAGGAAGTCGCGCACCGCCTCCTCCGGCCCCTCCGCCACCACCTCCAGCCGCCCGTCCGGCAGGTTGCGGGCGTAGCCGCCGACACCCAGCCGCTCCGCCCATTCCTCCGCGAAGAACCGGAAGCCTACACCCTGCACCCGGCCCGACAGGACCGCCCGGGCCCGCACCGTCCGACCTCCGCGCACCGGAGACTCCCGCGACATCTCGCAGGCCTCCCCGCCTACGTTAGCACCGCTTCCCGGGGCCGAGTAGACCGCGGATCCGTTGCTAGGCTTATGGCTACCCCGCAGGCCGGCAATCGCTTCACGGTGAACCGGCTGCCTGGGCCCGGGGCGCCACGACTTCCCGGTACACCCGGCCGAGGATCCCGTTCACGAACCGCCCCGAGTCCTCGGTGCTGTAGCGCTTGGCCAGCTCCACGGCCTCGTTGATGACCACGCTGGGCGGCGTGTCGAAGTGCAACAGCTCGTAAATGGCCATGCGCAGGATGCACAGGTCCACGCGGGCCAGCCGGTCCACCGACCAGCCCTCCGCGAACCGGTCGATCAGGGCGTCGGCCTCCTGCCGGCTCTCCCACGCGCCACGGCTGAGCCGGACCAGAAAGCGCCAGTCGTCGTCTTCCCAGGGCTCCGGCGGCCCGTCCTCCGGGGGGCTCCAGCCCTCCGCGTACCGGGCCACCACCTCCTCCACCCGCTGCCGACCCACCTCCGCCTGGTAGAGGATCTGCAGGAC
>CALIMJ010000032.1 GCA_938028835.1 uncultured bacterium | reverse complement strand
CTGGAAGGCATCAGGGGTGTGGAACAGCCGCTCCCGGCGGTTGCCGCGGCTTGTGACGTGGTAGACGCCCTCGGGCACCACTCCCCTCAGCCGGCGTGGCACGGCTTGCCCTCCCCAACGTTTCGGTCCGTCCCACTGAATAAACGCAGCTGCCTGGCGTTTTGGGGCCCTGTCCCCAGGGGACAGAGCCTCGGGGACAGGGCCCTAGGGACAGGGACCCGGGGGACAGAGACCTGGGGACGGAGCCCGAAAGACAGGGCCACGGGAGGGGAGCCCTGCCCGGGCTCAGGTGGCCAGGTAGACCCCTTCGTCCGTACGGCGGACCCTGCCCCGCCGCTTCAGGTACTCCAGGTGGCTCAGGGTCTCCACCACTGCGAACCGCACGTTGTGGCTGTCCAGGTCTCCGCCGAAGAGGGTCATGCATACCTCGTAGGCTGTCCGGGGACCGTCCCTCAGGGCGTGGAGCACCGCCTGCAGCCGCTCCCGGTGGTGATCCATCAGCTCCTGGATCCGATCGGGAAAGGCGTCGTAAGGGTCGCCGTGCCCGGGCAGGACCCGTCGGACCGGAAGCGGCCGCAGGGCAGCCAGGCTGCGTAGGAACTCGTCCAGGGGGTCTTCGCTACCTGCGGGCCACAGGCCGATGTTGGGGGTGATCTTCGGCAGCAGGTGGTCGCCCGCCACCAGGGTTCCGGACTGAAGGTCCAGCAGGCACACGTGGGCGGGCGCGTGTCCTGGGGTGACCAGGACCTGCCACCTCCTGCCACCCAGCTCCAACTGGTCGTCCGCGCGGAGCGCGCGGGTCACCTCGGGGGGCCGGGTGGGCGCCCACACGCGCTTGCCGGACTGCACCACCTCCTCCACGAGAGGAGCGGGCACGCCCGCCTCCGAGAACTGGTGGGCCAGCTCGTCCCAGGTGGACGCTTCCGGCTGGTACGCACGGGCGGCCTCCAGCTCCCGGGGCTCCATCCACACCTGCAAGCCCAGTTCTTCTGCCAGCTCCGCGGCCATGCCGAAGTGGTCCGGGTGCGCGTGGGTGACCAGCAGGACTTCGGGCCGCAGGCCCGCGCGATGTAGGGCCTCCCGCAGCAGCGCCCTCGCCTCCGCCACCGGGTAGCCCGCGTCCACCAGGGCCGGTGTCCCTCCATCCCCCAGCAGGTACAGGTTCACCCACCGCATGGGGAAGGGGATGGGCAGACGGAGCCGGTGGACTCCCGGCGCGACCGCTTCCAGGTCCGGCCGGAACTCCGTCATGCCCGGCCGAAGGCCTCGTGCCCCGTGATCTCCCGGCCCACGATCAGGGTGTGGATGTCGTAGGTCCCCTCGTAGGTGTCCACCGACTCCAGGTTCGCCGCGTGCCGGATGGCGTGGTACTCGGTGGTGATCCCGTACGCGCCCAGCACCTGCCGGGCCTCCCGCGCCACCTCCAGGGCTGCCCGCACGTTGTGGCGCTTGGCCAGGGAGACCTGGGCGTAGTGCATGTGGCCGGCGTCCTTGAGCTGCCCGAGCCGGTAGGCGAGAAGCTGGCTCGTGGTGATCTTGGTGAGCATGTCCACCAGCCGCTCCTGGATGATCTGGGTGGCCGCGATGGGCCGGCCGAAAGCGATGCGGTCGCGGGCGTAGTTCAGCGCCTCCTCGAAGCACGCCACGGCGGCCCCCACGGCACCCCAGGCGATCCCGTAGCGCGCCTGGGTGAGGCAGCCCAGCGCCTTCCCCAGCCCCACCGCACCCGGGAGCGCCAGGTCGTCGGGGACCTCCACCTCGTCCAGGACCAGCTCGCTGGTCACCGAGGCCCGCATGGACACCTTCGTGTGGATGTCGTGGGCGGAAAACCCCGGGGTATCCGTGGGCACGATGAAGCCCCTCACGGTGTCGCTGTCGTCCCTGGCCCACACGATGGCCAGGTGTGCGATGGAGCCGTTGGTGATCCACATCTTGGTGCCGGACAGCACCCAGCCGCGGGAGGTGCGCCGGGCCCGGGTGTTCATGGACGCGGGGTCGCTGCCCGCGGTGGGTTCCGTGAGCCCGAAGCAGCCCACCAGCTCGCCCCGCGCCAGGCGCGGCAGGTACTGGCGGCGCTGCTCTTCCGAACCGTACGCGTAGATGGGGTACATGACGAGCGCACCCTGCACGCTGGCGAACGACCGGATGCCGGAATCCCCTCGCTCCAGCTCCTGCATCAACAGGCCGTAGGCGATGTTGTCCAGCCCCGCGCACCCGTACTCCTCCGGGAGGTTGGCGCCCAGCACCCCCAGCTCACCCAGCTTGGGCACCAGCTCCGTGGGGAAACGGCCCTCCAGCCACCACCGGCCGATGTGGGGCAGGATCTCGCGGTCTACAAACCGACGGACGGTGTCGCGGGCGGACCGCTGCACCTCCGTCAGCAACTCCTCCACCGCGTAGAAGTCCGAGGGCGCTCGGTACGCCACCTGTTGGGCCATGACGCCTCCCTCCCTTACGTTTGCGGCCACCGTCCCAGCCACCGCGCCCGGCGCAACAGCGGGGCCAGCCGGTACCGCTCCTCTCCATAGTAGTCCCGCAAGCCGTCCAGCACACCCGCCACCGCCCGCACGCCCGCGCGCTCCGCCCAGGCGAACGGGCCGAAGGGGTGGTTCAGGCCTAGCCGCATGCCCAGGTCCACGTCCTGGGGGCTCGCTACGCCTTCCAGTACCGCGAAGGCGGCCTCGTTGACCAAGGCGGCTAGAATCCTGGGGAACACCCCGCCCGGGGCGTCTCCCACCCGCAGGAGGGGAAGCCCCAGGGCCGCGAGGTAGGGGGTGGGGTCGGCGCGGGTTTGCTCCTGCGCGGTCCACTCCAGCAGCTTCCGGTCCGCCAGCGGCGGCAGGGTGACGTAGCCCGCCACGCGGTCCGGGTGCTGCACCCAGCTGGCGCACTCCCCCGCCGCGGCGTTGGTGCACGCTGCCAGCAGCACCGCGTCCTCGGGCAGGTGCCGGTCCAGGGCCGTCACCAGGGACCGCTTGCGGTCGCGGTCCTCCACCTCTGCTTCGAAGGCCGCGGCCACGTGAAGGGCTCGCTCGGGCGGACCGGCGAGCTCCACCACCTCGAAGCCCCGCTCCCGGAGGCGACCGGCTAGCTCGCGGGCCAGGGCAGTACCGCCGGCCACCGCGTACGGACCCGGGTGCGGCCGCGGCAGCGGCAGGGGCTCGGGCTCCGCAGCGGGCTGCGTGTAATCGTAGAACCCGCTTCCGGTCTTGCGGCCCAGCCGTCCGGAAAGCACCATCTCCCGTTGCAGGGGGTGGGGGCGGAACCGGGCCTCGCCTGAAAAGGCCTGGTAGAAGGACTGGGCCACCGCGTAGCCCACGTCGATCCCCACCAGATCCATGAGCTCGAAGGGCCCCATGCGGAACCCACCGGCTTCCCGGGCGGCGCGGTCCACGGTGGCGCAGTCCGCCAGCCCCTCACCCACCACCCGCAGCCCCTCGCTGTAGAAGGGGCGGTTCACGCGGTTCACCACGAAGCCCGGGCTGTCCTTCGCCACGATGGGGGTCTTGCCCAGGGCGCGGGCGAAAGCCACCAGCCTGTCCACCACCTCCGGTGCCGTCCGCGGTGCCCGCACCACCTCCACCAGGGCCATCAGGGGTGCGGGGTTGAAGAAGTGCAGCCCCGCCACCCGCTGGGGACCCGCAGTGGCCGCGGCCAGCTCGGCCACCGACAGGGAGGAGGTGTTGGTGGCGAGGATGGCCTGAGGCGCCATCGCCGCGAGCCTGCTGAACAGGTCTTTCTTTAGGTTCAGGTCCTCCGGGGCAGCCTCCACCACCAGGTCACAGCCCGCGAGGGCCTCCAGGGCCTCCGCCGTGCGCAGCCGCTGGAGCGCCTGCGCCCGCGCGTCGGGGTCCAGGCGGCCCCGCTGCACCAAGCGCTCGGTGTCCTGCTCGATCCGGGCCCGGGCTTTGGGGAGCACCTCCGGGAAAGCGTCGTAGAGGACCACGGAGAAACCCGAAGTGGCGCACACCTGGGCGATGCCCGCGCCCATGGTGCCCGCCCCGCAAACGCCCACCGTGCGGATGCCGTGTCCGTTCGTCACCGGCGCCTCCTCGACTCCCTCCGTGCGGCCGCGCCGGAAGCCCGTCTACCGGCCGCGGAACGTGGGCTTCCGCTTCTCCAGAAAAGCCCGGACTCCCTCCTCCCGGTCCTCGGTGCCGAAGGCCAGCGCGGAAAGCTTGCGCTCGTAGTCCAGCCCCACGTCGAGGGGCGTGTCCATCGAGCGTAGCACCGCCTCCTTGGCCAACCGTGCGGCCACGGGGGCTTTCTGCGCGATCTCCCGGGCAAGCGCCAGGGCCTCCTGAAGATAAGTTTCCGCCGAGGCCACGCGGTTCACCACGCCCCACGCGTACGCCTCCTGCGCGGTGAGCGGACGCCCCGTGAGGATCAGCTCCATGGCGCGGTGCTTGCCCACCAGGCGCGGCAGCCGCTGCGTCCCCCCGGCGCCCGGGAGGATGCCCAGGTTAATCTCCGGCTGCCCGAAGCGCGCCGTCTCCGACGCCACCACCAGGTCGCACAGCATGGCCAGCTCCCACCCGCCGCCCAGGCAGTACCCGCTCACCGCGGCCACCAAGGGTTTGGGGAACCGGCGGATGCGGTCCCACGCGGCGGGTCGGTGGCCGGCGATCATGCTCACCGCGGACTGGCCCACGAACTCCTGGATGTCCGCGCCTGCGGCGAAGGCCCGGTCGCTACCGGTGAGCACCACCACCCGGCAGTCCGGGTCAGCCTCGAAAGCGTCCAAGGCCCTGGTGAGCTCGTCCAGCAAACGGACGCTGAGGGCGTTCAGCACCTGCGGCCGGTTCAGGCGGACCAGGCCCACGTGCGGTTCGGGGGTTTCCACCACGATGTCCTGGTAGGTCATGGGACCCCTCCTGCGCTTGGGATGGTTGGCTCGCCGTCGTTGCCAGGTGTTCCGACGCGGGGCCCGTCACCTCGCGCGGGTTGTGGAGGAAGCCCCGCGGGGGGTCACGGCGCGCCCACGGGCTGCGCCCGCAGGGCTTCCCGCAGCCGGTACCGCTGCAGCTTGCCCGTGGTGGTCCTCGGTAGCTCCGTGGCGAAGTGCACCCACCGGGGACACTTGTAGGAGGGCAGCTGCTGGCGCACGAAGTTCTTGAGCTCCTCCTCCAGGCCCGGGCCGGGCTGGTAGCCCTCCCGGAGGACCACGAACGCCGCGGGCTTCTCCAGGCCCGCTTCGTCCAGGGCTCCCACCACCGCGGCCTCCCGCACCGCGGGGTGCTGCAGCAGGACGCCTTCCACCTCGAGGGGGGAGACCCACAGGCCCGAGGGCTTCAACAGGTCGTCTGCACGGCCCACGTACCAGTAGAAGCCGTCCTCGTCCTGGTAGAAGAGGTCGCCGGTGTTGAACCACTCGCCCACCAGGCAGGCCTGCGTGCGGTGGTGGTCGTTCCAGTAGCCCGCGAAGATCCCGTCGTTCTTCACCCACAGGACGCCGACCTCGCCCACCTGGACGGACTGACCCGCCTCACCCACCAGGCGGGCCTCGAACCCCTCCAGGATCTTCCCGCTGGATCCCGGGCGCAGGCAGTCGGGCCGGTTCGAAAGGTAGATGGCGCCGACCTCCGTGGACCCCACCCCGTCGAAGATCGGCAGTCCGAACCGCTCCCGCCACCGCTCGAACACCGCCCGGGGCAGCGCCTCGCCGGCGGAGATGCAGCAGCGCAGAAACGACAGCCGCGCCCACCGGCCCGTGCGGTGCAGGTAGTCCAGGACCGCCGCGTAGAAGGTGGGCACGCTGTAGAACACCGTGGGGCGGTGTTCCTCCAGGAGGTCCAGCACGGCACCCGGCTCCGGCCGGTCCGGGTACAGGACCACCTGGGCGCCGTACAGGAACGGGCCGTCGAGGGAGTTGTTGCGTCCGTAGGAGAAGAACAGCTTGGAGGTGGAGAACACCTTGTCCTGCGGCCCCAGGCCCACCACCTGCTGGCAGTGGGGCGGGAGGAAGTGCAGCAGGTCGTGGTGCAGGTGCACCACCGCCTTCGGCCGACCCGTGGTCCCCGAACTGTACATCCAGAAGGCCATGTCGTCGGGGCTGGTGGGCGCGGGGTCGGGGACCCGGGCCGCTGGCCTGAGGAGGTCCTCGTACGCCGCCGCCCCCTCCAGGCGGGGTGCGGGGAAGCGCCGTTCCACGGGCTCGTCGGAATCCGGCTGCACCACCACCAGGTGGCGCAGCCACATCAGCCGGTCCGCCACCTCCCGGATGCGGGGCAGGACGCTTCCGTGGACCACCAGCACCTTGGCCCGGCTGTGGTTCAGGTAGTAGAGATACTCGTCCGGCCGGGCGTAGGTGTTCACCAGCACGGGTACTGCGCCCACCCGCAGGGCGCCGAAGTACGTGGCGAGGAACGCGGGGCAGTCGGGCAGACACACCACGACCCGGTTCTCCGGCTCCACCCCAAGCCGGGTCAGGGCGGCGGCCACCGAGTGGGCCTGCTTTTGGAGATCCGCGTAGGTGAGCGCAGAAGAGCCGTAGTGTACCGCCACCCGGTCCCCGCGTCCCTCGTCCACGTGGCGGTCCAGCAGGTGGGTCGCCAGGTTGAAGGTCCCGTCCACCGCCCCTATGGGACAGGCCGTTGACCGGCCAGTCAATGCGCCGGCTGCATCGCAACATCTCGTCCATATGGCTCACCGCTTGCGCCGTCTTGACCGGTCGGTTAAGATCTCCTTGCGGAGTTTGACCGACCGGTTAAATCGGGAGGTGGGGATGGTCGCACCCGCTGAGCAGGTTCTGCTGCAGCGCATCCGGGAAGGCCGGCTGGTGGAGGGTCCCGAGCACGCCACGGAGCGCTACCTGGAAGGCCTCAAGCGCACCCTGGTGGTGTCCGCGGACACCGAGCTCATCAGCGCTCCCGCGTACCTGAGGGCCGCCCGGCACGCGCCCTCCCTGAACGCGTACGTCTCGGCCCTGGGGATCATCCAGGACGAGCTGGGCCACGCCCACATCGCCTACCGCCTGCTGGAGGACCTGGGCGTGGACACCGAGGCCCTCGTGTACGAACGCAGCCCCGAGGACTTCAAGTACCCCTACGCCTTCGACGTGCCCCTGGACAGCTGGACGGAGCTGGTGGTCGCCAACGCCTTCTACGACCGCGCGGGCTTCGTGCTGCTGGGGGACATCTTCCGGCACACCAGCTACGGGCCGTGGAAGCGGGCGCTGGTGAAGGTGGACCGCGAGGAGAACTTCCACCTGCGCCACGGGGAGCGGTGGATGGAGATCCTGGCCTCCGACCCGTCCACGAAGGCGGAGCTGCAGCGGGCGGTGGACTGGATGTTCGTCATGACCCTGGAATGGTTCGGGTTGCCGGACCACCTGAAGCGGCACACGGAGCAGATCGAGTACGGGCTGAAGGGCTCCACCAACGACCAGTTGAGGCAGCAGTGGATGTCCACCGCAGTACCCCTGTGTGAGCGGCTGGGCCTGAAGGTTCCCGCTCACTACGACCCCGACCGAGGGCAGTACGTGATCGACTGCCCGTTCCCCGCGGAGTTCGACGAAGCGTCCAAGCGGTGGCGGTTCGAGGAGGGTCCGGTGTCGTGGGACGCGGTGCTGGCGCGCTGGCGCCGCCGCGGCCCCGCCAACGAGGAGTTCGTGGAGCAGCTGCAGCGGGGCTGGCGCCAGCTGCGGGCGGTGGCGTAGACCGCCTCGGGGGTGTGGGGTGCCGACGGCAGAGCAGGTCCGCGAGGTTCTCCGCAGCGTTCTGGACCCGGAGTATCCGGTGAGCGTGGTGGACCTGGGGCTCGTGCGCGGCGTGGAGGTGGACGGCGCGGTGGTGCGGGTCCGGCTCACGTTCACGTCCCTGGGCTGCCCGTGCGTGGAGCTGATCCAGGAGGACGTGCGCCGCGCGGTGCTGCAGCTGGAGGGGGTCGAGGAAGTGGTGGTGGAGCAGGTGTTCGAGCCCTGGTCCCGACAGCACATCTCGCCGGAGGGGCTGCGGCGGCTGCGGGAAGTGGGGGTGGTGTAGTGGCGGAGGCCGCGGTGTACGAGGTGTTCGCCCGCCACGGGACCGAGCCGGTCCGGCACGTGGGCAGCGTGCGGGCCACCAGCCCGGAGGAGGCTGGGGTCTTCGCGTACACCCTGTACGACGAGCGCGGCTGGTCCGAGCTGTTCGTGGTGAGGCGGGACCGCTTGGTGCGGGTGGTGGAACCCCAGTGACCCGATACTGGGTCTTCGGCCGCAGGAGCTACGCGGATCCCCTGGAGCACCGGGGTGCGCTGGAAGCCCCCGACCGCGAGTGGGCCCGGCAGGAAGCTTGCGGGCGGTTCCCGGGACCGTGGGTGGAGCTGGTGCTGGTCCCGGAGGCGGACGTGCACTGGGTCCTGGGCCCGGAGAGGGAGGCGCACGTTGTCGCAGGACAGGTGGAGTGAAAGCGGGCCGGTGGCCGAAGCCCTGGGGGCGTTCGTGGCCGCTCTGGCGGACACCAAGTTCTTCCTCGGGCGGCGCGTGGCGGAGTGGTGCGTCGGGGCGCCGGAGCTGGAGAGCGCGGTGGCGTGCGCGGCGGTGGCGCAGGAGGAACTGGGACACGCGCGCGTGCTGTACCCCCTGCTGGCGGACCTGCCGCTGCAGACGCCCCTGACGCCCCTGGAGCGGGAGGGCGACCGGGAGGTCGTCTTGTGTCCGGAGTTCCTTCGGCGGCCCTGGCGGAGCTGGCCGGAGGCCGTGGTGGGATTGGCGCTGGTGGACACCGCCCTCACGGTGGCGCTGCAGGCGGCCACCAGGTCCGCGCACGAGGAGCTGGCCCGCAGGGCCTGCCGCATCGTCGAGGAGGAACGCTTCCACTCGGTGTTCGCGTGGGGCCGGGTCCGGGCGCTGTTCGGGCGGCTTCCGGCGGACAGCGGGGAGCCCTTGGTCTCCGCCCGGCTGGCGCAGGTGCTGCAGTGGCTTTCGTCCGCCACCGGGGGGCTTGGCGTGCTACTGGAGGCGGGTGTCGTGGACACGGCAGGCGACGCGGTGCGGGAACGTTACCTCACGCAGGTCCGCGCGCAGCTGGAGGGGTTGCCGGTCCGGGTTGGGGAGCTGGCGGCGGCGGGTTAGGCGGACGGGGGCGCGGCGTGTCAGAGCCGACGGACCAGCTGGCTTCGCCCGGGTCGGACGGAAGCCCCAGGGACCCGGGCGGGCAGGTCCGCTGCCCGTGGTGCGGTTCAGTGGAGGTGGAGCGCGTGGCCGAGTTCGGACCCCAGCTGCTGACCCACGCGTACCGGTGCAGCCGGTGCCGCAGCCCGTTCGAGGTGATCCGCAGATCCTAAAAAGGCGAACACCGCGGAGGAGGTGCTGCCATGGGCAGGATGCTGGTGGCCGGGGAATGGGTGGACAGCCAGTCCAGGGCCGAGATGCCGGTCACCAACCCCGCCACGGAAGAGGTGGTGGACACCGTCCCGCAGGCCACGCCGGAGGACGTGGATCGCGCGGTGGCTGCGGCCAAGGCGGCGTTTGCGGACTGGTCGCGCACCGATCCTGAAGAGCGGGCGGACCTCCTGCGCAAGGGCGTGGAGCGCGTGCGGGCCTGCCGGGAGGAGGTGGCGGACCTGCTGACCCGCGAGCAGGGCAAGCCTACCCACGAGGCTCTGGCGGAGCTCAACCACCTGCTGCACGGCCTGGAGTACTACGCGGATCTGGCGAGCAAGCTCCGGGGCAGCTATGTGCCCCTTCCCTCACACCTCGGCAGCTCCTTCGGTCTGGTGGTCCGCCGCCCCCTGGGGGTGGTGGCGGCCATCGTCCCGTGGAACTACCCCCTGACCCTCATGGGCACCAAGATCGGACCTGCCCTCATCGCGGGCAACACCGTGGTGGTCAAGCCCGCCAGCACCACGCCCCTGGCGGCCACCCGGGTGGTGGGCCTGCTGCAGGAGGCAGGCCTGCCTCCAGGCGTGCTGAACGTGGTCACAGGTCCCGGCCGGGTGGTCGGGGAGTACCTGGTGGCGCACCCCGATGTGGTGCGGGTGGCCTTCACCGGGGAGACCGCCACCGGCCGGCGGGTGATGGAGATCGCGGGCCCGGCTTTCAAGCGGGTCACCCTGGAGCTGGGCGGCTCCGACCCGGTCATCGTGTGCTCGGACGCGGACCTGGAGGCGGCGGTGCGAGGGGTGTTGGTGGGCCGCTACTGGAACTGCGGGCAGAGCTGTCTTGCGGCCAAGCGGGTGTACGTGTTCGAGGACGTGTACGACGCGTTCCTCGGCAAGCTGCTGGAAGGGGTGAGCCGGTACGAGCCTGGGGAGGGCTGGGTGAAAGCGCAGCGACCCAGGATCCGCCTCGGCCCCCTGCACACCGCCCGGCAGCGGGCGGAAGTGCTGGAGCAGATGCAGGAGGCGCTGGCGCGGGGCGCCCGGGTGGCTTACGGAGGCCGCATCCCCGACGGACGCCCGCGTGGCCACTTCCTGGAGCCCACGGTGCTGGTGGATGTCCCCCACGACTCCCGCGTGGTGCAGGAGGAGGTGTTCGGGCCGGTGCTGCCGGTGTTCCGCGTGCGGGACATCGACGAGGCCATCCGGCTGGCCAACGACTCCCCGTACGGCCTGGGCTCCTCCATCTGGACCTTCAACGTGCGGTGGATCCACAAGGCCATCCAGGAGCTGCAGGCGGGGATGACCTGGGTGAACCAGGTGCACTACGGGTACGACGAGCTGCCCTTCGGCGGGACCAAGCAGAGCGGGTTCGGCAAGGAGCACGGGGTGGAGGCGGTGGACTACTACGTGGAGCTGAAGTCCGTGGTGGTGGGCGGCCTGGCGTAGCCGCGACCACGACCCTGAGGAGGGAGGCCATGGCGGTGGAGTTCTCGCGGGAGGGCGGCGTGGGGTCCATTACCCTGAACCGTCCGCCCGCCAACAGCTACAACTTCGGCTTTATCGAGGAGCTGGACCGGGCGGTGCAGCAGGCGGAGGCGGACCCGGAGGTCCGGGTGGTGGTGGTCCGCAGCGCGTTGGAGCGGTTCTTCTCCGCGGGCGCGGACGTGCGGGCCTTCTCGGAAAACCCGCCGGACCGCAACATGGAGCTGGTGCGCTACGCCCACCGAGTGCTGGGACGCATCGCGGAGATCCCGAAGGTGTTCATCGCGCAGATCGGCGGCCACGCCCTGGGCGGGGGACTGGAGATCGCCCTGGCGTGCGACCTGCGGTTCGGCGCCCAGGGGGAGTACCGGGTCGGGCTGCCGGAGGTGACCCTGGGCCTGCTGCCGGGAAACGGCGGCACGCAGCGGCTCCCGCGGCTGGTGGGGTGGAGCCGGGCCCTGGACCTGATGGTGACCGGCCGTACCCTGACCCCCGAGGAGGCGCACGCGTACGGGATCCTGGACCGTCTGGTCCCCGCAGAACGCCTCGCGGAGGAGACGGCTGACTACGCCCGAAAGCTGGCCTCCGGCCCCGTGCGGGCCGTGGGCGCCATCAAGCTGGCGGTGCGGCTGGGAGTGGACCGTCCGCTGGAGGACGGCCTGCGGCTAGAACGGGAGCTGGTGGACGGTCTGTTCCGCAGCGAGGACGCCCAAGAAGGGATCCGGGCGTTCCTGGAAAAGCGCACCCCCCTTTTCCGGGGTGCATGAGGGGAGGACAGCCGTGGCGGAGATGTTTATTGGCGGCGAGTTCGTGCGCACCCAGCGGGAGCGGTTTCCCGTGCTGAACCCCGCCACGGAGGAGGTCCTGGACACCGTGCCGCTGGCGGGTCCCGAGGAGGTGGACCTGGCGGTGCGCAGTGCCCACCAGGCGTTCCAGACGTGGTCCGCCACGCCCGCGGCGCGACGGGGCGACCTGCTGCTGCGAGCTGCCCAGCACGTGCACGACCACCTGGAGGAGCTGGCCCGCACCCTCACCCTGGAGCAGGGGAAGCCGCTGCGGGAGGCCCGGCTGGAGATCCGCCGGTTCGTGGAGACCCTGGTGCACTACGCGGGGCTGGGCCGGAACCTGAGGGGCGGGTACGTCCCCAACCTGGATGAGGGAGCGTACGGGTTGGTGCTCAAGCGCCCCCTGGGGGTGGTGGCGGCCATCGTCCCGTGGAACTTCCCCACCACCCTGCTGGGCAACAAGCTCGGGCCGGCGCTGGTGGCGGGCAACACCGTGGTGGCCAAGCCCGCGGAGACCACGCCGCTTGCGACCCTGCGGATCGCGCAGCTGCTGCACGAGGCGGGCCTGCCTCCGGGCGTGTTCAACGTGGTGACCGGGACCGGCCCCCAGACCGGTGAGGCCCTGGTCCGCCACCCCCTGGTGCGGAAGGTAGCGTTCACCGGCTCGACCCAGGTGGGCAAGCGCATCATGGCCCTGGCGGCGGAGGGGGTGAAGCGGGTAACCCTGGAGCTGGGCGGGTCTGACCCCATGATCGTGTGCGACGACGCGGACCTGGACGCCGCGGCCAGCGCGGCCAGCGTGGGCCGGTTCTTCAACTGCGGGCAGGCGTGCGTGGCGGTGAAGCGTCTCTTTGTCTTCGAGTCCGTGGCCGAACCGTTCGTGGAGAAGCTGCTGGCGAAGGTGCGGCGGCTGCGGGTGGGCCCGGGCCTGGAAGACGGCGTGCACATGGGACCCCTGCACACTCAGCGTCAGCGGGAGCGCATCGAGGAGCAGGTGCAGGACGCCCTGGATCGGGGCGCCCGGTTGCTCGCAGGCGGCCGGCGGCCCGAGGACCCGCGGCTGCAGAAGGGCTTCTTCTACGAGCCCACCGTCCTCCTGGAACCCGACCCGCAGGCCCGCGTGGCGCAGGAGGAGGTGTTCGGGCCCGTGCTGCCCATCTGGCGCGTGGCCGACCTGGAGGAAGCGATCCAGCGGGCGAACAGCTCCCCCTACGGCCTGGGCTCGTCCATCTGGACCCGCAGCCTGGAGCGGGCGTCCGTGGCGGCGGAGCGGCTGGAGGCCGGCTACACCTGGGTGAACTCCGTCAACCGGATCTACGACGAGCTGCCCTTCGGCGGGACCAAACAGAGCGGGTTCGGGAAGGAACACGGGCTGGAAGCGCTAGACTATTACATGGAGACCAAGTCCGTGGTGGTACGGGCGCTCGGGGGGTAACCGGGTTGACGACAGCCGCGGAAGTCCCGGAACGGTACAACGCCAGCACCCTGCTGGACCGCAACCTGGAACGCGGCCTGGCCCAGAAGGTCTGTATCCGCTGGCAGGACGAGGAGGTCACCTACGGGGAGCTCCACCGCCGCGTGTGCGGGTTCGCCAGGGCCCTGCGCGGCCTAGGCGTACGGCGTGAGGAGCGGGTGCTGCTGGTGCTGGACGACAGCCCGGCCTTCCCCGTGGCGTTCCTGGGAGCGATTCGGGCCGGAGCGGTCCCCATCCCCACCAACCCCATGCTGCGGCCGGACGACTACGCGTACTTCCTGCAGGACAGCGGCGCCCGGGTGGTGGTGGCCGACCCGGCGCTGCTGCCGGCCGTACAGGAGGCCGCTGCCGCGGTAGCCGAGGCCCCTCAGGTGGTCGTCTCCCGGGGCAGGGGGGAGGGGGTCCTCAGCCTGGAGGAGCTGGTGGCATCCCACGCGGGGGAGTTCCCGCCCGTGGACACCCACCGGGACGACATGGCCTTCTGGCTCTATAGCTCCGGCTCCACAGGCCGGCCGAAGGGTGTGGTGCACCTGCAGCACGACATCCTGTACACCTGCGAGACCTACGCCCGCTATGTCCTGCGCATCACCCAGGACGACGTGACCTTCTCGGCTTCCAAGCTGTTCCACGCGTACGGCTTAGGCAACAACCTGAGCTTCCCGTACTGGGCCGGGGCGTCCACGGTGCTGCGGTCCGGCCGACCCACCCCGGAGGGGGTGCTGGAGACCCTCCAGCGCTACCGGCCCACCCTGTTCTTCGCGGTACCCACCCTGTACAACGCCATCCTGAACTCCCCCGAAAGCCACCGGTACGACCTCTCCAGCGTACGGCTGTGCGTGTCCGCGGCGGAGGCGCTGCCCGCGGAGATCTTCCACCGGTGGAAGGAGCGCTTCGGCCTGCTGATCCTGGATGGGGTGGGTAGCACGGAGATGCTGCACATCTACTGCTCCAACACCCCGGAGGCGCTCCGGCCGGGCTCGTCTGGCAAACCCGTGCCCGGGTACGAGCTGAAGATCCTCTCTCCCGACACGGGCCAGCCGGTGCCGCCCGGAGAGGTGGGGGACCTGTACGTGAAGGGGGACAGCGAGCTGGCCCTGTACTGGCACCAGCACGAGAAGACCAAGCGCAGCCTGCACGGGGGCTGGTTCTACACCGGCGACCGCTACCGGGTGGACGAGGACGGGTTCTACTGGTACGAGGGCCGCAGCGACGACATGATCAAGGTCGGGGGGCTGTGGGTGTCGCCCGTGGAGATCGAGAACACCCTGATCGAGCACCCTGCGGTGCAGGAGGCCGCGGTGGTGGGGGTGTCCGTGGAAGGGCTCACCCGCATCCGGGCCTTCGTGGTCCTGAAGGCAGGCCAGACCCCCTCCGAGGTCCTGGCGCAGGAGCTGCAGGAGTGGTGCAAAGACCGGCTGGCGCGGTACAAGTACCCGCACTACGTCACGTTCACGGACGACCTCCCCAAGACCGTGACGGGCAAGATCCAGCGCTTCAAGCTTCGGGACGCAGGAGCGCCGGCTCCCGCGGGGAGCTAGGGGTCTCGGGGAGGCTGTTTGCACTAGGTTCCCTGAAGCGGGCAGACCATGACGGTGCGGTTGACCGCGTGGTAAGGTACGGGCCAGTGTCCGCGAGAAACTGAGCAGGAGGAGGTGGTGGGACGTGCGGGGTCGACAGGTGGCGGCCGTCTGCGCGTTGGTGCTGGCGGTGGGGCTGGCGGCGAGCCTGGGGGGCGCGCAGGCCAGGCCCCTGAAGGTGGCGTTCTTGAGCTCCCTGAGCGGGCCGTTTGCCTTCTGGGGGGTGAACGCCCGGGACGGGATGCGGATGGCGGTGGCGGAGCTCAACGAGGCGGGCGGGGTCCTGGGCCGGCCCGTGGAGTTCCTGGAGCGGGACGACCGGAACAACCCCGCGGAGGCCATCAGCGCCTTCCGGTTCCTGGTGGAGCGGGAGGGGATCAGCGCCGCGGGCGCGGTGATCAGCAGCGACGTGGCCCTGGCGGCCTCCCGGGAAGCGGAGACCCTGCGGGTGCCCGTGTTCCTGACCATGGCGGGCTCCCACGCCATCCTGCGCAAGACGAGCCGGTTCACGTTCCGCACGTGTCTGGTGGCCGCGCCCATGTACGTGCAGGCCATCGCGGCCATGGTCCAGCACGCCAAGTACGCCCGGGTGGGCAACCTCATCGCGGACTACGCCTGGGGCCACTCCATCCGGGAGGCCGTGGAGCGGTACGTGGCGGGACTTCCGGGGGTGCGGGTGCAGACGGAGGTGGCGCCGGTGACCGCCGCGGACTTCACCCCCTTCCTGCGGCGGCTGCAGGCCTTTGACCCCCAGCTGCTGGTGATCGCGGGCCACCCGCCCGGCAACCCCGTCATCGTCCGGCAGGCGGCGGAGCTGGGCATGCGCCAGCAGCTCATCGGCTCCGTGCTGCCGCCGGAGCTCATGGTGCAGCGGGGTGGGGAAGCGGTGTTCAGCCGGTTCCTGGACTACTCCTGCGTGGATTTCACCAGCCCGGCCTTCCGACAGCTGGCCGCCAAGTACTACAGCCTGTACAAGCGGTACTTCGACAACAGCGCGTTCTCCGGTTACGTGATCGTGAAGATGGTGGCGGACGCGGCGAAGAAGGCGGGAAGTACGGACCCGCGGGCCATCGCGGAGGGGATCCGCAAGGGCCGGTTCGTGCAGCCGGGCTTCGCCTTCCCCCACTCGTACACGGAGTGGGGCGAGCTGAAGGAGGCGCGGATCGTGTTCTTCACCATCGAGCGGGGCGAAGTCCCGGGCGGGGTGTGCCCGGGCTGCGGCTGGGCGCAGAAGTACCAGTTCCGCAGCACCCTCCTGCAGCCGTATGTCCCGGCCGAGTGAGCCTCTCCTCCGGTGCCGCGGCATCACCAAGCGGTTCGGGGGGGTGGTGGCTCTCCGGGACGTGACGCTGGAGGTGGAGCCCAAAGCCCTGGTGGGGCTGATCGGCCCCAACGGGGCAGGGAAAAGCACCCTGCTGAACGTGGTGTGCGGGCTGGCCCGTCCGGACGCCGGGGTGGTGGAGCTGGACGGCCGGCCCATCGCGGGTCTGCCGGCCCACGCGGTGACCCGGCGTGGCGTGGGCCGCGTGCTGCAGATCCCGCGGCTGTTTCCCACCCTCACGGTGGAGGAAACCGTGCGGGTGGGTGCGCTGTTCGGTTCCCCCGACTCCCTGGGGCCTGCCGGGACCGCCCGCCGGGTCCACGAGGCCCTGGAGCTGGTGGGGCTCGCGGACCGCAGGACCGAGCCCGTCGGCCGGCTCAACACGCAGGAAAAGCGCCTGGTGGACCTGGCCCGGGCTTTGGCGGGCCAGCCCAAGCTCCTCCTGGTGGACGAGCTGATGAGCGGGCTCAACCCCGTGGAGATCCAGCGCTGCACCGCCCTGCTGCGCCGGGTTCGGGAAGAGCGGGGCGTGGCCATCCTGTGGGTGGAGCACGTCATGGACGCGGTGCTGGGCACGGTGGAGCGGGTGGTGGTCCTGGACCACGGGGCGGTGATCGCCCAGGGCCCGCCCGCGCAGGTGGCGAGGGACCCCGCGGTGGTGGAGGCTTACCTGGGAGTAGACTTCCAAGCGGCGGAGGTGGCGGGCTAGCCCATGCTGGAAGTCCAGGACCTGTGGGCGGGCTACGACGACGTGGCGGTGGTGCGCGGGGTCAGCCTTCAGGTGGCCGACGGAGAGGCCATCGCGGTACTGGGCCCCAACGGCGCGGGCAAGACCACCCTATTCCGCTCCCTGGTGGGCCTGGTGCGGCCCAAGAAGGGCTCCGTGCATTTCGAGGGTCGGCCGCTACACGGCCTCCGGCCGCACGAGGTGGTGCGCCAGGGCGTGGCGTACGTGGCCGCGGAGCGGGAGCTGTTTCCCCAGCTGACGGTCCTGGAAAACCTGGAGCTGGGGGCGTATGCGCGCCCGGAGGGTGCCCGCCAGCGTCTGGAGATGGTATTTGAGCTGTTCCCGCGGCTGGCGGAGCGCAGGGGGCAGCGGGCGGGGACCCTGTCCGGAGGCGAGCAGCAGATGCTGGCCATCGCGCGGGCGCTGATGGCACAGCCGAAGCTGTTGTTGCTGGACGAGCCGTCCACGGGGCTGGCACCGCGGCTGGTGGCGGAGCTGTACCGGCGGCTGGAGACCCTGCGCCGGCAGGGGGTCACCATCCTGCTGGCCGAGCAGCAGGTGGGCGCCGCATTGGGCCTGTGCTCCCGGGTGTACGTGCTGAAGGACGGGGGCGTGGCGTTTGAAGGGGAGGCCGCGGACCTGCGGGGCAGCGCGCAGCTGCGTATGGCGTACCTCGGGGGGACGTAGCGGTGGGCGTGGTCCTGGACGGCCTGGTGCTGGGGCTGCAGCTGGCGCTGCTGTCGGTGGGGGTCGTGTTCGTGTACGGCCTGGGCGGCGTGCTGAACCTGGCCCACGGACAGGTGGCGGTGGCCGGGGGGTTGGTGGCGGCCCTGCTCTTGCAGGCGAAGGTGAACCCGGTGCTGGGCGGGCTGGGTGGCGTGCTGGCTGCGGGTCTGGTGGCCCTGGTCCTCGATCGCACCCTGCTGCAGCCCGCGTACCGCCGCAGGGGGGAGGAGCGGCTGCTGCTGGCGCTCATCCTTACCCTGGGCACGTCCTTTGCCCTCGACGGTTTCTTCACCTTCCGCTACCCCAACGTGGCTTTGAGCCTGCGGCTGCCCGCCCCGTCCGTGGAGGTGGCCGGGATCACCGTGCGCACCGCCAGCCTGGCGGTGGGAGCCCTGTCCCTGGCCACCTTCGGGCTGCTGCTGGTGTTCCTGAAGGGCACCCGGCTGGGGAAGGCCATCCGCTGCATCATCCAGAACGAGGCGGGGGCGTGGCTGTGCGGGGTAGACGTGGAGCGGGCGCGGACCGTCACCCTGTTCCTGAGCGGCCTGCTGGCGGGGGTGGCGGCCCTGGGACAGGGATTCTTCTCGTACCTGGGGCCCGACATGGGGCCGGAGTTCACCATCCTGGCCCTGATCGTGGCGGTGGTGGGCGGGGTGCGCAGCCTCACGGGCACGTTCCTGGCGAGCCTGCTGTTGGGGATGGTGAACGCCGCCCTGAGTTACTGGGTCGGTACGTACCTCACCTGGATCGCCCTCCTGGCGGTGGCGGTGGCCACCCTGCTGGTGCGGCCGGAGGGCCTGCTGGCGTACTGGCCATGAGCGTCCCGTGGAGCCGACAGGCAGCACCTGTCGTCGCGGTGGCGGCGGTGCTGGCAGTCTTGCCCCTCGCGGCGGGCGACAGCCCCTACCAGATGCGCATCGCCACCCTGATGCTGGTCCTGGCCTGCTACGCGGTAGCCTTCAACCTGCTGTTCGGCCACACCAACCAGCTGTTCCTGTGCGTGGGAGCCCTGGCGAGTCTCGGCGGCTACCTGTCGGTGATCCTGGTGCGGGACCTGAAGCTGACGAGCCTGGCCGCGATAGGGCTGGCCACGGTGGCCGCGGCGGCCACCGGAGGCTTTTTGAGCTACGTGAGCGTGCGGCGCGGCTTCGGGGTGCTGTTCGTGGGGATCGTCACCCTGGCCGTTTCCCTGATCGTGCACAACCTCCTGCTGGGCCTGCGGGACCTGACCAACGGGGAGACCGGTATTGTGACCCGCGGGCTGGGGGTTGGCCTGGGTGACGACCCGCATCGGGCCTACTACGTCCTGCTGGCCGTGCTGGTGGCTTCCCTTGCGGGCTACCGCTGGCTGTTCGGCTCTCGGCACGGTGCGGCCCTGCACGCCCTCAGCGAGGACGAGGTCAGCGCGGAGCTGTCCGGCATCGACGTGACCCGCTACAAGGTGGCCACCGCGGCGGGTGCGTCGGCCCTGGTGGGCCTGGTGGGCGCCCTGTACGCCGACCTGAACGGCTTCATCAGCCCTTCGGTGTACGCGGTGGGCCACGTGGACATCCCGGTGCTGGTGGCCCTCCTCCTGGGCGGGATGCGGACGCTGCTGGGTCCCGTGGTGGGGGCGGCCCTGTTCAGCGTGGTGGACGAACTGGTCCGGCCCTTCGGTCAGCTGACGGTCCTGGCCTACGGCGTCCTGCTGGTGGCGCTGTTCCTGCTGTTCCGGCAAGGGGTCGTCCCGGTGGTCCAGGGCCTCCTCGCCCGCCGGGCACCGGCACCGCGGGTGAGCAGCCCCCGGACAGCCGCCAAGGAGGAGGTGGCGGGTGGGACCGAGGCCGGACGGTAAGCTGGTCTCGCTCCGGGAGGCCATCTCCCGCTTCGTCCCCGACGGCGCCACCGTGGTGATGGGCACGTGCCTGGAAAGCCTCATCCCCTTCGCCGCGGGACACGAGATCATCCGGCAGGGCAGGCGGGATCTGACCCTGGTGGGCCCCATCTCCGACGTGCTCTTTGACCAGCTCATCGGGGCCGGGTGCGTGGCCCGCGTGGTGGCCGCGTGGGTGGGCAACGTGTCCGCGGGGCTGGGCCACGCGTACCGGCGCGCCACGGAGCAGGGAGTTCCGCGACCCGTGGAGGTGCAGGACACCTCCAACTTCGCGGTGGCCCTGGCGCTGATGGCGGGCGCCCTGGGAGTGCCGTACCTGCCCACCCGGTCCCTGTTGGGCAGCGACGTCCCCCGCCAGCTAGAGGCCTTCCGCCTCTTTGAGGACCCCTGGACCGGCGAACCCCTGCTGCTGGTGCGTGCCATCCAGCCGGACGTGGCCATCCTCGCGGTCCAGCGGTCCGACCCGGAGGGCAACGCGCACCTGTGGGGCAACCTGGGCGTGACGGAGGAGGCGGCTTTGGCGTCCCGGCACGTGGTGCTGCTCGCGGAGGAGGTGGTGGACCCTTCGGTGATCCGCAGTGACCCCAACCGCGTCCTGCTGCCGGGGTTCAAGGTGTCCGCGGTGGTGCACTGTCCGGGCGGCTGCCACCCTTCCCCTGTGCCGGGCTACTACCGCAGGGACCACGCCTTCTACGAGGAGTACCACCGGGCCACCCGCACGGAGGAGGGCTTCCGGGAGTGGCTGCGCACCTGGGTCCTGGAGCTACCCGACCGGCAGGCCTACCTGCAGCGGCTGGGGGCGCGGTGGGACGCCCTGCGGCAGCTCCAGCCGGCGCCCGCAGCCCCGGTGGACTACGCGTGGTGAGGGACGTGGCGGACTGGAGCGTGGGCGAGCTCATGGTGGTGGCCGCGTCCCGGGAGATCCGGGACGGCGAGGTGGTGTTCGTGGGCATGCGGCTGCCCCTGCTGGCCTACTGCGTGGCCAAGCGGCTGCACGCGCCCCGGTCCGTAGGGATCTTCGAGAACGGCATCGTCCGGGACGTGCCGACCCCGCAGCTCCTGTACACCATGTCCGATACCCCCAACATCGTGGGTGCGGTGTGGTGTACCCGCATGGCCAACGTCATGGGCCTGCTGCAGCGGGGGGACGTGGACGTGGGGTTCATCGGCGGGGCGCAGGTGGACCGCTTCGGGAACGTGAACAGCTCGTACATCGGGGACCCCCATCACCCTCAGGTGAAACTTCCGGGCAGCGGAGGTGCGGCGGACATCGCGTCCCTGGCGAAGCGGCTGGTGGTGATCCTGCCGCACGGGCGCCACCGCCTCGTCCAGCGGGTGGACTTCCGGACTTCGCCCGGCTACGGCGACGGGCCCGGGTGGCGGCAGCGGGTGGGACTTCCCCGGGGCGGGCCCAGTGCCATCATCACCGACCGCGCCGTTTTCCGGTTCGACCCGCAGACCTGTGAGGCGGTGCTGCACCACTGGCACCCCCGGCAGTCCCTGCAGGAGGTTGTGGAGAACACCGGGTGGCCGGTGCGGGTCGCGGACGGTGCCAGCCCCACACCGGAACCGTCCGCGGAGGAGCTGCGGGTGCTGCGGGAGTACGACCCCGAAGGGGTGTGGACCGGCAACCGGAACCGGGCAGACCGTTAATAGTAACCGGCGGGGAGGTGAGGAGCGTGGTCGGCTCGCGTGTGGCGTTGGCGGTCCCCCTGGTCGTGCTGGTGGCTTTGCTGCTCGGTCCGGCGGCGCGAGGTGCGCCCGCAGACCCCATCGTGCTGGGCGTGCCCACGGCCCTGGGCTCCATCGAGGGGGCAGACTCCCTGCGGGCCGTGCAGCTGGCGGTGGACGAGATCAACGCCCGGGGCGGGGTCCGGGTCGGCGGGGTCCAGCGGCCGCTGCAGGTGGTCTCCATCGACACGCGGGAGCACGAGCCGGGCATCCCCATCCACGACGCCCTGGCAGCTCTGGAGAAGCTCATCACGGAACGCCGGCCGCACGCCATCGTGGTGCGAGCCTTCCCCTCGGAGGTGCTCCTGGCGGCCATGGACGTGGTGGCCCGCTACCGGGTGCCGTACGTGGTCACCATCGCCATGACGCCCGCGTTCGAGGCGCGGATCGCCAGTGACCCTGCCAAGTACCGGTACCTGTTCCGCATGGGGCTGCAGAGCGAGTACTTCGCCGGAAACCTGGCCCGGGTCCTGGGGTTCGTGAAGTCCCGCTTCGGGCTGTCCCGGGTGCAGTTCGTGCACCAGGACGTCCTGTGGGCCAAGGGGACGGTGGGCTTCCTGGACACGTGGGCCCGCCAGGCGGGCTGGACCGTGGTGTCCGCGGACGCCTACCCCACGGGAGCTACGGACTTCTCCGCCAGCGTGCTCCGGGCCCGCACGGGCCGCACGCAGGTGCTGGTGCCGGTGTTCGACATGCCGCAGTCGGGCATCCTGCTCAAGCAGGTCAAGGGAGCGCGCCTGCCCGTGTTGGTCCTGGGGTTCATCAGCCCCGCGGTGCCCGCGGACGCCTGGCAGACTTTCGAGGGCGCGGTGGACGGGATGGTGCAGTTCGTGGCCGAGCCGGGGCCCATCGCCATCCGGGCGCTACCCAAGTCCGTGCACTTCAACCGCGCCTACGGGCAGAAGTACGGGGAGGCGGCGCGGCTGAAGCTTAGCGGCCACGGTCCCGGTCCCTCCTACGACGCGGTGTACGTGGTGGCCGCGGCCATGGAGCGGGCGGGCACCCTGGACCCGGACCGGGTGGCGGAGGAGATCCGCAAGACGGACATGGAAGGCGTCATCGGCCGGATCCGCTTCAACGACCGGCACCAAGTGGTCTACGGCGGCCTGCCCACGCAGACCGCCATCAGCCTGGCCTTCCAGTGGCGGGCGCCCGGACGGCGGGTGGTGGTGTTCCCGGAGATGGCCGCCGAGGACGAGATCCGGCTGCCCGCGGGGATCGCACGCTAGCCGGGCGCGGAAAGCCCTGGCCCGGGGATGCCCGAGCTCCTGACCGTCCTGGTGTACGGGCTGGTACAGGCCGCGGTGCTGCTGCTGGTGGCCCTGGGGTTCAGCGTGACCTTCGGGCTGTCGGGCATCCCCAACTTCTCCCACGGCGGGGTCTACATCCTGTCCGGGTTCGTCTGCTGGTTCTCCTTGCGGAAGCTGGGCTGGCCGTACCCCCTGGCGGTGGCCGCCAGCGTGGCGGTGGCGGCCGCGGTGGGCCTGCTGGTCTACGCGGCGGTGATCCGGCCCGTACGCCGGCTGGTCCTGGCGGAGGTCATCGCCACCTTCGCGGTGGGGGTGGCCATGCTGGAGCTGTTCCGCTGGATGGGGCTGGTGACGTACGAGTTCAACCTGCCCCCGGTGGTGGCGGGCTCCGTGGCTTTGGGGGAGGTGGTGGTGGACGCACACCGCCTGGTGGTAGTAGCTAGCGCCGCCGGACTCGGGCTCGCGCTGTGGTGGTTCGGCCGGGCCACCCGCACCGGCCTGGCCCTGCGGGCCATGGCGCAGGAGGAGTACACGGCGCTCAGCCTGGGCATCCGGGAGGACCGGATGGCGGCTTTGAGCGTGGTCCTCGGGAGCGCCCTGGCGGCGGTGGCGGCGGTCCTGGTGCTCCCCCTGGGCCTGATCTCCATCAACCTGGGCTACGACGCCATGCTGGTGGCCCTCGCGGTCACCGTGACGGGCGGCACGGAGCGCACCGCGGGGCTGGTGCTGGCGGCGCTGCTGCTGGGTCTGGCCACGGTGGTGGCCAGCGTGGTGATAGGGCCCCACTGGAGCGAGGTGGTCTACCTGGCCGCCATCGTGGCAGTACTGGCGGTGCGTCCGTCGGGCATCCTGGGTCGGCTGAAGGAGCTGGAGGAGCGGGTGTGACGGCACCTGGGGCCTACCGGCGGGAGCGACTGGACCGTGGGATCAAGGTGCGGTCCGATGACATCTTCGCGCTGGCAGGCTGGGCCGAGCTCGTCTACCTCGCCGGGCCGCGGGTGGCCGCGGCGGTGCTGCTCCTGGTCTTTCCCCTGCTCCGGAACTGGACGGGCGACTACTGGCAGACGGTGTTCCTGGTGGCCGTGGCCATGATGCTGGCCGCGGTGAGCTGGGCCTTTCTGGAAAACGTGGGGCTGGTCTCCCTGGGCCACAGCCTGTTTTTCGGAGCGGGCGGGTATCTCACGGCCATCGCGGTCCTGGACCTGCGCCTGCCCCCGCTGCTGGCGGTGGTGTGCGGGACCGTGGTGGCGGCGGCGGGCTGCGGGGTGCTGCTGGGGCCGGTGCTGCGGCTGCGCGGCGTGTACTTCAGCCTGGTGACCTTCGCGCTGCCCCTGCTGTTCGCCCGCGTCATCGAGGCCACCAAGATCCTGGGAGGGACCGAAGGGCTGGCGGGCATCCCCGGCCTGGGTTCCCTGGAGGCGCGCCAGTACCTGCTGGTGGTGGGGCTGCTGGTGGCCACGTTTGGGCTGCAGAGGCTGCTGGACAGCGACTACGGGCTCGTGCTGCACGCCATCCGGGACAACGACCTGAGCGTGCGGGCTTCCGGGATTCCCGTGGGGTGGTGGAAGTTCGGCGCGGTAGTGGTGGGAGCGTTGCCCGCGACCCTGGCCGGCGCGGTGCTGGCCACCCACTACCACGTGGTGGGCATGTCCGCCTTCGCCCTGGACTACTCGGTGCTCCCCCTGACCGCGGCGGTGCTGGGCGGTCCCGGGACCATGGCGGGCGCCGCGGTGGGTGCGGCCTTGCTGGTGCCCCTGTCAGAGCTGCTGCGGGCCTTCGGCACCCTGCGGGTGGTGGCCTACTGCGCGGTGCTGGTCCTGGCTCTGGTCAGCGTGCCGGAGGGCTTGTTCAGCCTGGTGCGCAGGCGCTACCACCAGTTCGAGCGCTGGGTGCCCCTGTAGGTGTGCCGTGGAGTCCCTTCTGGTGGTGGACCGTGTGAGCAAGCAGTTCGGCGGCGTGCGCGCCGTGGACGGGGTGAGCCTGGAGGTGCGGCCGGGGGAGGCGCTGGGCATCATCGGGCCCAACGGCTCCGGAAAGACCACCCTGGTGAACCTCATCACGGGCTTCGTGCGCCCCGACAACGGGCGGGTGCTCTTCCGGGGCGTGGACATCGCGAAGTCCTCCGTGGAGGCCCGCGTGCGGATGGGGATCGCGCGCAGCTTCCAGACCCCACGCCCTTTTTACCGGCTGCCGGCCTTCCGCAACGTGATCATCCCCCTGTGTTCCCGCCGGGCACGGGAGCGCCTGGGGTCGGGGTTCGGCCGGCGGGAGGAGGTGGCGCTGGACCTCCTGGAGGAAGTGGGGTTCGAGCGGGACGCCGCGGCGGTCACCAAGCCCGCCTCCGAGCTCCCCCACGGTTACCTGAAGCGTCTGGAGCTGGCCCGCTGCCTGGCCCTGGACCCCCAGCTGCTGCTGCTGGACGAGCTGTTCTCGGGGATGAGCCCGGCGGAGACCGCCAGCCTCATCCCCTTGCTGCTGCGCCTGGTGCAGGAGGGGCGGTCTTTGGTCCTGGTGGAACACCGGCTGGCGGAGCTGTTCCAGGTGGTCGGCCGGGTGGTGGTGCTGGACTTCGGGAGGAAGATTGCCGAGGGACACCCCGCAGAGGTGATGACGCGGGAGGAGGTCCGCAGGGCCTACCTGGGTGGGGAGGTGTCCGCGTCTGCTTGAGGTAGACCGCCTCGTGGTGTTCTACGAGAACGCCCTGGCCCTCAACGAGGTCAGCGTGCAGCTGAACCCCGGCGAGGTAGTGGGGGTGTTCGGGTCCAACGGGGCCGGCAAGACCACCCTGCTGAACACCGTGGCCGGGCTCACGCTGGTGTACGCGAGGCGGGAGGCCCGACGCGGAGGAGTCCGGGTCACCGTGGCCGGCCAGGTGCGCCTGAACGGAGAGGACATCACGGGCTGGGACGTGCCCGAGCGGGTGCGCCGGGGGCTCGTGCTCTGCCGGGAGCGGCACGCGGTGTTCCGGGACCTCACGGTTTCCGAGAACCTGCGCCTGGGCGGTTATCTCCGCTCACGCGCGGAGGTAGCCGAGAGCGTGGCGTTCGCGTGCGAGCTCATGCCGCCCCTGCGCCGGCTGTGGCGGAAGCCCGCGGGCATGCTCAGCGGGGGCGAGCAGCAGATGGTAGCCATCGGGATGGCCCTCGCGGCCCGGCCGCGATGGCTCCTCCTGGACGAACCCCTGCTGGGGCTGAGCCCCGCGCTGCAGGCGGAGATCGTCCGGGTGGTGGGCGAGATCCGTCGCCACGGGGTAGCGGTCCTGGTGGCCGAGCAGTACGCGCGGGCGGTGTTGCCCGTGGTGGACCGCGGGTACGTGATCGAGAGCGGGGCCCTGGTGCTGAGCGGCACCCGGTCCGAGCTGGCCTCGCAGGCGGAGGTGCAGGCGGCGTACTTCGGCGGGAGCTGGGCCTCCGCACGGACGCACCCATGACGTCTTCTGTCCTGGACGACGCCTTCCGCAAGGCCGCGGCTGACGCCCGGGGACGGATCGCCCTGGTTTACCTGGGGGAGTCCTACACCTTCGGAGACCTGGAAGAGCTGGTGCAGCGGACAAGCCAGGGTCTAGCCCGGTTGGGGGTGGCCGAGGGCGAGCGCGTGGTGCTGTACCTCCCCCACTGCCCGCAGTGGCTGGTGGTCTGGCTGGCGCTGCAGCGCCTGGGAGCCGTGGCGGTCCCAGCCTCCCACCAGTACGCGGCCCAGGACGTGGCCTACATCGTGGCAGACGCGGGCGCGAGGGTGCTGGTGTGCTCGGACACGCTGTTCGGGTACGCGGCGCGGGTGCACCAGCGGGTGCCCTTGCGCGCGTTGGTCGTAACGGGCCTGGGCGACCTTTTGCCGTGGTGGAAGCGGGCCTTGGGCAGGGCTCTGGACCGGCTGCCGACGGGCCGGGTCAGGCGGCTGCCCGAGGTGTGCACGTTCCGCGAGCTGCTAACAGGTGCGGTCCGGGTCCCCGCAGGCCCCGCCGAGGGTTTAGGAGGCCTAGAACAGGGTCTGTGCGAGCTGCTCTACACCGGCGGCACCCTCGGACACCCGAAAGGGGTGCCCATCTCGCAGGAGGCGCTATTGGACAGCGTGCGGGTGCAGCGGGAGGCCAGCCTGAACCTGGTCCCCCGTGGGTCCGACGTGGTGGTCCAGGGAGCGCCCCTGTACCACATCCTGGGTCAGGCCATGGGCCTCGGTGCCCTGCTGTCCGGGGAGACCGTGCTCCTGCTGCCCCGGATGAACTGGGACGCCCTGTTCCACCACGTCCAGCGGTACCGGGCCACCACCCTCTTCGGGACGCCCGCCCTGTTCCGGACCCTGCTGGAGCACGACCGCGCGGACCTGTACGACCTTTCGTCCCTCCGCTACTGCTTCTCCGCCGGCGACGCCCTGCCCGTGGAGGTCGCCCGGCGTTGGAAGGCCAGATTCGGCCAGCAGATCTACCAGGGCTACGGGGCCACGGAGGCCTGCGGGGCTATCTCCCTTACCCCTGCGGGCCAGCCGTTCCCGGAGGGGACCGTGGGGCGGGTCGCACGATCCCGGGAGGTCCTGCTGGTGGACCCCCAGACCCTGGAACCCGTAGGCCCCGGGGAGCCGGGAGAACTGTGGGTGTGGGGTCCCCACCTGCCCTCCCGGTACTGGAACAAGCCGGAAGAGAGCCGCCAGGCGTTCGTGGAGCGCGGCGGACGGGTGTGGTACCGGACCGGGGACATCCTGCGGCTGGATGCGGACGGCTGGTTGTTTTTCGTGGACCGCTCCGCGGACCTCATCAAGAAGCGCGGCTACCGGGTGGCGGCGGCCCGGGTGGAGTCGGCCCTGCAGGAGCACCCCGCGGTGGTGGCGGCCTGCGTGGTGGGGGTACCCGACGAGGAGGTGGGCGAGCGGGTTAAGGCCTTCGTGGTTCTGAAGGAAGGAACCCGGGGCGTTTCGGCCTACGAGCTCACCCGCTGGTGCCGGGAGCGGCTGGCCCCCTACGAGGTCCCGGACTACGTGGAGTTCCGCGACATGCTGCCCAAGTCGCGGGTGGGGAAGCTCCTCCGGCGGGAGCTGCGGGAAGAAGAGCGGCGCAAGCGTGCCCAGTCCGGAGCCGTGGGAGCGACCCTGGCCGCGGCCGGCGGTGCCCACGTGTCCGCAGCGGCCTCAGGACCCGCCGCGGTGGATCGCCAGCCGCTTGACAGGCCTTAGGCGGCTGGTAGGATACGAGTGGCTGCCCGCGGGGCGCTGCTGATCGGGCGGCCTTCCCGAGTCCCCCAACGGGCAGAAGCCTCGTCTGGCACGGGCTCGGACGCGCGGGGTCGGTCGCCCGTCCGTTGACAGGCACGGTGCCGCGTGGTACGCTAAACTTCCGCCGGAGAGAGGCCGGCGCGGACCTTGAAAACCGAATCGTGGCAGGAACGACGCGGCCGGAACGGAATCCCCCGGGTCGGACTTCCGACCCGAGGTGAGTCAGGGATTGAACTTTCCGACGGAGAGTTTGATCCTGGCTCAGGGCGAACGCTGGCGGCGTGCCTAAAACATGCAAGTCGAGCGGGGGTTGGCCGCGGGGCAACCCGCGGTTTCAGCTCTAGCGGCGAACGGGTGAGTAACACGTGGGTAACCTGCCCCGAAGACGGGGATAACCTCGGGAAACCGGGGCTAATACCCGATACCCTCCCCTGGGGGCATCCTCGGGGGGAGGAAAGGGTCGGGCGCAAGCCCTTCCGCTTCGGGATGGGCCCGCGGCCTATCAGCTAGTTGGTGGGGTAACGGCCCACCAAGGCGATGACGGGTAGCTGGCCTGAGAGGGTGGTCAGCCACACTGGGACTGAGACACGGCCCAGACTCCTACGGGAGGCAGCAGTTGGGAATCTTGGGCAATGGGCGCAAGCCTGACCCAGCGACGCCGCGTGGGGGATGAAGGCCTTCGGGTTGTAAACCCCTGTCAGGAGGGACGAAGCCCACTCCTCGGGAGTGGGTGACGGTACCTCCAGAGGAAGCCCCGGCTAACTACGTGCCAGCAGCCGCGGTAAGACGTAGGGGGCGAGCGTTGCCCGGATTTACTGGGCGTAAAGCGGGTGCAGGCGGCCGGGTAAGTCCCGTGTGAAATCCTACGGCTCAACCGTGGGACGTCGCGGGAAACTGCCCGGCTTGAGGGCAGCAGAGGGTGGTGGAATTCCCGGTGTAGCGGTGAAATGCGTAGAGATCGGGAGGAACGCCAGTGGCGAAGGCGGCCACCTGGGCTGTCCCTGACGCTCAGACCCGAAAGCTGGGGGAGCGAACGGGATTAGATACCCCGGTAGTCCCAGCCCTAAACGATGCTCACTAGGTGTCGGGGGGTCACTCCCTCGGTGCCGAAGCTAACGCATTAAGTGAGCCGCCTGGGGAGTACGGCCGCAAGGCTAAAACTCAAAGGAATTGACGGGGACCCGCACAAGCGGTGGAGCATGTGGTTTAATTCGATGCAAAGCGAAGAACCTTACCAGGCCTTGACATGCCGGAAGTACCGAACCGAAAGGGGAGGGACCCGTAAAGTCGGGAGCCGGCACAGGTGGTGCATGGCTGTCGTCAGCTCGTGCCGTGAGGTGTTGGGTTAAGTCCCGCAACGAGCGCAACCCTCGCCTCTAGTTGCCATCGGTTCGGCCGGGCACTCTAGAGGGACTGCCGGCGATGAGCCGGAGGAAGGTGGGGATGACGTCAAGTCATCATGCCCCTGATGGCCTGGGCGACACACATGCTACAATGGCCGGGACAATGGGCTGCGAACCCGCGAGGGGGAGCCAATCCCAAAAACCCGGTCCCAGTTCGGATCGCAGGCTGCAACTCGCCTGCGTGAAGCCGGAATCGCTAGTAACCGCCGGTCAGCCACACGGCGGTGAATACGTTCCCGGGTCTTGTACACACCGCCCGTCACGTCATGGGAGCTGGCTCCACCCGAAGCCGGTGGCCCAACCCGAAAGGGAGGGAGCCGTCGAAGGTGGGGTCGGTGACTGGGACGAAGTCGTAACAAGGTAGCCGTACGGGAACGTGCGGCTGGATCACCTCCTTTCTAAGGAGCTCCGCGGTCCGGACCCCTCCGGGTCCTGGCCGCAGGTCGCGGCCGTTCCTGCCACGCTCGGTTTGGGGTCCCCGCGGAGGAGGCGAAGGTTCGCCTCCTCCGCGGCGTGATACCGCCCCGCACCGGATGCGGGGTCGAACCTTGACAACCGCATAGCGAGAGCCAGACGCAAGGGCCAAGACGAACGAAGCTCCTTCCAGCTGCTCCTGAGGGGGAACCCGTCAAGCGAGTATGGGCGCACGGTGGATGCCTTGGCGTCAGGAGCCGACGAAGGACGCTGCCGGCGGCGAAAGGTCCGGGGAGCTGCCGAGCAAGCTGCGATCCGGACGTCTCCGAATGGGGAAACCCGGCGGGGGTCATGCCCCGTCACCCACCGCTGAATCCATAGGCGGTGCGGAGGGAACCCGGGGAACTGAAACATCTCAGTACCCGGAGGAAGAGAAATCAACCGAGATTCCCTGAGTAGTGGCGAGCGAAAGGGGAACAGCCCAAACCCCGCGGGTGCCAAGCCCGCAGGCGTTGCCCGCGGGGGGTTGTGGGACGCGGTCGGACCGGGCTGCGGACCGGTCGGGAAGTTACCAATCCTCTCTCTAGGCGAACCGTCCTGGAACGGCGGGCCAGAGAGGGTGACAGCCCCGTAGCCGAAAGGGAGGGGACTTCCTGGGCCGCGCTCCCGAGTACCACGGGACACGTGGAACCCCGTGGGAAGCCGGGGGGACCACCCTCCAAGGCTAAATACTCCTGACGACCGATAGCGCACGAGTACCGTGAGGGAAAGGTGAAAAGAACCCCGGGAGGGGAGTGAAATAGAACCTGAAACCGTGTGCCCACAAGCAGTCGGAGGGCTATGCCGGTCCCGCAAGGGACCGGAATGCCTGACGGCGTGCCTATTGAAGAATGAGCCTGTGAGTTGTCGCGTGTGGCGAGCCTAAGGCCTTCGGGCCGGAGGCGCAGGGAAACCGAGTCCGAACAGGGCGCCGCTCCCGGACGGGAGGGCGAGGGTGACCTCGCCAGTCGCACGCGGCAGACCCGAAACCGGGTGAGCTACCCATGGCCAGGGTGAAGCGCGGCTAATCCCGCGTGGAGGCCCGAACCCGTCGGTGTTGCAAAACCGTGGGATGAGCTGTGGGTAGGGGTGATATGCCCATCGAACCCGGAGATAGCTGGTTCTCCCCGAAATGCATTGAGGTGCAGCCCCGGTGCGGAGCGCCGCGGAGGTAGAGCACTGGATGGGCTAGGGCGGAAGAATCCGTACCGAACCCAACCAAACTCCGAATGCCGCGGCGTGCTCGCCGGGAGTGAGACGGTGGGGGATAAGCTCCATCGTCGAGAGGGGAACAGCCCAGACCGTCGGCTAAGGTCCCCAAGTCCCAGCTTAGTGGGAAAGGAAGTGGCACCGCCCAGACAGCCGGGAGGTTGGCTTAGAAGCAGCCATCCTTTAAAGAGTGCGTAATAGCTCACCGGTCGAGTGGTGCTGCGCCGAAAACGTAACGGGGCTAAGCTGGGCACCGAAGCCACGGGTTCGGCGCGGGCGCGGCCTGCGCCGAGCGGTAGGGGAGCGTTCTGCCGTAGGGTGAAGCCGGACCGTGAGGACCGGTGGACGAGGCAGAAGTGAGAATGCAGGCATGAGTAGCGAAAAGGCGGGTGAGAATCCCGCCCCCCGTAAGCCTAAGGCTTCTTACGGAAGGTTCGTCCGCGTAAGGTTAGGCGGGAGCTAAGGCGAGGCCGAAAGGCGTAGCCGATGCACAGCCGGTCGACATTCCGGCCCCGCTCGGAGTTCGTCACGAGCCGCGGAGGGACGCAGAAGGGTAGCTCTACCGGCGACCGGAAGGGCCGGGCCAACCGGGTAGGCTGGGGTCCCAGGCAAATCCGGGACCCCGTTAAGGCCGAGACGGGAGTGCGAGCGGACTTGAAACGTCCGCGAAGGGAGTGATCCCACGCTGCCGAGAAAAGCTTCGCGGCCAGAACTCCGGGCGCCCGTACCGCAAACCGACACAGGTAGGCGGGCACTGAAGGTGCCAAGGGGCGCGAGGGAACCCTCCTCAAGGAACTCTGCAAGTTGACCCCGTAACTTCGGGAGAAGGGGTGCCCCGGTAGGGTGAGGTGCCTCGCGCACCGAGCCCGAGGGGGCCGCAGAGAATAGGCCCAAGCGACTGTTTAACAAAAACACAGGTCTCTGCGAAGCCGCAAGGCGAGGTATAGGGGCTGACGCCTGCCCAGTGCCGGAAGGTAAAGGGGAGGGGTTAGCTCGGCCTTCGGGCCGGGCGAAGCTCCAAACCGAAGCCCCGGTGAACGGCGGCGGTAACTATAACCGTCCTAAGGTAGCGAAATTCCTTGTCGGGTAAGTTCCGACCTGCACGAAAGGCGTAACGACTTGGGCGCTGTCTCGAGGAGGGGCTCGGCGAAGGTGTACCACCCGTGAAGATACGGGTTTCCCGCAGCTGGACGGAAAGACCCCGTGGAGCTTTACTGCAGCCTGATACTGGATGTGGTTTTGGCATGTATAGGATAGGTGGGAGGCTGGGAAGCGGGGGCGCCAGCTCCCGTGGAGCCACCCTTGGAATACCACCCTTGTCAGGACTACGTCCTAACCGGGGCCCTACACCGGGTCCTGGGACCGTGTCAGGTGGGCAGTTTGACTGGGGCGGTCGCCTCCTAAAGGGTAACGGAGGCGCCCAAAGGTCCCCTCAGCACGGTTGGAAACCGTGCGTCGAGTGCAAGGGCATAAGGGGGCTTGACTGCGAGACCCACAAGTCGAGCAGGGGCGAAAGCCGGGCCTAGTGATCCTACGGCGGCAAGTGGAAGCGCCGTGGCTTAACGGATAAAAGCTACCCCGGGGATAACAGGCTGATCTCCCCCAAGAGTCCACATCGACGGGGAGGTTTGGCACCTCGATGTCGGCTCATCCCATCCTGGGGGGGCAGTACCTCCCAAGGGTTGGGCTGTTCGCCCATTAAAGGGGTACGTGAGCTGGGTTCAGACCGTCGTGAGACAGGTCGGTCCCTATCCACTGCGGGCGTCGGTGGCTTGAGGGGGGCTGCTCCTAGTACGAGAGGACCGGAGTGGACGCACCTCTGGTGTACCGGTTGTCGCGCCAGCGGCACGCGCCGGGTAGCCATGTGCGGTCGTGATAAGCGCTGAAAGCATCTAAGCGCGAAGCACGCCCCAAGATGAGGCCACCCACCGGGTCAACCGGGTAAGGCCCCAGGTAGACGACCTGGTAGATAGGCCGGAGGTGGAAGCGCGGCAACGCGTGAAGCCGACCGGTACTAATCGGCCGAGGGCTTGAAGGGAGCTCCCCTTCGGGAGCAGCTGAAAGGAGCTTGGCGTCAGGCGCTCGCGTGCGGAAGGCTTCCGACGCTGGAAGCCGTCGCGGTTCTGTCCAGGCACTGTCCGAGGAGACTGCCGCTTCCAGCGCCGATCAATTCGGGATTTCCCGGTGGCAATGCCGGAGGGGCCACACCCGTTCCCATCCCGAACACGGAAGTTAAGCCCTCCAGGGCCGATGGTACTGCGCTGGCGACGGCGCGGGAGAGTAGGTCGCTGCCGGGAGTGATGGGAGGGGAGAGGTGAGGTCGCCTCTCCCCTCGCGCTTTTCTGGCGGCCCCTAACCCCAGGACCAGTCCCGGAATTGCTCCCGGAGCTTGGCCTTCTGGAACTTCCCCGCGGACGTCTTGGGGATCTCGGAGACGAACACGAAGGCGTCCGGCAGCCACCACCGGGCGAAGCGCGGCGCGAGGAATTCCCGCAGCTCCTCGGCGGTGGCCTGCTGGCCCTCCCGCAGCACCACCACCGCCAGCGGCCGCTCCCCCCACTTGGGGTGCGGGACGGCCACCACCGCCGCCTCCTTCACCGCGGGGTGGCCCATGAGGGCGTTCTCCACGTCCACGGAGCTGATCCACTCCCCTCCGGACTTGATGAGGTCCTTGGTGCGGTCCACGATCTTCACGTAGCCCTCGGGGTCGATGGTCACCACGTCCCCGGTGCGGAACCACCCGTCGGAGGTCCACCGGTCGGGATCCTCGCCGCCGTAGTAGGAGGCCGCGACCCAGACGCCCCGCACCTGCAGCTCCCCCATGGTCTTTCCGTCCCAGGGGACCTCGCCGTGGTCGGAGACGGCTCGGACTTCCACCAGCGGGGCGGGCAGGCCCTGCTTGGCGCGGTAGGCGTACTGCTGGTCTTCCGGCAGGTCGACCAGGGTGCTCTTGAGGCGGCTCACGGTCCCGAGGGGGCTCATCTCCGTCATGCCCCACGCGTGCAACACGTGAAACCCCAGCTGGTCGTACGCCCGGATCATGGCCTCCGGCGCCGCGGACCCGCCCACCACCAGAGTGCGCAGCTTCAGCTTCCACCGGTCCGGCTCCCTGCGCAGCGCCTCCAGGACGCCGAGCCAGATGGTGGGGACCCCCGCGGTCAGGGTGACGCCCTCGGACTCGAAGAGCTCCAGCAGGCTCGGCGGGTCCAGGTGAGGGCCTGGGAACACCTGCTTGCAGCCCAGCAGGGTGGCGGCGAACGGAATCCCCCACGCGTTCACGTGGAACATGGGCACCACGGGGCAGACTACGTCCCGCTGGCTCAGCCCCAGGGCGTCGGGCAGCGCCGCGGCCAGGGTGTGGATCACCAGGGACCGGTGGCTGTACACCACCCCCTTCGGCCGGCCGGTGGTGCCGGACGTGTAGCACATGCCGACGGGGGCTTCCTCGTCCAGGGGCGGGTAGTCCCAGGAGCCCGTGGCGGTGTCCAGGAGGTGCTCGTAGCTCTCGTAGCCCGCGGGCACCGGCGCGCCCGCGAGCGGGACCACGAAGATCCGCTCGAACGAGACCTGGGAGCGTAGCTGCTCGATCAGGGGCAGCAGCACGTCGTCCGTGATGAGAAAGCGGTCCTGCGCGTGGCGGGCGATGTAAGCGATGTCCGAGGGGTGCAGCCGGAGGTTCAGGGTGTGCAGGACGCCGCCCGCGCAGGGGATCCCGAAGTACGCCTCCAGGTGCGCGAAGTGGTTCCACATCAGGGTGGCGACCCGCTCCCCGGGCCGGAGCCCGGCCCGCTGCAACGCTTCCGCCAGACGGCGGGCCCTGCGGTAGAAGTCCGCGTAGGTGTAGCGGTGCAGGGAGCGGTCCGGGAGGCGGGAGACGATCTCCACCTTCGGGTACAGCTTCGCCGCACGCTCCAGGAAGTGCGGCAGGGTCAACGGCACCCGCATCATGGTGTGCTGCAGGCTTTCCGTACGCGTCTGCACGCCGTTCACCCCCCTTCGCCCGCCACGGGTTCGCCGCGGGCGGGCCGAAACCCTGCCGAACGATCGGTCCAGCCCCGGGGACTACCGGCGGCCGGCGAGCTCCTCCAGCACCCGGCCGAGGGCTTCCAGCTCCCGCTGGAACCCGGCCAGGTCGCCGCGGCGCAGAAGCTCCTGGGCGAGCCGGTACCGGCGCAGGGCCTCGGCCACCAGGTCGGGGCGTGGGGAAGGCGTGCCAGGAGCCGCTGGCGGAGGAGCCCTGCCTTCCAGAACCTGAGAGAGCGCGTCGTCCAGGGTGGCGGCCATGGCCACCCGCGGCCCCTGCGCCACCACCACCCGTCGCAGTTCGGGCAGCTGGCTGCGCTCCGCCTGCAGGAAGATGGGCTCCACGTACAGCAGGGCGCCCTCTATGGGGACCACCAGGAGGTTGCCCCGGATGACCCGCGAGCCCTGCTGGTTCCAAAGGGTCAGCTGCTGGCTGATGAAGGGGTCCTGGTTGATCCTGGACTCCACCTGCATGGGCCCGAAGACCACCCGGTCCTTGGGGAACGTGAACACCCACAGCTCGCCCAGGTGAGGTGGGTCGTTGCGGGCCGCCAGCCAGGCCACCATGTTGTCCCTGCGCTGCGGGGTCATGGGCAGGATGAGGACGAACTCCGCCGTGCCCGCAGGGGCGCCGGGCAGGCGCAGCGTCACGTAGTACGGCTCCACGGGCTGCGGGCGGTCTGCGAAGATCTCGTTGGCCACCGCCCACGCGTCCTCCCGGTTGTAGAACACCCGGGGGTCGCGCATGTGGTACGTGGCGTACACCTGGGCCTGGACCTCGAACAGGTCCAGGGGGTAGCGCAAGTGCGCGCGCAGGGAGGCCGGCAGCTCCTCCAGGGGCCGGAACAGCCCCGGGAAGATGCGGGCGTACACCCGCACCACGGGGTCGGTGGGGTCGGCCACGTAGAACCGCACGTCCCCGTGGTAGGCGTCCACCACCGCCTTCACGGAGTTGCGGATGTAGTTGAACGGTCCCACCGGCTGGCTGTAGGGGTAGCGGTCGCTGGTGGTGTACGCGTCCACCACCCAGAACACCCGGCCCTCCGCCACCACCGCGTAGGGGTCCCGGTCGTACCGCAGGAAGGGGGCCAGACGCCGGACCCGCTCGGGCACCGCGCGGGCGAACAGGATGCGGCTGTCTGCCACCAGGTCGGTGGACAGCAGCACGCGCCAGTCGCCGAGGCGGGTGGCGAAGGCCATGCGGCGCAGCCAGCCGCGCAGGGGGATGCCCGCCCGGCCCTGGTAGCGGGTGGTGACGTTCTCGTCCCCTCGGGGGTAGTCGAACTCCTCCACCCGGGTGTGGACGATGGCGTAGTTGCGGGTCAGCTCGCCGAAGTAGATCTCGGGTCGGTCCACGCGCAGCTCCGGGAACTCCGCCCGCGGCGGGATGTCCCGCAGCCACAGCTCCGGGAGGCCCTCCTCGGAGACCCGGTGCACGGGAGATGCCACCACCCCGTAGCCGTGGGTGTAGACCAGGTGCTCGTTCACCCACGTGCGGGCCTGGGGTGGCAGGCGGGAGGTGTCCAGCTCCCGCACCGCCAGCATGAGCTGCTGCTGGCGGCCGCGGACCTGGTACCGGTCGATGTCCACGTCCGAGAAGGTGTAGTACGCCCGCAGGCTCTGCAGCTGCCGGAACGTCTCCAGCAGGGGCCGGTAGTCCCAAAGGCGCACGTTGTCCACAGTTGCCCGCTGGCGCTGGACGGCTCCGGGGTCCAGCCGGTCCTGCGGTTCGAAGGGCACGAGCCGCACCGTGTGGAGCCCGTAGGCTCGGAGGGTGGACTCGATGTGCTGGCGGAGGTAAGGGGTCTCCCGGGTGAGCTCTGCGGGCGCCACCACCAGCTGCTGGACCAGGGACGGCACGACCCCCACCCCCACGAACCACGCCGCCACCATGACGGCCAGGACGCCGGCGGCGAACCGGAGGGTCCGCAGCCACACGTTCAGGAACAGCAGCCCCGCGCCCACCACCGCGAGGCCGGCCAGCAGCTGCAGCGCCGGAAGCCGGGCGTGCGCGTCCGCGTAGGTGATCCCGAACACCAGGCCCCGCTGGGACGTGAGCAGCTCGTAAGCGTCCAGGCGGAACCCCGCGGCCCGGACCAGAAGCAACAGTCCGGCCACCAGGGACAGGTGCGCCCTCGCTCCTGGCGGCAGCCGCAGCAGGCCCCGCAGGCTCAGGCGGGAGGTGGCGGCCACCAGGTACACCACCAGCGCGCCCGCGCCGGCCAGCAGCAGCCAGCCCCACAGGAGGTGCTGGAGGAACCGCCAGAAGGGGAGCCGGAACAGGTAGAAGGACACGTCCAGACCGAAGACCGGGTCCAGTTCCCCCGCGGGCGCGGCGTGCAGGAACTGCTGGAACGCCACCCACTGCCCGGTGCTGGCCAGCCCCGCCAGGACCGCCACCGCCGCGCAGCCCAGCCCCAGCCAGGGCCGCAGGCCAGGCCGGGGGACGTACCGGGTCCCGTCAAGCCGTAGCTCCACGCGCGCCGGGGGCGGCAGGGCCCGCAGGGCCAACCGCAGGTTGAGGTACAGCACGGCCCACACCACCCCGGCCACGAAGGCGAACAGGGCCGCCCTGGACAGCGCGGGAACCCAGAACACCCGCGGGTAGCCGAGCTCCAAGAACCACAGCCAGTCGGTGTACCAGTAGGCCACGGTGGGCCACACCACCAGGGCCGCGGCCAGCAGAGCTAACAGGTACGCCCGCCAAGGCAACCTATCCGCCCTCCTCCTGCTCCCAGCGCCCGTCCCGGTACCGCCACGCCCGCGCCCGGCCCGACCTCGCGTCGAACCCGTGGGCACGGTCCGGGGTCCACCGTTCGCGGTAAGCGGCCACCAATACGCTTGCTCCCCGGGGTACGCCAGCTCCTTCCAGCTCCCCTGCCAGGTCCCACAGGCTGCACAGCGCGGCGTCCACCTCTTCGCCGTCCCGGGGGACGAACCGACCGCGAACCATCACCGAGTTCAGATCCCACCGGAACTGAAACTCCGGGTGGGGCTTGCCGCACGACTCGAACAGCTCGCACAGGCTCCGGCGCGCGGGCCTCGCCCGCTCCGACCGCACCAGGTCCAGGGTCTCCCGCAGGCTGACCCGGTCCGCGAAGGTCCCCAGGCTCACGAGGACCGAGGCCGGCGCCTGCCGGTCCTGGCGCAGGAAGCGCAGGGTGCGGGCGGGCAGCAGGGCCCTCCAACTGGCCCGGACCCGCTGGACCCCCTCCTCGGGGAAGGCGGTCTCGTCGTAGCCGATGACCACGCCCGTGCTCTGGTGGAACCGGCGCACGCCCC
>CALIMJ010000031.1 GCA_938028835.1 uncultured bacterium | reverse complement strand
CTGGAAGGCATCAGGGGTGTGGAACAGCCGCTCCCGGCGGTTGCCGCGGCTTGTGACGTGGTAGACGCCCTCGGGCACCACTCCCCTCAGCCGGCGTGGCACGGCTTGCCCTCCCCAACGTTTCGGTCCGTCCCACTGAATGAACGCAGCTGCCTGGCGTTTTGGGGCCCTGTCCCCTGGGGACAGAGCCTCAGGGACAGAGACCGGGGACTGGGCCGTGGTGTCGGGTGGCCCTACCGACGGGCTACCCCGAGACCCACAACCAGGGCCGCAGCGAGGAAGCCGAAAGGAGGCAGGGCTTCCGGCCGGTGGACCCGGAGCTCGCCCTTCCGGGGACGCGACCAGACGCTCGCGGGCCACACGATGTCCGCGAGGGGAACGCCCAGGGGGTCGCGGAGTTGGTAGTGCAGGTCGCGGAACACCCACGGTTGCAGGGTCTGGAGGGTGGCGAGGACCCGTCCGTCCGGTGCTGTCAGGCGTCGACCCCGGAGGGGCAGCCCGGACCACCGGTGGTGGAAGCGCTGGAACATCAGCAGGCGGGCACCGGATGGCCTGAGCGCCCGCACGGGTTTCCGGTCCAGCCAGTCCCACTCCCGCTGGAGGGTGAAGGCGGGGGTGCCGTCTGGAGCCTCCACGTGGAGGACCAGAGGGGTTACCTCTCGCAGCTTGGTGTATTTGAGCCACCGCAGCCACCGGTGGTCGCACCGCTCCACCGCCCGCCCCGCCAGCTCCCCCTCCGGGGTGCGGACCTCGAACAAAGCGGTGGGGTCGAGAGCCCGATCCAGACGGTGGATCCGCAGGTGCGGCTGTGCGAGAGGCTCCAGCGAGGCTGGCACGCCCAGCCACCCGGTCCACGTCCCCGGCCCGATCGGCTCCTGGCTGCCCAATGCGCCCGGCCTGGTCACTGCCTTAGGCTGCAGGATAGTAAAGCGTCCGCCGGTACAGCAAGACCCAGCCCTCCGCGCCGCGGGCGTTGCGAAGGGAGGGGGTGAGGGCCCGCGTGGTCGGCTCGTTCAAGCGTAGCGGGAACAGGTGGGACCCGGCCTGCGAAGCGGGAACCGCGGCGGGACGGGCCTGGCGAGGGCCAGCAGGAGAGCGCGCGGATCGGAGCGAAGGCACCATTCACGGCAGGCTGGGGGTGAGGGCATGGAGGCACCGGTACAGCCCCTCACGTACGGACGGTACCTGCGGGTCCCCGAGTTGTTGTCCCTGCAGGCCCGGCTGAGCGAGGCGCACGACGAGCTGCAGTTCATCGTGGTCCACCAGGTGTTCGAGCTGTGGTTCAAGCTGGCCCTGTTCGAGCTGGAGACCGCGCGGCAGCACCTGGACCGGGACCAGCTGGATGAGGCGGCTCGGCTGCTGCACCGGTCCACCACGGTTCTGCGAACCGCCACCTCCGCCTTGGACGTTCTGGAGACCATGCGTCCGTGGGACTTCCTGGAGTTCCGCTCGCGGCTGAAGCCCGCCAGCGGGTTCCAGAGCCGCCAGTTCCGGGAGCTGGAGTTCCTGTCGGGGCTCAAAGACCCGCGTTACCTGCGAAACTTCGAGTCCGACCCCGAGGACTGGGCCGCGCTCCAGCGCCGCCTCCAGGAGCCCAGCCTGTGGGACGCGTTCGTGGGGGTGCTGCAGCGCCGGGGGCTGCCCGCGGACGACGAGCCCCGACTCCTCGAGGCCCTCATCCGGGTGCTCCGGGAGTCCGGGTCAGAACTGAACCGGCTGTGCGAGGCCCTGGTGGAGTACGACGAGACGCTGGCCCTGTGGCGGTACCGCCACCTGCTCATGGTGGAGCGGGTGATCGGGGCCCGCCCCGGCACGGGAGCGGAGGACGTGCACCGGGCTTTCCAGGACTCCCGGGACTACTTCACGGGCGTGAGCTACCTGCGGGACACCCTGTCCAAGCGGTGCTTCCCCCTGCTCTGGGAGGCCCGGACCTTCGTGGAGCGGGACTGATGGAAGACGTCCTCCTCCGCTGGAGAGGCGAGTTCCCCATCCTCGAGCGCACCACGTACCTCGTGTCCCACTCCATGGGGGCGATGCCGCGCTCCGCCCGCGCCTGGGTCCAGCGCTACCTGGACGCGTGGGAGGAAGCAGGGGTGACCGCCTGGGAGAGGTGGGAGCCGTACCTGCGGGAGCACGCGGACCGAATCGCACAGCTCATCGGGGCTCCGCCGGGCAGCGTGGTGATGCACCAGAACGTCACCACCCTCTTCGGTGCCGTGCTGTCGGCCCTGGTCCGGCCGGGGCGAAGGCGGAAGGTGGTGGCCACGGACCTGAACTTTCCGTCCCTGCTGTACACGCTCCGGGCCCATGAGGCTTTGGGGGTGCAGCTGCAGCTGATCCGCAGCCCCGACGGCGCCACGATCCCCTTGGAGGCCTGGGAGCACGCGCTGGACGCCCAGACGCTGGCCGTCCTGGTGGATCACGGGATTTTCCGGTCGGGTTTCTTGCAGGATGTGGGGGCCATCGGGGAGATGGCGCGACGGCACGGGGCGTGGGTGGTGGTGGACGCGTACCAGACGGCCGGCTGCGTACCCTTTGACGTCCGGGACTGGCCTGTGGACGTGGTTTTGGGAGGGTCGCACAAGTGGCTGTGCGGGGGCCCGGGGGCTAGCTGGATGTACGTGGCGCCGGAGCAGGCAGACCGGCTGGAGCCCCTGCTGGCGGGCTGGTTCGGACACCGGGAGCCGTTCGCCTTCGACCTGGAGCTGAGCTACGCTGCGGGCGCCATGCGGTTTGCCACCGGCACCCCGGGGATGCCCGCCCTGTTCGCAGCCCGAGCCGGGCTGGAGGTCGTCCTGGAAGTGGGCGTGCGGGCCATCCGGGAGTGGTCTCAGGCCCTCGGCCAGCAGATGGTGGACCACGCGGACTCCCTGGGGCTGGAAGTCCGGAGTCCCCGAAACCCGGAGCGCAGGACGGGGATGGTGGTGGTGGACTTCCCCGGCGCGGAGGAGGCCGCGCGGGAGCTGGGAGCGCGGGGGATCCTGGTGGACTACCGGCCCGGAGCCGGCATCCGCATGTCCGCGCACTTCTACACCCACCCGCAAGAGGTGCAGGCGGCCTTCGAAGCTCTGGCGGACTTGACTCGGCGCGCCCGCCGGTAGGAGGAGCGGACGTCGCCGCGGCCGGCCCAGCCGCAGATAGTTGACAGCTCAAAATTTGATCCTTAGAGTAGTCGCGAGGCCACAGGAGCGGAGGTCGCCGGGGCATGCGGGTGGTGTGTGTCGGCGGTGGTCCGGGAGGGCTGTACGCGGCCATCCTCCTGCGGAAGCTGGACCCCCGCTGTCAGGTGGTGGTTTACGAACGCAACCGGCCCGACGACACCTTCGGGTGGGGTGTGGTCCTCTCGGACAGCACCCTCGGCAGCCTGGCGGTGGCGGACCGCGAGAGCTACGACCAGATCCAGCAGGCCTTCTACCACTGGGACGACATCGAGATTCACTTCCGCGGACGGGTGGTGCGTTCCGGCGGCCACGGGTTCGCAGGCATTGCGCGGACGACCCTGCTGCGGATCCTGCAGGACCGCGCCCGGTCCCTGGGGGCGGAGCTGGTGTTCCAGCACGAGGTGGAGTCGGTGGAGCATCTCGCCCGGGACGCCGACCTGGTGGTCGCCGCGGACGGGGTGAACAGCCGGACCCGCAGCCGCTACGGGGACGCCTTCGAGGCGGAGGTGGAGTGGGGCCGGTGCCGCTATGTGTGGCTGGGGACCCGCCGCCCCTTCGACGCCTTCACCTTCGCCTTCCAGGAGACGCCGTGGGGCTGGTTCACCGTGCACGCGTACCCCTTCGACGGCGGGACCAGCACCTTCATCGTGGAGACCCCTGAGGAGGTGTGGCGCGCGGCGGGCCTGGACCGCATGGACAAGGACGAGTCCATCGCCTTCTGCGAGGAGCTGTTCGGCTGGCTGCTGCAGGGGCACCGCCTGATGTCCAACGCCGCGCACCTGCGGGGCTCGGCCCACTGGCTGCGCTTCCCCTGGCTCCAGTGCCGACGCTGGGTCCACGCCCTGGAGGTGGACGGCCGGCGCGTCCCCCTGGTGCTGCTGGGCGACGCGGCCCACACCGTGCACTTCTCCGTGGGCTCCGGGACGCGGCTGGCCATGGAGGACGCCATCGGGCTCGCCAAGGCCCTGGCCCAGCACGGCTGGCAGGACCCGGAGTCCTTGCAGGCCGCCGTGAAGCGCTACGAGGGGGAGCGCCAGACGGAGCTGCTGCGCCTGCGCAATGCGGGCCGCAACTCCGCGGAGTGGTTCGAGAACGTGCGCCGCTACGTCCACCTGGAACCGGAGCAGTTCGCGTACACCCTCCTGACGCGATCCCAACGGCTGTTCCACGAGGAGCTGCGTCGGAGGGATCCACACTACGTGGAGTCCTTCGAGCGGTGGTTCGCGCGGCGGTGCGGCCTCGGGGACCGGCCCGTACCCCCCATGTTCACGCCCTTCCAGCTCCGGGGGGTCCGGCTGAAGAACCGGGTGGTGGTCTCACCCATGGCCATGTACTCCGCCGAAGACGGCACGGTGGGGGACTTCCACCTGGTCCACCTGGGTGCCCGGGCCCTCGGCGGCGCGGCGCTGGTGTTTACGGAGATGACCTGCGTGTCCCGCGAGGGGCGCATCAGCCCGGGCTGCGCGGGCCTGTACAAGCCCGAGCACGTGGAGGCGTGGCGGCGGATCGTGCAGTTCGTCCATCAGCACACCGACGCCAGGATCGGGATCCAGCTAGGCCACTCGGGACCCAAGGGGTCCACCCGGGTGGGCTGGGAAGGCTACCACGAGCCCCTGCCCGAGGGCAACTGGCCCGTGATGGGGCCTTCCGCGATCCCCTGGGGGCCGGCGAACCAGGTCCCTCGCGAGATGACCCGCGAGGACATGGACCGCGTGGTGGCGGAGTTCGTCCGGGCGACCCGGTGGGCCGCCGAGTGCGGGTTCGACTGGCTGGAGGTCCACTGCGCTCACGGCTACCTGCTGTCCGCCTTCATCAGCCCCCTGACCAACCGCAGGACCGACGGGTACGGCGGGACCCTCGAGAACCGCATGCGTTTCCCCTTGGAGGTGGTGCGCGCGGTGCGGGAGGCCTGGCCGGACCACCTGCCGCTGTCGGTGCGCATCTCCGCCCACGACTGGGCGCCTGGCGGCATCACCCCAGACGACGCGGTGCAGATGGCGCGGATGTTCAAGGAAGCGGGGGTGGACCTCATCGACGTGTCCAGCGGTCAGACCACCCGGGACGCCCGTCCGGCCTACGGCCGCCTGTACCAGACCCCGTTTGCGGACCGCATCCGGCACGAGGTGGGGATCGCCACCATGGCCGTGGGATCCATCTACGAGGCGGACCACGTGAACTCCATCATCGCCGCCGGTCGGGCCGACCTGTGCGCCATCGCGCGTCCCCACCTGGCCAACCCGCACTGGACCCTGGTGGAGGCGGCGCGGATCGGCTACCCGGACGTGGTTTGGCCCAAGCAGTACCTGGACGGCAAGGAACAACTGGAGCGCTTGATGGCCCGCGCCCGCGCGGCCCAGGAGGGCGAGCGCGCGGCTCTGGAGGAGCTGGAGCGGGTGCTGGCCCGGGCGGCGCAGGACCGGACGCGGGTGACCGTGGGCTAGCTGGGTGCGGAGGTGCGGGTGCCGTCGAAGGGGCAGGTGGGCGTGGAGGTGTTGGGGCTGGAGGCTCGGGCTACCGAGGAGGACCACAAGTCCATCCGACTGTGGCTTCGGCTGCTGTCCGCCACGAACCTGGTGAAGAACGAGGTCCAGTCGCGCCTGCGGCGCACCTTCGGGACCACCCTGGCCCGCTTCGACCTGCTGGCCCAGCTGGAACGGCACCCGGACGGGCTGGCCATGGGGCCGCTTTCGAAGCGCATGATGGTGACCGCGGGCAACGTGACCCGCTTGGTGGACCAGCTGGAGGCGGAGGGTCTGGTGACCCGCGTCCCCGATCCTCGGGACCGCCGCACGGTCCGCGTGCGCCTGACCCCGGAGGGGCGACGGCGGTTCGCCGCCATGGCCGCGGTGCACGAGGGCTGGATCGTGGAGCTGTTCCGCGGGCTGTCCCGGGAGGAGCGGGAGCAGCTGTACGCGCTTCTGGCGGCGCTGAAGCAGAGCGTGGCGCGGGCGCTGACGCGGGAGGGAGGTCGGGCGGGATGACGGAGTGGATACGGTCCATGAAGCCCACCCCGATGCCGGGGGAGGCTGGGGGGCTAGAGGGGTTCCGCCCTGAGCACCTGGACTGGTCGGTGGAGGACGGGGTGGGGACCGTCACCCTGCGCCGGCCCCACCGGAAGAACGCCTTGACCTTCGAGAGCTACGGGGAGCTGCGGGACCTGTTCACGCGGCTAGCCGCTGCCCCGGAGGTCCGAGTGGTGGTGCTGACCGGAGCGGGCGGGGAGTTCTCCTCCGGTGGCGACGTGTTCGACATCATCGGCCGGCTGGTGGAAACGGACATGCCGGGGCTGCTGCGCTTCACCCGCATGACCACGGAGGTGGTCCGGCAGATGCGCCGGTGCCCGCAGCCTCTCCTCGCGGCGGTGGACGGGGTGTGCGCGGGCGCGGGCGCAGCCCTGGCCCTGGCCTGCGACCTCCGGATCGGCACCCCGCGCAGCCGGGTGGGTTTCCTGTTCACCCGCGTGGGCCTGGCGGGCTGCGATATGGGAGCCTGCGCCCTGCTGCCGCGGGTGGTGGGAGCCGGCCGGGCCGCGGAGCTCCTGTACACCGGTCGGATGCTGGAGGCGGAAGAGGCGGAGCGTTGGGGGTTTTTCAACCGGCTGGTGCCCCCGGAGGAACTGATGGCCACGGCGCGCGCCCTGGCGCGGGAGCTGGCCGAAGGCCCTTCGTTCGCTCTGGCCATGACCAAGCGGATGCTGATGCAGGAGTGGAACCTGGGCGTCGAGGAGGCGCTGGAGGCGGAAGCCCAGGCGCAGGCCATCTGCATGGCGACCCGGGACTTCGACCGCGCGTACCGGGCCTTCGCCTCCCAGGCGAAGCCGCAGTTCCAGGGAGACTGACCGCGGATGGGGGCGCTGGAATTCCTGGACTGGCCCTTCTTCGAGCCGCACCACCGGACGCTGTGTACGGACCTGGAAGGCTGGGCCCGGGAGGCGTTGCGGTGGAGCGAGCCGGAGGACGTGGACGCGGCCTGCCGACACCTCGTGGCGGAGCTGGGCCGGGAGGGCTGGCTGCGTTATGCGGTCTGCGGCCGGGAGTTCGGGGCGGCGCAGGACGCCCTGGACGTCCGCAGCCTGTGCCTGATCCGGGAGACCCTTGCCTACCACCAGGGGCTGGCGGACTTCGCCTTCGCCCTTCAGGGTCTCGGCTCAGGGCCGTTGAGCCTGTACGGGAGCGAGGCGCAGCGCCGGCGGTACCTGCCGCGGGTGGCGGCCGGAGAGTGGGTGGCCGCCTTCGCGCTGACCGAGCCCGAGGCCGGCTCCGACGCGGCCGCGCTGCGGTGCGAGGCAAAGCCTATCGACGGCGGCTACCTGCTGAACGGCACCAAGACGTTCGTATCCAACGGCGGGATCGCGGACTTCTACGTGGTGTTCGCGCGGAGCGGCGAGGCCCCCGGCGCCCGTGGGATCACCGCCTTCGTGGTGGACTCGGGTACCGCGGGACTGGAGGTGGCCGAGCGCATCCACGCTTCCGCCCCACACCCCCTGGCGACGCTGCGGCTTTCCGACTGCTGGATTCCGTCCACACAGCGGGTGGGCGGGCCGGGCGAGGGGTTCCGCATCGCCATGCGGACCCTGGACGTGTTCCGCACCACCGTGGCCGCCGCGGCCGTGGGGTTTGCCCGTCGTGCGCTGGAGGAGGCTCTGGACCGGGCCGTGGGCCGGCGGTTGTTTGGCGGCACCCTGGCGGACCTGCAGCTCACGCAGGCCCGGCTGGCGGACATGGCGGCACGGGTGGATGGCTCTGCCCTGCTCACCTACCGGGCCGCCTGGTTGCACGACCGCGGGGCCCGCGCGGTGAAGGAGGCCGCCATGGCCAAGATGGTGGCCACGGAGAACGCCCAGCAGGTGGTGGACGCCGCGGTGCAGCTGTGGGGAGGGCTCGGGGTCACCCGGGGCACCGTGGTGGAGCTCCTCTACCGGTACGTGCGGGCCTTGCGCATCTACGAGGGCGCCACGGAGGTCCAGCAGCTGGTGGTGGCGAGGGAGCTGCTGCGCGGCCGCCGCACCACGGGGGAGGAGGGAGAGCATGACGCAGACCGCTCTGGTGGACCGGTTCGTGCTTGACCGGCTGCCGCCTCCCGAGCTGCTGCCGGAGTTCCTGTTCGAGCTGCCGGAGCTGCGGTATCCGGAGCGGGTGAACTGCGCGGGCCCCCTGCTGGACCGGTGGGTGGAAGCCGGCGCGGGGGAGCGGGTGGCCCTGAGGGCACCCGGGCTGACCTGGACGTATCGGGACCTGTGGGTGCACGCGAACCGGGTGGGCCGGGTGCTGACAGAAGACCTAGGCCTGCAGCCCGGGAACCGCGTGCTGTTGAGGGCGCCCAACCACCCCATGCTGGCCGCCTGCTGGTTCGGGGTGGTGAAGGCCGGTGGCGTGGTGGTGACCACCATGCCGCTGCTCCGGCAGAAGGAATTGGTGGACATCCTGACCAAGGCGGAGATCAGCCACGTCCTGTGCGACGTCCGGCTGCGGGAGGAGCTGGACGCCGCGGTGGCCCGTTGCCCGCACGTTCGGGAGGTCGTGTACTTCGGGGACGAGTCTCCGGGCAGCCTGGAGGCCCGCATGGCGGGCAAACCCGAAGGCTTCCAGAACGTGAACACCGCCTGCGACGACCCGGTCCTCATCGCCTTCACCTCGGGGACCACGGGCAAGCCTAAGGGGTGCGTGCACTTCCACCGGGACGTGCTGGCTATCTGCGACACCTTCGCCCGGCACGTGGTGCGGGCTACGCCGGACGACGTGTTCATTGGCAGCCCGCCCCTGGCCTTCACCTACGGGCTGGGAGGACTCCTGGTGTTCCCCCTGCGGATCGGGGCGAGCAGCGTGCTGCTGGAGCGGGCGGGGCCGGACGAGCTCCTGGAGGGAATCGAACGGTACGGCGCCACCGTGTGCTTCACCGCCCCCACCGCCTACCGGGCCATGGCCCCCAAGACGGGCGGGCGCAGGCCTGGACAGCTGCGGAAGTGCGTTTCCGCGGGCGAGGCCCTGCCGGCCTCCACGCGGCTGCAGTGGCGGGAGGCCACGGGGATCGAGATCATCGACGGCATCGGGTCCACGGAGATGCTGCACATCTTCATCTCCCACACGGAGGAGGAGGCGAAGCCGGGGGCCACGGGCAAGCCCGTACCCGGGTACCGGGCCTGCGTGCTGGACGAGCAGGGCCGCCCGCTGCGTGCGGGCGAGGTGGGCCGCCTGGCGGTGAAGGGGCCCACGGGCTGCCGCTATCTGGACGACCCGCGGCAGCGCGAGTACGTGCAGGGTGGGTGGAACGTGACGGGGGACGCGTACCTGGTGGACGAGGAGGGCTACTTTGTGTACCAGGCCCGGACCGATGACCTGATCATCTCCGCAGGGTACAACATCGCGCCCGCGGAGGTAGAGGAGGCCCTGCTGACTCACCCCGCGGTGGCGGAGTGCGGGGTGGTGGGCGTCCCGGACCCCGAGCGGGGCCAGGTGGTGCGGGCGTACGTGGTGCTGCGTCCGGGCTTTGTAGCGGGTCCCGAGATGGCGCGCGAGCTGCAGGAGCACGTGAAGGCCCGGATCGCCCCGTACAAGTACCCGCGGCAGGTGGAGTTCTGCGAGGCGCTGCCGAGGACGGAGACGGGCAAGCTCCAGCGCTTCCGGCTCCGGGAGTGGGCGCGCGGGGCAGTCCAGTAGACGCTTGGGGGAGCGGAGGGACCGGATGCAGATCCTTCAGCCGGTGCAGTGGAAGCGGCCCCGGGGGTACAGCCACGGCGTGGTGGCCCGGGGCACGTGGGTGTTCGTGGCCGGGATGGTGGGCTGGGACAACGCCCACGAGGAGTTCGACAGCCCGGACTTCGTGGACCAGGCCCGCCGGGCGCTGGAGAACATCGTGGCCGTCCTGAGGGAGGCAGGGGCGCGGCCCGAGCACCTGGTCCGGCTCACCTGGTACGTCACGGACCGGGACGAGTACCTGACCTCCCTGGAGCGGCTCGGTCAGGTGTACCGGGAGGTGATCGGCCGCCACTACCCGGCCATGTCGGTGGTGGAGGTGAAGGGGCTGGTGGAGCCCGGGGCCAAGGTGGAGATCGAGGCCACCGCGGTGATCCCGGACGGTGAGGACAACCCCGGGCCGCGCCGGTCCGTCTTGCGGGAAAACCCACAGACCTGGGAAAGGGGGGAAGACCGATGAGGAGCAGGTGGGCATTCGGCGTGGTGGTGGTGTTGGCGGTTTCGCTCCTGGTCTCCGGACTGGCCGGGGGCCAGGCCCGGGCGCTCCGGATCGGGTTCGTGAGCACCCTGTCGGGAGGCGGGGCCGCGCTGGGGCAAGACGTGCTGGACGCCTTCCAGCTGGCCCTCCGTCACCTGGGCGGGCGGCTGGGAGGGCTGCCCGTGGAGGTGCTGACCGCGGACGATCAGCTGAACCCCGACGTGGCCCGTGCCGCGGTGGAGCGGTTCCTGCGGCGGGACCGGGTGGACCTGGTGACGGGGATCATCTTCTCCAACGTGCTCCTGGCGGTGGGGGACCTGGTGTTCAGTAGCGGGGTCTTCTACATCAGCCCCAACGCGGGCCCCTCGGAGTACGCGGGGGAGCAGTGCAACCTGCACTTCCTCAACGTGGCGTGGCAGAACGACAACATGCACGAGGCCATGGGCCACTACGCGACTTTGAAGAACTACGAGACCGCCTTCATCCTGGCCCCCAACTACCCCGCGGGCCGGGACGCCCTGGCGGGGTTCAAGCGGTTCTACAAGGGGCGCGTGGTCAGCGAGGTGTACACGAGGCTGGGGCAGCTGGACTACTCCGCGGAGATCGCGCAGATCCGGGCGGCCCGGCCCCGGGCCGTCTACGCCTTCTACCCGGGCGCCATGGGGGTGAACTTCATCAAGCAGTACGCGGAGGCCGGCCTCATGCAGCAGGTACAGCTCCTGGTGCCGGGCTTCTCCGCGGACGCGGACGTGATCCGCGCGGTGGGCAAGCCCATGGTGGGGGTGTTCAACAGTTCCCACTGGGCGCTGGAGCTGTTTAACCCCATCAACCGCCGGTTCGTGGACGACTTCCGGCGCACGTACGGACGCATCCCGACCCTGTACGCGGCGCAGGGGTACGACACCGCGCTGGCCATCGACCACGGGCTGCGGGCGGTGGCGGGAGACCTGGGGCGCAAGGCGGACTTCCGCAAGGCCATCCTGTCGGGCTTCGACAGCACCCGGGGCCGGGTTCGGTTCAACAAGAACGGCTACCCGATCCAGGACTACTACCTGAGGCAGGTGGTGGAGCTGCCCAACGGGGAGATCGTCAACCGGCTGCGGGGGACCATCTTCCGCAACCACGGAGACGCCTACGCGGGGAAGTGCCAGCTTCCCTGACGCGGACCTCTGAGGCGCTCCCGTGTCCGTCTCCCTGGTGCTGGAGCAGCTGCTCAACGGCCTGCAGTTCGGGCTGATGCTGTTCCTGCTGTCTGCGGGTCTGACCCTCGTCCTCGGAATGATGGACGTGGTCAACCTAGCCCAGGGTTCCCTGTACATGCTGGGCGCGTACTTCGCCGCCACCCTGGCTGCCGTCACCGGGTCCTTCTGGGCCGGGGTGGCGGGGTCGGTGTTGGGCACCGCCCTGGTGGCTCTGTTGCTGGAGGTTTCCGTCCTGCGGCGGGTGTACGGGGCTGACCACCTGACCCAGGTGCTGGCCACCTTCGCCCTGATCCTGGTGTTCAACGAGGCGGTCCGGGCCATCTGGGGGCCGCAGGCCCTGCTGCTAGCGGTCCCCCCGGAACTCTCACGGCCGGTGACCCTGCTGCCCGGACTCAGCTATTCCGCCTACCGGCTGACCGTGATCGGGGCCGGCGCGCTCCTGGCGGTGGGGATGTTCCTGCTGATCCACCGGACCCGGCTGGGCATGTGGGTGCGGGCGGGTGCGTCCAACCGGCGCATGGCGCAGGCCATGGGGGTCCCCATCCGCGACGTGTTCACGGGTGTGTTCGTGGTGGGCGCAGCTCTCAGCGCGGTGGCCGGGGCGCTTCTGGGCCCCATCTTCGCCGTCCAGGTGGGCATGGGGGAGGACGTGCTCATCCTCGCCTTCGTGGCCATCGTGATCGGTGGCATCGGTTCGGTGAAGGGATCCCTGGCGGGTTCGCTGCTGGTGGGGGTGGTGGACACCGCAGGCCGGGCGTTCCTGCCCTCCGCTTTCGGCCTGCTGTTCGCCCCCGAGGTGGCCTCCAACCTGGGTCCCACGGTGGCGTCGGTGCTCATCTACCTGCTGATGGCGGTGGTGCTGTTCGTGCGTCCTCAGGGGCTCTTCCCCGTGCACGGGTAGGCCATGCGGGCCCGGGACCTTTCCGTGGAGCAGGCCCGGCGCGCGGGGCCGACCCTGCCCCGGGCCTTCGTCCCCTGGGCGGCGGGCTCGGCGGCCGGGCTGGTCGTGCTGACGTTTCCTGCTCTGGCTCACGCGCTGGAGTGGCCCTACTACCTCAGTCTGGCCACCAAGGCCCTGATCCTGGTCCTGGCTGCCAGCGCCCTGAACCTCGTTTTGGGGTACGGCGGCCTGGTGAGCTTCGGGCACGCCACCTACTACGGGCTGGGAGCGTACACCGTGGCGGTGCTGGCCCGGGAAGGGGTCCGTCAGGCGTGGCTGGTCTGGCCCGCGGCGGTGGCCGTGGCCGCGCTGGCGGCTCTGGCCATCGGAGCGGTGTGCCTGCGCACCCGTGGCCTGTACTTCATCATGATCACCCTGGCGTTCGCCCAGATGGTCTACTACTTCGTGGTCTCCTTCAAGCAGTACGGGGGTCAGGACGGGCTGCGGGCGCCGCGCACGGACTTCGGCTTCCCCGTAGGCGACGCGGAGGTGTACTACCTGAGCGTCTTCCTGGTGGCCGCGAGCCTGTTCTTCCTCTGGCGACTGGGGCACGCCCGCTTCGGCCGGGCCCTCCGGGCGGCGCGGGACAACGAGGTGCGGGCCACCACGGTGGGCTTCCCCGTGTACCGGGTCCAGCTGGTGGCCTTCGTGATCTCGGGAGCCCTCACCGGGCTCGCGGGCGCCCTGATGGCCCACCACACCCAGTACGTCTCGCCCGCCATGTTGAGCTGGCCGCAGTCGGGCCACTTCATGTTCATGGTGATCCTGGGCGGGGTGGGAAGGTTCTGGGCCGGGGTGCTGGGAGCTGGAGCCATGGTGCTGATCGAGGAGCTATTCCACTCCCTCACCGTGTCCTGGCAGCTGTACGTGGGCCTGACCCTGCTGGCAGTGGTCCTGCTGGCCCCCAGGGGGCTGGCGGGGCTGGTGGAGGGACGGCGGCGGTGAGCCTGCTGGAGGTCCGCGGACTCACCAAACGCTTCGGCGGCCTGCTGGCCCTGTGGCGGTGCGACCTGGACGTCAAGCCCGGTGAGGTCCACGCCCTCATCGGCCCGAACGGTGCGGGCAAGACCACCCTGGTCAACCTGGTCTCGGGCCTGCTGACCCCCACGGAGGGGCGGGTGGCCTTCCGGGGGCGCGACATCACCCTCCTTCCGCCCCACGAGCGCGCCCTGCTGGGCATCGCCCGAACGTTCCAGGTGACGAACCTGTTCCCTCAGGACACCGTGCTGGGCAACCTCACCCTGGCGGTACAGGCCCGCAGGGGAAGCTCCTTCCGGTTCTGGAAGCCTGTGGCACGCGAGTGGGAGCTGGAGGAGGCGGCGCGGGGGTACGCGCGGCGAGTGGATCTGCACGACCGGCTGGAGGCCCCCGTGCGGGCCCTTTCCCACGGGGAGCGCCGGCAGGTGGAGGTGGGGCTGGCTCTGGCAGGCGAGCCGCACTTGGTGATCTTGGACGAGCCCACCTCGGGCATGGGTCCGGAGGAGTCCAGACGGGTGGTGGACCTGATTCAGGCGCTGCGGGGGCAGGTGGCGGTCCTTTTGGTGGAACACGATATGGACGTGGTGTTCCGCGTGGCGGACCGTATCACCGTGCTGGTGGACGGCCGGGTGCTGGCCAGCGGCCCTCCGGAGGTGGTCCGGGAAGACCCGGAAGTCCACCGCGCCTACCTCGGGCACGCGGTGAACGGGGATCGCCCGGCCAGCCCCGGGAGCGCGGCCCGCGCGCGTCTATCGGCAACCCAGCCTCTTCTGCAGGTGGAGGGACTGGAAGCCTTCTACGGACCCAGCCAGGCCCTGTTCGGAGTGGACCTGCAGGTGCCCGAGGGACACCTGGTCGCCCTCCTGGGGCGCAACGGGATGGGCAAGACCACCACCGTGCACGCCATCACCGGGCTGGTCCCCTCGAGGTCCGGCCGGGTGGTGTTCGACGGCCGGGAGATTCAGGGACTTCCCCCGGAAGGCATCGCACGCCTGGGAATCGCCCTGGTACCCGAGGGACGACAGATCTTCCCCAATCTCACCGTGCGGGAGAACCTGGTGGCGTTCGCCTCCAACCGCGCGGGCCGTCCGGACCCGTGGACTTTGGATCGGGTCCTCCAGCTGTTCCCCCGGTTGCGGGAGCGGCTGGACCAGCTGGGAAGCCGGCTGTCCGGAGGCGAGCAGCAGATGCTGGCTATCGGGCGGGCCCTCATGACCAACCCCCGCCTGTTGATCCTGGACGAGGCCACGGAGGGGCTGGCGCCCCTGGTCCGGGAGGAGATCTGGCGGGCGTTGCGGTTGCTGAACGAGGCCGGCCTCACCGTGCTGCTCATCGACAAGTACGTGGAGCGGCTCACCGAGTTCGTGGACTACCACTACATCCTGGAGCGGGGCCGGGTGGTCTGGGAGGGGACGTCCCAGGCCCTGCGGGCGGACCGGGATCTGTGGCGGCGGTACCTCAGCGTGTGAGCAGCACGGACCTCACGGGGCGCGTGGCGGTGGTCACGGGGGGAGGCCGCGGGGTGGGACGCGCGTGCGCGCTGGAGCTGGCCCGGCGGGGAGCCGCGGTGGCGGTGCTGAGCCGCACCCCGGAGGAGGTTCACCGGGTGGCGGAGGAGGTACGGGCGGCCGGGAGCTCCGGCCTGGCCTGCCCCTGCGACGTGACCCGGCGCGCGCAGGTGGAGGAGGCCTTAAGGCAGGTGCGCAGCCAGTTGGGGCCGGTGACGGTCCTGGTGTCCGCGGCCGGCGTGGCGCGCGGCAGTCCGTTTCTCGAGACCTCCGACGAGGAGTGGGAGGAGCACCTCCAAACCAACGTCACGGGTGCCTTCTACGCCATCCGGGCGACCCTGCCGGACATGCTGGCGGCAGGGTGGGGGCGGGTGGTGGCCGTGGCCAGCATCGCCTCGAAGGTGGGGTCCCGCTACACCGCGGCGTACACGACGTCCAAGCACGCGCTGCTGGGGCTGGTGCGGTGCGTGGCGGTGGAGTTCGCGGACCGGGGGATCACCGCCAACGCGGTGTGCCCGGGCTACCTGGACACGGACATGACGGAAGCGAACGTGCGCCGCATCGCCCAGCGTACGGGCAGGCCTCCGGAGGAAGTCCGGCGGATCCTGGAACGCACAAGCCCTCAGGGCCGCCTGTTCACCCCCGAGGAGGTGGCCTCCCTGGTCGGGTACCTGTGCTCGGAGGCGGCCGCGGGCATCAACGGCCAGGGGATCGTGCTGGACGGCGGTGCCGTGCTGTCCTGAGGGGAGGTGGGCCCATGGTGACGTATGAGGAGGTACCGCAGCGGTTCAACGTGGCCCGCTACTTCCTGCACCGCCACCTCGAGGAGGGCCGAGCGGACCGGGTGGCCCTGTACTGCGGCGACCGGGCCGTCACCTACCGGGAGCTGGCGGAACTTGCGAACCGGACCGCTCACGTGCTGCGGGAACTGGGGGTGGAGCCTGAGGACCGCGTGCTGCTGGCCCTCTCGGACGGCGTGGAGTTCGTGGCCGCGTGGTACGCGGTGGTGGGGATGGGTGCGGTGTCCGCGGAGGTGTACACGTATCTCCACGCCCACGACTACGCCTACTACCTGGACTACGTCCGGCCCCGGGTGGTGCTGACCGACGCCACCACCCACCAGCGGGTGCGGGAGGCCGCAAGACAGGTGGGGTTCTCCGGCAGGCTCCTCGCGGTGGGCGTGACGGAGCTGGAGCCGGGCGAGCTGGACTTCCACCAGGGGGTCTGGCGGGCACCCGTGGAGCCCGTTCTGGCGGATACCTCCAGGGACCAGTTCGCCCTGTGGAAGTTCACCACCGGCACCACGGGCCGGCCCAAGGCCGTGGTGCATTGCCACTACGCTCCCTACCTGAGCTTCTGGAACTACGCCCAGGAGGTGATCCGGTACACCCCAGAGGACGTGGTGCTGCCGGTGCCCAAGCTGTTCTTCGGGTACGCCCGGGACTGCACCGCCCTGTTCCCGTTCGGGGTAGGCGCCGCGGGCGTGGTGTTCCCGGAGCGCTCCACCCCCGAGCGCATCTTCGAGCTGGTGGCGCGGTACCGGCCCACCATCCTGGTGCAGGTCCCCACCATGATGCGGGCCATGGTGGAGCACCCCGAAGCGCACCGCCACGACCTGTCGTGCGTGCGCCTGGCGACCTCCGCGGGGGAGGCGCTGCCCGCGGAGCTGTACGCCCGGTGGAAGCAGGTGTTCGGCGTGGAGGTGGTGGACGGCATCGGCTCCTCGGAGCTGTACCACATCTACGTCTCGAACCGGCCGGGCGAAGTGAGACCCGGCAGCGTGGGCCGCCCTTGCCCGGGCTACCGGGCGGAGGTCCGCGACCCCGAGGGCCGCCCCGTACCTGCGGGAGAGGCCGGGGAGCTGTGGGTGTGGGGCGAGACCGCGGCCGTGATGTACTGGCTGGATCGCGGCAAGTCCGTGCGCACCTTCCACGGGAACTGGGTGCGCACGGGCGACCTGTTCCGTCAGGACGCAGACGGCTTCCTGTGGTACCAGGGCCGGGCGGACGACCTCATGAAGGTGGGCGGGGTGTGGGTGGCTCCCCTCGAAGTCGAGGAGTGTCTGCTCGGGCACCCCCTGGTGCGGGAGTGCGCGGTGGTCCCGGAACTCCGCGAGGGACTGACGGTGCCGGTGGCGTACGTGGCGCTTCGGGGGCCCGTCCAGGCGCGGGCGGAACTGGCGCGGGAGCTCCAGCAGTACGTGCGGGAACACCTCAGCCCCCACAAGTACCCCCGGGAGGTGCGGTTCGTGGAGGCGTTGCCGCGCACCCCTTCGGGCAAGGTGGACCGCAGGAAGCTGCGGGAGGCCGGGGAGGCTTCAGGGGCTGCGGCCGAACCGGCCGGGCCGGTCACGACCCCGCCCCTCGAGCACCGCGCGGATCGTGTCCACGAGTAGGTCCGTGAGGATCTGGAAGGTGTGAAGTCCCTCCTCCGCTGTGGCCGCGGCGGGCGAGCCGCAGTAAGCGTGGTTCATCCCCATGGCCTGGAAGTCGCGCAGCCCGGAGCCCAGAGCCCCGGGCAGGTCCACGGGCACCGCCGGCAGGCCGCGCAGGGCCTGCAGGTCCACCAGCTCGGGACGCTCCGCCAGCACCAGGGAGGTCTCGTAGCGACCCGCGTGGCAGGAGCCGCTGCGGAACTCCTCGCCCAGCAGCTCTGCTCGGGCCCGGCGGGTGAGGTCGAGGTAGCCCACTCCCACGCCGGTGCGGGCCTCCACGGCGTCCAGGGCCGCGTGCAGCGCGTGCACGTGCTCGGGTTCGAAGTGGTTGTTGACGACCACGATCCAGCGGAACCCCTGTTGGACCAGGGAGGTACACACGTCCGTCACGAGGGCCTGGAGGGTCTCTGGGGCGATGCCCAGCGTGCCGGGGAACCCGGAAGCGCAGCGCGTGACACCGTACGCCACAGGAGGGAGGACCAAAACCCGCACCTGCGGGTCGTCCCGGAGCCGCTCTGCGGCGCGCCGGCACATGCCCAGGGAGATGAGGAGGTCGGTGCCCAGAGGGGCGTGGGGTCCGTGGGCCTCCACCGCGCCCACGGGCAGCAGGAGGACCGGCTTGCGGCGGTCAGAGAGCAACTCCCGCACCGCCGGCCAGGGCAGGTCCGCGAAGTGCTGGTCCATCGCCGCCAGGTCCTGCACCAGGCGAAGTGGTGTGCGTGGCCGTGTGCTCCAGCTCCGTTTTCGGCGCTCCTTTGCCGGTTCGCCGTCCGCAGGGCCAGCTCCTGCGCCAGCCGGTCAACCGGCCAGCGCACCCGCTGCGACTTACCCTTGCGCAGGTTCTGCGGGCTGCCTAGGCTTCTAAGCGGACACGCACAGGGGACGGGAGACGGAGACCCTTGGGCTTACATCCGTCAGGCTCGGGTGCGGGGGGCGTCACCCTACGCCAGCTGGCGGGCCAGCTGCGGATCACCCCTTCGTACCTGAGCGACATTGAGAACGACCGGCGGGTGCCCGCCCAGGAGGTGCTGGAGGGGATCTCCAGGTACCTGCAGGTGGATCTGGACGAGCTGCTGGCGAGGGCGGGGCGGCTGGACCCGGAGACCCAGGAGCACTTGAGGCGTTCGCCAGCTGCCATCCGGCTGTTCCGGAGGATTGCGGCGCACCGGCTGGACGAGGAGGCTCTCGCGAGGCTGGAGAAGAGCGCGGAGCAGCTCGGGCGGCGGAAGCGAGGAGAAGATGGCGCGAATGGTAGCGCAACTCCGTGAGCAACAGGCCGAGGCGGCGAGGCTCGATGAGGCCATCGCCAGGAACCTCAAGGATCTGGGCTATGGGTATTGAGCAACTGCTGAAAGAGAAACGGGAGGAGATCCTGCGGATCGCCGCCAAACACGGCGCCCGTAACGTGCGCGTGTTCGGCTCCGTGGCGCGCGGCGAAGCGGACGAGCAAAGCGACATCGATTTTCTGGTTGAGTTCGAGCCGGGCCGGAGCCTCCTGGATCATGCAGCCTTGGTTCTCGAACTCGAAGAGCTTCTCGGACGCAAGGTGGACGTGGTTACGGAAGGGGGCCTGTACTGGCTCCTGCGCAGGCGAATTCTCAAGGAGGCCCGCGCCCTATGACCAAGGACCCGCGGGTTTATCTCGCCCACATCATGGAGTGCATCCAGAAGATCGAGCGGTTCACCGCCGATGGGAAGAACCGCTTTCTCGGAGACGCGATGGTCCAGGACGCGGTCCTGCGCAACTTCGAGGTC
>CALIMJ010000030.1 GCA_938028835.1 uncultured bacterium | reverse complement strand
GTAGCCCGGAAACAGCGGCTCCAGAGCCTCCCAGCGGCGCGACCCGTGCCGGCGGCGGACCAGCAGGCGGGGCAGCAAGGTGCGCACCGCCTCCCCGAACGTGAACTCCAGCCGGCCGAGGACGCGCTCCTCCGCGCGGGGCTTGGTGTGCACCACGTACCAGGTCGGTCTCGGTGCAACCGACGGTGCACCGTCCGGAATCTCAGATCCACAGAAGTCCATGACCGGCCTTCGCTCTTTGGTTCCTCTGGGTTTCCCGGCAATCACCTGACCCCCGGCACCCAGCAAACCCGGTAGAGGCCGGCCGGCTCCGGAGCGAAGCGCGCGAAGACGGGGAACAGCGCTCGACCGCGTCCGACCGCCGTGACCCGTAGCGGCATCCCACCGACAGCCGCGGTAAACGACGTCGAAATGCCCTCCGGCCTGAGGCGCCGCCACACTGGCCCCTAGGCCGCGGCTTTAAGACGCAAACGTGCTCCGCCTGCCGCAAAACTGCCGTCGAAGTGCACAACCCTCCCCGTGCCCGTGCGCGAGTAGCTGGGGCTACCGGCGCTGGAAACCAGCCCCGGGTCTGCCTCCGCGTCCGCGGCGGCCAGCCACCCCCATTCTTCTCTGGCATAGATACGCGCCGACCACACGCCAACCCTTCCCCGGGGACCGTGGCCCCTCCCGCACTGGGGCCCAGGCGCGCTAGGTGCGGCCGAGCCTCTCCAGCCAGGCGCGGACCTGGCCGGCGAAGGCCCGAAACAGGTCGGGTGCCCTCCGGACCATGTCGGCAACCCGGTCCGGGTCGACCCGCGTGTACTCGTGGACCAGGACGTTCCGGAACCCTCCACTGCCCCGGGAAACCCTCCCGCAGGTCTGCGGAGATCACCCCGTGCCGCGCCAGCTGGTCCAGGCCGTCTTCGTAGCTGTCCGCGTGAATTCCGAAGGCCCCCCGCGAGCACGTGGTCGGCCACGTTGAACACCACCCTGAGGCTGGCCAGTAACCCGCGCTCGACCGTCCAGCGGAGGCTGAGGTCAGCCCGCAGCCGTTCGCCCGTGACAGAAGCGTACCGGCGGAGCTCCCCGGCCACCACCTCCAGCTCCGCGAGGGAGGCCAGAACGGACTCCCTACGCACCACCACCAGCCAGCTTCCGACGCTGCCTTTCCAGGTGTCGCAGGCGCACCACCGCGTCCCGGTAGCGGGCCAGGACTGACAGTCGAACGCGTTCTCGGCGTCCACGCTCCTGCGGTACAGCAGCCTGCCGGTCCGGACGGCTTCGAAGGCCACGAACGGCGATGCCTGGGACAGGTCCACCAGGTCCACACGGGCTGTCCGCAACAGGCGCGAGAGCTCCGCCTAGAACGCCTCGAAGCGGAAGCCAGGCCCCGGCAGGTAGGCGAGATCCACGTCCTCCGGCGCCGAGCCGGGACGGGCCGCAGAGCCAAACACGTACAGCAGGTCCACTCCGTGGCTGGCGCACACGTCCGCAGGACCTCCCAGCCGCTCCCTCCAGTCCGGCGGAAGCGGCGGCCGGCTCCGGTACTTCTCCCGCACCGACACCGGAAGGTCCCCTACCCCTGGGTCCGGGCGCGGCGGGCCAGGGCGGGGTGGGCCCGCAGCCTCGACACCAGCTCCGCCACCACCTCGTAGCGGCCGAAGGACGGCATCAGGTACACCCCGTCCACCCGGTCCGAGATGCTGTCCAGCAGCTCCGCCGCCAGCCGCAGCCCTTCCTCCCGGCCCCGGTTCCCGGCCCGGGCCATGCGCTCCCGCACCCAGTCGGGAATGTGGATCCCGGGCACCTCGTGGTGCAGGAACTCCGCGTGCCGGGCGGACTGCAGCGGCAGCACGCCCACCAGCATGGGCAGCGGCGGCGAGCCGGCCCTGCGCAGGTAGTGGTCCAGCGTCTCCGGTTCGAAGATCGGCTGCGTCATGATGAAGTCCGCGCCCGCTTCCACCTTCTGGTCCAGCCGGCGCATCTCGCGGTCGAGGGTCTCCGGGTGCAGGTCGAAGGCCACGCCCACGCAGAAGGACGTGGGCCGTCCGACGGGTTTGCCCGCCAGGTCCACACCCTCGTTCAGCCGCTTGAGGATACGCACGAGGCCCACGGAGTCGGTGTCGTAGACCGCGGTGGTAGAGGGGTAGTCGCCCGCGCGCGGCGGGTCGCCGGTCAGGGCCAGCACGTTGCGCACCCCCAGGGCGTGCAGCCCGATCAGGTCCGCCTGCAGGGCCATGAGGTTCCGGTCGCGGGTGGTGAAGTGGATGATGGTCTCGATCCCCACGTGCTGCTGGACCAGCACACACAGGGCCGCAGCGCTCATCCGCACCCGGCCCAGCGGGCTGTCGCCCACGTTCACCGCGTCGGCCCCCCGCTCCTTCACGAGCTGCGCTCCCAGCAGGTCCTTGGTGGGGTCCGTGCCCTTGGGCGGGTCCACCTCCACGCTGATCACGAACTGGCGGCCCAGCTTGCGGGCGAGCTCCGTCTGGCCCTCCGCGGGTGCGGACGGCTCCGGTCGTCTCGGCAGCTGGACCACCACCTTGGGCTCGGAGGACGGCCGCAGGTGGCGCACCGCCTCTGCCACGGCAGCGATGTGCTCGGGGGTGGTGCCGCAGCAGCCGCCCACCACCCGGGCGCCGAGTTCCGCCATGCGCCGGGCGTGGTCTGCAAAGTACCGGGGCGGGGTGGAGTACACGTAGCGGCCCTCCACGCGGGCGGGGTAGCCTGCGTTGGGCATGGCCGTTACGGGCACGGAGGCCACCTGGACCATGGCCGCCACCACATCCACCATGGGGAGGGGTCCCACGCTGCAGTTGGCGCCCACCGCGGCCACGCCCAGGGGTTCCAGCGTCCGTACCACCTCCGCGGGCGTGTGTCCCCGGAGGGTCCGGCCGTCCTCGTCAAACGTCATCTGCGCCACCACGGGTAGGTCGGTGACGTCCCGGGCTGCCCGGACCGCCACGCACAGCTCGTCCAGGTCCGAGAAGGTCTCCAGCAGCACCAGGTCCACGCCGCCCTCCACGAGGGCTTCCACCTGCTCCCGGAACGCCTCGTAGGCTTCCTCCGGGCTCACGATGCCGAAGGGCTTGAGGGGCCTGCCCAGGGGCCCCACGGAACCTGCCACGAACACGGGCACGCCGGCCACGTCCCGCGCCTCCTTGGCCAGCTTGGCCCCCGCGCGGTTGAGCTCCCGCACGCGTTCCCCCAGCCCCTTGCCGCCCAGCTTGAACCGGTTCCCGCCGAAGGTGTTGGTCTCAATGAGCTCCGCGCCCGCCCGGATGTACTCCACGTGGACGCCCACCACCAGGTCGCGGTCGGTCACGTTCACCAGCTCGAAGGACTGGTCGAAGGGCACCCCGCGGGCGTACAGCATGGTGCCCATGGCGCCGTCCGCCACCAGCACCCCGCGGCGCAGGCGCTCCACGAAGGGGTTCACCGGGCGGCCTCCGCGGTCACGCCCCAGTCCACCGGCCCCACCTCTGGGAACCGAGCCAGAGCCTCCTCCAGCGTCCGCTGGATCCGGCGCAGGGCCTCCGGGGTCGCTCCCTCCGCGCGGACCACCAGCACGGGCTGGGTGTTGCTGGCCCGCACCAGACCCCAGCCGTCCCCGAACAGCACCCGGGCGCCGTCCACGTCCACCACCTCGTAGCGCTCCTTGAACTGCCGCACCAGCTCCGCCACCACCGCGAACTTGCGGTCGTCCGGGCAGGGCACGCGGACCTCGGGCGTGGCGTAGTAGCGCGGGACGTCCGCCAGCAGCTCCGACAGGGGCCGGTCCGTGTTGGACAGGATACGCAGCAGCCGCGCGGCGGCGTAGACCGCGTCGTCAAACCCGTAGTACTCGTCCGCGAAGAACATGTGACCGGACATCTCGCCGGTGAAGACCGCGCCGATCTCCCTCATCTTCGCCTTGATGAGGGAGTGCCCGGTCTTGTAGAAGAACGGCCGGCCGCCCAGCCGGCGGATTTCGTCCACCAGGGCCTGGGAGCACTTCACCTCCACGATGGCCTCCGCCCCCGGGTACTTCGGGAGGATCTCCCGCCAGAACAGGATCATCAGCTCGTCGCCCCAGACGATGCGGCCGCGGTCGTCCACCACGCCGATGCGGTCGCCGTCGCCGTCAAACCCCACGCCCACGTCCGCCCGCTCCGCCCGCACGGTGCGGATGAGGTCCTGGAGGTTCCTGGGGTCCACGGGGTCCGGGTGGTGGTGCGGGAAGGTGGGGTCGCTGTCACAGTACAGCTCCACCACCTCCACCCCGAGGTCCCGCAGGACGTGGGGGGCGATGACGCTGGCCGTTCCGTTGCCGCAGTCCACCACCACCCGCAGCCGCCGCGGGCCCAGCCTCACCCGCTCGCGGATGGCGGCCCGGTAGGCGGGCCTGACGTCCACCTGGCGCACGCTTCCGTGCCCGTGGACGGACGCTCCCTCCTCCGCCAGCCGCCGGACTTCCTGGATCTGCTGCCCGTAAAGCGTCCCGAAGCCGTGGGCGAGCTTGAACCCGTTGTACTCCGGAGGGTTGTGGCTGGCGGTGACCATCACCCCGCCGTCGATCCCCAGGTGCACCCGGGCGAAGTAGAACACGGGGGTGGTCACGAGCCCTACGTCCGTCACCTCGCAGCCGGATTCCACCAGGGCGTCTATCACCGCGCGGTGCAGGGCAGGCGAGGAGGCCCGGTTGTCGTGGCCCACCACCACGGGCAGCCGGCCGGCCACGGACGTCCGCTCCTGCAGGTACGCCGCGAACGCCCGGGCCACCCGCGAGGCCACTTCAGGCGTCAGCTCCTGCCCGAACACCCCGCGGATGTCGTACTCGCGAAAGATTCCGGCCGGCACCATGTGTACCTCCTGCACCCGCCGTACCATTGTAGTCCAGGGCCGGCCGCCGGCGCTCAGCGCAGCGGCTCCGGCACGGCTTCCCGCACCCGCGGGGAGGGCACCACGTTGACGGTGACCCAGAACTGCTGCTGGGGCACGCGGTACGTGACGGAGACGTCCAGGCAGTCGCACAGCCGGCCCGCCCCTACCTCCAGCTCCTCGAAGGACGCCAGCGTCACGTTATACTTGGCGAAAGTGCGGAACCGCCAGCCGTCGCCGAAAGACGCGTGGACGCTGGCGAGGACCCGCAGGTGCTGGGGCAATGCGTCGTACTGCACTCCCACGTCCCAGCTGAGTCCCTCCCCAGCCCACCGGTGGCCGAGCGTGAGCACGGACTGACGGGTCGGCGCGTCGAACAGGAACGGGGTGGAGCCGTAGGCCTCCGTCCACGCGTACGAGAGGTACGCGGCGGACCGGACGTCCAGCTGCAGGTCCAGGGACGCGCCGAGGGTGGGCACGAACAGCGTGCGGTCGCGGTAGACGCTGTACCGCAGGGACGCGAACGGCGCCACCGACCACGGACCTCCTGGTCCGAAGCGTGGCAGCCCCAGATCCACCGAAACCTCTGCCTTGGGGCTTTCGGCGCCCGTGACCCGCTCCCGGTACTGCCCGGCCAGCAAGGCTGCGGACAGGGTCACCTCGGGCGCCAGGGTCCACGGCGGCGGACCGTAGCGGAGTTCGAGGGTCTCCACGGGCCGGTTCTCCGAGTCCCGCACGGTACCCGCCGTGAGCTCCACCCTCCCTGCGCCCACGGCCAGCCGCAGGGTGTTGCGGAACTCGAACCCCAGGGACGTGTTGTAGCGGCCGTACGCCTCGGCCTCCAGGTCCCCCAGGCGGTAGGGGTACCGCAGGGCGATCCAGTAGCCGGACAGCGCGTCGTAGCCTACCTGCGGGGACGGGAAGTCGCGGCGGGCGCGCTCGGGGTCGACGCGCACCTCGTACCGGGGGAGGGTCAGCACGGGCGTCCGGCCGACCCACAGGGTCGCGTCTTCCGCCACCAGCCGGTCGGCCCAGAACACCGTCACGCGCCGGGCGGTGATGTAAAACAGCGGGGACGCGGGGTCGCAGAACGTCGCCAGGGCGTCTGCGGCCAGGGCCCGCTCGGGCGCCACCTGCGCCCGGCGGGCCTGCAGGTAAGCTCCTTCGGCCAGAACCCGCACGTCCGTGGCGAGCCCCTCGTCGGTGTCCAGGCGGTAGCGGACCTCGCTGGCGGCAAGCCGCTGCTGGCCGCGGACCAGCCGCACGTCGCCCCTCAGGAGGACCTCCCGCCGGGAGAGGTCCGCGAACAGGTAGTCCGCAGAGGCCCGCACGTCTCGGTAGGCCAACCGGACACGGCCCTCGGCTTCCACCGTCCGCGCCACGGTGTCGTAGGTAACCCGGTCCGCCTCCACCACCAGGGGCAGAGGTTGAGCTCGCAAGCCGCGGGCCGGACCCAGGGCGAGTAGGGGCACCAGGAGGAAAACCGTGAGGCGGCGCACGGGCCCACGATATTCGCCGCCGCGGGCGCCGCGTCCTGCGCGGGAAGCGGCCTATAATGGCCCCGTGGACCTGTTGCTGGTGTCCAACGGCCCGGGCGAGCTGACCGGCTGGGCGTTCCCGCTGGCCCGTGCCCTCCGGCGGCTGGACCGGGGGGTTTCCCTGCACCTGGCCCTCCCGCCGTGCCAGTACGCCACCGGCAGGGAGCACCAGGTGGCGGAGAGTTCCGAGCTGTTCGACCGGGTCTACGGCCCCGCAGAGGTAGTCCGCCTGGCCCTGACGGGCCCGCGGCCGACCAGTCGGTGTGTGGTGCATGTGGGAGGGGACCTGTGGTATGCGGCCCGCCTGAGTCGACGTGCGGGCTGCCCAGCGGTGGCGTATGTGGAGCGCGACCTGATTACCCGGCGCCACCGGGCGTTCGCGCGCATCGCCGCCCACACGGACGGGCTGGCGGAGCAGCTGGTCCGACGGGGTGTACCGGCGGACAAGGTGCGGACTGTGGGGGACCTGCGGGCAGACGCGGTAGAGGCGGTGGAACCCGCGCCTGAAGCCGAGCAGAACGTGCTCCTCCTGCTGCCGGGGTCGCGCCCCAGCATCTTCTGCGACCTGGCGCCCCTCATGCTGGAAGTGGGAAGGCTGGTGCGCGCCCGGCTTCCGGAAGTCGAGCTGGCCCTGGCCCCCTCCCCGTTTTTGACCGAGGAGTATGTGCACGCCGCCGTCCGGGAACAGCAGGTGTTCGTGGCGTGGACCCCGGCACAGCGTCGGGCCGTGCTCGCCCGTACGGCGCTGGCAGTGACGCTGCCGGGGACGTCCAACGTGGAGCTAGGCCTGCTGGGGGTGCCCATGCTGGTGTGGCTGCCCCTGTACGACCCTTCGCGGGTGCCGCTGGAGGGGCTGGTGGAGTGGCTGTCACGGGTTCCCGGGTTCGGCAGAGTCCTGAAGGCGTGGGCTGTGGAGCGCGGCCTGCGCCGGTTGCACTACGTGAGCCCGGTGAACGCCGCGGTGGGCGAGCCCGTAGTGGACGAGGAGGTGGGACAGGCGCCGCCGTCTGTGGTGGCCTCCCGGGTGGTGGGGCTCCTGGAAGACCGGCCGCACCTGCGCCGGGTACGCGACCGTCTGCGACACCACTTCCACCGGCCGCGGGGCGCCTCGGAGCGGCTCGCCCGCACGGTGCTGGAGCTGGTGTCGTGAGGGTCCCGGGGCTGCTGCGGGAGATCGTGTGGCCACATCGGGCTCTGCTGGCCGCCGCGGTGGCGTGCGTCCTGGCGGCCACCGCGGCCGGCCTGAGCGTGCCGCTGCTGTTCCGGGACCTCGTAGATCAGATCACGGCCACGGGAGACCTGGCGCTTTTGCAGCAGCTCGCTTTGCTGGGACTCGGGGTGTTCGTCCTGCGATCCGTGTTCCTGTACGGGCAGATCCACCTGAACTTCACGTTCGCTCACCGGGCGACCGCGGACCTGCGGGACCGCCTGTTCTCCAGGGTCCTGCGGTGGCCGGTGGACCGCCTGGGGGGATGGCACAGCGCGGAGGTGATGTCCCGGGCGCTGCAGGACACCCAGCTGGTGCACACCCACCTGCTGGTCGGGCTGGTGGATCTGGTGGCTACAGGAGTACAGCTGCTGGGCACGGTGGTCATGCTGTTCGTGCTGGACTGGCGCCTCGCCACCGCCACCTTCGCCATCCTGCCCGGGACCGCGCTCCTGGCGCGGCACTTCGGGTCCCAGATCCAGCACACCTCCGCCCTCGCGCAGCGGCGGGTGGCCGAGCTCGCCACCCGGGTGCGGGAGGTGATCGCGGGCGCCCGCATCGTACGCGCCTTCGTCCAGGAAGGACGGGAGGAACGCCGGTTCTCCGCGGAGAACCGGCGCCTGCTGCGGGAGCAGCTGCGCATCGGCCGGCTGGTGGCCCTGGAGGTGTCCGCCATGAGCCTGGCCACCGCAGCAGGGCTCATCGTGTTCCTCTGGGTGGGCGGGCAGCTGGTGGCGGCCCGCCTGATGACGCCCGGGGAGCTGGTGGCGTTCATCGCGTACGTAGCCATGGCTATCGAGCCGGGGGTGAGCCTGACGCGCCTTTACAGCCACGCGCGTCAAGCAGCCGCGGCGCTGGACCGCGTGGAGGAGATCCTCCGGGTGCCGGTGGTGGAAGAACCCAAGGGAGCCCGGGACCTGCCGGGGATTCTGGGCGAGGTGGTGTTCGAGGACGTGTGGCTGGCGTACGAGCCCGGCCGTTGGGCCCTCCGGGGCGTGACCTTCCGCATCCGGCCCGGCGAGCACGTGGCGCTGGTAGGGCCGAGCGGTGCCGGCAAGAGCTCGCTGGTCAACCTCCTCCTGCGGTTCTACGACCCCACCCGGGGCCGGGTGACGGTGGGGGGGGTGGACCTGCGGGAGGTGCGGACCGACTCGTTGCGCCGGAGGATTGCGTACGTGCCCCAGGAGACCGTGCTGTTTGCGGGCACGGTGCGGGACAACATCGCGTACGGCAGGCCGGAGGCGTCCCTGGAGGAGGTGGTGCAGGCTGCGGTGGCGGCCAACGCGGACGGCTTCATCCGCCAGCTTCCCCGCGGCTACGACACGCCCCTGGATGAAGCGGGCCTCAGCCTCTCGGGCGGACAGCGGCAGCGCATCGCCATCGCCCGGGCCCTGCTTACCGACCCGGAGTTCATCATCCTGGACGAGGCCACCTCTTCCCTGGACTCGGAGTCCGAAGCCCTGGTGCAGGAAGCCATCGAACGGCTCATGGCGGGACGCACAGCCCTGGTGATCGCCCACAGACTCAGCACGGTCCGGAGGGCCCACCGCATCCTGGTGCTGGCCGACGGCCAGGTGGTCCAGGAGGGCACGTACGACAGCCTCATGGCCTCCGGGGGGCTGTTCCGGATCCTGGCGGAGGGTCAGCTCCTGCCGGAACCCGCACGGAGGTGACTTGCGTGCGGCTTTCCGTGGTCGTCCCCACCTACAACCGCAGCCGGGTCCTCGGGGTGTGCCTGGCGTCCCTTGCGGCGCAGACCCTGCCCCGGGAGGAGTTCGAGGCGCTGGTGGTAGACGACGGGTCCACGGACGACACCGAGGCCGTGGTGCGTGGGTTCGAGGCCAGCCTGCCTGTCCGGTACCTGCGGCAGGCCTCAAACCGCGGGAGAGCGGCCGCGCGGAATTTGGGCATCCGGGAAGCCACCGGGGAGGTGGTGGTGTTCGTGGACAGCGACGTGTTCCCCGTGCCCGACTTCCTCGCGGCGCACCGGGACATCCACCTAAGGTGCGACCGCGCTGTGGGGCGCGGCCCGCTGCTGCTCACCACGCACCTGGACGACCCGTTTCGCAGACCGCCGCTGCTGCCCGACCCCTCGCCCTCCTTCCTCGACACCGCGAACGCGTCGGTGCGGCGCGATCACCTGCTGGCCGCGGGAGGGTTCGACGAGGAGTTCCGCCACTACGGGTGGGAGGACGTGGACCTGGGGCTGCGGCTCCGGCGGATGGGCCTGCGCCGGGTGTTTGACCGCCGTGCCCTGGCGTACCACTACCAGCCCGCGGCCACCCCTGAAAGCGTCCCGGAGCTGCTGCGCAGGGAAGAGGAGCGCGCCCGCATGGCGGTCCGGCTGGTGCGCAAGCACCCGGGCCTGGCCAGCCGCTTCCTGACCCAGCTGACCCCCCTGCACAGCGCCCTGTCGTTCCTGCTGACCGCGGGGGGCGTGGTCAACGAGCGTAACCTGGCGTCGGTTCTGCGCCGGGTGCGCAGCCAGCGCCTGGCGCACGTGGTTTTGCGCCTGGCCCTGAACCGACACTACGTGCACGTGCTGCGGCGCGAGTGGCTGGAGCTGTGCCGGACGACCGCCTAGAAGGCCAGGGTAGCGGACGGGCCGTCAGGGCTGCCGACGTCCGGGCGGCCCTGGTGTACCTGACCGCCGCTTTGCTGCCCGTGGGCTACGTCCTGGCCGCGGGGATCCCCCTGCTCCTGGTGTGGGTCTGGGAGAACGGATCCATGCGGCGCTGGCCGTGGGAGCCCGGTCCCGTGGACCGTCCGCTGGTCCTGTGGATCCTCGTGGTGGCCCTCTCCAGCGCGCTGTCGGCACACCGGGACCTGGCCCTGGCCAACACCGCCCTGCTGGCCCTGGGTCCGGTGGCGGCACTGGCTCCGAGCCTGCGCACCCTGAGGGAGCGGCCGGAAGCGCCGGTGGCTCTGTGCGCCGCGTGGACTGCGGGCGGCGTGGTAGGAGGCGCGTGGGTGGTCTGGCGGTACCTGCACACGGGTGCAGGGCGCGGGGACCTGCCGGAGCTGGGGTGGAACGCGGCCGGCACGGTCCTCGCGGCCGCGTCCCTAGTGGCCGCTGGGCTCGCAATGCATGGCTCCGCGACCGCGGCGCCCGGAATGCGCGGGCGGCTTCTCCTGGCCTGGACCGCACAGCTCCCCGTGCTGGCTGGGTTGCTGGCCACCCTCAGCCGCGGCGCCTGGCTGGGGTGGGTCGCGGGCGTCCTGTGCTTTGCCGGGCTCGTGGGAACCGCGAGCCGGGGGGTACGGTGGGG
>CALIMJ010000029.1 GCA_938028835.1 uncultured bacterium | reverse complement strand
TCGTGTACCGCGAGGCCATGTGCAGGCTCCCGTTGGCTGATCAAGCCGACGATGCGCTGGGCACCTACTGGGATGTGACACGGACGGTAGAGGGCGCGCCGTTGCTGCCGGGGCCGGCCCCCGGCTACCATAGCCTCGTGGTGTGGGATCAGGTGGCGACCATCGTAGTAACTGTGGTCCTGGCGGTCCTCGCCGGGACGGTGTACAACAACCGTCGGTTCGACGATGTGAACCGCCGGTTCGACGACGTCCACCGGCGGATTGACGACCTGAGGGCGGACATGAACGCCCGGTTTGCCCAGGTGGACGCCCGCCTGAGCGAGCTGCGGGAGGACCTGCGGGAGATCCGGGGCCTGCTTCAGGAAGCCCTCCGGGCCCGCACGGGCTGAGCGGACGCGGCGCAAGCGCCACAGCCTGTACGAAAGCGGAGCAAGCCTATCCGTGATGCTCGCGCCCGGGCTGCCAGCCGGCGGTGTTGTTGGGAGGCCCACGGGCAGGCACGCCCCCTGAGTAGCTCGGGTGCGGCAGCAGGCAGACCGCGTCGGGGAGTCCCCGGGTTTCCACGGGGTGGCGAGTGATCCGTGCGAAAGGCTTGACGCCGAGCGGGAAGCCGCTCGAGGGTCCTGCGGGCGGAGCGGGACCGCCTGCTCGGGCGGCAACAGGCCACAGTTAGATTGCGTCCACCGCGGTGGCTGAGAAGTGGCGGGCGTAGTGCCTCAGCCTGCGGGCGCTGCTGGCCCGGGGACCGGGTGGGTACCAGCCCTCAAAGCCCTTCGTCCGGGAGCAAGTGCCGGTGTACACGGAGGTCCTTCGCAGCCGGAGGGGCTGGTCGGCTCGAGCCGGGTGCTACGTTCCATGGGGGCCTCCCCAGGACCCTGTCGCGGACCGGTGGCCTAGGCGGGGAGTCCTGTCCCTCGCCGTGTGGAAGGACAGTCCGAGCGCCTGGCGGGGCCGGCGAGGCGCTCCGCGCCAGCGCGCGGTTGCGGGCGTAGCGGCCCTCCTCCAGCGTGACTAGCCACCGGCTCCGCAGGCCGTCTCTGGATCCCCGCCGTCCTCTTTACCTCTGCGGTAGGCGGAGGTTCACCCTGGAGTACCCGGCCGGGACGGAGAACCTCTCCCGTGGCAGACGTTCTGAGGAGGTCGCGTCGAGGACGATCCCCTTGACCTCCTTCCCGTCTTGCACGACAGCAGCCTTCACCACCACCGGGAAGGTGAACACCGGGTCGGGGAGAATCCTCGCCCTCGGCTGAAGCAGCAGCGAGTTGTCCTCGATCGCCTGGGGCACGCCGAGGACCTCGAGGACCTCCACGTATAAGGCCACGAATCCCTCCAGGACCCGGAAGTCCGAGAGGGAGAGCCCCAGCTCTTCCCCGTGTACAACCCAGTAGCGGCAGATGACCCACTTCTGCTGTACGAGCGTTCTGCATCCATCCACCACCCTTGCCCGCAGGCCCCGGACCGTCTCCACTCCCACAATCCTTGGGCTGTCGCAGGGGACCGCCGGCACGTGGGGGATCCGGGTGAATCCTGGGGGCGTCATCATAGCCTCCACCTGGGCTCGCGCCGCGGGGGGTAGCTGCTGCAGCTGCGCCTCCAGCTGCCGCCGACCCTCCCGGAACTGCCGAAGCCGGTCTTCGGTGAGCTCGAGGTAAGCGCGGCGGCTAGGATCCACGATCCACAGGGTCCGCTTTCCCTGGTCGTACAGAAGGCTGACGGACCGGCCGGCCAGCTCCATGTCCACCCGCATCCTGCCCGGCGCGAAGGAGAATGCCGTGAGCGAACGGTCTGAACTGCGGTACTGCAGGAACGCGTCCGCAAAAGCGGCGGACCCGGCGCTCAGGATGAGCACCCCCACCAGCAGCATGCTCCTACCGAGACACGATCCACGCACCTCCCTCACCTCCCTGGGAGGAAGTCGCTACAGCTCCTTCCGCCAGCCCGCACAGACTCCAGGACCTGCTGCAGGAGGCGGATGACTGCGCCAAGGCCTGGCGGGGCTGCCTCTTCCAGAGGATCGGCAGCCCGGACCCTGAACCCCCGGTAGGTGACGGAGTAGGCGTAACCATCGTGCACCGGGTGGGCAGGCACGTACTCGCGCTGGAAGTGCCCGAACCCCGCAGCCTCCAGGGTGCGCCGGATCTCCCTTACCTGGTTCTCTTCCAGCTGCGCGCAGATCGACTCGTGAAGAGTCCGGCCTGTGCCCAGTTCCACCCGAGCAAGGCCGTCCTCGAACACCACCAGCCGCCGTTCAACGCCCGCGATTCCTCCAGTGACGCGCAGCTCCACCATCGGCCCTGCGGACCACGCGCAGGCCACCAGCTCCAGGCCCAGCACCGACGCGAGGATGAAGAGAGCCCTCATCGTGTCGGCTGGAAGCGGAACCGGACCGCCTGGCGGGCTTCGTTACCTGCCCGGTCGGTGACCCGTGCCTCGAGGACGTTCTCCCCCTCCCGGAGTAGTTGCCTGTCCAGTTGCGCCGTGGCCCGGTCCGGTCCCTTTTGAAGCCGGTCGGAGACGTCACGGCCGTTCAGCAAGACCCGTAGGCCCTGTGGGTCTACCCCGCTCACCACGGCCTGGTCGCGGTATGTCACGACCACACCAACGGACTCTCCGCGGATGGTGGAGCCCCCCTTCGGCGCGTCCACCGTCAGGAAGGGTGGGGTCTCGTCCGGGAGGAACGCCACCGCCAGAGGTGGAGGATCCTCCTTGACCATCACCACCACCTCCCCGGTGTCGTTGAGGTCTGCCGACTCACCCACACGGATCCCCTCGCTGACCTCCAGGAGCTGCCTGGTGCGCAGGTCTATCACGTAGAGGCCGACTCTGTCCTGGCTTCGGCGACTGAAGAGAAGCCGTCGGCCGTCGCCGCTGAGCCGCACCAAACCTCCCACGTTTTCCAGGGCCAGCACAGGGGCCCCGCTCGTGCCGTCCACCACCTTGAGCACCGAGGGCCGGCCGCTTTCACCTACCACGTAGGCTACCTTGGTACCCTCCCGGTCGGCGGCCAGGCCGCGGATTTCCCCGCGCTCCCGGGTGAGCTGCCTCTGGCCCCCACCGTCGGTCTCGGCCCGCCACACCTGCCCTTCCCTCTCGTAAAACACAGCCTGGCGCGTCAGCACCACCGGGGTGAGCCCGCCCGCCTGGTGCACGATGATCCGCAGCCCTGTGCCGTCGCTCCGCACCGCCCCCAGGTATCCGGCGTACTGCCTGCGGTAGACGACGAAGCTGCCGTCCTCGCTGATCGCCGGAGCTGCGGCGTGGTTAAACTCAGTTTCATCCCTGCGCAGGGGCCGGGTCAGACGCCGCAGCCCCGTGCCGTCGCTGCGCACGACACAAATTTCCTTTTCCGCCTGTTTCGGATCGCGCTTCTCGATATCGCAGATGAAAGCGATGGTGCGCATCCGCCGGTCGAAGGAAAAAGCGTCGGGGCCTCCGCCTCCAAACCCCTTTACCTCCGCGGGGGGCGACGCAACGTCCTGAGGGATCCGAAGCAGCCTGACCCGTTCGAGGAACACGGAAGTGAAGGCGAAGGTGCTCAGGCCCGGTACGAAGACGACAGCGTCGCCGAAGGGCGCAATCTTGGGAGAGAAGGCGTATCCCCCGTGGGGTACCTCTACGGTGAACAGACGCGCGCTCTGGTGCAGCACCTTGACGGTGTTGGGGTCGAAGGGAACGTAGATCCTCGGCGCGACGCGGTGGTAGGTGACCTGTTGGGCTGCGGGGGCGGGTGGCAGCATCAGCAGCGGCGTCGTCACCAGAAGGAGAACAGTGGCTGCGCTGCGCATTCCCCGACGGGTCATGCTTTCACCTCCTCAGGGTACCCTCTGGTACAGCTCCAGGGCTCCGTCCTGGCGAACCACCATCAGGTACCGCCAGTCCCGGGTCAACTGCGCTGGCGGATAAACAAACCGGAACCCCGAAGAAATCGTGTCCAGCATCCGCCCCGGCTGGGTACCGATTCTCTGCACGACGCGGCGCTGGTGCACGTCCCAGAGAAAGAGGGTGGCCCAGCCGTAAAGCCGCTCCCTTCCGTGGAGGGCCGCGACGTAGCGTCCGTCGGGCGAGACGCCGGCCAGGAGCTGGAAGTCGAAGTCGGCGGCGGGCTGTCGGAGGTACTGGTCGAGGATCGCGAAGGTGTCCGAGTCGACCACGGAAAGACCGCGACCGCTAGCCACGTACAGCGTCGGGCGCCCCTGGGCGAAGGCCAGACCTCTGGGGGGGCCGATCCGGCGGAGGGTAGACGGGTCGGGAAGAACCAGGGAGCCAGCGGGCAGCCGGCACACCCCCAGATCGGTGAACAGCGCCACCGCGAGGCGGTCCTCGGCAATGGCGACGTCGCGGATGATAGAGCCGGTGCCGGCTCCCCAGAGCCTGCGGTCGAAGTCCGCGGGACACCGGGCCAATTCCCGCAGGTCATCGTGGGTATGGACGGCGACGAACTTTTCCCTGTCTGCGGACCGGGTCACGAACAGCAGCCGCCCGTCCGCAGACCACCCCAAGGGCGAGCCACCGGGAACCCGGGCCCTGGGAGAGAGGGCAGAGGGGGTCAGCTGCAACAGGACGAACGCCTCGTCCGCGGTCTCCAGAGCCACGTACCGCCCGTCCGGTGAGGCCCGCAAGTGGAGTTCGTCGGCAGGGAAGCGAGCCCAGCTCTCCTCGCCGTAGAGGGTGGACACGTCTACCGGCAGGAGCTCCTGGGTCTTGCCGATGGGACCCCACACGCGGACGCCTGCTCCGACCACCACCGGCTGGTTGATGAAGTGCTTCCGCGCGAGGGGCAGGGTTTGCTCCACCACCCACCGGAACCAGGCCGGCAGACCCCGGAGAACGGCGGAGAGGAGGGGAACCACGGGGCGCACCACCACCGGCTGCTTGGCCGCCTCCTCCTCGAGCTTCCGTGCCATCTGCTCGCTGCTCCGTTCGATCTGGGGAATTCCTTCCTGCTCGGCCTGCCGGCGGAACCTTTCCCACTCGGCGTCGAACCAGGACGCGCGGCGGTCCTTCTCCTGGTCCGTGGGCGGGCGCGTGCGCTCCTAGTAGTACACCACCTTCCCGTCCGGGAGCAGCGCTGCTTTACGAGCCTGCGCCGAGGGTTCCCGCAGCTCAAGGATCTTCCGGAACAGTTCCGCCGGCGCTCCCTGAACGCTGGATCGAGCCGAAAGGCTCAGAAGCAGGACCGCGAGCAGGGTCCAGCCCTTTCTCACCGTCCTCCCCTCCTTTCAGCGCTCCGGTATTCTCCCTAGCGCACCCCTACTCCCAGGGGTAGCCGTCGCCCCTCCGCGCTGACTGCGGCAGCCAGAGTAAAAGGTCGGCGCTGCCCCACGTCCTCACGGTGTCCCGGAGGGCGGCGGACCTGTCGCCTGGAGGGAGGCCTTCCGCCGCAGGCCCGGCGGTTCCGGTCAAGAAACGGAGGGGAGGATGTGCGTGGCGACGATACGCGGCCCGGGTCGAGCTGTATGCTTGGGCCATGGACCGCATGAGCTGCAGCTGCCCCTTGTTTTTCTTGCTAATGTGCGCGTGGAGGGAGTATCAAGAGCGACGGGGCACGAACGTCTGGGCGGTACTCCCAGAGTGCGCGTCGAGCCGGCGGACGGCTCAGTTTGCCGACGCAGAGCAACGTGGGACACTTCCCTTCAGGGGTTTGTGCACTCGATGCAGGGGCGAAGGGGAGCGCGAGGGCTGGTGCGTCAGCGGCTCGGGTAGCTGAGCTTGGGAGTTCACGGTATGAAAAGCGAAGGTCGCCCCAGCGCCACGGGTGCCACGGTGCTTGGGGCAAGGAGATCCTCCAGCTCTACCGGTTCGAGACACGGGAGGAGGCCTGCTCCGTCAACGCTTCGGCGGTGTGAAATCTGGGGCGGCTTGGCCCTCCCCGCAGCACCCCGAGACGGGCCCATCCGCCGTTGCGGGGCCGGACAGGGCTGCGCTACTATGACCCCCGTGGGATGGGATCGGGTGGCGACCATCGTGGTAACCGTCGTGCTGGCGGTTCTGGCCGGGGTGGTCTACAACAACCGCCGGTTCGACTATGTGAACCGCCGGTTCGACGACGTCCACCGGCGGATTGACGACCTGAGGGCGGACATGAACGCGCGGTTTGCCCAGGTGGACGCCCGCTTGAGCGAGCTGCGGGAGGACCTGCGGGAGATCCGGGGCCTGCTCCAGGAAGCCCTCCGGGCCCGCACGGGCTGAGCGGACGCGGCGCGAGCCTCCTCGGCGTGCGAAAGCCGGTAAGCCCACTCCGGCTGGCGGGTCCCACCTCGAAGCACGAAGCGGGGTGCCACCTCGAGTCCCCGGGCCGGTCCGGGAGCGGCCGCCATTTCAAGTAAACGCCGGGGCCAGCAACTTTGGACTGCGTTCCTGGTACCGGTTCCAGGTACCTGCTCCCCGGGGGACAGCGTTACGGAAGCCGCCGGAGGTCACCGAGGCCCGCCGCGGGGCTGTGGTAGGCTAGAAACGGTCACGCGAGGGGGTTCGGTATGGCCAGTCGGGAAGAGATCGTGGAGGTGCTGAAGACCTGCTACGACCCGGAGATCCCGGTGAACATCTGGGACCTGGGGCTGATCTACGACATCGCGCAGGAGGACGGTAAGGTCCGCATCCAGATGACCCTCACCGCGCTGGGCTGCCCCATCGGGCCGGTCCTGGCGGAGGAGATCCGGTGGAAGGTGGGCCAGCTGCCGGGGGTGGAGGAAGTGGAGGTGGACATCGTGTTCAGTCCGCCGTGGACCCCGGAGAGGCTCACGGAGGAAGGCCGGCTGGCCCTCCAGAGCATGGGCTATCCCGTCTGAAACGTCAAAAGGCCATGGCAAAGCGCAGGAGCCCCAGGCAGGCGCCCCAGAAGGCAAAAGGTCCCGTCGACCGGCTCTGGCCCTGGGCATTCGGCGCCCTGGTGGTGCTGGGGGTGGCGGTGGTGGCGTACGCCATCCGGTCCCGGCCCCCGTACCCGAGGGCCGGAGCCCACTGGCACGCGCCCTTCTCCGTGGAGGTGTGCGGCCGGGCCCTGGCCTTTCCACCCAGCCCCGGCAACGTGCACACCCACGGGGACGGGGTGATCCACGTGCACCCGGAGACGGACGAGGAAGGCCGGCAGGCGACGCTGGCCACGTTCTTCCGGTCCATCGGGGTGTCGCTCCAGCCGGACGCCCTGGTGCTGCCGGACGGCCGCCGGTTCCGCAACGGCGACCGGTGCGGTGAGGCCCCGGGGCGGCTAGAGGTCTGGGTGAACGACCGGCAGATGACGGTGGAGGAGTTCCTGCGCTACTACCCCCAGGACCGGGACCGGGTGCGGGTGCGGTTCCAGTAGGCGGCTACGCGGACGCCATCCGGTGGAACAGGGCTTCCAGACGCGGTCCCAGGTGCACGGGGTAAGAGCCGTCCCGCAGGTCCCGCAGCGCCTCCGGCAAGGCCCGCAGCCGGCTCCGGGCCCGCTCCCGGGCTTCCGCGAGGGTCTCCCGCACCGACCACACGCCGCCCACCATCACCTCCACCAGCAGGGGCTCCGCGCTGGGCGGGCCGGGTTCCTCCGCCAGCGCGATCACGTCCTCGTACAGCACACCGTCGCGGAAGACCCGCCACACCTGCTTGCGGCCGGGTAGGGTCACCTTGCCGGTGCTGCGCTTGATGCGGTAGCCGCTTGCGTCCTCCACCAGTTTGTACACCCCGCCCAGGGCAGGCGCGTCGTAGGAGGTACCCATCTCCGTCCCCACGCCGAAGGCGTCGATGGGGGCGCCGGCCTCAACCAGCTCCGCGATCCGGTGCTCGTTCAGGTCCCCGCTGGCTAGAATCTGCACTTCCGGGTGGCCGGCCTCGTCGAGGATGCGGCGGACCTGTCGGCTGAGCTCCAGCAGGTCCCCGCTGTCGATGCGCACCGCCCGGAGGCGGTGGCCGCTGGCCTGCAGCTCGTCCGCCACCTGCGCCGCCAGCCGCGCGCCCTCGAGGGTGTCGTAGGTGTCGATCAGGAGCACGCACTGGTCAGGGAAGTGGCGGGCGTAGGCCCGGAAGGCTTCCAGCTCGCTGTCGAAGGACATCACGTAGGAGTGGGCCATGGTGCCGTACACGGGGATCCCGTACAGCATGCCCGCCAGCACGTTGGAGGTGCCCACGCAGCCTGCCAGGTAGCTGCTGCGGGCCGCCTTCAGGGCGGCGTCGGTGCCGTGGTCCCGGCGGGGGCTGAAGTCCACCACCGGCCGGCCCCGGGCCGCCAGGACCACCCGGGCGGCCTTGCTGGCCACCATCACCTGGAAGTTCACCTGGTTCAGCAGGAACGTCTCCACGATTTGGGCCTCGATGCGGGGAGCGGTGACCTGCAGGACCGGCTCCGGGGGGAAGAACACCTCGCCCTCCGGCAGCGCCCGCACGTCTCCGGTGAACCGGAAGTGCCGCAGGTAGTCCAGGAAGTCCTCGTCGAACAGGTCGAGGCTGCGCAGGTAGTCCACCGCCTCCGGGCCGAAGCGCAGGCTTTCCAGGTAGTCCAGGACGGTTTCCAGCCCCGCGTTGAGCAGGAAGGCCCGCTGGGGCGGCAGGGCGCGGACGAACAGGTCGAAGGTGGCGAGCTCGTTCTTGCCCTCCCGGAAGTAGCACTGGGCCATGGTCAGCTCGTACAGGTCCACCAGCAGGCCTACCGTGTCCGGGGTCACGAACTCTCGGCTTCCGCGCGGCATGGAGCCCTCCTCGGACGGCATCCGGAAGATATGGTAGCCTGGCGGTGGCGGGCGCGCACCCTTGCCCTTCCGCCGGGCGGCCGGTAGACTACCGTTCGGCGGGAGCGGGGGCGTGGTGTAGCCAGGTTAACACACCGGCCTGTCACGCCGGAGATCGCGGGTTCAAATCCCGTCGCTCCCGCCAGACGGGCCTGGGTAGCTCAGGTGGTAGAGCAGGGGACTGAAAATCCCCGTGTCGGGGGTTCGACTCCCTCCCCAGGCACCACGCGTCAGAAGGTCTCCCACCGGACGAGTTCGTGAGGCGACCGACGTCCGGTGGGGCCGGGTGCCTCTGCGGGGTAGCCCACTGTCAGCAGCGCCACCGGCCTGAGATCCCCGGGTGCCTTCACCAGACGCCGGACCGCCTGCTCGTCGAAGGCACCGACCCAGCAGCTGGCCAACCCCAGGGCTGTGGCGGCCAGCTGGGCGTACGCGCAGGCGATGGTGGCGTCCTGGAGGGAGTACAGCTCAGCTCCCCGGCGGCCGTAGCGGAGGGCGGAGCGGGCGGGGTCCTGGAAGAAGACCAGTACGACGGGGGCTTGCGCCACGAACTCCTGGTCCAGGGCGGCCCGGGCCAACGCCCGTCTTGCGTCGGGGTCGGCTACCACCACGACGGCGTAGGCCTGCAGGTTGCCCGCGGAAGGTGCCGCGAGGGCGCAGGCCAGAATCCGGTGGAGCTTGTCCAGCTCCACCGCGCGGGGCTGGTAGGCCCGGACCGAGCGGCGGCGCTGGACGGCTTCGAACAGATCCATCGTCCCTCTCCACGGGAAGTGTCGCCTGCCCCGCCGGAGCGCTGGGCGCCCTCTCGAAGGGGCGGCCGGCCCGAGGGTCCCCTCTCAGCCTGTCCCGGCAAGGCCTGACGCGAGGGCCGCCCACAGGTCGGCCCGGCGGTCCGGGTCGAAGGGCAGGTAGGGGACCAGACGGTCCGCGAGGCCGGAGTACCTGGCCCGGATAGCCTCTCCAAGTCCGGAGAGGTCCGCCACCACCGCGAACGCGGACACCATCTCGTCCGTGACCAACCGGGGCAGGGCGTCCCACTGGCGCGTGGAGGCCAGCTGGGACAGGCGCTGCGCCACCTCCTCCCACCCGTGAAGGGCCAACACCGCCCGGTAGGAGGGGGTGGACGCATAGAAGGCGATCTGCGACCGCACGAACTCCACCTCGGCGTCGTCGGTGGCCACGAACGCGTTCACGGTGATCGCCACGTCCGAGCGCCGGCGGCCCGCGCGGGAGGCGCCGGCGTCCACGGCAGGCAGGATCACCTGCCTCAGGTAGTCGGGGCTGTGCAGGGGGTGCACGTGGAAGCCTTGGGCCAGCTCGCCCGCCAGGCGCGCGAGGCCCGTGTTCACGCCGGCCAGGTACACGGGGACGTCCGGGTGGTCCACGGGGCCCGGGTTGAAGAACGGCGACATGAGGCTCAGCCGGTAGTACCGGCCCTCGAAGCGCAACGGCTCGCCGGTCTGCCAGCAACGCCAGAAGGCCCGCACGGCCAGCACCTGCTCCCGGAGCTTGCCCACCACGGAGTCCGGCCACGGCATCCCGAACCGCCGCTCCACGTGGGCGCGGACCTGGGTGCCCAGTCCCAGGATGAACCGGCCCCCGCTGGCCTGCGCCAGGTCCCACGCGGTGTACGCCAGGGTGGCGGGGCTGCGGGCGAACGCGATGGCCACCGCGGTGCCGAAGGCCAGACGGTGGGTGTGCTCGAACACCAGGGGTCCGGGAAGGAAGGGGTCGTGCTGGGTCTCCGGGCTCCACAGGCAGTGTAGGCCCAGTTCCTCCGCCGCGCGGGCCAGCCGGGGGACCTCACGCAGAGAACACGGCGGCAGGGCAGCGTCCAGCAGCACCCCGTAGCACTTCGGCGCACGGCCCCGCGGACCCTGCCTGCGGCGCGGTACACTCGAAGGCGTGGCGGAACCCAGGCAGGTGCTGGTCCTCGCCTCCACCTCCCCGCAGCGGCGGGCCATCCTCACCCAGCTGGGGATCCCGTTCGTGGTCGTCCCGCCTCCTTTTGAGGAGGACGACGGCCCCAGCACGGACCCCGTGGGCATGGTCCGCCAGCACGCCCGGGGCAAGGCGCGCTCCGTGCTGCCTGCGGCGGGTGGGCGGCCGGTGCTCGGGGTGGACACCACGGTGGTCCTGGACGGGCGCACGTGGGGCAAGCCGTCCACCGAGGAGGAGGCCGCGGCCATGCTGCGCAAGCTGTCCGGCCGCACCCACACGGTCGTCACCGGCCTGTGCCTGCTGACCGATGCCTGGGAAGAGCTGCACCACGAGACCACCCGGGTCCGCTTCCGGCGGCTCCACGACCGGGAGGTGGAGGCGTACGTGCGCAGCGGGGAGTGGCGGGGCCGGGCGGGCGGGTACGCCATCCAGGGGCGGGCGTCCGCCTTCGTGGAAGCGGTGGAGGGGGACTTCTGGAACGTGGTGGGCCTGCCCGTTCCGCGGCTGGTGGAGGTGCTGCTGCGCCGGCTGCCCGAACTGTACCCGCCGGAGGTGGAGGGATGAGGGGGGTGGCCGTATTTGACGCGTACGGGACCCTGTTCGACACCGAAGGGCTGGTCACGCGCGCGGAGGCGGAGGCGCCGGGGCACGGACAAGCTCTGGTGGGCCTGTGGCGGGCCAAGCAGCTGGAGTACACGTGGTTGCGCAGTCTCCTGGACCGGTACCGGGACTTCTGGGCGGTGACCCGGGACGCCCTGGAATTTGCCTGCGAGGCGGCGGGCCTGCACCTCTCCGCGGAAGCCCGGGACCGGCTCATGTCCGCGTGGCTGGAAGTGCCGGCCTTCCCGGACGCAGCGCCCGCCCTTTCGGACTTCACCGCGCGGGGCGTACGCTGCTGCGTGTTCTCCAACGGCACCCGGCAGATGCTGCAATCCGCGGCCGCCTCCAGCGGCCTGAACCGGTACCTGGACGCGGTGCTGAGCGTGGACGACGGGGTCCGGGTCTACAAGCCACACCCCGCCGCCTACGAGTTCGTGTGCCACAGCCTCGGCGTCCCGCGGGAGGAGGTGCTGTTCGTGTCCTCCAACGGGTTCGACGTGGCCGGCGCCGCCTCGTACGGGTTCCCGACCGCGTGGGTGAACCGCCGGGGGCTGCCCTGGGAGCGGCTGGGGGTGACTCCTCACCGGGTGGTGAGCAGCCTGGGGGAGCTGGTGGCCGGGTGGGTTTGAATCTTCATGCACACTTGCGTATAGTAATTCCATGGCCATCCGCGTGAGCGTCCTCGGCGCTTCCGGCTACACCGGCGGGGAACTGGTGCGGCTGCTGAGCGGCCACCCGCAGGTGGAGCTGGTGCACCTCACCGCCTCCCAGCACGAGGGCCGGGCCCTGGGCTCGGTGTTCCCCAACCTCCGGGGCGTGGTGGACCGGGTCCTGGAGCCCGCGGAGCTGGGGCGGATCGGCCGGGACTCCGACGTGGTGTTCCTGGCGCTGCCGCACGGCATGGCCCTGCGGGCGGCGCCCGAGCTGCTGGCCGCGGGCGCCCGGGTGGTGGACCTGGGCGCTGACTTCCGCCTGAAGGATCCCGCCGCGTACGCGCGGTGCTACCGGCAGGAGCACACCGCCCCCGAGCTGCTGGGCGAGGCGGTGTACGGGCTCACGGAGCTGTACCGGTCGCGGGTGCGGGCCGCGCGGCTGGTGGCCAACCCCGGCTGCTACCCCACCGCCGCGGTGCTGGCGCTGGCGCCGTTGGTGCAGGCGGGCCTGGTGGCCGGTGCGGTGGTGGTGGACGCTAAGTCGGGGGTCTCCGGAGCGGGCCGCAGCCCCTCTTCGGGCACCCACTTCGGCGAGGTGAACGAGAACGTGAAGCCGTACAACGTGGGCGTCCACCGCCACCAGCCGGAGATGGAGCAGGCGCTGGCGGAGACGGGTGCCGCGGTGTCGGTGCTGTTCGTCCCCCACCTGATCCCCATGACCCGCGGGATCCTGGCCACCTGCTACGCGCCCCTCGCCCGCTCACTTTCCGCGGAGGAGGCGTTGGGCCTGTACCGGGAGGCGTACGGCGGGGAGGCGTTCGTGAGGGTGCTGGAGGACGAACTGCCGCAGACCAAGGCCACCTACGGCTCCAACTTCTGCGACGTCACCGTGCGGGTGGACCCAGAACGCGGGCTGGCGGTGGCGGTGGCTGCTCTGGACAACCTGGTGAAGGGTGGCGCAGGGCAGGCGGTGCAGAACCTGAACGTCATGTTCGGCCTGCCGGAGACCACCGGCCTGTGGGCTCCCGCCCTGTTCCCCTAGCCCGAACCTTCGAGGTGTCCCCGATGCTCACCGAGCCTTTGTCCTGGCAACGCACTTCCGGCGGGGTCACCGCGCCCCGGGGCTACCTGGCCGCGGGCGTGCACTGCGGGATCAAGCAGCGCAAGCCGGACCTGGCCCTGCTGGTCTCGGAGTCCCTGGCTACCGTGGCCGGGGTGTTCACCACCAACCGGATCAAGGCCGCGCCGGTCCGGTGGTGCCAGGAGGTGGTGCGGCGGGGTGTGGCGCGCGCCGTGGTGGTGAACAGCGGCAACGCCAACGCCTGCACCGGTGACCGCGGGTGGCAGGACGCACGGGAGATGGCGGAGCGCACCGCGCAGGCCCTGGGGATCCCTGCGGAGCAGGTGCTGGTGGCGTCCACGGGGGTCATCGGGGTGCCGCTGCCCATGGAGGCGTTGCGGCGCGGGATCCCGCTGGCGGCGCGGTCGCTGTCGCGGTCGGGCGAGCAGGCGGCGGAGGCCATCCTGACCACCGACGCCTTCCCCAAGACCTCCGCGGCGGTCACCACGGTGGGCGGGGTGCAGGTGACCGTGGGCGGGATGGCCAAGGGAGCGGGGATGATCCACCCCCGGCTGGCCACCACCCTCTGCTTCCTCACCACGGACGCCGCAGTCCCCGCGCCGGTACTGCAGCGGGCGTTGGAGCACGCGGTGGGTGAGTCCTTCAACCGCATCACGGTGGACGGCGACACCAGCACCAACGATAGCGTCTTGGTCCTGGCCAACGGCCAGGCAGGAGCGCCCCCCGTGGAGGGCGGACCGGACCTGGAGCGGTTCACGGAAGCCCTCACCGCGGTGGCCCAGGACCTGGCGAGGATGGTGGTACGGGACGGCGAGGGGGCCCAGCGCCTGGTGGAGGTGGTGGTGGAGGGCGCCAGGGACCCGGCGGACGCGGAGCGGGCGGCCTTTGCGGTCGCCACCTCGCTGCTGGTGAAGACCATGCTGCACGGCGGGGAACCCAACTGGGGCCGGGTGGTGGCCGCGGTGGGCTACTCCGGCGCGGAGGTGGACGAGCAGCGGGTAGCCGTGTGGTTCGGGGACGTGCAGGTGGTGCGCGGCGGCGTAGGTGTGGAGGGCGTGTTCGACCTGGCGGCCCAGGCGCTGCGGCGGCCGGAGGTCCTCCTGCGGGTGGACCTGGGACTGGGCCCGGGCCGGGCGCGGGTGTGGACGTGCGATCTCGGGGAGGAGTACGTGCGCATCAACGGCAGCTACATCACGTGACGCGGACAGAGGAGCGGTGAGGATCTTGGCCACCCTTCCCCACCACCTCGGCCGATCCCTGGCGGAGGCCCTGCGGTACGTGGCCGCGTGGAAGGGCCGCACCGTGGTGGTGAAGTTCGGCGGCAGCGTGCTGGACAGCCCGTCCCTGGGAACCCTGCCCCAGGACCTCGTGCTCCTGCAGCAGGCGGGCGTCCGGCCCGTGCTGGTGCACGGGGGCGGCCCGGAGATCACCCGCCTGCTGGAGCGGCTCGGAAAGACCACCCGGTTTGTCAACGGCCTTCGGGTCACCGACGAGGAGACCATGGAGGTCGTGGAGATGGTGCTGGCGGGGCGCGTGAACAAGCACCTGGTGACCCTCATCCACCGGGCCGGCGGCCGCGCGGTGGGCCTTTCCGGCAAGGACGCGGCGTTGCTGCGGGCGCGCAAGCACGCGCCCGGGGTGGACCTGGGGCTGGTGGGGGAGGTGGCCCACGTGGAGCCGAAGGTGGTGGAGGTGCTGCTGGACGCCGGCTACCTGCCCGTGGTGGCCTCCCTGGGGTTCGGACCCGACGGGGTGAGTTTCAACCTCAACGCGGACAGCGCCGCGGCAGCCCTGGCGGTGGCCCTGCGGGCCGACAAGCTCATCGTGCTCACGGACGTGGAGGGCATTTACCGGGAGACCCCACAGGGCCGGGAGCTGCTGTCGGAGCTCACCCCGGAGGCCGCCCGCACCCTCATCACCGAAGGCGTGGTCTCCCGGGGCATGATCCCGAAGGTGGAGGCGTGTCTGGCGGCCCTGGAGGGAGGCGTGCGCAGCGCCCACATCATCGGCGGGGAGATCCCGCACGGGTTGCTGGTGGAGCTGTTCACGGACACCGGCATCGGCACCATGATCCGCAAACGGGAACCGGAGGCGTGATGGACACCGAGGCGGTCATCCATGGGTCGGAACGCTACCTGTTCCAGAACTACCGGAGGATCCCCCTGGCCTTCGCCCGCGGGCGCGGCGCGCGGCTGTGGGACCTCGAAGGCCGGGAGTACCTGGACTTCGTGGCGGGCATCGCGGTAGTCAGCCTGGGTCACGCACACCCGGCCCTCGTGCAGGCCCTGGCGGACCAGGCGAGCCGCTACGTGCACGTCTCCAACCTCTACTACATCCCCGAACAGGCTCAGGCCGCCCGGCGGCTGGTGGAGCGATCGGGGCTGGACCGGGTGTTCTTCTGCAACAGCGGGGCGGAGGCCAACGAGGCGGCCATCAAGCTGGCCCGCAAGTGGGGCAAGCAGCACCGGGGACCGGAAGCGTACGAGATCGTGGTGGCCCACAACAGCTTCCACGGCCGCACCCTGGCCACCCTGGCCGCCACGGGCAACCCGCGCTACCACCAGGGCTTCGAGCCGCTGCCCGCAGGCTTCCGCTTCGTCCCCTACAACGACCTCGCGGCCGCCGCGGCGGCGGTGGGGCCTACTACGTGCGCGGTGCTGATGGAACCCGTGCAGGGGGAGAGCGGGGTGATCCCCGGTGACCCCGACTACCTGCGCGGGCTGCAGGAGCTGTGTCGGGAGGAGGGCATTCTGTTCATGCTGGACGAGGTGCAGACGGGCGTGGGCCGCACCGGAGCGTGGTTTGCCTTCCAGCGCTACGGGCTGGCCCCCGACGTGGTCACCCTGGCCAAGGGCCTGGGGGGTGGCGTGCCCGTGGGCGCGGTGCTGGCGCGGGAGGAGGTGGCAGCGGTCTTCGGCCCGGGCGACCACGGGTCCACCTTTGGCGGCAACCCCCTGAGCGCGGCCGCGGTGTGCGCGGTGCTGGAAACCCTGGAGGCGGAGAGGCTGGTGGAGCACGCGGCCGCCGTGGGCGAGCGACTCCAGGGACAGCTACGGGCCCTGGCAAGTCGGCAGCCCGTGGTGACGGAGGTGCGCGGGGTCGGGTTGCTGGTGGCGGTGGACCTGAAGGTGGAGGCTGCGGCGGTGGAGGCCAGCTGCCGGCAGCGGGGCCTGCTGGTGAACGCGGTGCGCCCGAACACCTTGCGGTTATCTCCGCCCCTGGTGGTCTCCGAGGAGGAGGTGGACCGGGCGGTCCGGATCCTGGAGGAGGCCCTGGAGGCGGTGGCGGCGCAGTCCCCGGGAAGTGCGGCGGAGGCCGCGGAGAGGAGGTGAGGGGGTTGAGTTCGGTGCGGAAGGTGGCTCTGGCGTACTCCGGTGGCCTGGACACCTCGGTGATGGTGCCCTGGCTGCGGGAGCATTACGGCTGCGAGGTGGTGGCGGTGGTGGCCAACGTGGGCCAGCTGGAAGACTTCGAGGCCATCCGCCAGAAGGCCCTGGCCAGCGGGGCCACCAGCTGCTACGTGGTGGACGTGCGGGAGACCTTCGCCCGCGACTACATCTTCCCGGCCCTGCGGGCGGGCGCGGTGTACGAGGGCCGCTACCTTTTGGGCACGGCCCTGGCGCGTCCGTTGATCGCCAAGGTGCAGGTGGAGGTCGCCCTGCGGACCGGGTGCGACGCCCTCGCCCACGGCTGCACGGGGAAGGGCAACGACCAGGTGCGCTTCGAGCTCGCCTACCAGGCCCTGGCCCCCCACCTGAAGGTGATCGCCCCGTGGCGGGAGTGGGAGCTGCGCAGCCGGGAGGACGAGATCGCCTACGCCCGGCGCCACGGGATCCCAGTGAGCGCCACCCCGGAAAAGCCGTACAGCATCGACCAGAACCTGTGGCACACCTCCTACGAGGGCGGCGTCCTGGAAGACCCGGGCGCCATGGCTCCGCCGGACATGTTCCAGCTCACCGTGGACCCCGCGGACGCCCCGGACGTGCCGCAGTACGTGCAGATCGGCTTCGAGGGAGGTTTCCCCGTCTCCCTGGACGGGGTGCGGATGAGTCCCGCCTCCCTCGTCGAGTCCCTGAACGCCATCGCGGGCGCCCACGGGGTGGGCCGGGTGGACGTGGTGGAGAACCGCCTGGTGGGCATGAAGAGCCGCGGGGTGTACGAGACGCCCGCGGGCACCGTGCTGCTGGCCGCCCTCAAGGACCTGGAGGCGCTCACCCTGGACCGCGACACCCTGCACTTCAAGGAACTGATCGCCCCGCGCTACGCCCAGCTGGTGTACTACGGGCAGTGGTACTCACCCCTCCGGGCGGCCCTGGACGGCTTTCTGGACGTGTCCCACCGGTGGGTCACGGGTACCGTGACCGTCAAGCTGTTCAAAGGCTCCTGTGTGCCGGTGGCCCGCTCTTCCCCCTACTCCCTGTACCGGCACGACCTGGCCACCTTCGGCGAGGACGCGGCGTACAACCAGAAGGACGCGGAGGGGTTCATCCATCTGTTCGGGCTGCCGACCCGCGTGTTCACCGGGGTCCACCCGGAGGTGCGGGACCTGAAGGTGGAAGAGCAGGTGGGAGGCTAGACCGTCGCGGATGTCGGACGGCAAGCCGGGTAAGCTGTGGGGAGGCCGGTTCGGGGCCGACCTGGACCCGGCCCTGCACCGTTTCACCGCCTCGTTTCCCTTCGACCGGCGGCTGGTCCGGCACGACCTGGTCGGCAGCCTGGCGCACGCCCGCATGCTGGCGGAAACGGGCATCCTCACCGGCGACGACGCCCGTGCGGTGCTGGAGGGCCTCGCGGGGATCCTCCGGGACGTGGAGGAAGGCCGCCTGGCCGTGGAGGGGCCTGAGGAGGACGTCCACACGTGGATCGAGCGGGTGCTGCGGGAGCGGGTGGGTGAGGCGGCAGGGAGGCTGCACACCGCCCGCAGCCGCAACGACCAGGTAGCTACCGCCCTGCGGTTGTACGTGCGGGAGCGCCTGCGGGAGCTGGTGGGACGGGTGGCCGAGCTGCAGGAGGTCTGGGTCCACCAGGCTTCCGGGCACCTGGAGACGTGGATGCCCGGCTACACCCACCTGCAGCGGGCGCAACCCGTGAGCCTAGCCCACCACCTGCTGGCCCACGTGTGGGCCCTCAACGCAGACGCGCGCCGGCTGCAGGCCGCCCACCACCACGCGGGCGTTTCCGTCCTGGGAGCGGGCGCCCTGGCCGGCAGCCCGCTGCCCATCCGTCCGGAGCGGAGCGCGTACTGGCTGGGCTTTTCCGCCCTGTTCCCCAACAGCCTGTACGCGGTGGCGGACCGGGACTTCGTGTTGGAGGCGGCCTTTGCCGCCGCGGTGCTGCTGGTGCACCTGTCCCGGTGGGCGGAGGAGGTGGTCCTGTGGAGTTCCGCGGAGTTCGGGTTCGTGGAGCTGGACGACACGGTGGCCAAGGGGTCCAGCCTCATGCCCCAGAAGAAGAACCCGGAGGCCGCGGAGCTGATCCGCGCGAAGGCCGGGCGGGGGATCGCCGCGCTGGCGGGGCTGTTGTCGGCGCTCAAGGGGCTGCCGTTTTCGTACAACAGCGACCTGCAGGAAGATAAGGAGATGCTGTTCGACGCGCTGGACACCGCCGCGGGCTGCCTGGAGGCGGCCCGGGTGCTGGCTGCGGGGATGCGGTACCGGCCGGACCGCATGGCCCGGGCACTGGAGGGCGGGTTCCTGACGGCCACCGACCTAGCGGACTACCTGGTCCGGCGCGGGGTGCCGTTCCGTCAGGCGCACGAGCAGGCGGGCAGGGCGGTGCGGGAGGCGGAAGCCCGCGGCTGCGAGCTGTGGGAGCTTTCGCTGGACGTGCTGCGGTCGTGCTGCCCACAGGTGGAGGGGGACGTGTACGACGCCCTGCGGCCGGAGGGGGCGGGTCGGGCCCGACGGTCCCACGGGGGACCCGCGCCTGAGCGGGTCGCGGAGCAGCTGGAGGCGGCCCTCCGGGAGCTGGAGACCACCCGGGCGTGGCTGGCTGCAGCAGCCGATCCTCCTGTGTATGCCGCCTACCGCCAGGGACAGCTCCTCCAGGGGCTATGAACCGCGCGCAGCGGGAACGCCTGATCCTGGAGATCGTTTCCTCCCAGCCCGTCCGCACGCAGGCGGAGCTGGTGCGCGCCCTCCGCCGGAGAGGGCTCGAGGTGACGCAGGCCACCATCTCCCGGGACATCAAGCGCCTGGGGCTGGTGAAGGTCCCCGACGAGCGGGGTCAGTACCGGTACGCGCCGCCGCAGGGCCTGCAGCAGTCCTCCTCGCCCGGAGCGCGGGCCCAGCTGGTGGCGGCCTTCCGGGAGTTCGTGACCGCGGTGGACTGGGGGGAGGGACTGGTCCTGGTGAAGACGCTCGCGGGGCGCGCCAACGCGGTGGCCGCGGCCATCGACGAGGTCCGGATGCCGGAGATCGCGGGTACCGTGGCCGGGGACGACACCATCCTCGTGGTGGTGCGCCGTCCAGAGGACCGCCAGGCGGTCGTGCGCGCCCTCGGCCAGCTGTTAGAATAGCGGGGCGACGGAGGCGCACCGGGTGCGGATTCCAGAACGGTGGCGGCCCGCCGGCTTGCTGATCGCCCTCGCGGTCCTCCTGGCCGCGGTGGGCGTGTGGCCGTACTTCCCGCCTGCCGTCCCCCTCCGGACCGGCGTGGTGAGCCCTCAGGACGTGGTGGCGCCCCGGACCGTGGAGTTCGTGGACTGGGAGCGCACGGAGTCTGTCCGGGACGAGGTAGCGGCAGCGGTCCCCGTCGCGTACCGGACGGTCCCGTACGCCCTGGAGCGCGCTGAACGGGAGGCTCGTGAGCTGGTGGAGTCGGTGCTGGCGGTGCGGGCGGACCGCAGCTTGGCTCCGCAAGCCCGTCGGGAGCGCCTGAGCCGCCTGGGCCTGCAGGCAGAGGCCCTGGAGGCCGCCCTGACCCTGGACAGGGCGCAGCTCCTGGCAGCCCGGGACGCAGCTGTATCCGCAGCCTACCGGCTCATGGCCCGGCCTTTGAGGCCGGAGGATTTGTCTGGCGCCCGTCAGCAACTGGAGCCGATCCTCCGGGAGAAGGGGATGAGGGGGCGCGCGCTGGCGTTTGCCAGGTGGGTGGCGGATCGTGCCCTGCGGCCGAACCTGGTGGTAGACGAGCTGCAGACCCGCCGGGCACGGGAAGCAGCCCGGGCGGGGGTGGAGCCGGTCCGGGTGCGGGTCCTGAAGGACGAGGTGGTGGTGCGCCGGGGCGAGGTGGTCACCCCCGAGCAGATGCGCAAGCTGCAGGCCCTGGGGCTCGCCACCGGTCCCTGGCCGTGGAGCAAGCTGGTCGGCACCCTGGTGCTGGTGGCCACCCTGGTGGCGGTCCTGGGCGCGTACCTGGCCTACTTCCAGCCCGAGGTGTGGGGGAGCCCCAAGCTCCTGGTGCTGACTGCACTTCTGGTGTGGTTGGGTGCCGCGAGTACCCGCTTGGTGGCCGCCGCCGTCCACCCGCTGCTGGTCCCCACGGCGGCGGTGGCCATCCTGCTGGCGGTGCTGGTGAATCCCAGGCTGGCGCTTTTCGCCGCCGGTGCGCTGGCGGTCCTGGCGGGAACCCTCGGCACCCCGGACCTGCGGCTGGTGGCGGTGGCGTACGCGGGCGCGGCCGTGGGGGTGTTCAGCGCGCGCCGGATCCACCGCCGGACCGACCTCGCCTACGCGGGCCTGCTGGTGGGACTCGCCAACGCGGCCACCGCGCTGGCACTGGATCTCCTGACCGGAGCGCCGACCCGCGACGCGGCCCTCAATGCCGGCGTGGGTGTGGTGGGTGGGGTCCTGTGCGGGATCCTGGCCACCGGCGCGCTGCCGTACCTGGAAGATCTGTTCGGCTTGGTGACCTCCATCAAGCTCCTGGAGCTCAGCAACCCCAGCCACCCGCTGCTGCGGCGGCTGCAGCTGGAAGCGCCCGGAACATACCACCACACCCTCATGGTGGCCAACCTGGCGGAGGCGGCCGCGGAGGCTGTGGGCGCGGATCCCCTCCTGGCCCGGGTGGGGACCTACTACCACGACGTGGGCAAACTGCGCAGACCCGGCTTCTTCGTGGAAAACCAGGTGGGCGGGCAGAACCCGCACGACCGGATGGCGCCCAGCTTGAGCGCGCTGGCGGTGGCCGCCCACGTGCGGGACGGGTTGGAGCTGGCGCGCCAGTACCGGCTGCCCAAGGTGGTGGCGGACTTCATCCCCCAGCACCACGGCACCAGCCTGATGGCGTACTTCTACCACCGGGCCGTGGAACAACAGCAGGGACCCGTGGATCCCGAGGCATTCCGCTACGAGGGGCCGAAGCCGCAGACCCGGGAAGCCGCCATCGTCATGCTGGCGGACGGCGTGGAGGCCGCGGCGCGCTCCGTGCAGAACCCCACGCCCGACCGGATCCGGGAGCTGGTGCGGCGGATCGTGCACGAGCGGTTGGAGGACGGCCAGCTGGACGAGTGCGACCTCACCTTCCGCGACCTGGAGCGCATCACGCAGGTGTTCACGCGGCTGCTGGTGTCCATGTTCCACCCGCGGCTGGAGTACCCGGAGGCGAGCCTTGAAGCGCACCGCCGGAGGCGGCAGCGCGGTGTCGGTGCGGTTCCTGTACCGGGCCGGCGGCCGCGAGTGGGTCCGTGACCTCGCCGGGGCCGCCCGCGGCGCGGTGCGGCTGACCCTGCAGGACCAGGGGGTGGCCGGCCCCGTGGAAGTGAGCGTGGTCCTGGCGGACGACGCCACCGTCCGGTCCCTGAACCGGGCGTACCGGGGGAAGGACCGCACCACGGACGTGCTGGCCTTCCCGCAGGAGGGAGCCGGGGGCCTGCTGGGCGACGTGGTGATCTCCGTGGAGCAGGCCGCCCGGCAAGCCCGCCGCGCGCGGCACCCCCTGGCCCGCGAGATCGCCCTCCTGGCGGTCCACGGGACCCTGCACCTGCTGGGATACGAGGACGAAACCCCGCACGGGCGCCGGGTCATGTGGGAGGTCCAGCGGCGTCTCGTGCGCGCGTGGACTGTGAGGAGGGCGAAGGGGCGGTGAACCGGACCCTGGCGGAAGCGTTCCGGGCCGCGGGCTGCGGGCTGGGGTACGCCCTCCGCACCCAGCGCAACCTCCGGATCCAGTGCGGGGTGGCGGCGGGCGTGCTGGCGCTGGCCCTAGTGGTGGACGCACCCGCGGCAGAGGTGGCACTGCTGGCTGTGGCCTGCGGGCTGGTGCTGGGGCTGGAGCTGGTGAACACCGCGGTGGAGGCCCTGGTGGACGGGCTGTGGCCCCAGCCGTCGGAAGTGGCGCGGCGGGTGAAGGACACGGGCGCGGCGGCGGTGCTGGTAGGCGCGGCGGCGGCTGCGGCGGCGGGGACGCTGGTGCTAGGGCCGCCCCTGCTGGCGCGGCTCGGGGTTCCGGCAGCGTGGGTCAAGCCCGCGGTGGCCGGGGCGGGTGCCGTGGCGGCCGCGGGCGCTGCGGCGTGGCGGATGCTGCGCCGGCCGTGCGGCTAGGTTGAGGGGCCGTCCGGCCCGTGTTAAAATGACGGCCGCCGGGGCTGCGTGCCCCCGCCCGCCTCGCGCAACGGTGGGCGTGTGTTAGGAGGAACGCCTTAAGTGGAAGATTCGGGCAGTAGCCTGGGACGGTACCTGTTGTTCGCCGTCCTGGCCGGGGTGGCTGCCTTCTTTTCCCTCGCTGAGGTCGCCCTGCCGCGGGCCAGCCGCCAGCGCTTACGGCAGCTTTCGGAGCAGGGACACCTGCGGGCTGCGGTGGCGTTGCGGTTGATAGAAGCCCCCTCACGCCTGGTGAGCACCCTGCGGGTCGGCCACGCCCTTGCCAGCGTGGGGGCGGCGGTGATCCTCGCCAGCGACCTGGCGACCCGGTTCGGCTCCGCGGGTGCGTGGGTGGCGTTCGGAGTGGCAGGCGCGGTGTTCCTGCTCGCCGTGGAGGCCCTGCCCCGGGCCGCGGCGGCGCGTGCGCCCGAGTCTGTGGCCCTGTGGTGCGCCCTTCCCGCGCGCCTGTTTACCTGGCTGCTGGCCCCCGTGGTGGCCGTGGTGGCGCTTCTGGCCCGGGCGGCGGGCTGGATCCTGCGGGTGCACGTCCCGCGGGAAGCTCCCCTGGCCGAGGGCGAACTGGACCTGGTGGCCCGCATGGAGGAGGCGAACGGCGAGCTGGAGGAAGGCGAGCGGGAGATGATCCACTCCATCTTCGAGTTCCGGGAGACGGTGGTGCGGGAGATCATGGTGCCCCGGGTGGACGTGGTGGCGGTCCGCCACGACGCACCGCTGTCGGAGATCGTGGACCTGGTGCTGGAGGAGGGGCACTCGCGGATCCCCGTGTACCGGGAGACCATCGACCACATCGTGGGCGTGGTGTACGTGAAGGACCTGTTCCGCTACCTGCGGGACGGCCAGACCCAGATCACCGCCGCGGAGGTCATGCGGCCCGCCTACTACGTGCCCGAGACGAAGAAGGTGGATGAGCTGTTCCAGGAGATGCGCCAGAAGAAGGTCCACCTGGCCATCGTGGTGGACGAGTACGGCGGGACCGCGGGCCTGGTGACCATCGAGGACGTCCTGGAGGAGATCGTGGGTGAGATCCGGGACGAGTACGACGTGGAGGAGCGGGAGCCGCTCGTCATGCTGGACGACCGGACCGCCTTGGTGGACGCCCGGATGCACCTGGAGGAGGTCAACGAACGCTTGGGGCTGGACCTGCCCGTGGGCGAGGTGGACACCCTGGGTGGGTTCGTGTACAGCCGGATGGGACACGTACCCCAGCAGGGCGAGCAGCTCACCTACGACGGGGTGCGGATCCGCGTGGAGGAGCTGGACGGGCAGCGGATCGCCCGCCTGAGGGTGGAGAAGCTGGCTCCGGAGGACGCGGAGGCCGCGGCGCGCCCGTGAGGGGCCTGGACCGGGCCACCGCGGAGGCCCTGGCGCGCGCGGCGCGACGCGCGCGCCGGTTCGCGTACGCGCCGTACTCCCGCTTCCGGGTGGGGGCTGCGGTGCTGGACGACCAGGGCCGCGTGTACACCGGGTGCAACGTGGAGTGCGGGTCCTACGGGCTGTCGAACTGCGCGGAACGGGTGGCCATCCACAAGGCCATCTCCGAGGGCGCGCGGCGGGTGGTGGCGGTGGCGGTAGCCGGCCCGGAGGACCGCGAGCTCACGCCCTGCGGGGCGTGCCGGCAGGTCATGGCGGAGTTCGGGGCGCAGTTCGTGGTGCTGAGCCGGCGCGGCCGAACCCGAGTGTACTCGTTTCCCGACTTCCTGCCCCGGGCCTTCCGAAGCCCCAGGGAACACCGGTCACCGCAGCGTCGGTAGCGCGTCCGAATGGAGTCGCGCCCCCGGGCCGGCTGGTAGAATCGGTCCGTGCTGGAGGACCCGGACACCGCGGTTGACCGACAGGCAGCCCCCGGACTCCCACCGGAGCACCGGTCGGGGTTCGTGGCGCTGTTCGGCCCGCCCAACAGCGGCAAGTCCACCCTGCTGAACGCGTTGGTGGGCGCGAAGGTGGCCATCACCTCGCCCGTGGCGCAGACCACGCGGAGCCCTCTGCGCGGCATCCTCACCCTGCCCGAGGCGCAGGTGGTGTTCGTGGACACCCCGGGGCTGCACCGTCCCCGCCACAAGCTGGGCGAGCACATGGTCCGGGGCGCGCGCAAGGTCCTGGAGGACGTGGACCTGGCGTTGCTGGTCCTGGACGGCTCCCGCAGCCCGGGGGAGGAGGCGGAGGCGGCCGCGGAGGCAGCGGCGCGGGTCCGGGTCCCGCTTCTGGTGGCCCTCAACAAGCAGGACCTGGCCACCGAGGAGAGCCTGGGGGCCTGGCAGCAGTGGCTGGGCGAGCGCCTGAGGCCCGAGGAGGTCCTGCTGATCAGCGCCCTGCGACGGGAGGGGCTGGACCGGCTGGTGGAGGCCCTGGTGAGCCGACTGCCAGAAGGCCCGCCGTACTTCTCTCCGGAAGACCTCACGGACCAGCCCCTGCAGGCGCTGGTGCGGGAGATCATCCGGGAGAAGGCCATGGAGCTCACCCGGGAGGAGGTCCCGCACGCCATCGCGGTGGAGCTGGAGGAGTTCCGCAAGGCCGAAAGGGGTGACGTCACCTACATCCGCGCCACCCTCCACGTGGAGCGGCCTTCCCAGAAGAGGATCCTGGTGGGCGCGGGCGGCCGCATGATCCGCGAGATCGGACGCCGCGCCCGGCCGGAGGTGGAGGCCTGGGTGGGCGGGCCGGTGTACCTGGACCTGTGGGTGAAGGTCAGCGAGGACTGGCGCCGGAGGGAGGGGTTCCTGCGCCGGCTGTACCCGCAGGGCTGAACGGCCCGGTCAGTACGCGCTCCAGCGCGCCTTGCGCAGCTCCCACAGGTCCTCGTTGGCCTTGAGGGCGCAGTACAGCCACACGAAGGGAGCCAGCAGCCCGCCGCTCAGCAGCACCACCGCGGCCAGGGCGCAGAAGTGCGCCCACAGCCCGCGCCACAGGTACCAGAAGGGACCCAGGAGTGCAGCCGCCCAGTTCCACGAAAGGCGCGGCGGCGGGCTGTGGTCGCCCACGTCCGCAACCAGGTTGGGGCGCGGCACCGGAGCTTCCCCCGACAGCTCCTGGTCGACCTCCTGGATCGCCTGTCGCCACGTGGGCGCCCCGAGCCGCCACACCGCGTACACCGCGGTGCCCATGAGGGCCAGCGCCAGCAACACTCCCAGGACCGCCGCCATCCCGACCTCCCGGACAGAGTCCGCCCACCATTTTGCACCTCCCGGGCTCCGCGGTCCAGCGCTCCGGGCCCGTGGGATATAATACGGGTGATGCTGCGGGTGCGGCGCGTGTACGAGCCGCCGGAGCCCCAGGACGGCTTCCGCGTCCTGGTGGACCGGCTGTGGCCGCGGGGACTCAGCAGGCAGGCGGCGCGGGTGGACCTGTGGGCCCGCGAACTGGCACCCAGTGACCGCCTCCGCCGGTGGTTCGGCCACGACCCGCTCAAGTGGGAGGAGTTCCGCAGGCGGTACCGGGAGGAACTCTCCGGAGGCCCGGCGCAGGAGCTCGTGCAGCAGCTGGAGGAACGGGCGCGGCGCGGTACCGTCACCCTCCTGTTCGGCGCGCGCGACGTACAGCACAACAACGCCGTGGTCCTCGCGGAGGTCCTGCAGGAACGGCTCGCAGGCTCCCGCGGAAAGCGCGGGCGGCAAACCGTCTCCCGGTAGGGCTGGTCTCCTCCCACCCAGTCCCCAGCGCGTCTGGCACGTCAGGAAAGCGGTGGCGCGCGTGACACGATGCCGCCGCGGGTCGCCTTGACCCCAACGGGAGCCGAACCTACAATCGCAGGTGGTTGGGCGGGTGCCCGAGCGGACAAAGGGGGCTGACTGTAGATCAGCTGGCGGAACGCCTTCGGAGGTTCGAATCCTTCCCCGCCCACCAGGTTCTGAGGAGACCGCTTCGCGGGCGGGAGTAGCTCAATGGTAGAGCCCCAGCCTTCCAAGCTGGTGGTGCGGGTTCGATTCCCGTCTCCCGCTCCAGCCCAGCGCACCGTGCTCCGGGACGCGTCCGAGGACCGCCGTCTCCGTGGCACAGATCCTGCAAACCCGGGTTCGGGGGGAGCCGGATGCGGCCTTGGCCCGTTGTCATCCTGAGCCTGGTGGCCGTGTTGGCGCTGTGCGGGTCGCCGGTCGCCTCGGCGGACGAGGCGTTGGTGCGCCAGGCGGTGGCCAGCTTCTTCCGGGAGGCCCGGGTCCTGCGGGTGGAGGCCGTCCCCGACCTCTACGAGGGCGGTTACGCGCGGGTGAGTGTGTACGCATCTCGGGCGACCCTGTCCGACGGTTTCCGGGTGGACGAGGCGTGGGTGCGGCTGGTGGGCGCCAGCTTCAACCCGCAAGCCCTGCGCCGGGGCCAGTTCCAGGTGGACGGGGTCCGGGACAGCGCCCTGCACATGCGGGTGAGCTTCGAGAACCTCGAGCAGTACTTTTCCCAGCTGGCGCCGGGGCAGCGGGTCCGGCTGTGGAGCGACCGCGGCTACGTCTGCGGCCGGGGTGTGGTTCCCCTGTGGGGAGCTCAGCTGCCCGTGGAGCTGCGGGGCACCTTCGCGGTAGAGGGCGGGCCCGAGATGTACTTCCGGCTGGACCGCCTGCGGGTGAACGGCTTCCCCGTGCCGGAGCCCGTGGTGAGGGAGCTGGAACGCCGCTTCAACCCCGTGCTCACGCAGAGGGACTGGCCCGTTCGGTTCAAGCTGCGGGCGGTGGTGGTGAACTCGCAGGACGTGGTCGTCAGCAGCCAGCCGGGCGCCAGTTGCCGGATCTGCGCGGACTTCGGCCCGGCGGGTTCGGCGCCCTGAGGGACCGCCCGCACGCCCCCACTCCCCTGTGGTAACGTAGGGTTCGGTTGCCCGCGTCGGGCGGCCAACCCACGTTCGCCGGAGGAAGCTCCAGCATGGCCGAGATCCTGGACGGCCGCGCCCTGGCCGCGCGGATCCGCGAGGAGGTGCGGCGGGAGGTGGAAGCTTTCACCGCCCGCCACGGGACCAGCCCTGCCCTGGCCGCCATCCTGGTGGGCGACGATCCCGCTTCCGCCCTGTACGTCCGCAACAAGGCGCGCGCGGCCACGGCGGTGGGGATCCGGTCCGAGACCTTTCACCTGCCCGCCCGGACCTCGCAGCGGGAGCTAGTGGACCTGGTGGACCGGCTGAACGGCCGGGAGGACGTGCACGGGATCCTGCCGCAGCTGCCCCTGCCGGAGCACCTGGACCCGGAGGCGGTGTTCGAACGCCTGGACCCCCGCAAGGATGTGGACGGGCTGAGCCCCTACAACGCAGGGCGTCTGAGCCTGGGCCGCCCGCAGCTCGTGCCCTGCACGCCTCTGGGCGTCCTGGAGCTCGTGCGGTCCACGGGGGTGCATCTGGCGGGTGCACGGGCCGTGGTGCTGGGCCGCAGCAACCTGGTGGGGAAGCCCACAGCCCTGCTGTTGCTGGCAGAACACGCCACGGTCACCCTGTGTCACTCCCGCACCCGGGACTTGAGCGCCCACACCCGGGAGGCGGACGTGCTGGTGGCGGCGGTGGGTAGGCCGCGCCTGGTGACCGCGGACATGGTCAAGCCGGGTGCGGTGGTGGTGGACGTGGGGATCACCCGGCAGGACCACCGGATTGTGGGCGACGTGGACTTCGACGCGGTCCGGGAGGTGGCGGGCTGGATCACCCCTGTGCCGGGAGGCGTTGGCCCCATGACGGTGGCCATGCTGCTGCGCAACACCCTGCGGGCCGCCCGCCTGCAGGTGGAAGGAGGGGATCGGTGACGGAGGCGTGGGATTACCCTCGCGCCCTGGAGTGGCTGGACGGCCTGCTGAACTACGAGCGATCCGCGGTCCCCTACGCGGAGATCAAGCTGCAGCGGATCCAGGCGCTGCTGCGGCGGCTGGGGGACCCGCAGGACCGGTTCCGCTCGGTGCTGGCGGCAGGCACGAAGGGCAAGGGGTCCACCGCGGTGATGCTGGTGTCCATCCTGCAGGCCCACGGGCAGCGGGTGGGCTTCTACTCGAAGCCGCACCTGTGGGACTACCGGGAGCGCATCCGCATCAACGACGTCCTGATCCCCCCCGACCGGCTGGCGCGGCTCGTCCAGGACACCGTCCCCGCGGTGAAGGCGGGGGCAGAGGACCCCTGGGGCACGCCCACGTACTTCGAGGTGTCCGTGGCCCTGGCGGCGCGGTACTTCGCGGAAGAGGGGGTACAGCGCGCGGTGCTGGAGGTGGGCATCGGGGGCCGGCTGGATGCCACCAACGCGTGCCACCCCGAGGTGTCCGTGGTCACCCCCATCTCGTACGACCACACGGACGTGCTGGGCAGTACCCTGCGGGAGATCGCCCGGGAGAAGGCGGGCATCATCCGGCCGGGGGGGCTCGTGGTGTGTGCCCCGCAGCCTCCGGAGGCCGAGGAGGTCCTGGAAGCGACCTGCCGCGAGCTGGGTGCCCAGCGGGTGCGCGTGGGATGCGAGGTCCAGTTCCACGTGGAAGCCGCCGAGCTGAGCGGCGTGCGCCTGTCGGTGCACACACCGCTAGAACGGTACGGGGGTCTGTGGGTCCCGTTGCTGGGTCGGCACCAGGCGACCAACGCCGCGGTGGCGGTGGCCGCGGCGGAGGCGTGGCTGGCCCGGGACGGTGAACGGCCCGACCCGGAGTTGGTACGGGAGGGCCTCGCCCGGGTGCGCTGGCCGGCCCGTCAGGAGCTGGTGGGGCAACGTCCGTGGGTGCTGGTGGACGTGGCGCACAACCCCGCTTCCATGCGCGCCCTGCGGGCTACCCTGGAGGAGCTGTTCGCGGACCGGCGGGTGGTGCTGGTGCTGGGGATGGTCCGGGGTCACGAGACCTGGCAGACCGCTCGGGAGGTGCTGCCCGTCGCGGACGAGGTGGTGGTCACCACGCCCCAGCACGTGCGGGCGATCCCCGCCGGCGAGCTGGCGCAGACCCTGCGGGAAGCGCACCCGCGGGTCCAGGTGGTGGAGGACTGCGAGGCGGCGGTGGCGCAGGGCGTGAGGTGCTGCGGGCCGGAGGACCTGCTGGTGGTCACCGGTTCGTTCTTCGTGGCAGGGCCCGCGCGGCGGTGGCTGGTGGCGCGGGCGCCCGCAGCACCGGTATCCTAGGGACCGGCGGAAGCCAGGAGCTGGCTTCGGGGACGTCTGGACAACGGTCCTTGAGGGTTTCCCGTGTGGGTGGACGTCCTGGTCGAGCGGATCTGTGAGGAGCGCGCCGCGCCCTACGTGGTGAACGACGCCTGGACGCCCTCCGGACCCGCCCACGTGGGGTCCCTGCGGGGGGTGATCCTGCACGACGCGGTGGCGCGCGGCCTGCGGGAGCGCGGGCAGCCTGTGGACTTCCTGTACGGGTTCGACGACTTCGACCCTCTGGACGGACTGCCGCCCTCGCTTCCGGAGGAGTTCTACCGCCCGCACATGGGGCGCCCTCTGTGCGACGTGCCGTGGCACGGAGCTGATGCCCCCAGCTTCGCGGACCACTTCGCCCGCGAGTTCGAGTCCATCTTCCGGGCGGTGGGGTGTACTCCCCGCACGTACCGCACCAGCCACCTGTACCGCACCGGTGCGTTCGACCCCGCCCTCCGGCTGGCGCTGGACCGCGCCGCGGAGATCGTGGCCATCGAGCGGGAGATCACGGGCAGCCGGCGCGCGGAGCGGCATCCGGTGCAGGTGCTGTGCGAACGGTGCGGCCGCATCGGGACCACGGTGGTGCTGGGCTGGGACGGACAGGCGGTGGAGTACGAGTGCCGGCCGGACAAGGTGGCGTGGGCCCAGGGGTGCGGCCACCGGGGCCGCCGGTCGCCGTTTGGCGGAGGTGCCAAGCTCACGTACCGCACCGAGTGGGCGGCCAAGTGGGCGCAGTTCGGGGTGAAGGTGGAGGGTGCGGGCAAGGACCACATGACCCGGGGCGGCAGCCACGACACCGCGTCCGTGGTGGCGCAGCGGATCTTCGGCGTGGAAGTCCCCTTCCCCATCCCGTACGAGTTCTTCCTGGTGGGCGGCAGGAAGATGGCCAGCAGCCGCGGCGGGGTGAGCGCGCGGGAGCTGCTGGAGGTGCTGCGCCCGGAGCTGGTGCGCTTCCTGGTGGTCCGGGCGTACTACCGGACCGCCATCGACTTCGACCCGGGCGGGGAGACCGTCCCGCGGCTGTACGACGAATACGACCGGGCCGCGGCCGCGTACTTCGGTGAGCTCCCCGCGCGGACGCCGGGCGAACAGCAGGACGTCCGGGACCTGGCCCGCACCTTCCACTACGCGTGGCTCCGTCCCGACCCTCCCCGGCCGTTCGTCCGGCCCCGCTTTGCGAAGGTGGCCTTCTGGGTGCAGATGCCCCACGTGCGGGTCGAGGAGCAGGTGGAGCGGGAGAAGCAAGCCCCCCTCACCGACGCCGACCGCGAGGAGCTGCGGGCCCGGGTGGAGGACGCGCGGCGGTGGCTGCAGAAGTGGGCCCCGCCGCACTACCGCGTCGCGGTCACGGAGTCCCTGCCGCCGGAAGCGGCCTCGCTGACCGGGGCGCAGCGGGAGCTGCTGGCGCGCCTAGCGGACCGCCTGGAGACTGCAGAGCTGGAGCCCGAAACCGTGCAGGCGACCCTTCACGGTCTGAAGTCGGAGCTGGGGCTTTCGGCCCAGGACGCGTTCGGGGCCGTGTACGTGGCGTTTCTGGGGAGGGACAGCGGTCCCCAGGCCGGGGCGCTGCTGGCCGCGTTGGGGCGGGAGTTCGTGGTCCGTCGGCTGCGGGAGGCCGCGGGCCGACAGCCTGTCCGGTATGCTCCGTAGCCGTCGCAGCCGACCGGTGACCGTGCTGTGCACCGCGCGGATGCAGCCCCACCACGCGGAGCTCATCCGCAGCTGCGCGGCGGAGGTGGACGTGCGGGTGGTGCGGCGGGAGGAGGCGGAGGGACACCTGCCCGATGCGGAGGTCCTGGTGAGCTGGGCGGTCCCGGACGCCTGGGTGGAGAGGGCCCCGCGGCTGCGGTGGGTGCACGTGACCTCCGCGGGCGTGGACCACCTGCTGGGCGGGGCGTTGTGGCGGTCTGCGGTGCTGATCACCAACAGCCGGGGCATCCACGCCACCCCGCTGGCAGAACACGTGCTGGGCTGGCTCCTCATGTTCGCCCGCAACCTCCACGTACACGTGGAGCACCAGAGGCAGCGCCGGTGGCAGCGGGACGAGGGCGGTCAGCTGGCGGGCAGCACCGTGGGCGTGCTGGGCCTGGGAGCGGTCGGGCAGGAGGTGGCGCGCCTGTGCAAGGCGTGCGGGGCGCAGGTGTGGGGGATGCGGCGGCGTCCCCGCCCCACCCCCCACGTGGATCGGGTGGTGGGGCCGGAGGGGCTGCAGGAGGTGCTGAGGAGGTCGGACTACGTGGTGCTGACCCTCCCTCTGGTGCCGTCCACCCGAGGGCTAGTCGGGCGGGAGCAGCTGGAGTGGATGAAGCCGGGGGCGGTGCTGGTGAACGTGGGCCGCGGCGGGCTGGTGGACGAGGCGGCCCTGGTGGAGGCGCTGCAGGAAGGCCGGCTGCGGGGAGCCGCCCTGGACACCTTCGCCTTCGAACCTCTGCCGCCCGAAAGCCCCCTGTGGGGCCTGCCCAACGTGCTGCTGAGCCCCCACGTGGCCGGCAGCTTCCGCGGGTACATGGATCGCGTGGTGGAGCTGTTCTGCGACAACCTGAAGCGGTACGTGGCGGGAGAGCCGCTGCGGAACGTGGTAGATAGGGAAGCAGGATACTGAGCGGGAGGGCCGGACGTGAAGACCTACCCGGTGGAACGCATCCGGAACGTGGCGGTGGTGGGTCACGGGGGAGTGGGGAAGACCAGCCTGGTGGAAGCGCTGCTGTTCTGCGCGGGGGCCACCGAGCGCATGGGGCGGGTGGACGACGGGACCGCCACCACGGACTTCGACCCGGAGGAGGTCCGGCGGAAGATCACCATCAACGCCGCCACGGCCCCCCTGGAGTGGCGGGACCACAAGGTGAACCTGATCGACACCCCCGGTTACCCCGACTTCGTGGGCGAGGCGTACGCGGCCCTGCGGGTGGCGGACGCGGCCCTGTTCGTGGTGGACGCCCTCAGCGGGGTACAGGTGCAGACGGAGAAGCTGTGGAAGGTGGCCGACCAGCAGGGGCTGCCGCGTCTGGTGGTGGTGAACCGCCTGGACCGGGAAAACGCGCAGTTCGCCCGGGCCGTGGAGTCCCTCCAGGCGCGGTTCGGAGCCCACGTGGTCCCCCTGCAGGTGCCCTTGGGTTCCGAGACCGCCCTCCGCGGCGTGGTGGACCTAGTGAGCGTGCGGGCGTTCACCTACGAGGGAGGGCGGGCCAGGGAGGCGGAGCTCCCTGAGGATGCGCGGGAGGAGGCCCTGAGCTGGCGGGAAAAGCTCCTCGAGCAGGCCGCGGAGTCCGACGACGCCCTCCTGGAGAAGTACCTGGAGCAAGGGGAGCTGTCGGAGGACGAACTGCGCCGGGGCCTGCGGGCCGGCGTGGCCTCGGGGCGGGTGGTCCCCGTGCTGTGCGGGGTGGCGACTCAGGGGTTAGGCGCGCAGGGCGTGTTGGACGCGGTGGTGGACCTGGTGCCCAGCCCCGCGGACCGGCCCGCGGAAGTGTCTGTGGACGGCCAGACGCTCCGCCCGGACCCCTCGGGACCTCTGGCGGCGTTGGTGTTCAAGACCATGGCGGACCCTTACGTGGGCCGGCTTTCCTACTTCCGGGTGTACTCCGGCACCCTGCGTTCGGACTCCCAGGTGTACAACGCCAACAAGGAGCGCGCCGAGCGCGTGGGCCAGCTGTACCTGCTCCGGGGCAAGCAGCAGATCCCGGTGTCGGAGGTCCCCGCGGGAGACCTGGGGGCCGTGGCCAAGCTCAGCGAGACCCAGACCAACGACACGCTGTGCAGCAAGGACCACCCCGTGCGGCTGCGGCCCGTGGAGTTCCCCCGGCCCGCCATCGCCATGACCGTGGAGCCGAAGAGCAAGCAGGACGAGGACAAGCTCGGCCAGGCCCTGGCCCGGCTGGCGGAGGAAGACCCTACCCTGCACGTGGAGCACGACCCGGAGTCCAAGAAGACCATCCTGTCGGGGTTGGGCGAGTCCCACCTGGAGATCGTGGCGGACCGGCTGCGGCGCAAGTTCCACGTGGAAGTCCAGCTGGGCCAGCCCCACGTGCCGTACCGGGAGACCATTCGGAGGAAGGCCACCGCGGAGGGCCGCTACGTGAAGCAGACGGGTGGCCGCGGCCAGTACGGGGTGTGCACCATCGAGATCGAGCCGCTGCCGCGCGGCGCGGGGTACGAGTTCGTGGACAGGATCTTCGGCGGGGCTATCCCGCAGCAGTTCCGGCCGTCGGTGGACAAAGGGGTCCGCAAGGCGATGGAGGAGGGCGTGCTGGCGGGCTACCCGGTGGTGGACGTGCGGGTGACCCTGGTGGACGGCAAGACCCACCCCGTGGACTCCTCCGACATCGCCTTCCAGATCGCGGGGTCGCTGGCATTCAAGAAGGCCGCGGAGCAGGCGGGGGTGGCCCTCCTGGAGCCCATCATGAACGTGTCGGTGACCGTCCCCGACGACCTGGTGGGGGACGTGATCGGCGACCTCAACGGCAAGCGCGGCCGCATCCAGGGGATGGAGCCCAACGGCGACGGCACCACCACGGTGCGGGCGCAGGTGCCCATGGCGGAGATGCTCCGGTACGCCAGCGACCTGCGGTCCATCACGGGCGGCCGCGGGTTCTTCGAGATGAGCTTCTCCCACTACGAGGAGGTCCCCTCCCACATCGCCCAGAAGGTGGTGGAGGAAGCCGCCCACCGGCGCCAGGCCGCGGAGTCCCACTGAACCGGCCGATGAGGATCCAGCGATCGACCCTGTGCAGATCGCCATGCCGCCCGGAGAGGAAGACCGGGCGCGGAGCTTTTACCGCCACCTGTTCGGACTGGTGGAGACGCCCAAGCCGGCCAGCCTGGCTCATCGTGGCGGCGTGTGGTTTGAACGGGATGGCGTACGGATCCATCTCGGTGTAGAGCCGATTCCCGGCCTGCCAGAACAGCTCACGCTGCCCCGGTGGTAAATGATCTGGACGCCGCGGTCGCGCGATGCAGACAGGCCGACTACCAGGTGTCTACAGACGAACCACCGCTTCCGGCTACAACCGGCCCATGTTTTCGACCCTTTTGGTAACCGGATCGAGCTGATGGAGGGCGTGTCCGGAGCGGTCAGAAACGGGCCCGGGCATTCGGAAAGTCAGCGGGCCCTGGGGACGGCCGCGGTTTCGTGGACTTCCTAAGCCGGAGAGGCAAGAGCCTCAAGAAAGGAGTCCACGATGCGGAGGAGCAGGCCTCCCGATCCACGGCCATCGTGACGGGCGAAGCAGGGCGGAACGGAAGTGCGACATCCCCCTGGTTCGGGGGCTCCGCACGTCCCGAGCGCGCCCGGCCGGGTCCGAGCATCTCACCCCCGCGCTCAGGGGCGGCCGCGGAATGCTTGCCCTTGGAGCCCGTGCCCGTTACACTACACGGCGTGAACCGGAAGCAAGTGGCAGCCTTCTTCGCCCCGCGGCAGTGCATCTGTCCTCGGCGGGGGCCCGGGCGGTAGCGTGGCCGCCTGACCTCCGCATCCCCGGATTTTTCCCAGTCCTAACCGGAGCCCGAAATGACTGGCATGCGGGGTGCGCCACGGACGCACCCGGACGCGCGAATGGCAACTATTTGAACCGGACTGTCGAGAGAAAAGACAGGAGGACGTAGTCCTATGAATCGACCGATCTCCGCCGACGCCGTTCTGGACGTCACGGGCCTGTGCTGTCCCATGCCCGTGTTGCGCAGCCGCCAGGCGATCGACCGCCTGGAGCCGGGGCAGGTCCTTGAAGTGCGGGCTACGGACCCGGGGTCGCGTCGGGACATCCCGGCCTGGGCGTCCCAGCTGGGCCATGAGATCGTCGAGGTCCAGGAGGACGGAGGGGTGGTGCGCTTCTTCATTCGGAAGCGCAGGTGACGACCAGATCCGCGGGCTGGCCAGCAGGAGACGCGCCCGTCAAGCGGAGCGGGCCGTACGAGAGAGGAGGCAACGGGGATGACGCCAAAGAGAATGGCCATCGTGATCCGGGAAGCCGCCTACGATCGTATCCTGACGCCCCTGGCCTTCGCCTGGCTGGGGGCTGCTTCAGACCTTCAGGTGGACCTCCTGTTCGTGAACTGGGCCGTCCGGGCGCTGAAGAGAGGTGAGGCCGAAAAACTCAGGGTGTCCGCGGAGCATGTCGAACAGGACGCCTGGCTCCGCCAGCAGGTGGCGGCCGCGGGGATGCCCACGAACGTGTACGACATCCTCAGGGCCCTCAAGGAGACGGGGCGTGTGCGGCTCTATGCGTGCAGCCTGGCGGCGCAGATCTTCGACGTGACGTCCGAAACCCTGGTCCCCGAAGCGGACGGCATCATCGGTGCCACCACGTTTGTGCTCGAGCACATGGCGCCGGCCGACATCACCATGACCTTCTGACAGGCTGCACAAGCCGCGGCCGAGGAGCTCCTCGAGGCCGTCGGGGGGATCCGCAACTTGCGGCTGCGC